>CAZJOM010000027.1:2246-19338 GCA_964547645.1 uncultured Flavobacteriaceae bacterium
CTAGCCGGCGCTGCCAGCGGTAGGCCTCGGCGATGATGCGAGCTAGATCGGTCATCGCGGAGAGTTAGCGCGAAATCCCCCATTCCGCCTACGCCAAAAGGCTACGGCGGACCATGTGAAATTCCGGACCCGCCGAAGCTTTCGCGAAGGCGGGCAGTCACGCCGCTTCGCGTCGTGCCAGTTTCCCCGTCAAGGGGGGAAGCGCGAGGGCGCTGCGTAGGTCTTGATTTGTGGCTGGGGCGTGTGTCAGCCTGCAGCCATGATGCTCGCTCGTACCCAAGTCCAGCTTTGGTGGCTCGCCTAACGGCGGGCGAGCTGCAGCGTTTTTTCACGCGAAGGTCGCTCCGGTTCGGATGCGGCCTTTTTGTTTGTCGATCTTTCCGTCCGGTGCGCCTTCCAACTCTGAGGAGATGGAACTGTGACGGACTATTCCAAAGACATCATACTTACCGGCGACCGGCCAACCGGGCCGCTGCATTTGGGGCACTATGTGGGGTCGCTCGCGAACCGCGTCGTGCTACAGCGTCGATGCAAGCGGCAGTTCGTGCTGATCGCCGACTGCCAAGCTCTCACCGACAATGCCGGCGACCCCGGACGCGTGGCGCGCAACGTGATGGAGGTGGCGCTCGACTATTTGGCGGTTGGCCTTGATCCGGCGGTGTCGCCGTTTGTCCTGCAATCGGGCGTACCGGCTTTGGCCGAGTTGACGATGCTCTATCTCAATTTGGTCACCGTCTCGCGGCTGGAGCGAAATCCGACGGTGAAGGCTGAGATTCAGCAGCGCGGGTTTGCGCGCGACATTCCTGCCGGATTTCTTTGTTATCCGGTGTCGCAGGCGGCGGACATCACGGCGTTCAAGGCGACACTCGTGCCGGTCGGTGACGATCAGCTGCCGATGATCGAACAGACGAACGAGATAGCGTTTCGGGTCAATCGGCTCGCCGGGCGCGAAGTTCTGCCCGAGGTGAAGGCTCTGCTGTCGTCGACACCGCGGCTGCCGGGGATCGATGGGACAGCGAAGGCGTCGAAGTCGTTGGGCAACGCGATCAGCCTGTCCGCATCGTCCGACGAGATCGCGCAGGCAGTCCGGATGATGTTCACCGACCCGAACCATCTGCGCGCCTCCGATCCCGGTAGGACTGAGGGCAATGTCGTATTCGCATACCTGGATGCGTTCGATCCGGATCAGGCGGCGGTTGCCGCCATGCGCGAACACTACGAGCGCGGCGGGTTGGGCGATGCGGCGGTCAAGCGACGGCTCAACGACGTGCTGCAGGCGTTGCTCCGGCCGATCCGCGAGCGTCGTGTGCGGTTTGCGGGCGATCTGGGCGAAGTGGAGCGCCTCATCGCGCATGGGACACGAGAGGCGCAGGAGGTTGCCGCGGTCACGCTTGACGAGGTGCGTGCAGTGTTTGGGATACGCCGGGTGCTTTCTTAGGGGCTGACCGGTTTGGCGCAGTTCGTGGCGCGGTATTGGTCCATGCTCGTGCGCAGCGTCGTGCGGCCGGCGACGGATTGCGGATGGTCGTTGGGTGGGGGTGTGCGCGTCCAAATGTCGATGGCGTTCTTGAAGCGCTTGCAGGCGGTTTTCTTGTCGCCTGACGTGTTGGCGACGAGTGCAAAGCAGCGCTCGATATGCGCGAAGAGATATGCTTCCTGCGGCGCCTTGGTCAGCGTCGACTTGGCTTGCCGGCAATAGGCTTCGGCGCCTTTGCGATTTTTTTGCCCGGCGGTCGCGACCGCGAAGCTGATCGTCGAGAGGATTTCGGTTTCCTTCGCCGGGTAGGCGTGGGCCGCCGTCAGTGTGAGCAAGAAGGATATCGACGCGATTGTCATGGCCGTGCCCGACCGCGTCGCGCACAGCCATAACGAGCTAACTTGGTGTCTGCAGGTGCTCAAGGTGCGTATTTGAACGAGAGCGAGACGCGGGCGCGGTAGGCAACGACTTTACCCTTGTCGTCGAGGCGCATGTCGAGTTTCGTGACTTCGGCGATGCGGAGATCGCGCAGCGAGTTGGAAGCGAGTTCGACGGCGTTCTTGGCGGCGTCTTCCCACGAAACACGACTGGTGCCGATGACTTCGGTGACGCGATAGACGCCAGCGTCGCCGGATGATTTCTTCGCCATGAAATTCCTCCTGTTATGCAGGTCAAGCCTGCGGGCACAAGCATAGGCGTATTCGCGGCGAAGTTCGATGGGGCTTCGGTCCCGGGGGGCACCTAATTCGTTCGGCCGCCTTTGTAGTAGTCGCGCATCAGTTCGCTCGACCAGACGGGCTGGCGGAGGTCGCCGATGGGGTCGAACTCGCGCATGTAGGGCTTGATATCGAGGACCGGGGTGCCATCGATGGCGTCGAGGGCGCGGACGGTGAGCACCGTGCCTTCGACCTTTTGTATCGCACAGCGGGAGAGGCCGATGCGGTTGGGACGGCCTTTGCCGCGCTGGCCAAAGATGCCGACGAGCGGCCAATCCTTGCGGCCGCGGGGATGGCGGGCGCCCGTCTCCACCTCGCTGGGCGGGACCTTATGCATCAGGAATAAGATTTCGGCGTGTGAGAAGTCGCCGAGGCCGAAGAGCGCTTCCGGGGTGAACTGGTTCTTGTCGAGGTGAATCTCGGAGATTAGGTCGCCCCAGAAGTCGTCGGTTGGTTCGACGCGCGGGCTTCTAACGATGCCGACCGGTGTGATGGGAAACATAGTCATGAGTGAGGGCCTCGGTTGTGCCCTTCATTTACGACCTGTTCTGCGCGGGCGCCAGTGGCCGTTGTCACGGCCGCTGCGCTATCGTCTGTATACGGACTATGTGTTGATCGGCGAAATCAACGTGTGAGGCCGCGGGTTGCCACGATCGTGATCGTGTAACCGGCCAGCACGTCGATCAGCTGCATCAATGCCAATAGGAAGAAGGTCGAGGTCGTAAAGGCAGGGAACGAGATGAACAGTACGACATAGACCAGAAGCGTCATGACGGCGATGCCATGGTTGACGAGCGAGAGCATCGGCGAGCCGACCGACTTCAGAATCTCGATAAAAAGGAGGCCCATCGCCGCCGCCAGGATCACGTCGGATTGCGTCATCGACCAAACGGCACCCGAGATCATCGTCAAATTGAAGGCGGAGCTTGCCAGCCAGTTGCTCACTGCGACCGGGTCCATGCCGATCACGCCGAAAACCATGAAACAGAAGTAGAGCATCGGGAGGCACAGCAACGGGAAGATGTCGAATGTGGGCGACGAAGAATTAAGCCGAACGCGACGCTCGCGGTAACGCGACATGGGAACCCCCTGCTTAGGCCAGTGATTCGCGAATTATAGCTGGGGTTCCGGCGGTGCAATTTGCGATGGTTGGTTCGTGTGAGCGCGATCATGCTAACTTGAGGTGCTAGGAGTTGTTGCTAACGCCCTGAAAGGAAACGGCTGATGATCTTGGTCGGCCAGTATGACTCGCCATTTGTTCGACGTGTTGCCGTGACGCTGCACCACTACGGTATTCCGTTTGTTCGTAACACTATCTCGGTCTTTGGCGACGCGGCGGCGATGGCTCAGATCAATCCGCTCACGCGGATTCCCTCGTTGGTGCTGGATGGCGGCGAGGTACTGATCGATAGCGCCGCGATCATCGACCACTTGGATGAGGTCGCTGGGGCGCGCGCCTTGACGCCGCGTGCTGGGCCGGAGCGCCGGCGGGTTCTGCAGTTGGTCGCGGCGGCCACCGGTTGCATCGATAAAGCCGGTGCAGTCGTCTACGAGCGGCACTTTCATGTGCCTGCGCACGTGAATGAGGCATGGGCGGCGCGATGCTTTGGCCAGCTTTCCGGCGGGCTGTTGCATCTTGAAAGACAACTGGAACGCGAATGGTTGGCGCTCGATCAGTTTACGCAGGCCGATCTGACAGCGGCAGCAATGCTTGGATATCTGCGGCTACGCGTGCCCGCGGTCGATCTTGAGCGGGACTATCCACGGTTGACCAGACTTTCGGACCGTTGCGAGACGATGCCGATTTTTGCGGCCGCGAGGCCGAGCGCCGACGAGGTCATGCCCGCGGACTAGCCGTGCTTCTCTTGCATTTTCGCAATTGATTTCGTGATTAGCTTTTTCAGTGTCGGCACGTCGATATCGGCGAGCCGCCTAATATATAGGCACGAGCTGCCGGTCGTATGTTTGCCCAATTTGGCGAGTAGGTCTTCGAATTCCGCGAAGCCGACCATGATGTAAAGCGTGAGGTTTTGCTTGCGGGGCGAGAGGCCGATGATCGGCCAATCTCCTTCCCGGCCGCTCGCATATTTGTAGCGATAGCTGCCGAAACCGATGATGCTGCTGCCCCACATGACAGGCTCAGCCTTCGTGGCTTTGCGCATGATGTCGACGAGCGCGGCGGCGTCTTCCCGCTTTTGGGCATCGGGAACTTTCTTTAAAAATGCCGCGACGCTTTGTTTCGAGGGCTTCGTCTTCGGTTCGGCCATCCGGCTCTCCAATGTGACCGGCGTACGGTTTGGGTATACGCCGATTGTGCAGCAAGGCGTGTTTCGATACTCGAACGACATCCTCCTCTGCAATCCGGGATCGCGGCAATGACCGGCGAAGCTGCAACAACGCGGGCGAAGCGATCGCTTGAGAGCCGGCGGTTCGAGCAAGCGGTGCTCGCCGCAGCTCTTCCGCGAGCGTTGCCGCCGCTGGTCGAGATCGACCTTGGGCGCTTGAAGGAGCTCGTGCCTTGGATTGCGATCGTCGAGCCGAACCATGAGGAGCGGACTTTGAAGTTCGTTCGCGCCGGGGCGGGCGTGTCTCAGCTTCTCGGGCGGGACGCCGTCGGTTTCGACTATCTTGAGATTGTCGATCCGGCGATCAAAGGGGATGCTTTCGACAGTGCCTTTCTGATGCTGACGCGGCCATGCGGGCTTTGGCAACTGACGCCAAGTCTGACGTCCGAGGGGCAGGAAGTCATGTTGGAGTACACCGGTTTTCCCGTTTACGACGAAGCCCGGGCACGCGGGCAGTTGCTGATATACGTCAAGCCCGATCTGGCGCAGCGCGCGCCGCAGCCGCGGACGACGTTGACGAAGCACTCGACCGAGTGGTCCTGGATTGAGATGAAGAGCGTCTTGGCGCCGCGTTAAGCCGTCGTCGGCCGCGTGGCGCGCATGGCGAAGAACAGCGCCACGGCCAACAACAATGCAGCGACAAAGAACGGTGCGCCCAGGATCGGGACGCCTGGCGCAATGTCTTTGTGTTCGATCGAGGCTGCGAACACGTTGGTGTAGAGCGGCGGCGAGATGATCGCTGCGATCCCCATGATACTGCCGAGTGCGCCCTGGAGTTGGCCTTGCTGGCTGGGGTCGACGCGTTGTGTCATCACCGATTGCGCGGCCGGCGTATAGAAGCCCCAGAGAGCGGCGATGGGAATGGCGATCCAAACGGACACATCGATCGGGCCGACGGCGTAGATCATGAAGCCAGTGATACCGAACAGGAGGCCTGCCATCATCGAGCGGCGTGGACCCAGCGCCTTCACAACCGGGCCGACGAGGCCGCCTTGGACAATGACGCTGGCGACGCCCGTCGCCGCCAAAGCGAAGCCGTTCGTTGCTTCGTTCCAGCCGTAGCGATACATCGTGAACCAGATGAATACGGCCGGATAGACGTTGTGGGCTACGGCGTAGAAGAAGTGTGCCACCGCGAGGCTGGCCAGCTGAGCGTTCGATGCGAGCAGCCGCATGGCGCCGATGACATTGGCGTTGGCGAAGGAGAATTTCTTCGAGCGACGTTCGGGTGGCAACGACTCGGGAAGAATGAAGAAGCCATAGAGCGCGTTGAGCAGGCAAAGACTTGCCGCAATCCAAAACGGGAGATGTGGGTCTGCGCTGCCGGCGAGACCGCCAAGGGCGGGACCGATGACGAAGCCGATGCCGAAGGCCGCGCCCATGAGGCCGAAGGCTGCCGCGCGCTTTTCGGGCAGTGTGATGTCGGCGATGTAGGCGTTGGCGGTGCTGAAGCTGGCTGCGGTTGCGCCGGAGATCGCGCGCGCGACGAACAGCCAGGCGAGGTTTGGTGCCAGCGCCATCAGAATGTAGTCGAGGCCGAGGCCGGTCATCGAGAGCAGTAGGACTGGGCGGCGGCCGAAGCGGTCCGACAAGGCGCCTTGGATGGGCGTGGCGATGAACTGCATCACAGCCCACACCAAGCTGAGCAGGCCGCCGATGCGAACCGCATCGGAAGCGGTGCCTTGGGTGAGGCTCTCGATGAGGGTCGGCAGGACGGGGATGACTACACCCATCGACAAGACGTCGAGCATCAACGTGATGAAGACGAAGATCACGGCTGCGCGGGTTGCGTGTGGGGCGGCTGCGGGCGTGGTCGCCGGGGCCGTGGGTTCGGTCATGTGGTCTTTGCGCGGCGGTTGGTCTTGGCGTTTAGTTAGCGGGTTTCCGGGGCGTTGTCCCGCTTACGGTGCGAACGCCCGCGCGTACGCGACCTTCCAACGCAGTGCGCCCAAAACGTTCGGGGCGAGTTCCAGAGCCATAAATGAATCGCCGGCGTAGGGCGCGTCGAGCAGCTTGGCGAGAAGGCTGGAGAAGCCGAAGCGTTGGTAGTAGGCGGGGTGGCCTAGGACGACGATCAACTCGTCGCCCTTTGTTCGAAGTTGATCGATAGCGGCACGTGTGAGGGCGTCTCCGATGCCGCTGCGTTGAAGGTGCGGCGTCACGGCCAACGGGGCGAGCGCTGTTGCGCGCAACGCATGGTCCGCGCGGCGGACATCGAGGTGGGAGAAGGCGATGTGGCCCGCGACCGTCTCACCGACGACAGCGACGTATTCGAGCCGCATGTCGCCGTCCCGCCGCAGCTGCTCGATCAAGCGGACCTCGCCTTGGTTCGCGAAGGCCGCGGCTACGATCGTGGCGATCGTGGCATCGTCATGTGCGGCGCGGGGTCGGATCAAGATTTCAGATTGCGATTTCGGCATGGATCGGTTCATCTTAACGGCATGACAAAAACGATCAATGTCGGGATCATTGGCGCGGCGCGGGTCGTGGTTTATGCGATGGTGGGGGCCGCGAAGGAAAACGCGCGGGTGAACGTTCTCGCCGTTGCGGCGCGCGATCCGGTGAGGGCGAAGGCGTTCGCGGATGAGCATTCGATTTCCCGTGTGCACGAAGCCTATGACTCTTTGATCGCCGACCCCGAGGTCGATCTGGTCTATGTGGCGACACCACCGGCCTTGCATGCCGTGAGTGCGCTGAAGGCGTTGGCGGCGGGCAAGCATGTGCTGGTCGAAAAGCCCTTCACCGCCAATGCGCGCGAGGCGGCGAGCGTCGTTGCCGCTGCGGGGAAGGCCAAGCGGCGGGTGTTTGAGGCGTTTCACTATCGCCATCACAGACTTTGGCACCGGATTGTCGAGATAGCGCGCGGAGGCGTTCTGGGTGAGATCAGATCGCTGGAGGCTGGGTTTCACGTGCCGATTGCCCAGTCCGAGGGCGAGTTCCGTTGGAATCCGACGCTGGGCGGCGGGGCGTTGATGGATTTGGGCTGCTATCCGCTGCAGTGGGTGCGGGTCTTCGCCGGCGAGGAGCCGGTGGTGACGTCGGCTCGCATGCGCATTGTTAAGGGTGTGGATGCGGAGACCGAGGCGGAGCTGCGCTTTCCATCCGGGGCGACGGCGCGGGTGTCATGCAGCATGACGGGCGAGGACTTTCGGGCGTTCCTTAACGTCGAAGGAACAAGCGGCCGGATAGAGGTCGTCAACCCGCTGGCGCCGCAGTTTGGTCATTCGCTGCAAACGGAGATCGGTGGGGCGGTGCGCACCGAAACGCTTGACGGTCCATCGACATTCGCCGCGCAGCTTGAAGCTGTGGCGGCGACGTTGCTCGACGGGGCGCCGTTTCCGCTGGCCGCTGACGATCCGGTTAAGTCGATGGCAGCGATCGACGCGGTTCGGGCCGCGGCGGTCAGGGGCTAGAGGCGCTGACGGAGCGCGACGGCGTCGGCCAGGATCTTATTGTGATCGAAGGCGAGCCTTTTGCTTCGCCAGTCTGCGACGAACACGGCACCCGATGCATCATCGCCGGCCTTCGCTTTGGGCAGGCCGACGGTCATCAGAAATGCTACCGAGACGGTATGGCCGCGCGGGTCTCGCTTGGGATGGGAATAAACACCCACGAGGTGTTGTGAAATCGGGATGACGCCAGTTTCTTCTTTCAACTCGCGCCGTGCCGCTGCCTCGACGGTTTCGCGGTACTCGACGAAGCCGCCGGGTAGCGCATGGCGCCCCATGAACGGCGCGTTGCCGCGGCGAATGAGCAGCAGACGGCCCTTCGCATCGAACACAACGGCGTCGACGGCAAGAGCGGGTTGCTTGTGATGCATCGTATTCTCGTTCTTTCCTGCTGTTGTCGCCAGGTGCAAATTCTCTCAATTGATCGCACCGGTTAAGGCGGCGTTTACCGTTATGTATCAAACATTAAACGAGCGTTTATGTGTTCGAAACACCCTTCCTCCGCGTACGGACTATCGGTATAGGACACAAGAGCTAACATTTTGATCGAGCACGAAATTCGCGCGTGAGGGGAATATGCTGGCTTATGAGGAACTGAGGGGGTCGAGCGGTCGGCAAATCTACTTCCGGCCGAAGCGGTACGAAGCCGCCGAACTCTTCGCCGGAACGCCGCCGAAAGTGCTCTTAAAGTCGGCGACCTTCCGGCTTGGCGACATCAGCTTGACCGGCATTTGCGTCAACGCGAACCAAAGCGTCGATGCGATCTTCGAAGCTGGCGAAGTGTTGCCGATCGTCGTGAAGCAGGCGGGGCTTTCGATCTTCGAAGGTAAAGCGAAGGTCGTACGCGGCGAACGTTCGGTATTCGGTTCGAAGGTTGCGCTCAACCTCGTGGACGGCATCGTCGATTTTCATTCGCTTCTCCGTCGTAACGCTCAGGCGCGGATCTCTCAGCAGCTGGCGACACTTGATCCGCATGTCGGCGGACTTGTGTCGAACGAGTATCGTGCGCATTGCGCCGACGTGCTCCGCTTTCTGCGCGCCTATAAGACGGTCGTCGAAGCGAGCGTCAAGCCGTTCCCCAATCAGTCGACAGGTCTCAGTCTCGACGAAGCCTACGCGATGTGCGAGGAGCGGATCATCCCGCAATGGCGCAGCCTCTGGCGCGCGGGCAATCAGCTTGTCGGCGACGTGATGGCCGACAAGAAGAAGCTTGAGGCGATGAAGGAGTATACGGAGCTCGTCGTGACGCCGGAGCTCAATCACGGGCCGGTGTGGTGGCGCAGTTACTTCAAGCCCGCGGGTTATCCAGGCGACTTCGAGATTATGAACTACGTCTACGACTGGCAGCGCGAAGGCGGCGACATCTATTCGCAGCTGATGCATCGCGTCGGTCTGGATGTGGCGGAATGCATCGCGACGCGCATGCATGTCGTGCGCAAGGTGATCGGCGACATCGTGCGGGCACGTGCGAACGGAAAGCCGGCGCGCATTATGAGCCTTGGCTGCGGTTCGGCGCGCGAAGTCGAACTTCATCTAAAGGATACCGAGGCGCCGAACGGTGCGGTCGAGTTCACGTTGATCGATCAGGAAGAGAAGGCGTTGGCGTACGCTTATGATCATTCGTATCCGGTTGCGCTCAGCAAGAAGCCGAATGCGCGGGTGAAGCCGATCAATGTGTCGTTCACCGATGTTCTGCGCGGCGGTTCATGGCTCGACGACGCAGGGCCGCAGGACCTGATCTATTCGGTAGGCTTGCTCGACTACTTGATCGACCGGCGTGCGAAGTCGCTGGCGAACCGGCTCTATGAACGGCTGTCGCCCGGTGGATTGCTGATCATCGGCAATATGAACGAGACCGAGCTCAGCAATCTGTGGCCGATGGAATTCATCTGCGACTGGCATCTCTACTACCGCAATGAGAAGGACATGCTCGGTTGGACCGACGGAATGGCCGGGTGCAATGCCTGGACGGAGACCGAGCCCACCGGACGGGTGCGGCTGTTGTTCGTCCGTAAAGCAGCCTAGGGCCGGGACAATCAGGCACATCGCCAGCTGCGCGGGTGCCGCTTATCTCTGCGGCCGAGCGCCTCGGCTGGAGATGATTCATGTTTGCGGTTTCAAGCCATGACACCTGAGGCTTTGCGGATCATTCGCTTTGCCGCGATCGGCTTGATTGGGGTGCTCGCGTTCGTGTGGCTTGGTGTTGGGCTTGGCTACCTGCAGAGCGAGCGACCTGTGCCGAGAGAGCGCGAGGACTTCGGCAACTCGGTGATCGTGCCCTTCCAGTTGATTGATCAGGCTAC
Organism: uncultured Flavobacteriaceae bacterium; assembly: GCA_964547645.1. Taxonomy (GTDB): domain Bacteria; phylum Pseudomonadota; class Alphaproteobacteria; order Micropepsales; family Micropepsaceae; genus SZUA-430. The sequence continues at coordinate 12,537 of CAZJOM010000027.1, forward strand.
CAAGCCGGTCCGCGAGAGCGACATCCTGGGCAGGCCATCGGTCTTGTTTTTCGGCTTCACCTATTGCCCGGATGTCTGTCCGACGACGTTGGCGTCGCTGAGCGCGATGTTGGGGCAGATGGGGCCGGATGCCGACAAGCTGGGTGTCTTTCTAGTCACCGTCGATCCGGAGCGCGATACGCCGGACGTGCTCAAGCAATATTTGTCGGCTTTCGACAAACGAATTCGCGGACTTACCGGATCGCCGGCACAGATTGCGCTTCTGACGAAGGCATTGGGCGTCTATGCGGCGCGCGTGAACCTCGACGGCGGTGGCTACACGATGGATCATACTGCAAGCGTGTTTCTGCTCGACGCGCAGGGCCGGTTTCGCGGAACAATCGCCTATGGCGAGGAGCGCGAGGTTGCGATCGCGAAACTCAAGAAGCTGTTGGAACGTTAAACGGCTTCGAGCAGCGCAGCGTGGGTGGATGCTTCGGCCGACAAGGGGCGCACGCGCGAGGCGGGCAGTTCGATACGAACTGTCGTGCCGACGTTGACTTGGCTTGCGAGCTTCAGCGTACCGCCGTGAATTTCAATGATCTTCTTCGAGTACGGCAAGCCCAGGCCGGTGCCGCCGTGGCGGCGCGAGAGCGCGCTCTCGACTTGCTCGAATGGACGCAGGACGCGGTCGAGGTCTTTCGCCTGGATCCCGATGCCCGTGTCTTTGACGCTCAACTTCACGCCGGTTTCGAACGAAAGACTTGTTTCGATCGTCACGCGACCGCCGGCCGGTGTGAACTTGACCGCATTCGATACCAGATTGAGCGCCACCTGCCGGACAAGGCGTTCGTCGGCGTAGACGGCCAAGGGTTCTTGCGAGGGATGAAAAACGAGCGCGATATTGCTTTCGTCCGCTCTTTGTTTGCACATTCGCAGTGTCATCTCGACGACCGCGTTTAGGTCAAACACGGTCTCGCTCAAGTCGACCTTTCCCGCCTCGGCTTTTGCGAGGTCGAGAATGTCGTTGATGATCGACAACAAGTGCTTGCCGCTGTCGTTGATGTCGGTCGCGTACTCGATGTACTTGGGCGCCAAGGGGCCCATGAATTGCTGCTTGAACATCTCGGAGAAGCCGAGAATGGCGTTCAGGGGCGTGCGCAACTCGTGGCTCATCACGGCCAGGAATTCGCTCTTCGCCCGGTTCGCAGCCTCGGCCTCGTCGAGAAGGCCCTTCATGACTTGGTTCTTTTCTTCGATGATTTTCTGGGCGATGTAATTGGTGCGAATGTGGGTTTCCAACATGTAGCTGGAGAAGATGCCCGTTGCCGTCGCCATAAACAGGAAGAAATTGTTGTTCAAATAGTCGGCCGAGCTGATCGGATTCACCAACAGGCTGACGAATTGGTACGCGATGAAGACAAAGGCGGCGATGGCGAGCGAGTACGTGAACCGAAGGCCGATGAGGCTGCCGCAGTAGACGACAACCATGATGAGGCCGGCATAGTACTGCGCGTTGAGCGGGGCGGTAAGCGTGGCGGTCATCGCCAAGATCCCGGCGCCTGCCGTCATCATCGACATGGCAAGTGCCAGCTGAGCGATTTGCCTGAAGTATCTGGTGAAGGTTAGGCCCAGGATTGCCAGCAGAATTGGGCAAACGAAGCCGTAGCGAATTACCCAAATCTTCCCGAGCTGATCGCCGCTAATTGCGAAGTCGAGGAAGCCAAAACTAACATAGAGGCCCACGCCGGCCGCCAGATAGGCGCGAACGAACGGTAGTGAGGCCTCAAGAGAGCGCGCGGCAAAATCGCGCTCGACTTCCGGATCTCGGAAGATCAGCAACCACCTGTTCATCGCGAGCTGTGGTGCAACACGCTCGACGTTTGTCGTTGTTTTTGTAGCCATCGAAGCCACTTACCCAAGCCGCCACACTACGTGGGCACCAGTTAAGGACAGTCTTATGTTTCCCCTGCCGCGGGAGTTCGCTTGGTTTCAAATTCCTTGCTCCGCGGACGGAAAGGCGCGACAGTGACGTTCAATAAACGGTGGGGTTTGGGGATGGGGGCGCGGGTTCGGCGCCGATTTGCGTTGACCGTTGGTGTTGCCGTGCTAACGGCGCATTTACCAACGCTCGACTCCGGCGCGTTGGCGGCAGGCTACGGCGTTCGCGAATTTAGCGCCAATGCGATGGGTCGCGCGTATGCCGGGAGTTCCGCCGACGGAAGCGATCCAAGTTTCCTAGCCTACAATCCGGCAGCGGCATCGGGTGTCGCGGATTGGGATGCGGCGGCCGGCCTCATCGCCGTGTGGCCCACTTCCAATGCGCAATATTGGGCTGCCAGCGCTTTCGGGGGGCAAATCATCGGCGGCGAGGCGAGGCCAGAGGGCTTTGTCAAAGCGGCCTATGTGCCTGACGCGTCGATCCGCTACCGGATTGCGCCAGAGTGGAGTGTTGGTTTGTCGGTCAGCGCGCCCTGGGGACTGACCACGACTTACGACCGGACTTGGGTTGGGCGGTATCATGCGCACGAGACCAAGCTCTTGACCGTGAATGTCGCGCCGGCAGTCGCATATCAGCCGATCCCCGAATTGACGCTGGGCATTGCGGCCAATGTGCAATACGCGACCGGGCGTATGTCGAACGCTATCGACATCGGGACCATCGGTGCCGTCTTCTCCATTGCCGGGGCAGCGCCGACAGTGCAAGACGGGTATGGCGCGTTCGACGCGGAGGATTGGGGGCTCGGCTATACGCTTGGCGTCAATTGGGCGGCTAGCGATCAACTGCACCTCGGTGCGAGCTACCGGTCGGAAATCGAACACCACCTGACCGGCCCCGTCGCATTTTCGATCGGAACGTCCGCCACGGGCGTTGCGCTGGCCGGCGCGGGATTGTTACAGAACACGCGGGGCGCGACCGATCTGACAACGCCGGCCGTTGCTTCAGTGGGATTTGTTCTGGATGTCACGCCCCGCTGGTCGCTGGGCGGCGAGTTGTCCTTCACCGATTGGAGCGTTTTTCAAGAATTGCGGGTGAAGTTCGCTAATCCGCTGCAGCCGGACGAAGTCACCCAGTTCAAATGGAAGGATAGCTGGTTTGGCGGTTTAGGAATCACCTATCGCGCCAGCGAGAGCTGCGAGATCAGCGTGGGCGGTGCCTACGATGAGAGCCCGGCCGGCGCGGCGCGCAACGCCAGAATTCCGGACGCGGACCGGGTTTGGCTTTCTGCGGGCGTGGAATTCGGTCTGTCGGAGCGATCCAAGCTCAAACTGAGCGTCGCGCACCTGTTCGTTCCTGAAGAAGCAATCAACTTGAGCGCGGCTGAGCCGAGCAACATGTTTCGCGGCGACCTCACCGGTGTTACCGACGCGGAGGCGACAGCTGTCGGGGTTCAGTTAACGTTCAAATGAGCGGCCGTTCTTGCCGCCTCGGCAGGTGACGCGTATAGTCGATCGTCCGTTAACGGAACAATCGTTCAACCATGGCGCCTCAGCTTGATCGTATGTCGTTAGCGCCTCACGCGCGGCGGGCGGTAGGCGTTGGGCTTGCGATCTTCGCGATCGATATGATCGCCTATCTGGCCCTCGTCTATGGCGCGGTCGCGGCGGATGCTTTGGTCGCGAAGGTTTTGTTGTCCCTGCTGGCGGGCGTGCCTGTTGCGCTGCTCGCGATCGTCGGTCACGACGCGGCTCACCATAGCTTCTTGCCCAACAAGCGCCTGAACGAATTGGTCGGGACAGTTGCGTTTCTTCCCGCGCTTCACGCGTACAGTCTTTGGGAGCATCACCACAACCGCGTTCACCACCGGTACACGGCGCAGATCGGGCTTGATAACGCGTATTCGCCCATGACCATGGAGGCTTACTTGGCAGCGAGCCCCGGAAAACAGAGGGCCTATCGGTTTCAACGCAGCCTTCTTGGGCAACAACTCTTCTACATGATGTACGTGTGGTGGCCGGACATTTTCATGCCGTTCAACGGCAAGCACCGGCTCACGCGGGGAAATATCATCGATCTGGTCATCGTGTATTTTTTCATCGCCACAGCCGTCGTCGGTTTCGGTGTGATCTCGCTCTCCGCGCGGCCGGAGCAGGGTGTGTTCTGGGCGTTGGCTGACGGTGCCGTCTTCGGTCTTTTGATTCCGTTCTTCGTTTGGAACGTCTTCATTTCCTTTGTAACGATCGTGCAGCACACGGGTCCCGCCGTGCGGTGGATACTACCGACCGGCCAGCCGTCGACCATCGAGGAGACCATGGCCGGGACCGTGCACATCGTCCTTCCGAACGGGATCGATTGGCTGATGCATCGGGTCATGCAACATCAAGCGCACCACGTTCATGTGGGCGTGCCGCTCTACAGGCTCAAGGGTGCGCAGTCCGATGTGGGCGACGTCTCCAACCGCCGCAACGTCCAGGTTTGGACGCCGGCCTATCACTGGCACCTGACCCAAGCGTGCAAGCTTTACGACACCGGCGCGCAATGCTGGCGCACGTTTGCCGACGCGAAACGTGTCTCCCCAGCGGAGCGGGTTGCCGCATAGCGTTGCCCTCTCGAGTTCGGTTATTTGGGGCGCGATCTTGAGGGGGCCCTATGTTCATCACCGTCAGCGACGGGCAGCGCATTTTTTTCGACGTTGTGGGCGAGAAGCTTGCGGTTGACGGGCCGCGGATGCGGGAGAAGCCGACCCTGATCGTCATGCATGGCGGGCCGGGTTTCGATCACTCGGGTTTGCGCGGGGATTTCGACGGGTTCGCCGATATTGCACAAGTGATCTACATCGATCATCGCGGTAACGGGCGAAGCGTTCCCAGCGATGCCGCCACCTGGACTCTGGCGCGGTGGGGCGACGATGTCCGCGAGTTCTGCGACGCGCTGGGGATCGAGAAGCCAATCGTTTTCGGGCAATCGTTTGGTGGGATGGTCGCGCAAGCCTATGCGACGCGCCATCCGGGACATCCCCGGGCGTTGATCCTGTCAAGCACGGCGGCACGGATGGATTTCGATGCCAGCCTCGACTTGTTCGAGGCGAAGGGCGGTACCGAGGCGCGTGCGGTCGCGGAGCGGTTCTGGGGTTCAGGTCAGGACAGTGAGTTCGATATCTATATGCGGGTTTGCATGCCGCTCTACAACACGACCGTTCGGGCGGATGGCGCGGATTCCCGGGCGCGCGCGATCATGCGCCGGGAGGTTTACCGCCATTTCTCATTGCCCGATCGGGAAATACGGCGGATGGATTTTCGGGCAGCGCTCAAGGTTATTGCTGTGCCGACGCTCATTCTGGCCGGTGCAGAAGATCCAATCACGCCGCCGCATTTGGCGCGGGAGATGTTGACGTGCATCAATGAGGGAGTTGCACGCCTGCGGGTATACGACAGGTGTGGACACGGCGCCTTTCGCGATCAGCCGGATGTGGTACTCAGCGACATTCGGCGGTTCATCGTAGAGTTGTAGCGCGCTAATTGTTCGTCTTTGGTTAGTCGCCGTGGTTAATCCACATGGATGGAAGGAATTCATTCCGTCTGTTGCAGTGGTCACATTGGAACTGCGGGATACCTGTGGTTTACACCTTATGGCTCAGTCCCACTCTAAATTGGGTAGCCTACAATGGCAGGTGATAGAGTGGGTTGTGAGCGGGCGGCGATCAAACCGAAAGGGGTATCGCAGCTTGGGGTCCGGTCGTAGTTCGTCGGATGCAACACAATGCGGGGGGCATTGGTGAATACAACGATCGTCTGGCTTGTCGATGCGCACCCGTTGCTGCGCTCCGGCTTGCGTTCGCAACTCGACGGGAAGGGATTTGAGATCGTCGCGGAAGCGGCAACGCTCGACGAACTTTCGCGCAATGGAACAAAGGGTCCGGCGCCACAGCTGATCATTTTGGATTTCGCGCAAGGCTCGGACGCCGTCGCGGCGTTGAAAGCGTCGCAACCGCAGGCGCGTACGGTCGTCTTTGCGGAGAGCGCTGAACTCGCGCATTTGGCCGACGTATTCAGCGCCGGCGCCGACGGTTATCTGCTGAAGAGCATTTCACCCAGCGCTCTAATCGAGTCTTTGCGGCTCGTGACGCTGGGCGAGAAAGTGTTTCCCAGCATGCTCACCGATTTCTTGGGTGCGATGCGCGCGAGCCAGAGCGGAACGAGCGAGCGGGTTAAGGTGGGCGATGTGGCGCTGTCGCAGCGCGAGCTCGACATCATTCGCCGCCTCGCCGACGGCCACTCCAACAAGGCGATCGCAAAGGAACTTGCGATTACCGAGGCGACGGTGAAGGTTCATCTGAAGACGGTGTTGCGCAAACTCGGCGCGACGAACCGTACGCAGGTCGCGATCTGGGCCGTGCAACACGGCATCACGACGGCGAACGGACACCGCGCGGCAACCAACGGCCGTGCGAAGCCCGGCTAGAGTTTTCCTGCCTTAATTTCTCCGGAATGTCGGCGATTGTTCCAACTCCGGATGGGGGCGGAACGTCGGCATGACGCTCAGATCCGGACGCGTTTCCGAACGGCGCGATGGACCGCGCAATCGGGCCATGTCGTAGGTCGCGGATGTCCAGCCATCGACGGCGCCGTAGCCGATCTCGACGACACCGAACACGCGGTCTGTCCATGATTTGACGGCGTAACCCGGTGCGAAGACCCGTGCATAGTCCGCCACATAGTTGGCATAGGCGGAGGTGCTGATCGCTTCGGTCACAAATCGGTAGCCGGCGGCGTCGCGGCCGCCGTAGGCGCCAACGGGCGGGGGCAAGGGTTCGTGGCGATTGGACGTTGCCGGTGGTCGGGCGATTGAGCCTGGTGACCCAGGGAGAAGCAGACTCGGTTC
>CAZJOM010000027.1:19438-45997 GCA_964547645.1 uncultured Flavobacteriaceae bacterium
TTGCCGGTGGTCGGGCGATTGAGCCTGGTGACCCAGGGAGAAGCAGACTCGGTTCAGCGCCTTCCACCGCGGCTGCGTGCACGAACGCTGGCGTTGCGACCGCGGCGATCTGTGCCCCGCTCATGCTTGGGAACGAAAATTGTTCCGCGGCCCGCGCGCTCATCGGTATGGCGAGAGTTGAGACTGTGACGGCCATCGCAAAGGTTCGCATTGCTGACATGATGTCCCTCAAGCTGGTTCGAGACGCAGCAACGCGACTCGACAATTCATCATGACAGTTGCGGCGGCGCACGAGAAGCGCGCACAGCATGTAATCCGAAAGGGTCGACGTGTGCTCTTTTGGCGGCGGCATGCCGAAAGTGTAGATGGCTGCTGCCCAATCCTCGTTGCGGCGTTCGCGATCATCCATTTGGAAACGCCGATCGGACGGCGCCAGCGTTCCGAACGGACTACGCCTTATGGCGACCTCGTTCGCCGCCCGTGAATTTGGTCCGCGCGGGACACCGCCGGGGTACTGCGAAAGTCGCCTGCGTCTCAGCCTTTGTCTCCAATGCCGCGCATGCGATCCGACAGTAGGGTCCTCGCCGAAAGTCGCGTGGGTTCGCAAGTCCGAGCGAAGCACCGCGAAGCACATTTTCCGGGGTGGGCTGACGCATGACACGCCTTAAAGCAATTGCACTCGGGTTTCTTTTGACCACAGGTCTAACGTCTTGCGCCGGCGTGGCACCGGGCGATGCGACCGGGGTTAAGCCGCTCGTCGTCTATCCAGTAACAAGCAACGACACACCGTACAGCCAATGTCTGCGGAAACTGCAGACAGTGCCTGCGGACAATCTTCCCGTCTTTGCGGTTGGGGAGATCGCGGACAAGACGGGGCAGGTTGCCTACTACGACAAGAGCGCGAGCTCGCTCACCCAGGGCACGGCCGAGATGGTGATGAGCGCGCTCTACAAGACGGGCAAGGCGCACTTGGTCGAGCGCTACGATCTGCGTATTCCGCTTGCCGAGATTAAGCTTGCCGAGCAAAACCGGTTGAACCGTCCGGTTTCGACCTTTGCTCAGCTGCCGTCGACGGACTTCATTATCGTCGGTGCGCTGACTGAGCTGAACTACAACATCGTAACCAGCGGCGTTGGCTTGCGTGTTGCGGGGATCGGGGCCGGGGCGCGGACGGCGGTCGTCAACGTCGCGCTCGACTTGCGGGTTGTCAACACGAAGAACTGGGCTGTGGCCTACGTGTCGACGCTGCAGAAGCAAATCTACGGCTACGAAGTGAGCGCCGATGTGTTCCGCTTCTTCGACTCGACCTTCGTCGAACTTCAAGCCGGTCATGTGCGTAACGAGCCGTTGCAGCTCGGCGTGCGCTCCGTCGCTGAAATGGCCGTCTATCAGATTATGACCGACTTCCTCCGGCTACCGAGGGACCCCAGCTGCGCCCTCGTAGAGAACGACCACATGTCGTCCTATCTCGAGCAGTTGAAACCTAACGGGGAGACCAAGAAATGAAGACGCTAAAGAGTGCGAGGATCGTGGCCGCAAGCCTCGGTGTGCTCGCTTTCGGTGCGATGGCCGCAACCCCGGCCATGGCATTCGATAAAGTGAACTGGACTTGGAAGGCTAACGTCAACGAGTGGGTCAATATCAACGCCTGCATTCATCTGAACGTTGATATTTCCGGCATGGTGCAGGTCGAGAAATTGCAGATCTTCCTTGGCGACGCCAAGGCAGAGTCGACCGTGCACGACATCACCAACACGCCGTTCTATCCCGGCGCTGGCGGTGGCAAGCCGGGTGGTCATGGTGGTCATGACTATGACAAGACGGGTGGGCACGACGCCGGTTCGTCCTACTACATCGCCGACAAGGATCGGTACGGGATCGACTTCGATCGGATTCCGGTGAAGCCGCTGAACGCGGTGACGCAGCTTCCGATCGTGTTGAGCGCGGCGACAGCGGTTGGCAACAACCAGTCGATCACGTCGGACGTTCCGGTATTTCTGCACGACGGTCAGTTTGTGGCCGACGTGAAGGACTACCAACGTAAGGCGATCTGGAGCAATCCGGACTCGATCATGGGTGCGCTTGGCTCGAGCTCGACACCGAGCGTCGGTCCCGGCGGGCATCATGGCGGCCCAGGCCTCAACACGAACACCGTGCTTGCGGTTCTGTTCGGGTTGGGTGCGGTTAGCGGCGAGTTGAAGAAGTCCGACATCAGAGCGACGTCGAACGTCTACAACATCCAAAACGCAAGCGTTGACAGTTCGGCTTCAGCGATCGCGAACAATATCAGCGTCGATCTGCAGACGAACAAGATCAGCGACCACGTGTTGATCGCGGACATCACGCAGTTTGCGCTCGCGAACGTTTCGGCGTCGTCGGACGTTCACAATGTGTCGGCCACGGGCTACGAGAATATGCGTCAGCTCACGACCGCCACGCTGCAATCGAGCGGCAATACGACGAACGTTCCCGTCAACGTGCCGACGCCGTGGGTTAGCTCCACTGCGACGGCCGTCGGCAACAACGTGTCGATCAACGTCAGTGGCGTGAAGACGATCAAGGGCAACTAAGTCCTTCGAAGACCGAGGTGGCGGGCGGTTGTCCGCCACCTCAATTGCACAACGAATTTCGGAAGGAGCTTTGCTATGGGGCGCATTGTGAAGACGGTGGTGGCAGTAGGCGTTGCGTGGCTTTCGGTTGCGGTGACAGTGCCGGCACGCGCCGACGATCCGCTGATGGGCCGTTCGCCATGGAATTTTCAAGCGCAAGATCGCGCCGGCATCGCCATCGTGGTCAAGAACGTCGAGGACGGACTGGGGACGAGCGGCGTGAGCACGATCATTTGCGGTGGAACCAGCGGCGCCAGTGGCCAAGGGGCGACCGGCAGCGGCGCTTCGTCGACTGCGAACAGCAGCTGCATCATTGTCAGCAATTCCGACGGGACGCAGATCAACAATCCGCAGGACTCCGACGGCGACCAGACGTCGAACAGCAGCACGAAGACGAAGACTTCGAACAAGAGTGGCAGCATCGACGATGTGTCGGCGATCTTGAATGGGAACAAGCAGGGGCTTTAAGCCCCTCGCCTGTGCATTCGCGGCTAAGGAACGACGCCCATCGCCTGCAGTTCTTCGTCGACGCGCCCGCTCATCCCGCGCGCTTCTTTTAGGTCGTCGGTGCCGCTGTCGTCGTCGAGCCGCAGTTTCGCGGCGCCGCGCGCGAAGATCGCTTGGTAGTACATCGGGCGGCGCTGAGCCGCGGCGTTGAAGTCGGACAAGGCGGCCTTGAAGTTGCCGTCTTGATAGCTCGCGAGCCCGCGCATCAGGTAGGCAGGCGCGAAATCCGGCGTCAGCGTGATGACTTGATCGAAGTCGGCGCGCGCCTTGTCGACTTTGCTGAGCGCCATGAGAACGAGGGCTCGCTGAAAGAAAAACTGTGGCCGTTTCTCCTGGTTGATCGCGGTTGTGAAGTCGTTTTCGGCCAACTCGAGTTGTCGGCCAGCGTAGTAGGCGGCGGCGCGCGAGGCGTAGAAATCGCTCTCTTTTCCTTTGTGGATCTTGCCGGAGTTGATCAGCTTCGTGCAGGCCGCGATTTGGTCCTGCGGTCCGCCGCCGGCAACGCCGAGGCACACGCGTACGTCCACCTCGGTTACGGCGTTGCCGCCCGCCGCCGCCTTTGGTTTGCCTGAGGCAGGTGCGAGTGCGACAGCGAGGGCTAGGCCTGTGGCCGTTAGGGTAGCTATCGATCTCTTCATCTCACCCCCCTGACTTTGCGAGCAGTGCGAGTTGGTCCTTTGCGGCTTTGTTGTCGGGCGAGAGCTTGAGAACCGCTTGGAAATCGGCGACCGCACGATCTTTTTGGCCGAGACCGATCAAGAGAACGCCGCGGTTGAAAAGCGCAATCGCTTGATCGGGGTTGAGAGCAAGCGACTTATCGAGGTCGGCAAGCGCCTTCGTTTTGTCGCCGAGAGTCAGATAAGCGCTGCCGCGTGCCGCGTAGGAGGCCGGGTCCTTCGGATCGAGTTCGATCGACTTGTTGAAGTCGGCGAGGGCGCTCTTCGCGTTGCCTTTGCCTAAGTAGGCCATGCCGCGATTGTTGTATGCAACGGAGGAGGTGGGTTCGATTGCGATGGCCGCAGTCAGATCGGCAATGGCGCCGTCGAAGTTTTTCTCGGCAATGAAGGCGGATGCCCGTGCCTGTAGGGCGCGGCCGAAGCGCGGCAATAGGCGGATGGCTTCGTTGAAGTCGGCGATGGCTTTCGCGTTGGATCCGGTCCGTAGATAGGCCGCGCCGCGGTTGTAATAGGCGCCCGCCTTGGCGTCGGGCGTGACGTTAACGCTCAGCACCTGGGTGCATTTCTCGATCACCTCGGGCCAGCCGGCGGCGTTCGTCTGGCCAAAGCAGACTTTCGCGGCGGCGTTTAGTGCAGGCGATGCTGCTTCGCCCGCGTAAGCGGAAGCGACGGTGGCGGCGAATGACAGCGTCGCTGCAACACCGAACATGGTCGTCATGCGCATGGTCGTTTCCTGTTGAAAGTTGCGCCCTTCGCCCGTCGCGTGGCGCGTTCGAGCTTTGATGATCGCGAAGCCATTCGAGCTTCTCAAGCGGGGGTCCATCTATCGCTGCGCGTCAGATGGGGTACTTCGTTTGAGGCTTGGCTAGCCCTGCGGGTGCTGCTGTCTATCTCTCAGGCGCCGGCGAGCGGGGAGAGTGACTTCTGCGGCTGGGGCCGCGGATTGAATTTGGGTTCGGATCTCGGCGCGTTTTGCATGAATAGTGGCGATTGCGGGACCCATGGCGATGCCAACGTCAACGAGGACAGCCTCGCCGAGTTGCAGGCTTGCCTCGACGGTCTCGGGCACGGCGTCGGTCGCACCTAAGCGATAGAGTTCACTGGCGTGATCGGCGTCGCGCGCGCGGACAATGATCTTGAGGTCCTGGCGCAACGCGCGGGCGAGTTTGACGACCTCGCTTGCGGACTTCGGCGCGTCCATCGTGACCACGAGGGCGGCTGCGGTTTCGATCCCGCAGTGGCGCAGGAAATCCGGGTGTTTGATGTTGCCGAAGTAAACCGGTTTGCCTTCCTCGCGACCGTTAGCAACGGTGCGGGCGTCGGAGTCGACGGCGATGTAGGGCAGCTTGTGGGCGTCCAGCAGGGATGCGATCACGCGGCCGACCCGGCCAAAGCCTGCGATGATTACGCGCGCTGTCTCGTCTGCGGGGACGGCAACCAGCGTTGCCGGGTGAGGGGCTGCCGGTGTCGACAGGCGCTGCTCGATCGTGCGGCCTGCGGTGTGGAGGACTGGGATGGCCGCCATCGTGAGTGCCACGACGATGAGCGTGAAAGCGGCGGTTCCGGGATCGATGATCGCGAGGCTGCTGGCGAGCGCGATGATCACGAACGAGAACTCGCTGCCGGGGCCGAGGACGAGGCCGCTGCGCACGCCGACGCCCAGCGTCTGTCCGAGGGCCACCGCAATCCCCGCGACGATCAACGTTTTCAAAGCGACGAGTCCGAGGCTTGCGATTGCGACGGCGATGGGGTCTTGGACAATGCGGCCGAGATCGACGTTCATTCCGATCGAGATCAAGAACACGCCCACGAGGAGACCTTTGAACGGCTCGATCATCACCTCGATCTGACGGCGATATTCGGTTTCGGCGAGGAGAAGTCCCGCGATCAGGGCGCCCATCGCCATCGAAAGGCCGGCGGCCGCCATGGCGAGGCTCGTCGCGATGATGACGAGAAGGCAGGCGGCCATGAAGAGTTCGGGGCTGTTCGTTTGCGCGACGCGTCGGAACAGGGGGCGCAGGCCGATGCGGCCGGCGAGAATGACGATGGCGACGGCGAGAGCGGCTTGCGCGATCGCGACTGCCAGCTTGGCGAAGAGAGAGCCTTCGCTGTTGCTGCCCAGGACACTGACGGCAAAGAGGATCGGGACGACCGCGATGTCTTGGAAGATCAAGACGGAGAAGCTGGCGCGGCCCGCAGGCGTGTTCATCTCACGGCGTCCGGAGAGGATTTGAGTCACGATTGCAGTTGATGACATTGCGAGGGCTAGGCCCAGCACTACCGAGGTCGCCGCTTCGCCGGTGAGCAGGAAGACGATGCCGCCGATGGCCGCCGCAGATGTGGCCACTTGCGCGAGGCCAAGGCCAAAGATGAGCCGGCGCATCACGCGCAGGCGCTCGAGCGAGAGCTCCAATCCGATCATGAAGAGGAGAAGCACGACGCCGAATTCGGCGACGAACGCTATGTCCTCCTTGTCTTCGATCGTCAAGTAGGCGAGCCAGGGAAGGTTGATCGTGAAGGCGCCGAGCCCGAAGGGGCCGACAACCATCCCAATCAAGATGAAGCCCAGCACGGGGCTCAACTTCAATGAGTGGAAGACCGGCACCACGATCGCGGCGGCGGCGAGAACGATCAGCGCGTCCTTGAACAGGGTGGGATCGACGGGTGCCGCCATGCGTTGCAAGGTAGCTGCGGTGCGCGGTCTGTCGAGGGCGGTTTAGCGGTTCAGATCGTCGCGGCTCACGTTGTCGAAGCCGAGAATGAAGTCGGGACCGAAGGCGAGGCTGGGCGTTTGGAAGCCCGGTTTGAACTCGCCGTTCGCGACCCGCTTTGCTATTTCGAGGCCGGTGAAGGCGGTGAGCGTGTAGCCCTCAGGCGTTTTGAGGCGGGAGCGAACAGTGTCGCCCTTGCCGTTGCGGGCGACCGCTATCAATACGGCGTAGCCGTTCTTGCGTTGCTCGTTGGTCGGGCCTTCGGGTTGTTTGTCGATTTGGCGCTTCAGGAACGATTGCATGAAGGAGAGGCCGAGGAATGCTTTCACGAAGCCCGGTGTCTTCGACATGCGGCGGAGTTCGGGCACGGCTTCGAAGTGAACTTCGATGTTGGGAATCTTTGTCGAATGGTAGGCCGTCGAGACGTCGCCCCAGCTCACGGCAACGGTCGGCTTTGGGCCGTTGCCGAAATCGCATTCGTCTTCGTGCGAGCCTTCGAGGGTCTCGATGTCGCCGTTGCGACGAACGGAGGTGCCCTTGGCGACTCCTTCGACCATCGTTTTGGCAGTGCCGCGCGAGACGCTGGAGAGACCGCCGATGTACATCTTCAGGTCTTCGGCGTCGGGCAAGCGGCGCTTCATATGCGCGGCGAGGCAGTCCGACGGCACGACATCGAAGCCGACGCCGGGCAGCAGCATCACGCCGGCCTTCTTCGCTTCGGCATCGCGGGCGGCGAGCGCCTCGAAAACAGCGATCTCTCCTGTAATGTCGAGATAGTGCGTCTTGGTGCGAATGCAGGCGTCGGCCATGAGCGCCGATGTGGCGGAGAATGGCCCTGCGATATGCAGAACGGTGGCGACCTCGTTGAGCGCGGCATCGAGATTCTCGGTGTCTTTGAGATCGAAGGCGCGCCATTCGAGTCCCAATTCGGTGGCGAGTGGTTTGACTTTGTCTTCGTTGCGGCCGGCCAGAATCGGCGTTAGGCCCTGCGACTTAGCCGTGCGCGCGGTCAACTTTCCGGTGTAGCCCGTGGCTCCGTAAATCAGGATTTTTCCAGCGCGTGACATTTGTGTCTCCTCGTTTGGTGCATGGTTGTTGTTGTGGTGACACGGCGTCAAGCGCGATGAGGCTGTCTGTGTGGCCTTGTTGTGGTAAAGAGCGGGGGATGATCACGACTCGTTGGCATGTTTGCGCCGCTTTCGCCGCCACCTTGGCGGTCGCCGCCGTCGCGCAGGCGCAGGGGATCGCGGAGACGCGGTCGTGGAAGAATTGCGCCGGCGGCGACGGTGTGTGGACTGACCTGCGCGTTTCCAGCTGCACGGACGTGATCAAGTCTGGAAAGGCCGAGGGGGCGGACCTCGCCAAAGCTTACTACAATCGCGCGAACGCGATGCTGATGAAGAGCGAGTACGCGAAGGCGATTGACGACTACAGCCAAGCGCTGGCGTTGACGCCGGACGATGCGAACGCGCTGCATGAGCGTTGCTTTGCGCGCGCGGTGATGGGCAAGCAGCTTGAGGACGCTTTATCAGATTGCAATGAGGCGCTGCGGCTGGCGCCGAACGATGCCGAGACTCTGGGCGGCAGAGGGTTCGTCTATTTGCGACTTGGATTCTATCGCACCGCCATTCTCGACTACGATGCGGCGTTGAAGGCGAAACCCGAGACGGCGGAATTTCTCTATGGCCGGGGGACCGCCCGGTTGAAGGCTGGCGACAATGAGGCCGCGACCGCGGATCTCGCTGCGGCGCGCAAGCTTGAGGCGACGATCGACGACCGTTTCGCGGGGTACGACGAAGCGAGTGGGACCGGTTTTTGGGGTGCGCTGATGGGGTATTGGCGCGCCGCTATGGCCTGGATCTACTAGCGCGACACGCGACAGTTCGACGGCACCGCGCACGCTCCGGTGGTGCGTGGGCGTGATTTGACAGTTCGGCGAAAATTGTCAAATCTGTCAGCCATGGAACCACGCGACGGAATATTGGCGGCGGCGCAGACTGTGTTTGCCCGTCATGGCTTTCGCCAAACGGCGATGGCGATGGTCGCGGCGGAGGCAGGGCTCTCGCGGCAGGCGCTTTATCATCACTTCGACTCCAAGGAAGCGCTGTTCGCGGCGTTGGTCGATCAGCTGCAGGAGGCGGCGCTGATCGCGGCGCAGGGTGCTGCGGCGCGCGGCGGCCTCGATGTTGCCGATGTCATCTACAAGATCATGCTGGCGCATCACCGTAGCTTTCTTGAAAGCGTGGCAAGTTCACCGTTCGCGGCGGAGCTGATCGAGGAAAGCAGCAAGCAGTGCGGTTTGGCGGTTGCCGCCCATACGCGCCGCTTCGAGAAGGAGCTTGAAGCGGCGATAGTGGGCGTCGTTCGGGCGGGGCGGTTCGAGTTGCGGCCAGGGGTAAGCCCGCGCGATCTAACCGAAATGGTTTGCGTCGCGGCTAAGGGTGTGAAGACCGCATATGCCGGCGACGGCGACGTGCGTTATGCGCAGAAGCTTAAGCGCATGATTGAGACGATTTGCGCGGGTGCTGGGGCGCCCGCGAAGACAGTTCAACGAATGGGGACAACGAGGAGAGTGGCACGATGATTACGATCAACGTGAACGGCGCACCGCATGAGGTGGATGCCGAAGACGGGATGCCGTTGCTGTGGGTGATCCGCGACGTGCTCAATATGACTGGCACGAAGTATGGCTGCGGTGTTGGCGCGTGCGGAGCATGCACGGTGCTGATCGACGGGGTGGCGACGCGAAGCTGTTCGTTTCCGGCGGCATTGGCTGCGGGCAAGAGCGTGACGACGATCGAGGGGCTCAAGACCGGCGATACGTTGCACAAGGTGCAGCAGGCATGGATCGAAGCGCAAGCGCCGCAATGCGGATTCTGCCAATCGGGTCAGATCATGGCGGCGGCGGCGCTTCTGCAAGAGAAGCCGCAGCCGACCGACGCGGATATCGACGCGGCGATGACGAACATCTGCCGCTGTGGCGCCTACACCCAAATTCGCGCGGCCATTCACGCCGCGGCGAAAGCATAAGGAGTCACGATCATGGTTTCTCGTCGATTTGTGATTTTTAGTGGTGTGGCTGCAGCAGGCGGATTGGCAGTCGGCTATGCGCTGACGCCGTTTTCGACGGTCGATCGGGCAAAGGGGCTGATCGCCAAAGAGGGTTCGACGCCGCTCAGCGCGTGGGTGCGGATCGGGACGGACAACTACGTGACAGTGATCGTGCCGCACTCCGAGATGGGGCAGGGCGTTCATACGTCGATGCCGATGATGTTGGCGGAAGAACTGGACGCGGATTGGTCGCTGGTGCGCATGGAGCAAGCGCCGCCGGATATGGCGTTTGCAAACGGTGCGTTGGCGCGTGAGTACCTGCGCGGGGACATGTCGATTCCCAGCTGGATGTCGGGTGCTGCGGACTTTGGTGGACGCAAAGTGGCGGAGTTCATGCACCTGCAGCTGACCGGCGGCAGTACGTCGGTGCGCTTGACCGGCGTTCGCGGGATGCGCGTTGCGGGTGCGGCGGCGCGGTGGATGCTGGTGAAAGCCGCGGCCGCGGCGTGGGGCGTGCCTGAGGGCGAGGTGGAGGCGAAGCAAAGCCGTTTGTCGCACAAGTCGGGCAAGACGGCGACTTATGGCGAGATGGCGGCTGCTGCCGCCGCGTACGACCCGCCGGTCGATCCGCCGCTGAAGGCGAAAAAGGACTACACGATCGTCGGCACGCCGGTGAAGCGTTTCGACATTCCCGGGAAGGTCGACGGCAGCGCGAAGTACGGCATCGATGTTCGCGTGCCGAATATGAGTTTTGCGGTCGTGGCCGCGTCACCTGTGTTCGGCGGTACGCTGAAGTCCGTGGATGAGAAGCCGGCCACTGCCATGCGCGGCGTGAAGAAGGTCGTCAAGCTCGCCGACGCGGTAGCGGTCGTTGCGGACAATACGTGGCGCGCCAAGGAAGCGATGGCGGCGCTGCAGCCGGTTTGGGATGAGGGCAAGAATGCCGGGGTCACGCAGGCTTCGATCTTCGCCGGCATGGATGCTGCGCTGAAGAAGGGCGATCTGACGGAAGATCATGCCGCCGGCAACGTCGATGAAGCGCTCAAAGGCGCGAAAAACGTCATTGAGGCGACCTATCGCGTGCCGTTCCTCGCGCATGCGACGATGGAAGTGATGAACTGCACCGCGCAGTTCGAGGGCGACAAGCTGACCGTTTGGGGTGGTTTTCAGGACGGACTCGGCGCGCGAACTGCCGCGGCCGGCTTTGCGAAGATCCCGGTTGAGAACGTCACGTTGAACCACACAGTGATGGGCGGCGGGTTTGGGCGTCGTGGATCGACATTGAACTATCTGCAACGCGCGATCGAGATTGCGCGTCAGGTCGAGGGTCCGGTGCAGGTCGTGTTCACGCGCGAGGAGGACATGACGCAAGACAACTATCGTCATGCGTCGGTCGCGCAGATGAAGGCTGTGCTCGGCGACGACGGCAAGGTGACGGCGTGGTTGCACTTGTTCTCGGAAAAGCACGATCCGCCGGAAGCCATTCGGGTGAACTACAGCTTTGCAAACCAGGCGGCGCGCTATGCCAGCGGTACGAATCCCATCCCGTGGGGACCGTGGCGGAGCGTCGATCATACGCAGCAAGGTTTCTTCATCGAGTCGTTCATGGACGAGTTGGCCTACGCGGCGAGGAAGGATCCGTTTGAGTTCCGCCGGTCGCATCTCGCCGATGCGCCGCGGCACAAGGCGGTGCTGGAGCTTGCAGCGGAGATGGCGGGGTGGAGCAATCCGCGTCAGCCAGGCCGGGGCATGGGTATTGCGATCCGCGAGGCGTTCGGCACGATCGTGGCGCAGGTCGCGGAGGTTTCTCTGACGCCGGAGGGTAAGGTGCGCGTGAACCGCATGTGGAGTGCGGTCGATCCGGGTGAGGTCGTCAATCCGGCAACCTTCACTGCTCAAATTCAGGGCGGCGCGATCTATGGCCTGACGGCGGCGCTCTACGGCGAAATCTCGATCGATAAGGGCCGGGTCGTTCAGCAGAACTTTCCGGACTACGAGATGGTGCGGATGGCGGATGCGCCGGAGCACGAGGTGCGCTTCATCGAATCCGGAGCGCGCACAGGCGGTGCGGGTGAACCGGGAACGTCGCCGGTTGCGCCGGCCGTTGCCAACGCTGTCTTTGCGCTGACCGGTCAGCGTGTGCGCGAGTTGCCGCTGATGAAGACGAAGTTCACGGAGACCAAGAGCAGCTCGTTGGAGACGGTCCGTGCGCGGGCTTCGTAATGCGGTCGCCGGGTTGGCGGTGAGCGTTCTCGCGCTCGCCGCCATTGGCGTTCGGGCCGAGACACCGAAAGCGCCGGAGTCGGCGTCTGCGCTCGCGTTTCGCGAGATGGTCAAGGTGTTGAACGGTCCGCGGTGCATGAATTGCCACACGACGGCGAATTGGCCGACGCAGGGCGACGATCAGCATCGCCACGCCTTCAACGTTATGCGCGGCGCCGATGGCGGCGGGCCGCAGGGTATGCGCTGCACCACATGCCATCAGGCGAAAAACCAGGACTCGATGAATATTCCGGGCGCGCCGAATTGGCGTATGGCGCCACTCGCCATGGGATGGACGGGGTTGTCGCCCGGGGCGTTGTGCAAGCTGCTGCTTGATCCGACGAAGAACGGCGGGCGTTCGGGCGAGAAGGTGATCGAACATTTGAAGGCTGACCCGTTTGTGCTCTGGGCGTGGACGCCGGGGGGTAAGCGCAAGGCGCCGGAGATGCCGCACGCGGCCTTCCTTGCGGCGGCCGAGAAGTGGGTGAAGAGCGGTGCGGCCTGTCCGTCGCCGTAGCCGGCGCTTGACATTATTTTCCAAATTTGGAAACAATCTCTTCTGCTAGTTGGGAGAGGTTGTTTCATGACAGGTTCGGCGGCCCCGCGGCCTTCGTTGATGACGGCATTGGTTTATCGTGATCCGAAGGCGGCGCTTGCGTGGTTGGAGAAGGCGTTCGGTTTCGAGACGTTCATGGTGATCACAGACGCGGACGGCAATCTCGGTCATTCCGAGATGCGGTTCGGGAATGGGGTGATCATGGTCGGTATGGAATGGACGGATGATCATCGCAGTCCCGCATCGATCGGCGGGAAGGTGACCCAGACGGTGCATGTTCAGCTCGACGACGACATCGACAAGCATTGTGCGCGCGCAAGAGCTGCGGGTGCGGAGATCATTGCGGCGCCGGAAGATCAATTCTACGGCGATCGCACGTACCGTGCGCGCGATCTCGAAGGTCACATCTGGACCTTCGCCATGCACGTCAAAGATGTGTCGCGCGAAGAGGCGGAGAAGATCTCAGGCTTGAAGATTGAAGGATGGGTGTGAAACGTCAGAAGGCGGATGCGGTTTGGGCGGCGCTTGCGGACGGCAGCCGCCGGGAGATCGTGGAGTTGCTGCGGGCGACGCCGCGCAGTGCGGGCGAGCTTGCGAGCGAGACCGGTTTGGCGCCTTCGGTAGTAAGCAAGCATCTGCGTCAGCTCAAAGAGTGCGCGTTGGTTACGGAGTCTCAGCCGGACTACGACGCGCGGGTGCGGATCTATGCCTTGAACGCGCGGCCGCTTGCGGAATTGAAAGAGTGGCTAGGGGCGACCGAAGAGATGTGGGCGGGGCAGCTTGCTTCTTTCAAGAAGCACATCGAGCGTCTTAAGTGACGTCGCGCATCGTGGTCGCGCTACGCGTGCGGGCGAGCCCTGGCCGGGCCTTTGAAGTGTTCACGCGAGAGATCGGGCTCTGGTGGCGGCACAAGGAGTTCTTCAAATTCACGCCGCGTAGTCCGGGGGTGCTTTCGTTCGAGCCGCCCGCGGCGAACCGCGCCGGTCGTCTCATTGAAACGCTCAAGAGCGGTAAGGTGTTCGAGATCGGTGACGTCAGGGTCTGGGAGCCCGGCGAGCGGCTGGTCGTTGGTTGGCGTCAGGCGACGTTTCCGGCCGGCATGGAGACGGAAGTCGAGGTTCGCTTTGAGCCCGTTGGCGAGGAGACCCGTATTACGGTTGAGCATCGCGGTTGGGATCGTGTGCCCGCCGGGCATGTCGCGAAACACGCGCATCCGGAAGCGCTGTTCCTGCGCCGACATGGTGAGTATTGGCAGGACTTGCTGACCGCCGTGGCAATGCGCGTCGTCTAGGCCGCTGCGCCGCGCAGCGTTTCTTTGAGGCGCGATTTGAGATGGCCGCGAACATCCGGGATGCGCGCCATGTCTTCCTTAAACGCCTGCGACAGGACGCGGTGCACGAGGTAATGGGCCTCGTTCACGCCTTTGCCTTGGCGTTTCGCTTCGTCCAGCAGCTCCGGCCCCAGAGCCAGGAGTTCAGATAATCGGTTCGGCATCTCACGGCACTCCGTTCGTTTGTTTCGTCGTCAGCCGGAGTGTTCGGACCAACGACACCACTCGCCACCCACTGTCGAAGGTGCCACAACCAACCTTACATGTCGCTGGAAGTTTGGTGACAAAGTGCACATGCGGTGAAGGAGCGCTAAACGCGGTTCAATCGATCGTCGCGATCGTCCGTGTACGGTTGCATCGCAGCATAGGTGCATTGATGAGGTACGGTGCGGCAATCGAGGCGTCGGCGGCACTTCATTGCTGCACCGCACCGCTGCCATCACGATAAGGGAAAGTTTCTGTGAAGAAGGCGACGTGAGCGAGTCCGACTCCGCTTTGTGCCGTCACAATTCGGACATGATCGTCAGCAACAGGACCAAAGACTCACGCCCGGCCGTGTTCCGTTGGCTTTGAGCGGCTGGCGGTTTTCTTCGGCACCGGGTGCGCGGTCGAGCCGTTCAGCGGGCGTTTCTTCGTCGCTTTCAGTTCGGCCGGCAGATGCACTTCGCCGTTCTCCGCGAGCTGTCCCGTGATCTTCGACATCATGTCGAATTGAGTTTGGACGTCGTCCATGATGCGGGCCATCGCGCCTGAGACCCAGCGTTGCCATGCCTCGGCCCGCTTCTCGTGGTCGCTGTCGCCGTTCATTTGGTTCAGCATCTTCAGCGTCGCTTCCGCACCTTCGCGGCGGCGGACGAACCATTGATCTAAGTTCGATTGGAAGTCGTCGAGCATGCTCTTTTGCATGGAAAACACGCGCTTCATCGATTCCAGATAGGCCGCGTTCGGGAACGGCACATTCATCAAGTCGCTTAGGACTTCGGCGGGGGATTTGTCGTCGTGCTTCTTCTTGTCGGACATTGGATTGGCTCCTTCGAGCTGATGTGCGGCCGCATGCATGGGGCTATGCATGGCGACAGGTCAAAGTTCCTGCTGGCGGAGGTGCCTCTACTTTAGGACGAGAAGCTTTCCATTCTGCCAAAGTCGCGGCCAAATCCACTCGGATTTCAGGCACCGGCGGCGGGCCGACTGCGGCTGGCCGGTGTCGCGCAACGCTAAGCGCGCCGTCATCCGGTCTATGCTTAACAAACTAGAGCGGTGGAGCCCAGGCGTTCCTTGATCTGAATCATCACATTTGACCGAGGTTTGAATGTGCGGTCGCGGTCACAGGTGAGGCTTGAAGGCAACGCGCAGCGAATTGGTGCGTTGGGGGGCTGGCGAACAGCGGCGGGGCTTCCCAAGTGGAATTGATGACCGACAGCGTTGCCCACCACGAAGCCGAAGCGTTGCGCTTGCAGCGCGCCTCGGAGGCGTGGTTGCTCGGCGCGTTTCTTGTCTTTTTCGGGGTTGCGATCGCGTCGGCGATGCCTGCGATTTCCGCGGCTGCCCGCTCTGCGGCCGCTGACGCGGCGCGCGGTGTTCCGGGCGCGAACGAGATCAAGATTCGGGCCCTGGTTCGGGTCGAGGTTGTCTCGAACCGTGCGACGTTGCCCCAGTATCCGGGCGGCGATGCGGCTTTGGCATCTGCGCCGGCCGGCGTTTTCCACAGTCCTTCCGCGAGTCCGATCGTTGCCCTCCGCGATTTCGGACCGCGCATTCGCGAGCTTGGGTTCAACGCTCGCGCTCCACCTCTCAGCGTCGCGTGAAGCCAGGCGCCGCAGTCCGACCGCTGCGGCGCCGTTCCATTTTCCGAAACATATCGCCTTGACCGCCGCGCGTGGGTGACCGCTCGCGGGCGATCGAGTGCGTTCGACGTTGGAAACGACCATGCGCACATCAGCATGGCGGCTGGCTGTCTATGCGATGATCGTCGTCGCAGGCGCGCTGACCGCCCTTCCGAATTTCTTGAGCCCGCAGCAATTGACGCAATGGCAAGACTGGCTGCCCAAGCAACGTGTGACGCTGGGCCTGGATCTGCGCGGCGGTATGCACTTGGTGCTTGAGCTTGACGCCCAAGCACTGATCAAGGAGCGGGTGCAGGCTCGTGGTGGACAAGCGGCGACGAAGGCCGAGAGAGACGCGTGGGTCGCGGCCGCGTCGGAGCAGTCGCTTGAGATCGTGCGTGTTCGCATAGACGAGTTGGGGTTGGCGGAGGCCTCCGTCCAGCGGGCCGGGCGGGACAGGATCGTCGTGCAGCTGCCTGGCGAAATGGACCGCAAGCGCGTCGAGGAGGTGCTGCAGACAACCGCGAAGCTCAGCTTTCGTATGGTGCGCCAGGTTGATGGTCCGTTGCCGCCGGGTGTTTCGTATCGCGTGGGGCTGAATTCGGTGGAGCGCTACGCGGTTGAAGACCGCGTCATGCTGTTGGGGGAGCGGCTTACCGATGCGCGACTCGCGTTTGATGGTACGACGAACGAGCCGGTGGTCGCGTTCACCTTCGATGCGGAGGGCGCGCGGAAGTTTGGCGCTATCACGCAGGCGAATGTCGGGCGGCCGTTTGCTGTGATGCTTGACGAGCAAGTGTTGACGGCGCCCGTGATCGAGCAACCGATTGTCGGCGGGACCGGGCAGATCAAAGGCTCGTTTACGGCGGAGAGTGCGTCGGACCTTGCTGCATTGCTGCGTGCCGGTGCGTTGCCGGTGAAGCTGACGATTGTGGAGGAGCGCACGGTCGGGCCGGACGTTGGTGACGATGCGATCGAGCGCGGCGTAACGACCGGGTTGTTGGGCTTTGCGCTCGTCGTGAGTTTTGTGGTGGCGCTCTACGGTGCTTGGGGGTTGGTCGCGAATGCCGCACTGGCGTTGAATGCGATGTTGACGCTGGCAGCTCTGAGTTTGCTTGGGGCAACGCTGACCTTGCCGGGGATCGCCGGCATCGTGCTCTCGGTCGGGCTTGCGGTCGATGCGAATGTGCTGATCAACGAACGCATACGCGAGGAGACGCGCAAGGGGCTTGGCGCGATGGCGGCGCTCGACACGGGGTTTCGACGGGCGTCGGCCACGATCATCGATTCCAACGTGACCGCGCTGATCGCGACGGCGCTACTGTTCTTATTCGGCTCAGGTCCCGTGCGCGGATTCGCGGTGACGATGGGGCTTGGCATCGCGATTTCGATGTTCACGGCAGTGACCATCGTGCGGTTAGTGATGACTGCGATCGTGCGGTGGCGACGGCTCAAAACGCTGCGCATCGAGCCGTTGTTCCGGCTGAAGCTGGTGCCGGATGGAACCGCCATTCCGTTCATGCGGGCGCGCTACTTTGGGCTCGCAGTGTCGGCGTTGTTGTCTTGCGCGTCGATTGGGTTGTTGTTCGCGCCGGGATTGAACTACGGCGTCGACTTCAAGGGCGGGGTCATGATGGAGGTTGTGACCGCGCAGTCGGCAGATTTGGGCGCGCTGCGCGCCGGATTGCGGGCGGCCGGCTTTGAAGATGTGGCGCTGCAGACGGCTGGTGATGCGACGCATGTGATGGTGCGCGCTCCGGTTCGCGAGGGTGGTGAAGACGCGCAACGGAAGGGCGTGAACAGCTTGAGCGAGACGCTTGTCAGGTTATCGCCGGGGGCGACGGTGGACAAGGTCGAGGTGGTTGGGCCGAAGGTGAGCGGCGAGCTGGCGACGACCGGTGTGTTGGCCGTTGTGCTCGCGAGCTTGGCGATGCTTGCCTATATTTGGGTGCGCTTCGAATGGCCGTTCGCGGTCGGTGCGATCGCGACGTTGGTGCTCGACGTGACGAAGACCGCTGGGTTCATGGCGTTGACCGGGCTTGAGTTCAACCTGACCGCGATTGCAGCTTTGCTGACCCTCATCGGGTACTCGGTGAACGATAAGGTCGTCGTGTACGATCGAATGCGGGAGAACCTTCGGCTGCACAAGAGCGTCGGTCTGCGCGAGATCATCGATCGCAGCATCAACGAGACGTTGGGGCGCAGTCTCTATACTTCCGTGACGGCGCTGGTTTCGCTGTTGCCGATGGCGATTTGGGGCGGCAGCGCGGTTGCGAGCTTTGCGGTGCCGATGGTGTTCGGCATTCTGGTGGCCGCGAGTTCGTCCGTGTTCATCGCGGCGCCTATTCTGCTGTTCTTGGGCGACTGGCGGCGCAAACGTCGCGGGGCTCCAGTGGTTGAGGCACTCGCTACCAGCCCTTAAGGTGGGTTGGTCGGTGGGAGGCGCGGATGCGGTTTTTGAAGTGGGTTGGGTTTTTCGTGTTGTTGGTTGCGGCTGTGGGGGCCGGGATCTACTTCACCGGCAACACGTTGAAGGTCATCGTTTGGCTGGCGAAGCCGGATCACGGATGGGACTTGGCGCGCAAGGCGCCGGCGCCGGATTATGCGACGGCCGATGCTTGGGCGGTTAGGCCTGAGAAACCGGAGGCGGCGGCGTTCTTGCCTGACGGTATCAGCGAGCCACCTGGCGAACGGGCGGTTGACGTCTTCTTTGTGCATCCGACCGGGTATCTGCACAACGGCGATTGGAATTCGCCGCTGAATCCGAACAGCCGCACGGAAGAGAATACGAAGTGGATGATGGCGAACCAAGCCAGCGCGTTCAACGAGTGCTGCAACATCTATGCGCCGCGCTATCGCGAGGCTTCGATCTTTCGTTATTTGGATGCACGGCCGGACGTTGCCGAGAAGGCGATGGACTTCGCTTACGCGGATGTCGTTCGCGCGTTTGAGCATTTCTTGGAGCACGACAACAAGGGGCGACCGTTTATCATCGCCAGCCACAGTCAAGGAACCTCGCATGCGCTACGGCTTGTCCAAGAGCGTGTTGACGGAACGCCACTGGCTCGGCGGCTTGTTGCGGCATATCTGATCGGCAGCCGTGTGAGGAACGCGGACGTGGCTGCGCTCAAGTCGGTTCAGGTTTGCGACAGCGATACGCAGACGGGTTGCCTGGTGCATTGGGCGACATGGGGCGAGGGTGGCAAATCGCCGGATAACGCGGAGGGCCGGCTCGTCTGCGTGAATCCGTTGACATGGAAGCGTGATGGCGGCCGGGCGGAAGCCATCCTGCACAAGGGCGGCGTGCCGATTACGGGCAAGTTCTCGGTCAAGCTTTGGGGGGACGACAGTCCGCAGGGCGTTATCTTCGCGCCGCTGAAGGCGCCCGTGGCACAGCACACCTGGGCCGAGTGCAGGGACGGTGTTTTGCGTGTCGCTGATCAGGCGGGTGGTCCCTTCGACGGCGTCGATATGGGGGGCAAGAACTATCACGGGCTCGACTACCCACTGTTCCATATGGATATCCGCGCAAATGTGCGGGCGCGGGTGGCGGCGTATCTTCAGAAGGCGGTGCAAGGCGGTCCAGCCTCGTCCTTCACTCAAAGACCTTGAGATTTGTTGTGGGCTCGTGATGATGGACGTTCATCAAATGACCGAAATGGGTTCTCCGATGCGTACGAAAATTGCTGTTTTATTTCTGACCGCGACGATACTGGGCGGTTGTGGGATGTTGGGCGGCGGCGAGGCCCCAGGAACGCAGACGGCGTCGGCGCCCATCCCGGCCAAAACCGTTAAACTCAACACCGAGTGCGCGCGGCTGCAACCGTTGTTTGCGGAGGGGGCAGGGGAGCTCACGCGGGCAGACATGGATGCGGCGTTGAAGGTCTCTTACGCGCGCTGGGATAAGGATGGCAGCGGCGGCTTGAGCAATAGCGAGATTCAGCCGATCAACGATGAGCTTCGCACTGAGAACGTGGGTGCGTCGCCGGTCCGGGATTGGAATGCGGACGGCGTTGTCGATCTGAAGGAGTTCGGCAGCGGATGGCGCACCATGTTCGAACTCTGCGATCGCAACGGCAATGAGAAGGTATCGTTTGCCGAGCTTGGGCATTCGCCGAACGTTTCGCCACCGCGTGCCGCGCCAGCGGCGCCTAAGAAGGACAAGCCCGACGGCCAGACGCAGCAGCCGGGCAGCGGCGGTTACTGAGGCCGGTCCGATTTTCTGACACCAATCGCTCCGCGAAAGAACCCGCCCCACTGCGGGGGCGGGTTTTTTTGTTTGGACCGCTGCTATTGCTCGCCGGACTCGGCGGCTCCATCGGTAGTCAGCGAAGTCTCTTGCGCGGCGGGCTTCTCTTCGGTGCTCGGTGGTGCGTCGCGGCGACGGGTGTTTTTGCGTTTTAGTTCTTCGGGGTCGACGGTGCCGTCGCCGTTGCGGTCGGCGCGCATGGCTTGAGCGCGTGTTTTGCCGCCGAACTCGTCGGGCGTGATGACGCCGTCGAGATTCCAATCGGCGGTGCGGAGCGTGTCGATGCTGTCGCGGGCGCGGTCGGCAGGTGGACGCGAGGTGGCGTCGGGATGGGCGGCGCGCCATGCTTCGTAGCGGGCGCGTTGATCGGCTTTGCGGGCATCGTTGAAGCGCTGCACCTCGGCGGCATCAAGCTTGCCGTCCGCGTTCGTATCGACTTTACCGAACTGCGCGGTGATGCCGGCGTCAATTTCGGTGCGGGTGATGCGGCCGTCCTTGTCTTCGTCGAAGCGCAGGAGTTGCGTGGCACTGGTTCCGCCGGCCGTGCGGGTGGTGGTGGGGCGCTTGGCCGCTCCCCAATCGGTGGCGAAGGCGACGGCCGCGGCGCCGACGACCAGGAGCAATGTGCCTGCACCGGCGGCGGCCCAGAGTTTGTTGTCCATTGGAAGTCTCCTCTCAAATTCACCCCTAGGGTGTGCGTTGGATGAGGAGAGCGTGACTTATTTCGCTGTGCGTCGCCGAAAACAACAGTCGCGAGGCGTCTCATGCCGAAGTTCTGACATAGTTTGTTACAATTCTGACTGCTCCTTCCGCTTGCCGCACACTTGGGCCCATGACCGAAACGAGCCCGCATATTCTTGTCGTCGACGATGCCCGCGAAATTCGCGAGCCGTTGGTGAAGTACCTGCAGAAGAATGGCTATCGCGCGATGGGAGCCGAGAGTGCGGCCGTCGCGCGCAAGCATCTGCGCGCGCAGGCGTTCGACTTGATCGTGCTCGACATTCTGATGCCGGGCGAGGATGGGCTGAACTTTTGCCGGTCGCTGCGGGAGACGAGCGCGGTGCCGGTCCTCTTTGCGACGGCCAAGGGGGAGACGGTGGATCGCGTGGTTGGGATCGAGCTTGGCGCGGACGACTATGTCGTGAAGCCCTATGAGCCGCGCGAATTGCTCGCACGGATCGGAGCCATCTTGCGGCGGGTGAATGCGATGCCGCCGGCGCGTGAGACTGCAGGCGCGGCGCGGGTGCGATTTGGACGGTGGACATTTGATACGGTGCGGCGTGAGCTTGTCGACGAGGCTGGGGTCGGGGCTGCGTTGTCCGGTGGCGAGTACAGTTTGCTCTGTGCTTTCCTGGCGCGACCGAATGTGACTTTGACGCGGGAGCAGCTGCTCGATCTCACGAAGGGGCGGGATGCGGCGACGTTCGATCGCTCGGTCGACAATGCGATCATGCGGCTTCGCCGGAAGATTGAGTTCGACCCGCGCGATCCGAAGATCATCAAGACCGTTTGGGGCGGCGGCTACGTCTTTGCGGCTGAAACGGTGGCGGCATGAGGATTCCGCTCTGGCTTGAGCTTTCGGCTGCAATCTTGTTGGCGTTATTGGCATCGAACGCGGTTACGTTTGCGATCGCCGAGGTCCAGCGCTCGCGTGAGATCAAGGCGGAGCGGCTTGAAGCGGTCGAACATCGGCTGGCGGCGCTCGTGGGCTTACTGTCGCGGCTGCCGGAGGCCGAGCGTGAGGCGTTGTTCAAGGTTGCTTCCGTGCGGCGCGAGCGTGTGTCGATCGGGAAGGTGCCGCGGGTTGCGGCAGAGGCCGAGCGCGACGCAACGGCGGAGCTGCGGCTGCGGTCTGCGTTGGGCGCACTGGCAAAGGGTGACGTGCGCGTTGCGAAGCGTGGGTCGCCCGACACGTTGCCGTTCATGCCCGCGAAGCGTGCGGGGATAGAGCGGCTGAGCGTTGCCGTCGCGCTATCGCCGGGACAGTGGCTGAACGCGGAGTTCTTTTGGCCCGAAGGGGCGAACCTGCTGCCGGGGTTGCTGTTGTCGGCTGGCGTTGCGTCGCTCGCTTTGTTGATCGTGTCGGTCTGGTTGGCCTACCGGCTGTCGCGGCCTTTGCAGCGCTTATCGATGGCGTCGACAGCGATGGCGGCGGGCAAGGCCGGACCGCCGATTCCCGAGAGCGGGCCATTCGTTCTGCGCAATGCGGCGCGGGCGTTCAACACAATGTCGCATCGGTTGATGACGATGCTGGAGAACCAGCGGACGCTGCTCGGCTCGATCGCGCACGATCTGCGGACCCCGATAACGTCGCTGCGGCTGAAGAGCGAATTCATCGACGATGCGGACGTGAAGGCCGGCATGTGCGCCAGTCTCGATGAGCTACAGGCGACGACGGAGGCGGCGCTGGACGCCGCGCGTACGGGGATGGGCGAAGAGCCGTTGCGCGAGGTCGATGTGGCGGCGCTGATCGAGAGCGTGTGTAGCGACTTGGCCGATCTGGGGCAGGACGTTCAATTTCGGGAAGCTGCGGCGGCGCCGGCTCAGTGCCGGCCGAATGAGATCAAACGCGCAGTGCGCAATCTGATCGAGAATGCCGTGAAGTATGGGAAACGGGCGCGGGTAGCGATTGAGAGTGAGCTGAAATTCGTTTCGGTACTTGTCGATGATGACGGCGAAGGTTTGCGCGCGGAGGCGGTTGCGCGGGTGTTTGAGCCGTTCGCGCGTGGTGAGGGTGTGCCTGCGAAGGGTTTTGGGCTTGGGCTAACGCTCGCACGAGCAATCGCGCGCGGTCACGGCGGCGACGTGGCTCTGGCCAATCGTGACGGTGGCGGCATGCGGGCGACGCTGATGCTTAGGCGCGCGGCGGCAACGGGATAAAGCCCGAGGTGCGGCGGACGTACTCTTCGTAACCCGGTTTGGAGCGCTTTAGATGGCCTTCGACTGTTGGGACTCCGCTGAGCCGGGTGAGCAGATAGGTCATCAGTACGGGGCCGGGGAGCGACCAGGCGGCGAAGCCGGCGTTGGCCGCTATGAGGTAGAGGCCCCACCAGACGCAGGCGTCGCCGAAGTAGTTCGGGTGGCGGGTGTAACGCCAGAGGCCGGCGTCGAGGACCTTACCGGCATTCGCAGCGTTGGCGCGGAAGCTGGTGAGTTGCCAGTCGCCGATCGATTCGAAGGCGATGCCGATGGCGGTAAGCGCCACGCCTGCCCACGCGAGCGCGCCGAGTGTTTGGTCTTGACCCATTTGACCGAGTTGGATGGGTAGGCTGACGAGCCACTGCAGCGGCGCTTGCAGGGCGAAGACCATCACGAGCGCGGCCCAGCCGAAGCTCCAACCGCGGCGGGTTTGCGCTTTGCCGAGGATCGCGACGTAGCGGCGGTCCGGTCCGTGCTTGCGCCAGCGCCAGAGGAGAAAGAAGCCGAGGCGCAGGCCCCAGGCCGTGCAGAGCGCGGTAAGTGCCGTCGCGTGCGGCGAGCCGGGCGCGTTCATGAAGCTGACCCAGGCGGTGACAACAAGTCCCAGCGCCCACCAGCTATCGACGAAGCTCACGTCTTTGAGCCGCAGCGAGATCAGCCAGAGCGCGCTGAAGCATAGCGCGGTGATGAGCGCGTTGACGAACAGTAGTGCCGCAATGACCATTCGCTAACCTGGGATCCGCACCGGTACGTGCGTGAAGCCGTGGACGAAGTTCGACTTCACTCGTGTGGGTTCGCCCATCAGCTCGATCTTCGGGAAGCGTTTCATGATTTCTTCCCAGATGATCTTGAGCTGCATCTCGGCGACGCGGTTGCCCATGCAGCGGTGAATGCCAAACCCGAAGGAGATGTGATGCCGCGGGTTGGCGCGGTCGATGAGGAATTCATCCGCGCGCTCGATCTCAGTCTCGTCGCGGTTTCCGGAGATGTACCACATCACGACCTTATCGCCCTTCTTGATCTGCTTGCCGCCGACGATCGCGTCTGCGACCGCGGTGCGACGCATGTGCGCGAGCGGGGTTTGATAGCGGATGATCTCCGACACCATCGACGGGATGAGCGAGAGGTTCGCGCGAAGTTTGTCGTATTCGGTCGTGTTCTTGTTAAGCGCGACGACGCCGCCCGAGATCGAGTTGCGAGTCGTGTCGTTGCCGCCAACGATCAGGAGCATCAGCGTACCCAGATAGAGCAGCGGGTCCTTGTACATGTCCTTGGTCGCTGGGCCGCGGGCGAGCAAGGAGATGAAGTCGAAGCCGGGCTTGTCCGTGTTCACGCGCTCATTCCAGAGCTTTGTGAAGTAAGCCAGGCACTCCATGAGAATTTCCTGGCGTCGTGCCATCGGGATGGCGTCGTTGCCGACGGTCTCCGAGGATGTCGTCACGTCGGACCAGTAGGGCAACAGGTGGCGGTCCTCGAACGGGAAATCGAAGAGGGTCGCCAGCATCTGCGTCGTCAATTCGATCGAGACGCGGTCGACCCAATTGAACGTCTCATTGCGCGGTAGACCGTCGAGGATTTTGCCCGCGCGCTGGCGGATCAGCGGTTCAAGCTCAGCGAGGCGTTGGGGGTTGACCGCCGGGTTAACGGTCTTGCGGTGATCGTCGTGGATGGGCGGGTCCATCGCGATGAACATTGGCGGGCGAAATTCGAGCGGCGCGTCGCCGATGACGATGTCGGGAAACGAGGAGAAGATGTTGTGGCTGGTCTCGACCTGGACGATGTCTTTGAACTTCGTTATCGACCAATAGGGGCCGAAGTCGCTGTTCGGGGTGAAGTGGACCGGATCGTCGCGGCGCAGGCGGGCGAAGTAGTCCCAATGCTCGTCGCGTTCGAACAGTTCGCCCTTGCTGACGTCGATCTCCGACAGCGGCATGGTCCAAGCGTCGTGCGCGCGTGATTTCATGGCAGTGGACACGGGCATTTCCTCGGTAGAGTTATTGGTTTGTCGCGAGGTTATGCCAGTTGGTCGGGGCGTCAAGCCTTTCCGGCGGCGATTCGCCCAACTTGGGCGAGGATGGCTTGATGTTCATCAAGCATTTTGTCGGTCGACTGGGGCACGCTGAGGTATGCGGTGACGATGAATGGGGCTTTGCCCGGCGGCCATGCGATTGCAACGTCGTTGTATTTGCCCAAAGTTCCATCAAGGCCGGTGCCGGTTTTGTCGCCAGCGCGCCAGGCTGTGGGGAAGCCTGCGCGGAGCCGTTTGGCGCCGGTGCCCGTGTCGACCATCCACTGGATGAGCAAGTCGCGTGAAGCGGGTTTGAGGAGGTCGGTGGTCAAAATCTTGCTGAGCGTCTTGGCCATTGCGGCGGGTGTGGTGGTGTCGCGCGCGTCGCTCACGTCGCCGCCGTTCAAGTCGGGCTCGTAGCGGTCGAGCCTCGTTTGATCGTCACCGAGGTCGCGGAAGAATTGCGTGAAGCCTAAGGGGCCGCCGAGTTGCCTGAGAAGGAGGTTGGCGGCAGCGTTGTCGCTTCTCTTCTGCGCGGCTTCGGCAAGGTCGCGCACGGCCATGCCGCCCTTCTCGAGATTTGCTTCTGTGACCGGCGAGTTGAAGACGATGTCGGCCTTCGTGTAAGGCAAGATCGTGTCGAGGGCGAGGGTGCCCAGATCCGCGCGCTGTAGGACGATGGCGGCGAGCGGGAGTTTGAACGTCGAGCACATGGCGAAGCGTTCGTCAAGGCGGTGGCCGTTCGTCTGGCCGGTCGCGGTGTCGAGAATGCAGACGCCGAGGCGGCCGCCCGACTTCTGTTCAAGCCTTGTGAGCGCGCGCTTCGTGAGGTCGATACGCGGCTTCGCTTGCGAGAGCGGCGCCGCGAACATAGCGCTTGCGGCGGCCAGGATCGTTCGGCGCGAGAGTGTGCCCATGGGCGCGAGTTCACCATTGTGGCGCGAGCCGCGCTAGTGACGCCGGTCACCCTTATGAAAAGCCCTTCCAGTGTCCGGCCGCGCGCAGGCGGTCGACGAAGGTTTGCTCGTAGGCCTGTTCGGGGGCCTCGCGCACAAGGCCGTCCATGCATTCGGCGTCGGCACCGATCAGGATGCGCCATTTTTCCTCGCGCACGCCGTTCAGGATGATCGTTGCAGCCTGGGCAGCGGTGGTTGGGGCGTTCGCTTCGAACTGGCGCGCCATCTCTTGCATCATTTGCTGGATTTGTTCGTCGGTGAAGGTGTCTGCCGGGAAGCCCATGCCTTTGATCGAGCGGCGGGCGTCGGCGATTTCTTTCGCGGACATTTCCTTAATGCTGTGGCCGGTGAGGACTTTGCGGGAGTTTTCGACGATCGAGGTGCCGATGTGGCCAGGCATCACGACCGAGCACTTCACGTGTGGTGCGTTCAGGCGGAGGTCGTTGATCAGACCCTCGGTGAAGCCTTTGACCGCGAATTTCGCAGCGGGGTAGGCGGTGTGCGCACGCGTGGGGCCAAGCGAGGCCCAGAAGCCGTTGACGCTGGACGTGTTGACGATGTGCGCTTCGCTTGCCTTCAGAACCATGGGCATGAAGGCGCGGCAGGAATAGTAGACGCCGTACCAGCAGACGTTGAACGTTTTTTCCCATTCGTCGCGCGGGCTGTTGATGAAGCTCGGACCGCCACCGATTCCGGCGTTGTTGAAGAGCAAGTGGATCTTGTCCGTGTCCAGTTCTCGAGCGACGGCATCACGGAACTTTAGGATTTGGTCCTCGCTCGACACGTCGGCAACGAAGGTCATGACGCGCGTGCCTTGCGGGGCGTTCGTTTGGCAGAGCCGTTTCGTCTCCGCCATGTTCTCCGCCGAGACGTCGCACATGGCGACGGTGCAACCTTCGGC
>CAZJOM010000028.1:0-43971 GCA_964547645.1 uncultured Flavobacteriaceae bacterium
AAATGATGAAGCCCGGCATCGGCACCTACGATCGCTTCAAGGAAATGTTCGACGCGGCGGCGAAGAAGGCGGGCAAGAAGTACTTCCTCATCCCGTACTTCATCGCGGCGCATCCGGGCACGACGGATAAGGACATGATGCAGCTGGCGCTGTGGCTGAAGAAGAACGGCTTCCGCGCCGATCAAGTGCAAACGTTTCTGCCGTCACCAATGGCGAGCGCTACCGCGATGTTCCACTCCGGCGTGAACACGCTGCGCGGTGTGAGGCGGGGTGCATCGGAGCGGGTGGAGAGCGTGCGAGGGCTCAAGCAACGGCGGCTGCACAAAGCCTTCTTGCGTTATCACGATCCGGAAAACTGGCCAGCGCTCCGTGAAGCGCTGAAAGCCATGGGCCGCGCGGACCTGATCGGGCCTGGACGGCATCAGCTGGTGCCGTCGATCCAGCCGCCGGGCACGGGCGTGAAGCGCGCACCGGGAACGCAGAAGTTCACGACGAAGGGTGTGTTTCCTCGCTCAGCGAAACCACGCTGAGATCGTCACCATCATATGTGGCCGGTTGCAAGCTGGTCCGAGTTGCATGGCAATGTTCGTGTAAGGGGATGGTGCCCCTTAGTACGTTAGATCAGCTTTTGAATTTCGTGGTGGATCACCTTTCCACCCGAGAGCCATGAACCTCAAGCGCCATCGCCTTCGTTGATGCATCGCCTCACGATTGATTGTTCCAACGTGATAGCAGGCTTCGCGCGTTCATGTTCTGAAATTCCCACCTTGACTGCCAGTTCTTGCACTCGCCGATTGAGGTCTGTCTGAACGGTCCAAACAACATTCTGTGCTTCTTTTAAAGCGTCAAGTTTGACCTCTGATTTCAGAGCGCTCATTTGTAGTTCCAAAGACCGCAAACGATCACTCAGCTGCGCAATGGCCCTAGCCATCTCAGTCTGTCCTGTTTGCAGAGCCTTGACATCATCAATCACTCTGAGTTGTTTGTTGATTTCTTCGGCAACCGCTGCAAGCTTCGCGCGACTAAGAAACATGTGCGGCTCCGATAGCTCTAGACAATGTCTTTCGCAAATTGGCTAGGTGATCCTCGGGTGTGCTGAGCGAGGCGCGTGCGTACGCGTGCACAACTTGGGAAATGAAATGGCTGAGATCTATCGAGGGTTCCTCAAGGATCGGCTCGATTTCAATCGATGCACCTGTCTGCTCCAGTCGTGCCTTTACTTTTTCAGCTTCCACCATCGTATCTACTGTCATGATTTGTGTGGGGGATCTTTCTACAAGATCTATTGCGACTTTCAGGACTAACCCTGTGATTTCGCGTACCTCTTTGATTACTTCGAGTTTCCTATCACCGACTTGAACCAAAAATATTCCGAATACCGTGGATGTCTCTGCCGACGTAGCCGCTGCTGCGATTGCGACGGGGGCTGCAGCTGACACGCCCCATTTCTCTTCCAAGAGTTTGGATAGCTCAGCGGCTTCCTTGGCTGTAATGGTGTCGAGAGTTTGGTTCAGACGTTCAACTTCTGCCATCAAGGTGTTCCTAATAGTAAGAAAATTCGAGGGCCTTTTGTCTATTTTCCGACGCTTAGAGCCGCCGTGCTGATGCTCAGCGTCGGATAGGCAAGCGACGTCGCTGCGGCACCGAATGGTGTTGAACTTTGCACTGCATATTCGCTAGCGGCGGGCCGCGCGTGTTGCAAGATCACTTGGTTCTTGATGTCGGCGACCCAGTATTCGGCGAGGCCGGCGTTTGCGTAGTCTTCTCGCTTTTCGCCGAGGTCGTCCGCGAGCGTGCTGTCGGCTACCTCTACGATCAGACGAACTGCGTTCGCCGGTATCGGTCCTGTGAGGTCTCCCTGGGCGGTGGAGCGATCCCAGACGATGATGTCCGGAAGCGGTTCAAACCCGTCGCCGAACTCCACCGAGATTTCCTGATCGACCGTCCAATTGAGGTTGGCGGCGGCCACTGCCGCCTCCAGTGCTTTTGCGAGCAAGCGTTTGATCGTGCCGTGGGGCACGTGTTGGGCATTCATCTTGACGATCTGGCCCCGCCGCAGCTCGACGCGCGTTCGGCCGAAGCCGCCGGAGCGTACAAGGCGCTCGAATTCGGCGGTGGTGAAGCGGCTCTGTTCGCGATGAGCGATGTTCATGGCGGCAGAATATGGGCTTGGAAGGTCAACGCCAAGCGCGCCAGCTCAATATTGTTGTTGCGAATGATTTGCAATAAGATCCCGGCATGAAACTGAACGAACTGAAGCTCGGCGCCGTTGCGCGCGTGCGGACTGTTGAGGCGGGCTCGTTGGAGCTTGAGGCTAAGTTGCGCGAGGTTGGGTTTTCTGAGGGTGATGAGGTCGAGATGCTGGGGCATGGGCCGCTGGGTGGGCGGACGCTCGCGGTGAGGCTCAATCGGACGATCATTGCGTTGCGGGCGGGCGAGGCGGCGCTGGTTGAGGTGGAGCCGGTATGAGCGCGTTTCGCTTGGCGCTCGTTGGGGCGCCGAACTCGGGCAAGTCGACGCTGTTCAACGGGCTGACCGGTGGGCGCGCGAAGGTTGCGAACTATGCGGGCGTGACGGTCGAGCGGCGGAGCGGGATGTTTGCGACGCCGACAGGCCGGAGTGTTGAGCTGATCGATTTGCCCGGTATTTACGGTTTGTCGGCGCGGTCCCTGGACGAGCGGATCGCGGTCGATGTGATCAGCGGCAAGGAAGGGCAGGAGCTGGCGCCGGATGCGCTGCTGGTGCTGATCGACGCGGCGGACTTGCGCACGCATTTGCACTTGGCGTTGCAGTTGAAGGCGCTAGGGCGGCCGATGCTGTTGGTTCTGAACATGATCGATCTGGCGGAGCGCGATGGCGTGAAGATCGACATCGTGGCGCTTGAGGCGCGGCTCGGCATCCCGGTGGTCACAACAACGGCGACGCGGAAGGCGGGGCGGGCGCCCTTGCTCGCGCGGCTTGATGGGTTAATCGAGGCGGGCGCCGGTGTGGCCGTCGGTGCTGCGAGTGCCGACTTGCGCTCGGTGCAACGAGAGGCGCGTGCGATTGCGCGCGACGTGATCCTGGCAGAGCCGGCGATGAACCAGCTGACGCGGGCGATCGATCGCGTCGTGTTGAACCCGGTGGCGGGATTGTTCGTGCTGTTCGGCCTGTTGTTCCTGATGTTTCAGGCGGTGTTCACGTGGGCCGAGTTGCCGATGACGCGGATCGAGGACGGCTTCGCGACGCTGGGTGTGTGGGTTGGGGGTGTGCTGGCGGATGGGTGGTTGAAAAGCCTGATCATCGACGGCGTGATTGCCGGCGTGGGCAGCGTAATCGTGTTTCTGCCGCAAATTGTGATCTTGTTTGCGTTTATTCTGGCGCTGGAGGCGTCGGGCTATATGGCGCGTGCGGCGTTCTTGATGGACGAGTTGATGCTGCGCGTCGGGTTGAATGGACGCGCGTTCATTCCTTTGCTGTCGAGCTTTGCGTGCGCGATCCCGGGCATGATGTCGGCGCGCACGATCGAAAACGAGAACGACCGGCTGACGACGATCTTGGTCGCGCCGCTGATGACGTGTTCGGCGCGGCTGCCGGTCTATACATTAATCATCGCTGCGTTCATTCCACCGACGACGGTCGGGCTCTTCAATCTGCAAGGCTTGGTGATGTTCGCGCTCTACATCACCGGCGTGGTCAGCGCGGTCGTTGTGGCGTTTGTGTTGAAGCGGACGCTGACGCAAGGGCGGCCGCAGCCGCTGTTGATGGAAATGCCGACGTACAAGCTGCCGGACCCGCGGGACTTCTTTATCAATCTTTGGCTGCGCGGCTGGGCGTTCTTGAAGCGTGCGGGCATCTATATCTTCGTGATCTCGGTGATCCTGTGGTTTCTGTCGAGCTATCCGAGTTCCGCGACCTCGATCCGCGAGAGCTACGCCGGCATGTTGGGCAGTTGGTTAGAGCCGCTGCTCGCGCCAATTGGGTTCAATCTGGAGATTGCGATCGCTTTGGTGCCGGGTTTTGCGGCGCGCGAGGTTGCGGTCGGCGCGCTCGGCACCGTTTACGCGGTGCAAGCGGACGGCGATGGCCAGGGTCTGGCGCACGCGTTGCAGACGGCGTGGTCGCTGCCGACGGCGCTGGCGTTCCTCGCCTGGTACGTTTTCGCGCCACAATGCATGGCGACGCTCGCGGTCGCGCGGCGCGAGATGAACTCGTGGCGCTGGACTGCCTTCATGTTCGTCTATCTGTTCGTGATGGCGTACGTCGCGGCCGGTGCGACGTACTGGACGGCACGCTGGGCGGGACTTTAGTTAGCCCGTTGCGGCAGCGCCTTCAGTGCCGGCGGCGACGGTGTCGATGACGCGTACGAGGTGCTCGGCGTCTTGGGCGCCGTTGACCAACACTTTTCCGCCAATCAGAAACGTCGGCACGCCATTGATGCCGATTTTGCGCGCCATCGTGTCTTCGCGCGTGACGGATTCAACATCCGCATCGGAGCTCAGGAGTTCTTCGACCAGTTCGCCGTCCAGGCCCACCCCGTCCGCGATCGCGGCCAGGACCTTGACGTGGCCGATGTCGGCGCCTTCGACGAAGTAGCTTTGGAAGAGACGTTCGACGAGATCGTTCTGTACGCCCAGGGAGTGCGCCCAGCGAATAACGCGGTGCGAGTTCAGCGTGTTTGGTGTGCGTGTGATCTTTTCAAATGCGAAAGCGATGCCTTCGTCGTCGCCGGCCTTGAGCAGCGCAGTGTGGATCGGCTTGATCTTATCCGACGAGCCGAACTTGCGTTCCATGTACGCCTTGCGGTCGACGCCTTCGGGCGGTGTGCTGGGGTCGAGTTGAAACGGACGCCACCGCACATCGAAGGTGATTTGCGGGCGAAGGCTCAGCGCGCGCTCGAGGCGGCGCTTGCCGATGTAACACCAGGGACAGACGGTGTCGGAGATGACGTCGATTTGCATGGAGGCGAGCATAGACATGGAATTTCGCCACAGAAAAGAAGTTTTCGCATTCGAGCGTGACGCACGCAGGCGTTTAAGGATAATTGTCCGCAACCTTTTTT
This sequence comes from uncultured Flavobacteriaceae bacterium, assembly GCA_964547645.1. Classification (GTDB taxonomy): domain Bacteria; phylum Pseudomonadota; class Alphaproteobacteria; order Micropepsales; family Micropepsaceae; genus SZUA-430. The sequence goes on from CAZJOM010000028.1 coordinate 5,042, forward strand.
GGATACGATCATGACATCGAAAGTGACGTTCGACCTTAGCAGGCAAGCTGCGTTCATCACGGGTGCGACGAGCGGGTTCGGTCTTCGTTTCGCCGAAGTCTTAAGTGATGCGGGCGCGACTGTCGTTATTACCGGGCGACGCGTCGATAGGCTGCAAGCCTTGAAATCAAAGATCGAAAGCCGCGGCGGGCGCGCGGTTCCCTTGGCATTGGACGTGACACAGGCTGCGGAAATTCGCGCGTGCGTTGCGGAAGCGGAGCGGCTCGCGGGGCCGATTAGCATACTCGTTAATAATGCAGGCATGAACGTGCAATCGAGTGCGAGCACGCTTGGCGAAGCGGATTACGACCGGTTGATGGATACAAATGTGAAGGGTGCGTTCTTCGTCGCGCAGACGGTCGGCTCGCGCATGGTGGAGCAGAAGATCGCGGGGCGAATTGTTAACATTGCTTCGATCGGGGCGTTCAAAGCGCTGCCGGGTTTGGTCGCCTACAGCATGTCGAAGGCCGCCGTCGCGATGATGACGAAGGGCTTGGCGCGGGAGTGGGCGAAGTACCACATCGCCGTGAATGCACTCTGTCCCGGGTTCATCGAAACGGAGCTCAACAGCGACTGGTTCGCGACCGAGGGCGGCAAGAAGCAGGTGGCGGGTTTCCCGCGCCGGCGGTTAGGGAAGGAAGAGGATCTGGACGCGATGCTGCTCCTGCTATGTTCAAAGCACGCGGGGTTCATCACGGGTTCTCTGTTCACGTTGGATGACGGGCAGTTGTTGGCTTGAGCGACCGTTGGGTCAAGTAAGGACGCTCACGCGAAGGCGCGAAGCTACGAATACTTTCGACGCAAACGAAAGGGCACCAACTTGGTGCCCTTTGCGCCTAAGCCCGGACTTTGCTGCTTAACGAAACGTGCGCGCGCCTTCGTTGGTTTCGGCGAGCACGCGGATTGTCTTCACGTCGGCCGGTAGTGGGTCGATCGTGAAGGCTGCGGTCACGGTGGTTATCGCTTGCGGTGCCGGTCCGTCGGGCGGCGTGCCCACGAGCGTGAAAGAGCGCATGCCGACTTCGGGAGCGAAGGTTTGTAGCGGGCGCAGTTCCATGTTCTTCCAGCCGCCGGTGCGCGCCGTGCCTTTGACCAGTACAGTGGCGAACGGCGGTAGGCGTTCGGCGACTTGAACGTCGACGTTGATGATTTCGAACACGGGCTTCTTGCCGGCGATCACAGCCGGATCGGTCGGTGGCAACGGCGCGGGCGTTGCGACGGGCGTCGCCGGCGGGGTGACCGGAACAGCTGCTGGCGGCGGTGTCGTGACGGGTGGCGCAGACGGTGGCGTTGCTGTCGGTGCGGGTTGCGGCACCGGCGCGGGCTCGGTCGCCGGGACCGGCGCGGGCTTCAGATCAGGGGCGGGTGTCGCGGCGGGTGGCGTCGGCGTCGTCGCGGGGGCTGGTGTTGAAACCGGTGCCGGCGCTGAAAGCGGCGTAGTCGGCTTCGCGGGTTTCACCACGGCAGGCTTCGCAGGCTTCACGCTTGTGACGGGCTTCACAGGTTTCGCCGGCTTGATCGGCGCTGGTTGCGTCACGCCTGGTGCCGGTACGCCAGGCTTGGAAGGAACAGGATTGTAGTTTTCATCTTCGGCAGCCGGCATACCGTCGGCGCGCGACGGCACTTGGCTGACCAGCAACATCGACACGATGCACGCGGCGGCGGCCGCTACGCTACGCAAACTCATGTAGGCACTCCGTCTTCACGTTTGCGGCTCAGCTCGCGATGAACTAAACCGTTCGAGGTCGTCATATAGTCATTGAATTAAGGAGAAAAGGTGATGGGTCCGCTGCATGGCGTTAAAGTGATCGAGTTCGCAGGCATAGGTCCTGGCCCCTTCTGCGCGATGTTGCTCAGCGACATGGGCGCAGAAGTTGTACGCATCGATCGCAAGGGTGGACGGGGTGCGAACAAGTTCGACATCACAAGTCGAGGACGTCGTTCAATCGCACTCGATCTCAAGCGACCCGAGGCCGTCGAAGTCGCCCTCAAGTTGATCGCGCAATCGGATGCGCTTCTTGAAGGATTTCGACCTGGAGTAATGGAGAAATTGGGACTCGGACCAGATGTCGCACTGAAGAGAAATCCCAAGATGGTTTACGGCCGCATGACCGGATGGGGGCAAACGGGACCGCTGGCACACGCAGCAGGACATGACATTAACTACATCGCACTTACCGGCGCTCTGCATGCGATCGGACGCAAAGGTGATTCGCCTGTGCCGCCGCTCAATCTCGTCGGCGACTTCGGCGGCGGTGCCTTGTATCTCGCATTCGGCATGGCGTGCGCGTTGTTCGAAGCGCGCGGCTCGGGCAAGGGACAAGTGGTCGATTGCGCAATGACGGATGGTGCCGCGTCGTTGATGTCGATGTTCTACGGTTTCAAAGCGATGGGCATGTGGGCCGACGAGAAAGGACATAACCTGCTCGACGGTGGCGCGCACTTCTACGACACGTACGAAACGTCGGACGGCAAGTGGGTTTCAATCGGTTCGATCGAGCCGCAGTTCTATGCGCTGTTGCTGGAGAAGACGGGAATCAACGATCCGGACTTCCAGTCGCAAATGGATCGTTCGAAGTGGCCGGCTCTGAAAGAGAAGATCGCGCGCGTGCTGAAGACGAAGACGCGTGCGGAGTGGGACAAGCTGATGGAAGGTTCCGACGTTTGTTATGCGCCGGTGCTGTCGCTGGCCGAGGCGCCGAACCATCCGCACAACAAGGCGCGCGCGACCTTCGTGGAGCTTGAGGGCGTCGTACAGCCCGCACCCGCGCCGCGCTTCAGCCGGACGAAGCCGGAGATCCAAGGTGTTGCGCCGACCGCGGGGCAACATAACGATGCGGTGCTCAGCGAATTTGGGTTCAGCGCGGCGGAGGTCGCATCGCTGAAAGCTGTAGGCGCGGTCTAAGGCGTGTCCGCACTTCCGGGAACCACCGGTCGTCGGCGCATCTATTTGATGCGGCACGGCCATGTCGACTATTTCGGGCGCGAGGTGCGCGAGTCCGGTCATACGGATCTCGTGCCCTTGACGCCTCTCGGACGGGAGCAGGCGCGGGCGAGTGGGTTGGCGCTCGCGAATGTGCGTTTCGATCGGGCGGTGTGTTCGGGTCTGCCGCGCACGATGGAGACGGCGGAGCTGGTGTTGACCGCGAATACGGACGCCGCCCATTTGACGCTCGAGTCCGATCGAGGACTGGTCGAAATCAAGGGTGGCGGCCGGTTCAACGCCAAGACACGCGAAGAGCTTGCGGCGCGCATGACGTTCGAGTTCGATCGAGCGGCGGTTCCGGGCGCGCGGATGATGGGCGGTGATGCGTTTGCGGATGTTCAGACGCGATCGGTAGCGTCGTTGGTGCGATTGCTCGCGGAACCCGGGTGGCATACGGCGCTTGTCGTCGCACATGAAGGCGTAAACCGGCTGTTGTTGAGCTGGATGACTGGCACGGGGCTCAGCGGTGTGCAGGCGTTCGAACAGGACTTAGCCTGCATCAATGTGCTCGACTTCGATATGGTGCCGCGCGAGGATGGCAGCGTCGGTACGGAAATCGCGCGGCGGCTGATCAAAGTGACGAACTTGACGCCGTACAATTATGTGAAGCACGGCATGAACTTGACGAGCCTCGAGGCGATTTTCGTGCGCGTATGAGCTTGGCGGTGTCAAGGAAGTGGGGTTGCGTCCTGGCCCTTCCTCCGCGATCATTGACGCAAACGCCAGGAGCTTGCGCCCATGCCATATGTTGAGAACCGTCTTATCCACGATGCGGATTCGCATTTGATGGAACTTGCGGATTGTCTCGACGACTTCATGGAGCAGAAGTATCGCGCCGACTATGACGCGCTGCCGAAGTTGTTAGCATGGCCTCGCGACGGGAAGTGGGTGACCGAGGCACGGGCGAAACAGGCGGATCCGGCGTTTCGCGGGGGCGCGGCAGAGAACATTTTGCTGCGCAAGGACTATGAGGCGTTGGGCGCCTTCACACCGGCCGATCGGCCGCGGGCGCTCGATCTCCTTGGCTTTCGGAGCCAGCTCGTGTTCACGACGTGGTGTCTCGGCAATTTCGGGTTGGATGAGACGAACCCGGTACTTGGTTATGCGACGGCACGCGCACACAACCGGATGATGACGGCGTTCTGTTCAGTGGATCGGCGCTTTCTGCCGACGGCCTATGTGCCGCTGAGTGACTTTGAACAAGCGCGCGCGACGGCACGCGGGGCGATCGAGGGCGGCGCCAAAGGGTTGATGATCCCATCGCGGTGTCCGCCGGGGCACTCGCCCAGTCATGTGGGGTTCGATCCCGTGTGGCGCATGGCGGAAGAGGCGGGATTGCCGATCCTCTTCCATGTCGGTGGCGAAGAGAAACTGAACGCGGACTACTTCAACAACGGCATGGCGAAGGTGAAGGACTTTCACGGCGGGGAGGAGAACTTCACGTCGGTATCGTTCATGATGATCCCGCATTCGGTGATGCTGAGTTTGGCTGCGATGATCTTCGACGGCGTGCTCGACCGGTTTCCGAAGCTCAAGTTCGGCGTGATCGAGCTTGGTGCGTTGTGGGTGCCTAGTTGGATGCGCTACATGGACGCCGGCGCGGATGCGTTTCGCAAAGGCGAAGAACGGTTGAAGAAGCTCTCGCTGAAGCCAAGCGAGTTCGTGAAGCGGCAGGTGCGGGTCACCCCCTACAGCCATGAGGATACAGGTTGGATCATCCGCAACGCGGGCGAGGAGGTGTGTCTGTTCTCCAGCGACTTCCCGCATGTCGAAGGCGGCCGCAATCCGCTGAAGCGGTTCGATGATAGCCTGGTGGGAATCCCGCCGCAGGCGGCGGAGCAGTTCTATGCCGGGAATTTCGTTGATCTGATGGGGCAGGGACTGGTGGCGGAGTTGCGTGCCGTTGCCTGAGCCTTGGCCGGCCCGCAAACGAAGGGATTTGAAGCCGCTGATCGATCTCACCCGCACGCTCGACTCGCGCGATATCGAGCGTTTGCCGCCGCACGGACGGCTTTCTTTCCGATCAAACTGGCGAACTGTAGCGCGGCTCCGGCTCGGGTCGTGGCATTCGTGACGTGATAATTCGCGCGCCCCAAAACTCAAAAGCCCGGCTTGCGCCGGGCTCTAGAGTTTCATCCTTGCCAAGGAAGTTGCCCGAAAACGCCGGGCGTTACTGGATGGTGGGGCGGGAACCTCGCTCGCTCAATGTTTCGTTCAATTTCGTTGCACGTATATAAACACCCGGATGGTAAAGACGGGGTTAATGCCCCAAAATTTCTTCCAAGCTTCGCTGAGGGCCAGTCGATGCAGCTGATTTCGAAGACCTATTGGGGTGGCGCGCCGATGAATATGCGCCGGCGGCCAGACGCGTTCGAGGTCGAGAATCTGATTTTGAAGGCGCCGGATTTTCGCGAGCACCGGGCACTGTTGTGGAGCTCGACGAAGAATCCGAAGCCGAAGACGGCGATCGTGGTGATGCATCCGCGTGCGGACTTCACGCACCACTATGTGATCCCGCGGCTGGTTGATGCGGGCGTGCTTTGTATGGGCGCGAACACTCGCAATCCGAACAATGACGTGACGACGACGCATGAGGAGATCATTCTCGACGTCGCGTCGTGCGTTTCGTTCCTGAAGAACAAGCGTGGCGTGAAGAACGTCGTTCTGGTCGGCAATTCCGGCGGCGGGGCGTTGAATGGTTTCTATCAAGCGCAAGCGAAGAAGGCGAGAGGCGAGAGGTTCGGAAAGACGCCCGGCGGGCGGCGTACGCATCTGAACGAGGCGGAGATGATTCCCGCGGACGGCATGGTCTATATCTCCACCCATAAGGGCGAGGGGATGATCATGAACGAGATCATCGACCCCTCGGTCGTCGACGAGACGCAGCCGCACCTGACTGATCCGACGCTCGACATGTACGACGAGCGCAACGGCTTCAAGATGCCGTCGAGGATCGACGGATCGGACGCGGTGTGGTCGCGCTATGACGAGGCATTCGTGAAACGGTTTCGAGCGGCGCAAATCGAGCGCGTGAAGCGGATCGATGCGATCGCGCGTTCGATGATTGCGGAGAACGAGCGTGCGGAGGCGCTGCACAACGATCCGGATTTCGCCAAGCTACCTGCGGTGCGCCAGCGCGAAGTGCTTCGGCGCGAAGCGTTCGAGCCGGTGCTCACGATCTATCGGACGATGGCGAACTTGCACTATGTCGATAACCATCTGGACCCGTCGGCGCGCGACTATGGCTCGATCTTTTCGTCGCGGCCGGATCTGATGAATTGGAAGTTCTTCGGCTTCGGCCGCCAGGCGACGCCGCATGCGTGGCTATCGACTTGGTCGGGCGTGTCGAGCCAGGCGAACCAACTGCACGACCTGCCGCAAATCAACGAACCGTCGCTGTTCATCAATGCCGGGAAAGACCAGGAGATATTTCCGAAGACGGATGCGTTGCCCATGTTTCAGGCGATCGGCGCGAAGGACAAGACCTATGTCGATTTCCCGCAGGCGCGTCATTATTTCGAGCCCGAGTTCGGCGCGCGCGAGGCGCCGGACGTGGAGAAGGTGATGGACACGGTCGTGCCGTGGATCTTGGAGCGATTTGGAAATTAATCGCGGCGGAAGCAGTCTCGGGCTGCAAGGAGTAGGTTGAGCAAAATCAGCGCGCAGAGGATCGTATGATATCCGTCAGGCGTCGTTCGATGCGGAAGTTCGGGCAGGAAGCGCCAATGCGGGCCGAAAACTTTCGCGTACCAAGCAAGTTTGCGCTGGGTAGCGTCGAACAAAAGGTATGTGCTCCAATGCGTTTCGACCTGGAGCGCTGCCCAGATTGCGAGGGAGAGGCAGTAGACTGGGGCAGCCAGCGGGAAGCGCGCTAGGCCTGAAAGAGCGATCAAACCCAGGAGGGCAAGCATGACGCCCGCGAGCGAGATAAGCGGTTCGCGGTCGACGAGCCCCGGGACGCCAAGGAAATCGAGACCGAACCAAGCGGCAAGCAGAACCAAGGCGGCTAGGGTAGTGTTCGAAAGCGTCACTTTGGTGGGCCTTTTTCAGACATTGAATTTAGGCGAAGAGCACCGATGTTTCACTAGCCTCGTTCGGGGCCTGTAGGAGAGATTGATGGCGATCGATGCGAAGAAGATGCTGGACCAATTCCTGAACAGTGGGATGGCCACCGGGGTCGTTGCCGGCATGTTGGGTGGGGCTTTGGCGAAGAAGGCCGGGCTCGGTGGAATCGCGAAGATTGGTGGCGTTGCGATCGTGGGTACGCTCGCGTACCAGGCCTGGCAGCGCTATCAGCAGCAGCAAAGCCAGCTGCCGCCGGAGCAACGCAGCCAGGGTGGTATGCGGGATACGTTGGGCGGCGTGCTGGGCAACATCCCGGGAATCGGCGACTTGATGAAGTCGGCGGAGAGCAATCCGGCGGCGGCGTCGGCCGGTTTCGGATCTAACTCGTTGCCGGCGCCCGCGCAGAACACGCTCGGCACCGCCGTGCTCACCGCGATGATCGCGGCGGCTAAGGCTGACGGTCAGGTCGACAAAGCGGAGAGCCAGAAGATTTTCGGGCAGATGGAGCAGGCGGGGTTGTCTGGGGAAGAGAAAGTCTTCTTGCTTGGCGAGTTGGCAAAGCCTCTAAATGTGGAAGACGTTGCTAAGCTCGCCACGACGCTGGAGGTCGCCGCTCAGCTCTATACGGCTTCGGCGATCGTTATCGATCAGGCGAACGATCAAGAGCGCAACTACCTCGCGATGCTGGCGCAGCGCTTGAACGTGCCCCAAGGGTTCGTTGACCAGCTGAACCAGCAGATGGCGCGCTGAGATTTAGGTCTGTGGCGGTTTGGGTGCGGGCCTAACCGTGCCCGCCGCCGCGCTCTCCACCTTCGCCGCCCTCACCGCCGTGATGACCGTCGTCGCCACCGCGCTCGCCGCCGCTGTTGTCGCAATCTCGGTCGCCACCGCCATCAACATGTTCTCCGCCGTGGCCATCGTTGTCGGCGACGTCGTCACCGTGTTCTCCGCCCTCGCCACCGTGGTCGTCGTCGGCGTGGTCGTCTTCGCCGCGCTCACCACCTTCGCCGCCGTCCTCATCATGCTCGCCGCGCTCTCCGCCGTCGTCGATATCTTCGACGGGGGGTGGGTCGCAGTCGCCGGAGGTTAGACCGGAGCCGGCAGCGCCGCAGAGGTCGAGCGTATCCGCGCGGCGGTCGAGTTCGTCAAGCAGTGTGGGGTCGGGCATCGGGCCAACGGTCGTTGCGATCTCGACGATGTCGCTTTCGGGTTTGGTGCGCAGAGCATCCACGCTCGCCGCGAAACGTTCGCGCGGCGGCGTACGGCGCGCAAAGACATCGTCCGTCTGTAGGCTGGTGCGCAAGTTGAGGCGCGGCGGCTCGCTCGCGATGACGGCGGCTTGATGCCAGTTCGGATTGCCGGCGTTGAGCGCGACCGGGCTGGTGCAAGGGTTTTGTGCGGGCAGGCTTAGGTGGTGAGGATCTGCCGAAGCCAGTTGCGTCTTCGCGACTGTGCCATCGCAGCCCACTGTCGCGGCCTGCGCGTTCTCGGAGTTGGTTCCATGGCTGAACCAAATGCCGATCGCGCCGAGTGCGAGGCTGCCTACGAAAACTGCAACGCGACGGCCGCCGCCGTCTGCTGTCGTCGAATACGCTTCGTCGCCGACCATTGTTTACCCCTTCTTAAGACTCAGTGAGTCGTCCGAAGGAGCTTAAGGAATTTTTAACGAATGCAAGTTAAGGGACGGTTCGAACCAGAAATGTTGGCGCGTGCTCTTGCATTGCGGCACGCGTAGAAGGTGCGGTCAGCCTAGGCCAAGACGGGCAAATTGCTCTGCCGGTGCTTCGATTTCGATCAATGCGGTGCGTAAGAGTTCGCACAAGCGTGCTTCATCGGCACCACCCGCACGGTTTTCGTTTTCGGCCGGATCGTTCGCCGTATCGAACAGGTGGTGTCCGGTGAACTTTGTCCACGCCCAGAAGGGCACGGCGTCGCTCGCATCCCAGGTTTGATGAATTACGGGGACCGTGCTTCCGGGCATCCGGCTAAGCTTGGCGCGTTGGTCCGGCAGCGGCAGTTCCTGCTCGCGCGTCAACACATGCGTTGGCATCGTCGACCAGCGGTTTGAGAACATCGGCAGCGGTTCATTTTTCGCCACCGGCGCGCGGGCATACTTCCAGCGGCCGTCGGTGATGTGAACCTCGCGACCCCACACGCCCAACAACGTCCAATCGCGCACACTGGTCGCGGTGCCGTCGATCAAGGGGATCAGCGACTTGCCGTGGGTGCGCTGACGGACGGTGACGTTGAAAAGGTCGGCCAGGGTGGCGAACAGATCGACGCTTGTCGTCAAGGCGTCGATTGTGCGTGGCGCTTGGCCGGGCCACGCGATCAGCAACGGGATTTTCCCGAGCGTGTCGTAGATCGGGACGGCGGGCTTGCCCCACATGTCCTTTTCACCGAGGTAGTGCCCGTGATCGGTACAGAGAATGACCGCGGTGTCGTCCCAGAGCTTGTTCCGGTCCAGCGCATCGAGAATGCGACCGAACCAGGCATCGATCATGGTAAGTTTGGCGCCGTACTGGGCCCGGATTTGGCACGCTTGCCGTTCGGTCAGTATGCCCTTGGCAAGCGCGTCCTTCATGTAGGGCGGCCAGATCAGATGCGGGCCGTCCCAATCCTTGTCGTAGAGCGATGCATAGGGTTCGGGCGTGTCGAAGGGTTCGTGCGGATCGAACTCGTCGACGAACAGCATGAAGCGGTCGTGATGTCCGGCGTTGTCGTCGAGCCACTTTGCGGCGGCGGCCATGGTGCGGGGGCCAGGAAAGTCTTCCTCGCCGCGGAACCAGCCGCGCGAGTTGTCATAGGGCATGTGCGGGCGGCCGTAACGTGGCGCACCGGCCCAGCTGGGGTCCGGCCGGGTCTTCCATGCGTCACCTTCGTGGCCCCGCTGATAGTCCCAGGCGGTGAAGTCGACGTGGTAGTTCTCGCCGCCGCTCTCAAACAGATGCGGGTGATCGGAGATCAACTGTGTGACCACTCCGGCGCGGCGCAGCGGGTAGGTGATTGCGTCCTCCCAAATCTCGACCGAACCCCAGGGGCGCCACAGAAAGTCCCAGGCACCGCAGAGAATGTCGTGACGCGCGGGCATGCAGGGCAGGGCGCCGGCATAGTGCTTGGTGAACCGTAAGGCGCGTTTGGTCAGGCGATCGAGGTTAGGTGTCGCAAACTCTCTGCCGCCGTAGGCGCCCAGCATGTGACGGTTCAAACTGTCGAGGAGAATGACGACGGCGTTTTTTGGTTTCATGGGCCCGCAGTCTATGACCCGGCGTACGCGCAAGGGAAACGAAAACGGCGTGTGGAGCACCACACGCCGCGGAAGTTCGACTGAATGTTATTGCGTTGTACTTAGATCACCTTCAGCCTGTCGGCCGAAATTCGTCCGTCGCGGCCCGGGGCCACTTCGAAGGTCACCTTCTGACCTTCGGCAAGTTCTTGAATGCCCGAGCGCTGCAGGGCCGTGATGTGCACGAACACGTCCTTGCCACCGCCATCCGGCGCGATGAAGCCGTAGCCCTTCGCGGTGTTGAAGAATTTGACAACGCCAATAGTCATCTTTCAGTCCATTCCTTCATAGATACAACGGCCGCGCCGCAGACTGCCCGCGTGCGTACCAACGCGCATGACAAGTTTGCTGGAGAGATGTCGGGCGGGGGACGCGAAACAAACACCTTATCGGCACTGCGGCACGTCTTTATGCACTCGTCTTTCGGCAAAGCCAGTCGCGGCGGAAAGATGGCGAAGCGAACTTCGCCATGCAAGCGAAAATCCGTTCGCTTGTGATCGCTTTCTCGCCACTTGACACTTCGGAAACCAACGTTCTCGTGCAACGTAGAGTTAGCCATTTTGACCGTCACGTTTTCGTCTGTGTGCGGATCAAGGGGGCCGTTTGCGAGCGGCCATTGCCAGCTTCGGCGGGGTCGCCTAGGGTTTGGCGTTAGCCAAGAAATCGGAGTGGGGTCCGTTGAGCGCGGTTCGGCAGTTTTGGTTGGTTTTTGTCGTGCTCGCCTGGATTGGTGCGGCGCGTGCGCAGGCGGCCGGCACGATGCTGGACCTGGGCGACGGGTACAGTTTTGAGTTGCTGGGTACGAGCAATACGATTGCCCGGGTTGCCAATCCGAAATCGATCTCGATCGATGTCGTCCCGGGCGATCAGAAGCTCTTTCAGGACAAGGAACGCTTGCTCGAGGGGGTGGACCGGCTCTTCGAGTCTGTGCTGATGGGCGCCGCCGAGAAGGGCTACTACAACCGTGCGACCGTGAAGGTTCGGTTGCCGGGGGAGGCGTCAGCAGAGGAGTTCGTCTTCGTTCGCGGCGCTAACGATGTTTGGCTGCGGCAGGCCGGAAGAGCGTCATGGATGAAAGCGCAGGATCCGTCGTCGTGGACACCTCCGGCCAGCCAAAAGATGGACGTCCCCGGATTTGGCGCCTTCGCGGTCGAGACCGCGTTGGAGATACCGGCGCCTGCCGGCTTTCGACGCGCGGTCGAGGTGGACTTCGTGACCAAGACCTCGATGGTCGATTTGCAGCGCAAGTACCAGGAGATCAAGGCGTTGTGGGCGCGGCTCGATCGCGAGAAGATGCGCGCCGAAGGGTTCGATCTAGTTATGCTTGGCAATTTTGCAGAACCTCAGCGCGGCCGATTTCACGCGCGCCGCGGTTTCTTCATCCGAATCCCGCGCGAAGGCGATGGACCGTGGCCGGACCTGCCTGCGAGCGTGCCGACCGATCGCGATGTGCTGGTATCGCAGAATGAAATGCAGATCGACGATCTGACAAGGGCGATCCGGATGGCGTTTGCGGACCGGGCAGAGAGTGCACGCCTGTCGTTCGGAGCGTCGTCTGCGGATCTGCAGATCGACACCCGGATGAGCGTGGGTTTCGCACAAGGCACGCCGGCGGTGCGGTTTGATCCAAAAGCGTTTGTGACCAAGATTTTTCGGTAACTCGAAGGAGTGTCCCAATGGACTTGCAACTGAAAGGTAAGCGCGCCGTTGTCCTTGGTGGTACGCGCGGAATTGGTCGAGCGATTGCAGAAACGCTGGCGATCGAAGGTGCAGACGTAGCCATCTGCGCGCGAAATCCGGAACAAGTGGAAGAGGCGGTAACGGCGCTGAAAAAGTTGGGCGTTCGCGTGACTGGTGCGCCGGTCGATATTGCGAAGGGCGACGAGCTCAAGACTTGGGTCGAGAATGCCGCACAGACGTTCGGTGGGCTCGATATCCTGGTGTCGAACGCGAGTGCGTTGACGATGGGCGCACACGCCGAGGCTTGGGAGTCTTTGCTCAAGATCGACATTCTGGGCGCGGTGAATGCGTTCGAGGCGGCCAGGCCGCATTTGGAAAAATCGGCTAGTGAGCGCGGTGATGCGTCGGCGGTGTTTATCTCGTCGGTCTCGGCGGCGGAGACGCAAGCGGGCAATGCCTATGGTGCGGTGAAGGCGGCCTTGATCCATTATGCGAAAGGTCTGGCGCGCGAGTTCGCCAAGCGCCGCGTCCGTGTGAATGTCGTTTCGCCCGGTACGATCTACTTCAAGGGGGGCGTTTGGCACATGATCGAGCAGAACATGCCGGACCGGTACGCGGCCTCGTTGAAGGCAAACCCGACGGGCCGCATGGGCACGCCGCAGGAGATCGCGAACGCCGCCGTCTTCCTGACGAGCCCGGTGTCGTCGTTTACGACCGGCGCCAATTTGATTGTCGACGGGGCGATCACGCAGCGCGTGAATTTCTGATAGGCTGCCGGCGGCTGGGGCTGACTCGTTTGGAAGGAGAGCTCTTATGCATCCATTGACGTTCGCCGTGTGTGTCGTGGCCGCGGCCTTCATCGGTAGCGCGGTCGCGCGAGCCGACAGTGCGACGACGATGCCGATCGATGAACCGACCGTGATCGACGGCATTAACCTCGCCTGCACGGGCGTTGGCGATGAGGCGCGATCCGACCCGCGTTGGCCGGGCTTTGCGGTGCGGATTGAGTTCGCGAACGCTGCCGCGCAGTATTTGAGCAACGTCGATGTTTCGGTTGCGGACGAAAGCGGCAAGACGCTGTTTCAGGTGAACTGCGACAGCGCTTGGATATTGGCCGACTTGTTGCCCGGCAAGTACACGGTCTCGGGGACCTTTGAAGGGATCACCAAGACCGCGAAGGTGACCGCGCCGACGTCGGGTCAGACACGGATCGTTGTTCGCTTCCCAGAAGTACCAGGTGATCAGTAGCTAGTGGCCTTTGAAGTCGGCTTTGCGCTTCTGTAGGAAGGCGGTGACGCCTTCCGTGAAGTCTGCGGCGCGGCCGGCGACTTTCTGCGCCTGACGTTCGGCGTCGAGTTGCTCCTCGTAGGTGTTCGAGGGACTGGCCCAGTAGAGTTGGCGAATAAGGCCGAGTGCAACGGTGGGGCCGTGCGCAAGTTCTTCAGCGAGCGCCATTGCTTGCGGCATCAGGTCGGCGTCATCGTAGACGCGGTTGATGAGGCCCCACTCGAGCGCCTTGTCGGCGCTCAGCTTGTCGCCCAGGAGCGAGAGTTCCCTCGCGCGGGCACTCCCGACGAGGCGCGGGAGGAGCCAGGTGGAGCCGCCGTCGGGCACGAGGCCGATACGGCGGAACGCTTGCAGAAAGTACGCGGACTTCGCGGCGAGGATCATGTCGCCCATCATGGCGAAGCTCATGCCGACGCCTGCGGCGGCGCCATTGACTGCCGTCACCAACGGGATCTTCAGATTGCGCAGCCGGCGTAGAAATGGGTGGTAGGACGTCTCGAGCGCGGCACCGGCGTCGCGCTCCTCCGGTGCGAACGAGCCGGATGACGGACCACCCGATAGGTTCGCGCCGGCGCAGAAGCCGCGGCCGATGCCGGTGAAGACCAGCGCGCGCAGGCCCGTGTCCGGCTTTTCGACGTAGTTGATCGCGGCGATCAGGCCCTTGAGCATTTCGGGGCTGACCGCGTTCATTACTTCGGGGTGATTGAGCGTCAGCACACCGACGCGGCCGTGTACGTCGACCTTTACGCGTTCGAATTCCATGTCGTTGTCTCCGTCATTTGCCTTTGAATTGCGGTTCGCGCTTCGTCAGGAAGGCAGTGACGCCTTCGCGAAAGTCCTGCGTTTCGCCGAGCGTCTGTTGCGTACGGCGCTCAAGCTCGAGTTGCTGGTCCAGATCGTTCTCCGCGGCAGCATCAAGCACATGTTTGATCTTGCCGAATGCGAGCGTTGGACCCTTCGCCAAGCGTTGTGCGACTGCACGAGCTTCCGTCAGGAGTTGAGCGTCGTCGACCGCGGCCCAAATGAGGCCCCAGTCGGCGGCCTTGTCGGCCGGCAAGCGATCGCCGAGTAGTGCTAGCGCGCGCGCGCGGGCGCGGCCGAGGAGCTGCGGGAAGAGCCATGTGCAGCCCATGTCGGGCACGAGGCCGAGCTTGGGGCCGAAGACTTGCACGAAGTATGCGCTCTTCGCGGCTAGCACGATATCACCGCAAAGTGCGAGCCCGACGCCGCCGCCGGCCGCTACGCCGTTGACCGCGACGATAACGGGCTTCGGAAATCCTGTGAGATCGCGAACAAGCGGGTTGTAACCGATCTCCATCGAGTGCGAGATGCCTTCGCCGACCGAGCGGGCGACACCGTCGCTGAAGCCGGCATTGGCGAGGTCGGCACCAGCGCAGAAGCCGCGACCGGCACCGGTCATGATCAGCGCCTTGACACTTTCATCGGTGCGCAGCGCGCGCAGGGCGTTGCGGATGTCGTCGATCAAGCCTTTGTTCAGGCTGTTGAGCGAAGTGGGGCGATTGAGCGTGAGCGTGGCGACGCCTTCGCTCGCTTCGACAAGGATGTTTTCGTAAGTCATCGGATGGTCTCGGGGGTTGTGCCCCCAAGCCACCACAGGACTTGATTTCGTGCAATGCCCTTAGGGGCGTTAGGCTGTCTTCGTTTCCGTTACGTCAACAGTCCACTCGGACATGACGCGGTTGCGGCCTGAGCGCTTCGCGGCGTAGAGGCACTGGTCCGCACGGTTGACCACGTCGAGAATGGCCTCGCCAGGGGCAAACTTTGCGACGCCGAGGGACATCGTAATCGAGCCCAATGTTTCGCCGGTCGAGCGCTTCACGATCTTCTTCGATTCCACTGCTCGGCGGATTTGTTCGGCGAGCTTGATCGCGTTCTCAATGGATGTGTGCGGAAGAATAACCGCGAACTCCTCTCCGCCGTAGCGTGCGGCGGTGTCGCGGCCTTTGGTGTTCGCCTTCAAGCACTGCGCGACTAGACGAAGCACCTGGTCGCCGGTGGCGTGACCCCAAGTGTCGTTGAATTTCTTGAAGAAGTCGACGTCGGCGAACAGGAGGCAGAGGTCGCCGCCTTCGGTTTGCGTTTCGCGAATGGCTTGCTGCATGCGTTCGTCGAAGCAGCGGCGATTGGCCAGACCGGTCAGGGCGTCGACCAGACTCTCCTGGCGGATCGTTTCGATGCGTGAACGCAGCGCGGTGACTTCGTTCGCGGAGGCTTTGAGATCCTGTTCAAGCGTCTTGTGCTTGACTTCCATAGCGCGGGTGGCGGCGATCATGCCTTCCACGACAGCCTTGATCTGGGCGACATTGCCGGAGTTCAATTGCGACGCGGCCGAGTTCAACGTCTTGCCGTAGGTAGCAGTGTCCTGGCCGGCGCCTTCCAGCATGTGGGCGAACTTTTGCACTTCCTGCTGCAATTTCGCGCCCATCTCGTCCATGGCGACATTCGTACCGCCGCCGAAGTGGCGGGCGTGCAAGTCGCGCATGGCGTTGATGTCTTTGATCTTTCCGTCGGCGACCGCATCGTCGAGGGCGCGGATTAGTTCGGGGTTCTGACCGGCTGCGTAGCAGAACCACAGCTCGTAGTTCGGCGGGGTCGGAAGCGCTTCGTATTCGCGCATCAATTCCAACGTGCGCGAGCCCAGGGTCCGGGCGTGTTCGGGCATTTCCCAATAGTGCACTGTGCAAACTCCCCCACCAGCCGCGCTTCGAGGCGCGGAACGCAACATTCTTGACCCGGAGAATGCGGCGGAAACCGGAAACAATTTGCTAAATTTCCCGCGTAGCGTGTGTTCTCGGATGGGGCAGTTCGACCCGAAGGGAGGCCTTCCCCATGGTTTGGTTGCCCCGGCGTTAACGGGCTTGGCTTTCGCGACAGGCGGCGTTTTCGTCTATAAGGCGAACCAGCAGAAATTCGACAAGGGATGGAGATCACTCATGAGTGCAGCTTTGGCATCGAAACCGGCAGCAAATCAGGACTTGCGGGCGATCCTGGAGAAGCAACGAAAGGCCTATCTGAACGACGGGCCGCCGAGTGCAGAGATTCGGATCGATCGGATTGACCGCTGCGTCGCCCTCTTGGTGGACCATCAGGACGAAATCGCGGACGCGCTGAACAAGGACTTCGGCAGCCGCTCGCCGCAGATGTCGAAGTTTACCGACGTGTCGGGCTCTATCGGGCCGCTCAAGCACGCGAAGGAAAATTTGCGCAAGTGGATGAAGGTCGAGAAGCGTAAACCCACGCCCGCGATCCTGGGCTGGTTCGGTGCGAAGGCTGAGATCCACTACCAGCCGTTGGGCGTAGTCGGGGTGATCTCGCCGTGGAACTTCCCGGTCAATCTGACGTTCACGCCGTTGGCGGGTATCCTGGCGGCGGGAAATCGTTGCATGATCAAGCCGTCAGAGTTCACGCCGGCGACGTCGGAGTTGATGGCGCGGATGTTCAAGAAGTCCTTCGACGAGGCGGAAATCGCGGTGTGCACCGGCGGTCCCGACGTTGGCGAAGCGTTCAGCCGTTTGCCGTTCGATCATCTGCTGTTCACGGGCGCCACGTCGATCGCGCACCACGTGATGCGGGCGGCGGCTGAGAACTTGACGCCGCTGACGCTGGAGCTTGGTGGCAAGTCGCCGGTAATCGTAGGGCAGGGCGCCAATATGGAACAGACCGCGGCACGAGTTATGACCGGCAAGACGTTGAACGCCGGGCAGATTTGTTTGGCGCCAGACTATGTGTTCGTTGCCGAAGGACAACGCGACGAATTCGTGGCCCAAGCGACTGCCGCGGCGACTCGGATGTATCCGACGTTGAAGGACAATCCGGACTACACGTCGGTGATCAACCAGCGGCACTATGATCGGCTGCGCGGCTACATCGACGAAGCTAAGGCGAAGGGCGCGAAGGTCGTCGAGGTGAACCCGGCGAAGGAGGATCTGCGCCAGCAACCACATCACAAAATCGCGCCGACGATCATCTTGGATCCGACGGACGACATGAAGGTGATGCAGGACGAAATCTTCGGGCCAATCCTGCCGGTGAAAACGTACAAGTCGGTGGACGAAGCGATCGGTTACATCAACTCGAAGGCGCGGCCGCTTGGGCTCTATTACTTCGGTGGTGAAGGCGAAGAGAAGGAGCGGGTGTTGACGCGCACGACGTCAGGCGGCGTCACGGTGAACGACACGATCATGCACGTTGCGATGGAGGACCTGCCGTTCGGCGGCGTCGGTCCGTCGGGCATGGGCGCCTATCACGGTATCGACGGCTTCAGGCAGTTCAGCCACCGCAAGGCGGTCTATAGCCAGCCGACCTCGAACTTTGTCGACAAGCAACTGGCTGGCATTCGCGCGCCGTATGGCGACGCGATGCAGAAGCAACTGGCGGGCTCGATTAAGCGCTAAGCGGCTAAGCCGGCTCGCTTTCCTTTTTGCGCTTGATCAGGTGCTGCGGCACCGGGCGCATGAGGAAGGCGGGCATGTGGTCGTTCAGGCTCGCAGGCGCGTTGTCGGCGCCGGCGTCTTCCCGCGGGCCACGGTCGCGGCGTTCGCGTTTCTCGTGCGGCTTTGGGCCGCGCTCAGCCTTCGGCTGAGACGCTGCGTCTGGGCGCGGTTGGCGGTCGCGATGCTGGCCGCCTTCTTTGCGCGGGTGACGATCGCGGTGTTGGCGTTCCGGCCGCGGTGCTGGCGCTGGTTGTTCGGCGACCGGTTGAGCCGCTACCGCGTCGGTGTCGACAGGGCTCATCGCGGCGACGTGTTCGTGCTTCGGGCCAGGGCGGCGGTCGCCGCCGCGCTTGCGGTCGCGGTCGCGTCCGCCGCGCCGGTCACGGTCGCCGCCGCGGCCTTCGCGATGGCGATCGGGTGTGACCTCGATGTCGTTCATCTCTTCGCGGTCCAGCGTCATGCCGGTTAGCTTTTCGATAGCGCCCAGATACCTGTGATCGCCGGGGCCCGTTAGCATGAGCGCGTGCCCTTCGCGTCCAGCGCGGCCGGTGCGGCCGATGCGGTGGACGTAGTCGTCGGCGTGGATGGGGACGTCGAAGTTGAAGACGTGGCTCACCGCCGGGATGTCTAGTCCACGAGCTGCGACGTCACTGGCGCAGAGAAGTTGGACTTGACCGGCGCGAAAGCTTTCGAGTGTTTTCGTTCGCACCGGCTGCGGAAGGTCGCCATGCAGGGCAGCGACCGAGAAGCCGTGTTTGGTCAGCGATTTGTAGACGATGTCGACGTCGGTCTTGCGGTTGCAAAAGATAATGCCGTTCGTGATCGTCTCGCGACGGATGAGGCGGCGTAGCGCTTCGCGCTTCATCTTGTTGTCGTTCGACGGCAGCGCGATGATCTTTTGCGTAATAGTGGTCGCGGCCGTGGCCGGGCGCGAGGCCTCGATGCGTTCAGGATTGCTCAGGAACTGATCGGCGAGGCGCGTGATCTCCGGCGGCATGGTAGCCGAGAAGAACAGGGTTTGGCGTGTGAACGGCAGCATTTTCGTGATGCGCTCGATGTCGGGAATGAAACCCATGTCGAGCATGCGGTCGGCTTCGTCGATCACGAGGATCTGGACGCCGTTGAGCAACAGCTTGCCGCGTTCAAAATGGTCGAGCAGGCGGCCGGGCGTTGCGATCAGAACATCGACGCCGCGGGTGATCTTCAAGTCTTGCTCTTCGTAGGAGACACCGCCGATCAAGAGTGCCATCGAGAGCTTGTGATACTTGCCGTACTTCTCGAAACTCTCGGCGACTTGGGCCGCGAGTTCGCGCGTGGGCTCCAAGATCAGGGAGCGCGGCATGCGCGCTTTCGCGCGGCCTTGCGACAGACGCTGGATCATGGGCAGCGTGAATCCCGCCGTCTTGCCCGTGCCGGTCTGGGCGATGCCCATCACGTCGCGGCCCGCAATCACCGTCGGGATGGCTTTTTGTTGAATGGGGGTAGGCGTGGTGTAACCGGCCTCCGCTACGGCGCGGAGGATGTCGGCCGACAGGCCGAGACTTTCAAACGACATCAGACTTCAATCAACTCCAGCGAGAGGGCTTTGTTTGCCAAGGCTGGCAAGCCTCTCTCGCGAGACAACCCAACCACGAACGATGCGGGCCCAAAGGCTCCGCCGGACGCTCCGCGCGCGGGACTCGCACGCGATCAGCTACGGCGCCGGAACATAAGGTTCCTGGCCAGAATGTCAACCAAAGGTGAACAGACCGTTGCGGAAGCTTGGTCTAAAGTGGCGCTAAATCGAACGGGGAGAGACATGGAGCGTATCTTTGTCACGGCATTGTGCATTGCGACCGCAACAATCGGCGCGACTTCGGCGTTCGCGGATTCGACGCCGCCGAAGCCCGCTGCACCGCAAGCGCCGCTAAACTTTGCGTGCCCAGGGGCGGAGTATCAGCAATTCAAGTTTTGGGTCGGCGAGTGGACGGTCACGACGACGAAGGAAGGCAAGCCCGCCGGCGAGAGCAAGATCGAATTGCTCGACCACGGCTGCGTGATCTTCGAGAACTGGAAGAGTGCGTCGGGGGGCAGCGGGCACTCGATCAACGTCTTCGATCAGGCGGACGGCAAGTGGCATCAGACCTGGGTCGATGCGACCGGCGATCAAGTGCACTACATCGGGGCTTGGGCGAACGGGAAAATGGAGTTCCGCGCCGACGACATCTCGACGCCGCAGAAGCAGAAGGTCGTACTGACCATGACGTTCGAGCCGCGCGCCGACGGCACAGTGCGGCAGTCGGGGACACAGTCGACCGACGGCGGCAAGACCTTCCAGCCGGCGTTCGATCTGACTTATACGAAGAAGAAGTAGTCGGGTGCTGGCGGTTTCCGCGCTTCCGATCCAGCGCCGAACAGACTTGTCGAGCGATTGATTTATCCGTTCAGACGTTCCAGCGCAGAGCGATAGTGCGCCGCATCGCGATCTGAGAAACAGCAGAAGACGATGCGAGCTGGTGCGTTGTGCGCGACGGTATGTTGTCCGACCGCGTACGCAGCCATCCTGCTGGCACCGGCGACCGGGATGCCGTAAGCGCCGGTGCCCAAGCTCGGGAAAGCGATCGACTCCACACTGTGCGACAGCGCGAGTGCGAGGCTGTTGCGGTAGCAATCCGTAAGCAACCGCCACACTTCAGCCTCAGGATGCATGCCGAAGATCGGCGCCACAGTGTGGATGACGTGCCGCGCTTTCAGCTTGAACCCAGGCGTGAGGACCGCCTGACCTGTAGGGCAGCCGCGATGCACCGCCATCGCCCGCGCAAGCTCGGGGCCAGCCGCCCTGTTGATCGCGCCATCGACACCGCCGCCGGGAATGAGGCGGGTGTTCGCGGCGTTGACGATCGCATCGACGTCGAGAGTCGTGATGTCGGCTTTGACGGTGGAGACGTGAGCGGGCATCGGCGAGGCGGCCTTTCCTCGCTTGGTCAGCGGGTGATGATCCAATCCCCTGACTGGATCGGACGTGGCAGGTCGGCCAGGGGAATGTCAATGTTCGAGAAAGCGAGCGGAATGCCTGCGCAGACCAGTGGATCCGGCTTGTCACAGACGTGATAGTGCAAATGCGGCTCGGTTGAGTTTCCGCTTGAACCCAGTGCACCGAGGAGTTGGCCCTTGGCAACCATATCACCGACGGCGACTTTGACGCTGCCCGGCTGCATGTGTGCCAGAACCGAAAACTCGCCGTTGCCGTGGTCGATGACGACACCGTTCCCGAGGATTCCCGGAATGCCGCGGGCCATGCGCGCCGCCTGATCGCCGAGAAGGCGCGTGAAAAATGCGTCCAGGGTTTCGCCCTTTTGCCGAAGAGCTTTTGGGTCTTCGTTCTCCGAGGTGATCGCCAGGACGACCTTGCCTGCGGCGGGCGCTACGATCTTGGCTCCATAGGCGTAGTATTCGGAGAACTTCGTCCCGTCACCACTGTGGGTTTTGCCGTTCGCGTCTAGCTTCAGGAGATCGAGCCCGAACTCTTCGGGAAGCGCCCAGCGGTGTTGCGTGTGGAAGCTGGGGCCGCTGGCGACCCACCATGCGCCAGTGAGTGGGAAACTCAAATCGGTTTTGGTAAAGCCGGCAGCGAGCGGAGCCGCCGCGTATCCAAGACGCGTGGCGTTGTTTTTGCCGGCATAGACAGTCACGGCGAGTTGGTCGCGGGCGCCTTTGAAGGCAAACGGTTGCTGCATTATGAGGAGCGCAGCGCCAGGCGCGAGGGTTGCGCTCTCAGAAAGCGTTGCATCGCCGAGAAGATCGGTGCCACAGAACTGAAACGCGGCAAGCTTCATCATTCCAGATGCCTGGACGCCCTGGCCACCCTTGGCGATCTTGGCGAGTGCGTCCGCGGTGAAGCGGCGGGTGTCGACGGATTGGCCTCCGGTTTGCAGCGCGATTTCGACCGTATCGATGGTCACCGGCTTCGCGGAGCGGTTGATCAAGGCAATGTTCTGCAGAAGAACGCCTTGCGCGCCGCGCATACTGTCGAGCGGGTAAGTGTGGGCTGTTGCCGCCGGGCAGAACTTCACCGCCACGGCATCGGCCGGCGCGCCCGCCCATGCATTGGCTGTGAGGCACCAAATGGCGCCCAGGAATAGGACCGTTCTCTTCATTGCCCGCCTCGTTTTGCGGTCAACTTTAGGGCCGCTGGCGTTCGGCTTGCAAGTCGGGCGGCTGCACCAGCTACACGTCAATATCCTTCGCGAACTGCGCGTGTTCTTGGATGTACTGGAACCGCAACTCAGGCTTCTTGCCCATGAGACGCTCGACGAGGTCTTGGGTTTCTTCCTTGTCGTCGTCGGCGATGGCGACTTGGAGGAGGGTACGGGCGCCGCGTTTCATCGTCGTCTCTTTAAGCTGCGCCGGCATCATTTCGCCGAGGCCCTTGAAGCGGCTGATTTCGACCTTCGCGTTGGATTTGAATTCGCTCTTGAGCAGTTGCTCTTTGTGCGCGTCGTCGCGCGCGTACATGGTTTTGCCGCCGTGGGCGAGTTTGTAGAGCGGGGGCATGGCCAGGTAGAGGTGACCCTTGTCGATAAGCGCCGGTAGTTCGCGGTAGAAAAACGTGACGAGGAGCGAGGCGATGTGTGCGCCGTCGACGTCGGCGTCGGTCATAATGATGACCTTGTCGTAGCGCAGGTCTTCCTCGCGAAAGCGATCGCCCATGCCGCAGCCGAGCGCTTGGATGAGGTCGGCGAGTTCCTGGTTGCCGGCGAGCTTGCCGGCGGCGGCGCTGGCGACGTTGAGGATCTTGCCGCGTAATGGGAGCACGGCCTGCGTGTTACGGTCGCGTGCTTGCTTGGCGGAGCCGCCGGCGCTGTCGCCTTCGACGAGGAAGATTTCCGTGTCGTCCGAAGAGCCGGAGGCGCAGTCGGCAAGCTTGCCTGGCAGGCGCAGTTTGCGCGTCGCGCTTTGACGGCTGACCTCTTTTTCCTGGCGGCGGCGGATGCGGTCTTCCGCTTGCTCGATCGTGAACGTCAGAAGGCGGTTTGCGTCGACCGGCGAATCCGCGAGCCAGTGGTCGAAGTGATCTTTAATCACGCTTTCGACGAGGCGCTGCGCTTCGGGGTTCGAGAGCTTGTCTTTTGTTTGACCCTGGAATTGCGGATCGCGGATGAAGACCGAGAGCATCGCTTGCGCTTGGCTCATGACGTCTTCGGCGGTGATTTGCGGTGCCTTGCGGTTGTTTGTGAGTTCGCCATACGCGCGCAGCGACTTCGCCATCGCCGAGCGAAGGCCGTTGTCGTGGGTGCCGCCCTGCGGTGTGGGGATCGTGTTGCAGTAGGAGCTCATGAACGGGTCGAGGGCCGGCGACCAGCTGACTGCCCATTCGACGATGCCTTTGGCTTCCTTCGTCGATTCAACGCGGCCGGCGAAGGGGCGCGGCGTGACGGTTGAGGCCTTGCCGATCGTGCTTTCGAGGTAGTCGCTGAGGCCGCCCGGGAAGTGCAGCGTTTCTTCGGGCGGTGTCGTGTCGGTGCCGTGGATCAGCTCGGGCGCGCAAGACCAGCGGATTTCGACGCCGCGGAACAGGTAAGCCTTCGAGCGTGCCATCCGGTAGAGGCGCGACGGTTTGAAGTGCGCGTCGGGGCCGAAGATCTTGATGTCGGGCTTGAAGCGGACGGTGGTGCCGCGGCGGTTTTGGATGCTGCCCAGGTCTTTCAGTTTCGTGACCGGGTTGCCGCGTTCGTAGCGTTGGCTCCAGAGATTGCGGTCGCGTGCGACTTCGACTTCGAGGAATTCGGAGAGCGCGTTGACGACCGAGGCGCCGACGCCATGCAGACCGCCGCTGGTCTCATATGCACCGGCGGTGAACTTGCCTCCGGAGTGGAGTGTCGTGAAAATGATCTCGAGCGCGGACTTCGGTTTGAACTTCGGGTGCGGGTCCGTGGGAATGCCGCGGCCGTTGTCGCGCACCGTCAAAATGTTGTCGGAGGCAAGTTCTATCTCGATGCGGCTGGCGTGGCCGGCGACGGCTTCGTCCATCGCGTTGTCGATGACTTCGGCGGCGAGGTGGTGCAGCGCGCGCTCGTCGGTGCCGCCGATATACATGCCGGGGCGACGGCGGACGGGTTCTAAGCCTTCTAGGACCTCGATGTCCTTGGCGGAGTAACCTTTCGACGTCGTTTCGTTATCCACGTCAAACAAATTGGCGGCTGTACGGGCCATCGAGCACTCGTGGTGTTGCAGGCGTTGATTTGCCGGAATCGAGCCGGACTATAGCGACTTCGGTGGGGGAACAAGGCCACAGACTGGCGAATTTGGCGGGGCATTCGGGTAGTTTTTGAGCGTTTTCGGTTCGCAATCCCGAGAAAAAAAGTGTAGTTCGCGCCCGCTACGCTATTGGACTTTCGAGGTATCGATGCCGGGATTGCTGACCGAACCGTTGCGCCTGCCGTGTGGGCAGGTGCTGGCGAACCGCCTTGCGAAGGCTGCGATGACGGAGGGACTTGCCGACACGCGCAATCGCGCGACGGATCGGCACGTGAAGCTCTATTCGCGCTGGGCGAAGGGCGGTATGGGCTTGTTGCTGACCGGCAATATCCAGATTGACCGGCGGCATTTGGAGCGCGCGGGGAACGTTGTGGTCGAAGGGCCGCAATCGGTCGAACAGATGGCGGCACTGCGCAACTGGACAAAGGCCGCGGGGGCGGAGGGCGCGCAAGTTTGGGCGCAGGTTTCGCACGCGGGACGACAAACGCCGAAGGCGATCAATGCAATTCCGGCCGCACCGTCGGCAGTGAAGCTGGGATTGCCCGGCGGTCAGTTCGGCGAGCCGCGCGCTATGACCGGCAAAGAGATCAAAGACGTCGTTGTGCGCTTTGCGCATGTCGGCGAAGTCGTTCGCGACGCCGGCTTTACGGGCATGCAGATTCATGCGGCGCACGGCTATCTGCTGTCGGCGTTTTTGAGCCCGCGGGTCAATCAGCGTACGGACGAGTGGGGCGGACCGCTGGAGAATCGCGCGCGGCTGCTGATGGAAACGATCAAGGCGGTTCGCGCGAAGACCGGCGGCGACTTTGCGATTTCGGTGAAGTTGAACTCGGCGGACTTTCAGAAAGGCGGCTTCACGAACGAGGAGTGTCTGAAGGTCGTCGAGTGGCTGAACGGTGCCGGGGTCGATCTGCTGGAGATTTCGGGCGGCAACTACGAGCAGCCGAAGATGGCGGGTATGGATGGGGTTGAGCCGGTGTTCGAAGAAGGTGTGCGGGCTAGTACGCGCGCGCGCGAGGCTTATTTCATCGACTATGCCGCTGCCATCGCGAAAGTCGCGAAGATGCCATTGATGGTGACCGGCGGGTTCCGCACGCGCGCCGGCATGGAGGATGCAATCTCGTCGGGTGCGTGTCAGGTGGTCGGCATCGGCCGGCCGCTTTGCGGCGATCCGCTGGCGGCCAAGCGCGTGTTGAACGGAGAGACGGATGCGCTGCCGTCGTACGAGAAGTCGTTGCGGCTGGGACCGACGTGGTTGCTCGGGCCGAATTCGCCGCTATCGCTGATCAAGATGATCAACGGGTGGGGCGCGCAAGGCTGGTACTGCCTACAGCTCCTGCGGATGGGCGACGGCATGGATCCCGATTTGCGGATGTCGGTGTTCTCGGCATTTCAGGGCTACGCGAAGAACGAGACCGAAGCCGCAAAGGCGCTTCTGCGCGCCGCTTAAATCGTTGCCGCTGACGTTCGCGTAAATCGGTGGTCCTGGCGAGGTAGTCAGGATTTGCAAACAATTGCGACTTATCGATGTCGCTCAGCTAAACGGCCATTCATTTTGGATCGTTTTTCGTTCGACTCTTGTTGTTTTGAACGTGGACCGTGACATCCCTAAATCTACAGGTGCGCCGGCGTTCCTTCTTCTTGGAGGTTCGGCGCAAAGTCGGAGCCGCGGTCTCTCCTCAAGGTCCTGCGGGCGGCTCCGGTCCAGCGGTCCCCATCCTCGCGTTGTATGAGGATGGGGCCGCACCCCTTCGTCGTGCGATGATTTTCACCTTGTGCAGAATCTAGTGCTCGGGCATGCCAGCGCGCATGCGATTTGTTCTTGTCCTTGTGTTGGCTGCGTTGTGGGTCGTGCCGGCGCGTGCCGATCTCATCACGCGGCTGCCGACAGACGAGAAGGTGGTCGCGCTCACGTTTGACGCGTGCGAGGCGGGTCAGCGGGTTTCGTTCGATCGCGGGATTTTGAACTATCTGCTGATGCGGCGGATTCCGTTCACCGTGTTTGCGTCGGGGCGGTTCGTGCAGTCGAACTTCGAAGACGTGCAGATGCTGGCGCAGCTAGACTTCGTCGACATCGAGAACCATTCCTGGAACCACCCGAACTACATGGACCGGTTTACGCCGACGGCCGTGCTCGATCAGGTGGGCCGCGCGCACAACGAGATCATGACGGCGACGGGACGTGCGCCGCAGTTCTTTCGTTTCCCGGCCGGGAACTTCAACGAAGCGGGCCTGAAGGCGGTCGAGAGTCTCGGCTACAAGGTTGTTCATTGGCGCTGGGCGACGGGCGATCCGGACCGGCGCGAAGGCGCGAACGCCCTCTATCGCCGGGTGTTGGAGAAGACGCAGCCTGGCGACATTCTTATCTTCCACATCAACGGGCGAGGGATTCATACCGCCGAGGCGCTGCCTCGGATTGTGGAGCGGTTGGGAGCGGATGGGTATCGGTTCGCGTTGGTGTCGGACTATCTCGGAATGCCGCATGCGCCGGTGGAGCCACAGCCGCTGACAGCAGACGACGCGAAGCGTCGGCTCGATGAGTGGCTGACGCGCGCGCCACTACCGGCGATCATGCGGGCGATGCGCTAAGCGCGTCGGCGCGGTCGCGGAGGACTGCCACAGTCGGCCATAGGATGGCGAAGTCCTTCAGTTTCTTGCCGTCGTAGTCGTCTTCGATTGCGATGCCTTGGGTGCCGCCACGGCGTCTGTAGAACGCGAGGGCCGGTTTGTTTTCCTCCAGAACCCAAAGACCCGCGGCGGTGAACGTCCAGGCGACGAGTTCGTCGGCCATCGCGCGCATCAGCTTTGCACCGGCGCGCCGTCGCTTGCCGCGATTGACGATGTTGATCATGTAGATTTCGCCATCAGTGCCGAGGTCGCCTCTGCGCGCGGGGCCGCAGCCGGCAAAACCGAAGACGCCGTCGGCGTCCTCAACGAGGACAAGCGATTGGCGGCTTGCCGTGAAGTTTGGGATGCGCTCGCGCCAGGCTTTGGCACGCTCTTCGATGTTCAGGCGTGCGAGAACGGAGTCTGGGAAAATACCGGTATAGGTTTCCTTCCATGCCTGAACATGCACCTGGGCGATGGCGTTTGCGTCGTCGGGTTGGGCTGGTCGGATGCGCATGGCGCGCCTATGTTACTCGCAGAACGCTATGGAGTTAAGGATGAGTGGCGAGCGGCGGATCGTTCATGTGACGCGCGGAATGCCGGCTGAAGATGGCGCCGGGGTGAAGCTCACGCGGCTGATTGGGACGCCGGAGATTCCGGATCTCGACCCGATTCTCATGCTCGACAATTTCGGGTCGGACGATCCGAAGGCCTATATCGCCGGGTTCCCGCCGCATCCGCATCGCGGGTTCGAGACGGTGTCCTACATGATCTCCGGTAGCTTGCGGCACAAGGACAACAAGGGCGGCGAGGGTTTGATCACAGACGGCGGCGTGCAGTGGATGACCGCAGGGCGCGGCGTCGTGCACTCCGAAATGCCAGCGCAGACTAGCGGGCTGATGTTCGGGTTTCAGCTGTGGCTCAACCTACCGGCGGCGGAGAAGATGCGCACGCCCTGGTATCAAGATATTCCCGCGGCGGCACTCGCGTCGTTCGAGGCGGCGCCCGGTGCCAAGGTAAAGCTGATCGCCGGCCGTTGGGGCGCGCACATGGGCCCGGGGCCGGCGCGGGCCACCGAGCCGTTCCTAGCCGACGTGGCACTGGACGCGGGCGTGCGCGTCGAAATTCCTGTGCCTGAGGGACACAATGGCTTCGTGCTTTCGTTTCAGGGGGCGGCAGGACTTGGCCGCGGTTCCGATGCGCGCGAGCTACAGCGCGGCGAACTTGGCGTGTTCAGCGATCGGGGAGTGCTTGCTGCGTCGAGCGCCGCGCCGGGGACACGGCTGCTCGTTGTGGCAGGGAAGCCGCTACGCGAACCGATCGCGAAGTACGGCCCGTTCGTGATGAATACGCAGAACGAGCTGCGCCAGGCATTCAGTGACTACCAACAGGGGCGCTTCTAAACGACCAGAACTTCCACCAAGGCCTTTTCGCGACGGTGGCGACTTTCGTGATCGGCATCGTCTTGACGAGTTCGGTTTTCTTGGCGCCGAGGGAGATGGCGAACTTCTCGGGCAGGTAGCCGACCACGGCGGCCACGCCGGTCATTTGCGAGAACTCGACGTGGTTCAGGTCCTTACCCATGTCGGTGTCAACGTGGGCGAGCATGCTCCGCCACTGTTTGACGTTGTCGCCGTCCATGGTCGCGACGAGATCGCGCAGCATTTTCTCTGAGCCAGGGAAGGAGCCGAACATGTCTAGGTCGCTGACCACTGCTTGGACGTAGGGCATGTTCGACGCGGCGATCGCAGCTTCGAGGCCGTGCAGTTGCGGCTCGAGATGTTTCGGCAGGATTTTCGCCAAGCGCTCGCGGCGGCGGCGCAGCGTGTCGAGCGCGGCGTCGCGCTTGCGGATCAATGTTGGCGAGAGCGTGCGAGTCTCGGGATCGTAGGTGTCTGACTCGGGCGGCTCCTCCACCAGCTGCACGTCGCGCGGCTCGAAGAGAGCGAGCCAGCCGATGGGAATCCAATCGGCGGAGTGCGCGATCTCATTGTCTGTGGTGGTGTGACTGAACAGGGGCCGCTTATCCGGGCGCCCGATCAGATAGGAGTAGCTCGACATAGCCATACGCCTCCAACATGATTCAACCAGAACGCTATTGCCTCATAGGTTTCGCGCTTCCGCAATAAACTCGCGGCGGTCTCTTTGAGAGCTGGAATTGAATCGCGACGTCCAGTTATGCGTGTTTTGTTGGGGTTTTGACCGGCCGGTTTCGAGACGACCGCGCCGCAAACGAAAATTCGTTCAACGTTTCGCCCACTCCATGACCATGAACCATGGCGCGCGGATATAGTCGGCCGCGCGGTGTGCTGGGGCGCCGGGGGTGGGGCCGGGCTCGTCGAAATGGGTGAGCGTCAGGCCTTGCGCGAGCAGCAGCTTCATGTAGGTGCTGAGCGGGCGGTGATGGTTGCGGATGCGAATACCCCGCCACTCGACCCAGGCCGCGCTTTCGGTCAGATAGTGGTCGATTTGGAAGTGCTTACGTTTGCCGTGTTCGTCCAGCGACCAGTCGGCTTCTTGGCCGGCCGTGTTGAAGCTGGTGAGGTTTCCAATCAGAAGTCGGCCGCCGGGTTTGAGCACACGCGCCATCTGAGCGATTGCAGGCGCTACGTCCGGAATGTCGATCAGCGTGAGATAGCTCACTACGAGATCGAACGCGCCGTCGGCGAAGGGCAGTTTTGCTGCATCGGTCTCGACATAGGTTCCCTGCGGGTCGCGCTTTCGCGCATGCTCAATCAGGCTTGGTGTCGGATCGATCCCGGTGACGGTGACGCCGCGCGCGGCGAGCATCCTGCAGAACCGCCCTTCGCCGCAGCCGACGTCAAGCGCGGTCTTTGCTCCGTTCGCGAGCGCCAAGGGCAGCATCACCGGGTCGAGCACATACCGGCGCCCGAAGTCGCCAAGCTCGCCCATATCCGCGATCCAGGCGGCGGCGGATTCTTCCCAACCGTTCGTCATTTCGAAGTTCCCCATAAGAAAAGGCCGGGATTGCTCCCGGCCTTTGCAGTCGAGTTCTGCGGGTTGCTTACACCGAATAGTACATCTGGAACTCGATCGGGTGCGGGGTGTGCTCGTAGGCGTGCACTTCCTGCATCTTGAGTTCGATGTAGCTGTCGATGAAGTCGTCCGAGAAGACGTTGCCGCGCTTCAAGAACGCGCGGTTGCGGTCGAGGTTGTCGAGCGAGTCGCGCAGTGAGCCGCAGACTTGCGGGACGTCCTTCAACTCTTCCGGCGGCAAGGCGTAGAGGTCCTTGTCCATCGGCTGGCCCGGATGGATCTTGTTCTGGATGCCGTCGAGACCAGCCATCAGCATCGCCGCGTAAGCGAGGTAGGGGTTTGCACCCGGATCCGGGAAGCGAACTTCGATGCGCTTGGCCTTTGGGCCGGCGCCGAACGGAATACGGATCGAGGCTGAGCGGTTGCGCGACGAGTAGGCGAGAAGCACCGGAGCTTCGAAGCCCGGGATCAGACGCTTGTAGGAGTTCGTCAGCGGGTTCGTGAGCGCGTTGATCGCCTTCGCGTGCTTGATGATGCCGCCGATGTAGTAGAGGCACATCTCTGACAGGTCCGCATAGCCCGAGCCTGCGAACAGCGGTTGGCCGCCCTTCCAGATCGACTGGTGTACGTGCATGCCCGAGCCGTTGTCGCCCTTGATCGGCTTCGGCATGAAGGTCGCCGACTTGCCGTAGGCGGCCGCGACCTGGTGCACGACGTATTTGTAAATCTGCATGCGGTCGGCGGTTTTCACCAGTGTCGAGTATTTGAAGCCGAGCTCATGCTGCGAGGGCGCCACTTCGTGGTGGTGCTTCTCGGGCTCGATGCCCATGTCGCCCATGATCGAGAGCATCTCCGAGCGGATGTCCTGGCAGCTATCGACCGGCGGCACCGGAAAGTAGCCGCCCTTGACCGGCGGACGGTGGCCGAGGTTGCCTTGCTCGTACTCCGTGCCAGTGTTGTAGGGGCCTTCGGCGGAGTCGATTTCGTAGCCGACCTTGTTCATGGAAACGGTCTGGCGGACGTCGTCGAAGATGAAGAATTCGGCCTCCGGGCCGAACATCGCGGTGTCGCCAACGCCGGCGGAGCGCATGTAGTTCTCGGCAGCCTTGGCGATCGAGCGCGGGCAGCGGCCATAGGGTTGATGAGTCGACGGCTCGAGCACGTCGCAGAACAGGATCAACGTCTTTTGCGCGAAGAAGGGATCGACGACCGCGGTCGACGGATCCGGCAGAAGCGTCATGTCGGATTCGTTGATCGCCTTCCAACCCGCGATCGACGAGCCGTCGAACATCGTGCCGGTCTCGAACAGGTCCTTGTCGATCAGCGATAAGTCGAACGTGACGTGTTGCCATTTACCGCGCGGATCGGTGAAGCGCAGGTCGACGAATTTGATCTCTTCGTCCTTGATCTTCTTCAGGACGGTGTCTGCGTTTGCCATCTGTCTCGTTATCCTTTCATGACCTGACCGCTCGCGCGGCGATGGTTTTCAACTAGATCGCGTCGTGGCCGGTTTCACCGGTGCGGATGCGAATGACTTCTTCGACGGAGGAAATGAAAATCTTGCCGTCGCCGATTCGGCCGGTGCGGGCGGCCTTCTGGATGGCGTCGACCGCGCGCTCGACCTGCTCGTTCGGCAGGACGATCTCGATCTTCACCTTGGGCAGAAAGTCGACGACGTATTCGGCGCCGCGGTAGAGTTCGGTGTGGCCTTTTTGGCGGCCGAAACCCTTGGCTTCAGTCACCGTAATGCCCTGCACACCGACCTCTTGGAGGGCCTCTTTCACTTCGTCCAGTTTGAACGGTTTGATGATCGCTTCGATCTTTTTCATCGTTGTCCCAGCCTTTTCGCAGCGCGTCATTGCCACGAAATCGCGGCGGACCATAGCGTGGCGATTTTGGGCCGAACATCCATGAATCTGCCCCGTACGTAGGCAGATGTGCACAAACTGTGGGCAGCCTTTGGTCGCCTTGCAGCGGGTTTGGCGCTTTGACAAGGTGCGCGCCTTCGCACGAGGCAGCCCCCGATGAAGCCCCTAAATCCGACATTTGCCGGGATCGGCACCACGATTTTCACGGTGATGTCGGGACTTGCGAACCAGCATGGCGCGATCAACTTGGGTCAGGGCTTTCCGGACACAGACGGGCCACTCGCGCTTCGCGAGCGCGCAGCACAAGCTCTGATTGAAGGGCCGAACCAGTATCCGCCGATGATGGGGGTGGACGCGCTGCGCCAGGCGCTGAGTGCGCATTCGAAGCGGTTCTACGATCTCAGCTACGACTGGCGGACAGAGGTGGTGGTGACGTCCGGTGGAACGGAGGCGCTGACCGCCTCGATTATGGGCATCGTGAAACCTGGGGATGAAGTCGTCGTTCTTGAGCCGGCCTATGACTCCTATCGGCCGGTGATCGAGGCGGTTGGCGGCGTGGTGAGGTCGATCCGGTTGGCTGCGCCAGGTTGGGCGCTGACCGAAGCGGCGCTGGCGGCGGTATTTTCGACGAAAACGAAAGCGATCATGCTGAACTCGCCGATGAATCCGGCTGGCAAGGTCTTCTCACCGGCCGAGCAGGAGCTGCTGGCGGCGTTCTTGAAACGCTTCGATGCTGTCGCGATTTGCGATGAGGTTTATGAACATCTGACCTTCGACGGACTGAAGCACGTGCCGCTGGCAACGCTGCCGGGCATGTACGAACGCTGTGTGCGGGTTGGGTCGGCGGGCAAGATTTTTTCGCTGACCGGGTGGAAGGTTGGTTGGGTGCAAGCGCCGTTGGCGTTGCTCAGCGCGATCGCCAAGGCGCATCAGTTCATCACGTTTACGACGCCAACCGCATTGCAGATCGCGGTGGCGCACGGGTTGGAGAACTTCGAAGGCTACTACCTGGGGCTGGCCAAAGAGCTTGAAGGCAATCGTGACTATCTTGCACGGGAGCTCGCGGCAATCGGATTCGAGCCGTTGAGGGCGCAGGGCACGTATTTCTTGACGACAGATATTTCGAAGCTGCGGTTCAACGGTTCTGACGTGGACTTCTGCAAGCACATAACCGAGCACGCGCGGGTCGCTGCAATCCCGCTCTCCGTCTTCTTCACCGGCGACGCGCCGCAGCAGCTGGTGCGGTTTGCGTTCTGCAAGCAGCGCAAGGTGCTGGAGGATGCGGTAGGGCGGCTGCGAACACATTTCAAACGCAACTGACGTGAAGGAAACAAATGACTGACGATCGAATGCCGATACTTGTCGGTTGTGGGCAGCTGACGCAGCGGACGGCGCAGAAGGGTGAATTTGAGAAGAGCCTCGATCCTCTGCAGCTGTTGACCGAAGCGTCGACAAAGGCGCTGGCCGATACGGGGGCAGGCGAGAAGCTGAAGCCGTTGATCGACAACATTTCGGTCGTGCGGTTTACAGCGGATTCGTCGGAAACCGGGCGGTTGCCGATTGGACAGTACTCGAACGCGCCGCGTTCGCTCGGCAATCGGATCGGTGCGAAGGCGCGGCGGGAGTACTACACGGCGGCCGGGGGTAACACGCCGCAGTGGCTGGTCAATCGCACGGCGGAGGAGATTGCGAACGGCGAGACAACGGTAGCCTTGCTCGCAGGTTCTGAAGATCTTGCGACGCTGATCGGCGCGCTGAACAAAGGTATCGCGCTCAAGTGGGGCGAAGATGCGGGCGGGGAACCGATTCACATCGGCGAGAACCGGCGTGGCGTGAACGATCTGGAGCGCGCGCACGCGATGTACTTCCCGGTAAACACCTATCCGCTGTTCGAAAACGGCATTCGCGGACACAAGAAGCGCACGGTGCGCGAGCAACAGTTGGCGCTCGGGCGTTTGTTCTCGCCGTTCTCGAAAGTTGCGGCGGCTAATCCCTATTCGTGGTTTCCGACGTTCCGCACGCCCGAGGAAATTGCGACGCCGTCCGACAACAACCGCTACGTGGGGTTTCCGTACACGAAGTACATGAATGCCGTCATTCAAGTGGACATGGCGGCTGCCGTCGTGATGACGAACGTGAAAACGGCGCGCGAGCTCGGCATTCCGGAAGCGAAGTGGGTCTATTTGCACGGCTGCGCCGAGGCGATGGACATTTGGCACGTCAGCGAGCGTGTGAACTATCATTCCTCACCCGCGATTCGAACGATGGGTCAGAAGGCGTTTGCGATGGCAGGGAGAACGGCGAGCGATTTGGACTTCATCGACCTCTATTCCTGCTTTCCGTCGGCGGTCGAGATCGGCTGTCAGGAGCTAGGGATTGCGGAAGATGATCCGCGCGGGCTCACCGTCACGGGCGGGCTCCCTTATTTCGGCGGGGCCGGGAACAACTACGTTATGCACTCGATCGTGACGATGATGGAAAGGGTGCGCTCGAAGCCGGGAAGCTTTGGCATGGTGACGGCGAACGGGTGGTTCGTGACGAAGCATGCGCTCGGCATCTATTCGACGGCGCCGGTGAAGGGGCCGTGGAAGCGCGAGGATCCGAAGTCCTATCAGCGCGATATTGACGCGATGACGCATCCGGAGGTCGATCCGCGGCCGACTGGTGAAGGTGTCGTCGAGACCTACACTGTCATGCACGATCGTGGCGGACCTAAGATGGGGATCATCATCGGGCGTCTGCCGAACGGGAAGCGGTTCTTAGCGCACACACCGCACGACGCGGCGACGTTGAACGACTTGATGGAGCGCGAGATGCTCGGCCGCCGCGGTCAGGTGACCGCCGGTGAGAAGACCAACCTCTTCGTTCCGCAGTGAACAATGGCGCGGCTCTATCTCGTCAGACACGGTGAGCCCGCAGGAACGTGGGGGCAATCGGATGATCCCGATCCGGGCCTCACGGAGCTCGGCCGCCGCCAAGCAAGTGGGGCGGCGGAGCATCTACTGAAGACGCCGCCGAAGCTGATCGTATCGAGCCCGTTGCGGCGCGCACGGGAGACGGCGGTGCCGCTGGCATCAGCGATGAAGTTGGACGCGACGGTTGTCGACGCCGTTGCCGAGATTCCAACGCCGGCTTCGGTGACGTTTGCGCAGCGTGGCGATTGGTTGCGCGGCTTGATGGCGGGTGAGTGGGGTGCCGCCGATGCTTCGCTGCGCGCGTGGCGTGATGGAATCGTTTCCTATCTGACGGGTTTGCAGGAGGACACCGCGGTGTTCTCGCATTTCGTCGCGATCAACGTGGCGCTGGGCGCCGCAATCGGCGACGACCGGGTGGTTTGCTTTAAGCCGTCGCATGCGTCGGTGACGGTGTTCGAGACGAAGGGGCGCGTGATTTCGCTGGTCGAATTGGGCGCGACGGCCGAGACTTCCATCAAATAGGCGGGACGCATGACCGACATTCATTGGATGAGTGCGACGCAGCTAGTCGCCGCCTATCGCAGCAAGGAACTCTCGCCGGTCGAGGTGGCGGAGTATCTGCTGGGCCGCATCGAGGCGTTGGATGCGCGGTTCAACGCGTTCTGTCTCGTAGATCCCGCAACAACGCTGGCGCAGGCGCAAGCGTCGGAAGAGCGCTGGATGAGCGGCGAGCCGCAGGGCTTGCTCGACGGCGTGCCGGTTGCGATCAAGGACTTGGTCGTGTCAAAGGGCTGGCCGACTATGCGCGGCTCGAAGACGGTCGATCCCAACCAAGCCTGCGAACACGATGCACCGAGCGTGGCGCGCTTGCGGGAGCACGGCGCGGTCTTCATCGGCAAATCGACGACACCGGAGTTCGGGTGGAAAGCGACGAACGACAATCCGCTGACCGGCGTGACGCGCAATCCATGGAATCCCGACAAGACGCCGGGAGGTTCGAGCGGTGGGGCGGGGGCCGCGCTCGCGGCGGGATACTGTCCGCTTGCGATTGGAACGGACGCCGGCGGCTCAATCCGCATACCTGCGAGCTTTTGCGGCGCGTTCGGCTTGAAGCCGACGTTTGGGCGTGTCGCGGCGTGGCCGGCGAGTCCGTTCACGAACTTGGCGCATGTCGGGCCTATGTCGCGAACGGTGGCGGACAGCGCGCTGTTTTTGAATGTGATTTCGGAACCTGATCCGCGCGACTGGTATCAGCAACCGTTTGCGCAGGTCGATTTCAGCTGGAGCCTCGACAAGGGTCTGCGCGGCGCCAAGATCGCGTTCAGCCCGCGGCTCGGTTGGGTGGATCGTGTCGATTCCGAAGTGGAGTCTGCGGTTGCGAGCGCAGTGAAGCGCTTTGCCGAGGTCGGCGCGCAGGTGACGGAGGTTGATCCGCCGGGCGGCGATCCGACGTCGTTCTTCAAGGTGCTGTATTTCTCGAGCGCCGGGTTCTTGCTCGCCAACTATCCGGAAGAGAAGTTGGCGCTGCTTGATCCGAACTTGCGCGAGATCGTCGAGGCTTCGCGCGGGATGACGCGCATCGATTTTCAGCAGGCGACCGCCGAGCGTGCGGCGTACGGCGCGGGGATGAAGGGGTTCATGGCGGACTTCGACTTTTTGGTGACGCCGATGATCGCCGTGCCGCCGTTCGATACGCCGCTCGTGACGCCGTATGATCCGGCAGGCAAGCTCTGGCTCGAATGGACGCCCTTCACCTATCCGTTCAACCTAACGCAACAGCCCGCGGCGAGCATCAATTGCGGCTTCACGACAAGCGGTCTACCCATCGGCCTACAAATCGTTGGTCGCCACGGCGACGACGCAAGGGTCCTGCAAGCGGCGCAGTCGTTGGAGAAGTTACTCGGGTTGGTGGATCGGCATCCGTCAGGTATCTAGCTCTCGATGTGGACACTTGGCCCTGAAATTCTGACCGTCGTTGAGATGAGCGAGGTTGATCGGCTCACCGCGGCGGCTGGCGTTTCGACTTTGACCCTTATGGAGAATGCCGGGCGGCAGGTTTCGAACGAGATTGCTAAGCGGTGGTCTGCGCGGCGTACGACCGTGCTTTGCGGGCCTGGGAACAATGGTGGCGACGGGTACGTCGTGGCGCGGCATCTTGAGGCGCGTGGGTATCCGGTTGAAGTCGTGAGGGTTGGCGATCACGCGGCGCTGAAGGGCGATGCGGCCGCGATGGCGAAGCTTTGCACGGGGCCTTCGCGCGCGTTCAATTCGAAGGAGGCGATCCACGGCGAGTTGTTTGTGGATGCGATTTTCGGTGCCGGGCTGAGCCGAGGGTTGGCGCCGGAGCTTTCGCAGCTGTTCGAAGATATCGGCATGGCGGACGTCCCAATCGTTGCCGTTGACGTGCCGAGCGGCGTGCATGGTGACCGCGCGAGGTTCCTTGACGATGGGCAGCCTTGGCAAGCGGCGTTGACGGTGACGTTCTTCCGGAAGAAGCCGGCGCATGTGCTCTATCCTTCGCGCGGCTATTGCGGGGAGATCGTCTGCGCCGATATCGGGATCGCGGATGGAATGCTTCACGCATTGGTCGATCCCGGTATGGGTGGCGTGCGGGCAGCGCCGATGTTGATCGAGAACGTGGAACCGCCGAGGCCGAAGCGGGTTGACGCGGTCGCGCACAAGTACATGCGCGGGCATTGCTTGGTTGTGAGCGGGCCTGCGACCGCGACCGGTGCGGCGCGCTTGGCGGCGCAGGCGGCGTTGCGGGTTGGCGCAGGGCTGGTGACGGTTGCGGGCGATGCTGCCGCAGTTCAGACGCTGAGTTCCTCGCTGACCGCGGTGATGGTGCGGGAGGCGAGTGCGCCTGCCGCGTTGCAGGCGCTGCTGCAGGACAAGCGATTGAATGCGGTCGTGGTCGGCCCGGGGAATGGCTTGGGAAAGGGGACGCAGGAGAAGGTTGCTGCTGTCCTTACGTCAGGGGCGTCGGTGGTTTTAGATGCCGATGCGCTGTCGTCGTTCGCTGACCGACCTGAGGCGATGTTTAAGCTATTGAACGACCGGTGTGTTCTAACCCCGCATGAAGGGGAGTTCGAGCGGCTATTCCCGGGTTTGCTGGCAAAGTCGGAGAATCGGATTGAGGCGGCGCGTGCGGCGGCGGCGCGGGCACAGGCGGTGGTACTGCTGAAGGGGGCGGACACGGTCATCGCCAAGCCGAACGGCGATGCGGCGGTGAATACGAATGCTCCGGCTGATCTGGCGACAGCGGGGTCGGGTGACGTTTTGGCTGGCGTTATCGCCGGGCTTTTGGCGCAAGGGATGGCGCCCTTCGATGCGGCACGGCTGGGCGCCTTTCTACACGGCGCGTGCGGCAGAATCGCAGGGCTGGGATTGATTGCTGAGGACCTGGCCGATCTCCTCCCGCGTGCGATGGCCGTCTAGGAAAATGAGCGTGCCGGGCGGGCTTTGAGTTTCAAATTCCCCCTGCTATAGACACCGCCCTTCAAACGGAAACACCGGCGCAACCCTTTTGCCGGCGTCGAATTTTGGGTACGCGCGCCGGCAAAGGCGGGCGTGGCGGAACTGGTAGACGCACTGGATTTAGGTTCCAGCGGCGAAAGTCGTGGGGGTTCAAGTCCCTCCGCCCGCACCATGCGCTCCCTCAAATCGATGGCCAGGCTGGACTTACGAGGCAGGACTTTAAGGCCATGGAAATTACCGAAACGGTGAACGCTCATCTTCGCCGCGAGTTTCGCATCACTGTCGGAGTCGGCGATCTGGACGCGAAGCTGAGCACGCGTTTGGAGGGAATGAAAGACCAAGTTCAGCTCAAGGGCTTTCGCCCGGGCAAGGTTCCGGTCTCGCATTTGCGCAAGACGTTCGGCAAGTCGATGATGGGTGAGATCGTCCAAGAGGCGGTGGCCGAGTACAGTCAGAAGGCGGTGGAAGATCGCTCCCTGCGTCCAGCGATGTCGCCGACGATTCAGTTGGTGAGCCCGGTCGACAAGGTGATCGCCGGGGCGGAAGACTTGGTGTTCACGATGGGCGTCGATCTGATGCCCGACTTCAAGCTGGTCGATGCGTCGACGATTTCGCTGCAGCGTCCGGTGACCGAAGTGGGCGATGAGAGCGTCGAGGAATCGCTTAAGCGTCTCGCCGCGCAGCAGCGTACGTACGAGCCAAAGGGTGACGACGCGCCGGCGCAAGAAGGCGATCAACTTTTGATCGATTTCGTCGGCAAGATCGATGGCATACCCTTCGAAGGCGGCACGGCGGAGAACGCCGAGCTGGTGATCGGTTCCGGCTCATTCATTCCGGGCTTCGAAGAGCAATTGAAGGGTACGAAGGCCGGTGACAGTAAGGCCGTGTCGGTGACGTTCCCGGCGGAATACCCGGCGGCAAACCTGGCCGGCAAGTTCGCGGACTTCGACGTGCAGGTGAAGGAAGTGCGTCGCGGTGTTGAAGCCGAGGTCGACGAAACGCTGGCAACAAAGCTGGGCCTCGATAGCTTGG
>CAZJOM010000029.1:0-18639 GCA_964547645.1 uncultured Flavobacteriaceae bacterium
GCAGCGACACCGTCGACATTCTCGCCGGCGCCATCATCACCGATCACACGGTGACCATGGCCTTCATGTTCCTGTTTTCCCGTATCGTCGTGCTGACCGCGATCCTCTACGCCATAGCGTCGGTTTACGTTGCACTGACCGGACGCCAGCCGGCCTTCATGCGTCACTAGGCACCGTGCGGAATGCTGTGCGGCGGGGATGATCAATCCGCTTTCGCGCAGGGACACGATTGCCCGTCGCTGTATTCCCAGTGAAGGTCCTCGCATGTCGCCGAAACAAAGGCTTTGGTGAAACCGCTCCTGATCCGGTAGGAACGGACGTCGCAATTTGAGGACCAAAATGCCTGATCGAATGACCAAAGCAGCGCTGCGCACACTCGCCACCGCCGCGTTGCTCGGCCTAGCCGCATGCGCAAGCACGCCTGCCGTGACCACCGCGCCGCAAACGGCTACAGCCGCTCCCGCACCGCAAGGCCCGCCACCCTGCCGGCCTCTCAACGGCGAGCCGACCCCGCCGCAAGGTTGGAGCTATCTCCCGGAAATCGCGGCGCTCTGCAAAGCGGACATCTACAAAGCGGCGTCCGCATCCGCCAACGGCGAACCAAAAAGCCAGATCGCGATCCACACGAAGCAAGACGCCGGCATCCTCATTCGCGCGGCCGGTGTAGCGCTGACGCCGGCGACGACGCTGCGTTGGAAGTGGAACGTCGAAAAGCTGCCGTCGAAGCTTTCCGAGGAGGTTGCGGAAAAGCACGACTACCTCTCCATCGCGGTGAAGTTCGACAACGGCCAAGACCTCACCTACATGTGGAGCGCCGAGCTGCCTCAGGGCAAAGGCTTCCGCTGCCCGCTCCCCGGCTGGGACACGCGCGAAACCCACGTCGTCGTGCGCTCCGGCGGCGGTGACCTCGGCCGTTGGCTCAGCGAAGAACGCAACATCCTCGCCGATTACAAGAAACATGTCGGAGGCGCCGTCCCCGCAAAGGTCACCGAAGTCTGGCTGATCGCCAACTCGATCTTCCAGCAAGGCGAAGGCGTCGCCCGCATCGGCGACATTTCCTTGGGGGCCGCCAAGGCCCCCAAGCGCAAGCGCGTCCTCTGAGGGAAATTGCCCGCCATTTGGATGGATGCCATGCTCAAGGTGTACGGCTTTCTTGCTTCGATCAACGTGCGCAAAGTTTTGTGGGCCGCGGGCGAGGTTGGCCTGCCGTTCCATCGCGAAGAGTGGGGCGGTGCGGGCCGATCGCTTGCCGATCCCGAGTTTACAACTCTCTCACGGTTCGGTGTCGTGCCGGTGATCGACCACGACGGGTTGATCGTGCGCGAGTCCAACACGATCGTTCGCTATCTTGCTGCGGTGCAGGGTCGAACCGATCTTCTGCCCGCGGCGCCTCGCGATCGCGCGGCCGTCGAAACATGGATGGACTGGCAAGCGACTGATCTGAATACGAGTTGGCGGCCCGCGTTCCACTCAGTCATGCGAGGCTTGAAGGCGACACCGGAGGCGATCGCTGCGTCCGAAGCTGCGTGGACGAAGAACATCGGGCACCTCGATGCTCATCTTTCGGCATCCCGCTACGCTGCAGGCGACTACTTCACAGTCGCCGACATTTGCATCGGACTCTCGCTGCATCGATGGGTAGGTACACCTATCGCTCATCCGCACTTTCCGAATTGCAATCGATACTATGACCTCATACGCTCCCGGCCGGCCTTCATGGCCTACGGTGAGCCGGGTGGTCCGTGATCATGGTCTGGCTTCACCCGTTTGAGGCGATCTGAACACCCGGGCGGCCTTGTCTCACCTCAGCAACACATCGGTCATCCCTTGGCGCAGATAGAGCCGCGCCGGCGAGAAGCGCGCTTCGATCCGGCCGAGGGTCGACTGCCACGCAACTCGCACCGTGCTAAGAAGGCACCCCATGTGCGGACGCTTCACCCAATACTTCACCTACGCCGACCTGCACGCCTATTGGAACGCGTTCGCGGACCCGAACACGCCCGCGCCGCTTGGCAACCTGCAGCCGCGCTATCACATCTGCCCGACCGATCCGATCGTGGCCGTGCTGCAGACGAAGGCGGGGCTGAGCCTGGAGCGCGTGCGCTGGGGCCTCGCGCCCTTTTGGTGGAAGCAGCCGCTAAAGAAGCTGCCGGCGACCTTCAACGCCCGCGCCGAGACGGTGGCGACGAAGCCGATGTTCCGCGAGGCGTTCAAGCAGCGCCGCTGCATCATCCCGGCGTCCGGCTATTACGAATGGCAAGATCGCGCCGATGGCAAGCAACCTTGGTACTTCACGGCGGCGACGGGCGAACCCATCCTCTTGATCGCGGGCCTGTGGGAGACATGGAAGAACCCGGAACCCCCGAACGAAACCTTGCGCTCCGCCACCATGGTCATCACCGAGCCGAACAAGTTCACGGCAGCCCTGCACGACCGCATGCCGGTGTTGCTCACGAAGGAAACGATGGGCGACTGGCTGAGCGGCGCCAAAGGCGAGGAACTCCTCAAACCCGCCCCCGAAACCGCCGTCCAAGCCTGGCCGGTAAGCCGAAAGGTGAACTCATCGAAAGCGCCGGACGAGCCGGGGTTGATCGAGAAGACCGTGCTCTAGTATGAGGAGTCGAATTCATGGGTACACGAGCCAGGTTCAGTTTGTGGAAATCGGTTGCACGAGCACCCTCTCCAATCGTCTGGCGCAAAGGTGCGGACACTCGCTTCGGACGCGGCTCGCGCTTTGCTGTCCCCAATAGTGTGATAGGCTGCGGCGCGCTTGACCAGCGCGTCGTGTCGTCTCGGAGAAGCCGATGCCGCTACACTACTCGCTTGACGGCAACCTTGTTCGCGTTCGCGTGAGCGCAACGGTTGGCGAGCGCGATCTCACGCAGGCGCTCGACGACTTGGCAGCTGCGAAGGCGTTGCGCACCTCGATCATGATGACATTCGACAAAGGCGCATCCTTGAGCGAAATCGGCGAAGAGGGCATGACCCGTATTCGGTCGCACCTTGCGAACCTGCTTCGCGACGCGCCGGGTCCGCCGGTGAAGTCGGCGTGGATCATGGGTGACGCAGAAGGCGCTACGGTCGTACGGCTGTGGAAGACATTCACCGATAGGGATGCGCAGCTTGGACGGCGCGTTAGGATATTTTCGAGTGAAGCGGACGGGCTTGCCTGGCTAAACGCGCCGGGGCGTTAGCGTCCCCAAAAAGGTGTGATAGACTGCGGCGCGATTGGTCAGCGAGTCGTGTCGTCTCGGAGAAGCCAATGCCGCTCCGCTACTCGATTGAGAGCAACCTCGTTCGCGTTCACGTCAGCGCGATGGTTAGCGAGCGCGATTTCACGCAAATGCTCGACGGCCTTGCAGCGGCGAAGGCGTTGCGCATGTCGGCGCTGTTCACATTCGCCAAAGGCGCATCCTTGAGTGAGATCGACGTAGAGGCGCTAAACCGTATTCGGTCGCACTTTGCGACCCTGCTTCACGACGCGCCGGGTTCGCCGGTGAAGTTGGCGTGGATCATGGGGGACGCGGGAAGCGCGACGATCATACAGCTGTGGCGGGCACTCACGGATAAGGATGTGCCGCTTGGACGGCGCATCAAGATCTTTACGAGAGAGGCGGAGGGGCTCGCTTGGCTAAACGCGCCGGAGGAGTAGCAAAACCCATCAGCGCGTCCTCGTGCTGATGTCGATGCCGCTCACCGCTCTGCGGCAAACTGGGATCAGGGGGCACGTAACAAACGCAGTCGCTTTGATTGTTAGGTGTCCCCTGAGTTACCGAATCTCTATGCTCCCGTTGCGCTAGGGATCCTGCGCGGGACGAGACGCCCAATGCTCTCAAGCAAGGCATCGAAAGAAAACGGCTTTGCAAGGACGTCGTCGGCGCCAAGCTTTCTGGCCATCCCAAGGAGTTTTTCCGACGTACCGATCACGCCGCCAGAGATCGCAATGATCGGCATTTTCGGGCGCAATTCGCGCAGTTTGTTGATGACTTCGATTCCATCCATGCGCGGCATAAAAATGTCTACGAGCACCACATCCGGATTGTCTTCGCCCGCGACCCGCACACCGCGTTCGCCGTCACTCGCGACCACGACTCGGTAGCCAGCCTGCGAAAGAAAGGTCGCGAGCAGCGCACGCATTTGGTCATCGTCTTCGATGACTTCGACTTTTCCCATAACAAAATGCCAAGTTAATGTTTCGACTAGAGTGTATTACTCCCAAATCATTAACTCCCCCTCAAAGCGTAAGCTTAATACGGTTGAAGGAGCAAAGGGCTGGCGCGTGTTCGTAGCGCTCGTCGCTTTGAGTGCAGCGATTATCAGGTGTTCCCAGCGCTTCTTTGGTCACGAACGAGCAGTCATCCAACCGCCCTGCAGCGGACGCGTCCTCCGGCGCAACCTGATTAGCGTTGACCATCCTGAAACACTGCCAGTTGCGCCGCGAACGCGCGCTGGTAGGCGGGCCTCGCCTTCGCGCGAGCGAGATAGGCTAAGAGGTGCGGGAACGCCTCGACCAGGCCGGATCCCTCAAGCCGTACCACCGCGTGCGCCATTAAAAGGTCGCCGGCGCTGAACGCTCCGTCGAGCCATTCGTTCGATCCTAGGTGCGCGGAAAGTTGGGTGAGCCGCACCTGCACCCGTTCGTCCAGCATCACCATCCGCTCCGTCGCCCAAGGCTTATCGCGCTCGAGCAGCACCGCCATGGAACGCTCGACGATTGGCGGCTCCACAGTGTTGAGGGCGGCAAACATCCATTGGATCGCGCGCGCCTCGGCGCCCGGCTCGCGCGGCAGAAGCCCGGGATGGGTCCTCGCGATGTGAAGCACGATCGCCCCCGTCTCGAACAGCGAAAGCGCGCCCGCCTCATAGGTCGGGATCTGTCCGAACGGATTGAGCTTCAGATGCGCGGGCTCCTTCATTTGCGCAAACGTGACCAGCCGAACGTCGTAGGGAGCGCCAACTTCCTCAAACGCCCACCGCACCCGCATATCCCGCGCAAGCCCGCGCCCCCGATCGGGCGAAGCAGCAAAGGCGGTGATCGTGGGACGCATGGGTTAGACTCCTATGCTCAATTTGGGAACCGCTAAGCGCCGCGGCATCGCCCACAAGCAACGCACACGGCTTCGTCGGATGGAGCGCAGGTCACCATAAGCGCAAATCGCGCACCAGAACGTTGTTGGTCAGAACGCAGTCGGCGGGGCGCAGCGTGACGGGCGCGTTCTTGTCGAAAGAGAGCGTCGCGGTCACCGTCAGCGTCCCCGGCGTGAGCGGCCGATAGGCTGTCGTATCGAACGGCAGCTGCATGGCGAATGGGAACACTTGCACGGCACCGGCATTCAACGGGCGGAAGCGCGCGCGCAGCAGCTCGATCTCGGGTGAGCCACCGGTCGGCCGCTGTGTGACCGTCACGAACTGATTGGCTTCCGTTCCGCCGGACGGTTGTGTCCCCACATTTTTCACGACCGCGACGGCTTGAATGTGAATAGTGCCGGGCGTGAAATAGTAAGTCGCTCCGCTGCCCGGCAGGGCGCCAGGCGGCGGTGCAGCGGCGCCGGGCCCAATGTTGAACGGCACGACGTCGCCGCAATTCGGCGCTGCCGGAACCACCGGTGCGATCCGAAGATCGTCAAGACGCGGCCGCATCGCGCGCGACTTATCCAGCGAGAAGGGGGCTGCCACGGCGACGGTGACAAGAACCATCGAGAACGAAACCGCCATCGTCCAATTTGCGCGCATCGCCGTTTTGCCTCCGCATGGTACTGCTGATGGGCGAAAGCGTACCGCTGCTGGCGGCGCCGCGCAAACGCGCACCGGTGATGTTCCCGGGCGCAAACCGTTTCGTGTCGGCCGTCCTGAGGGGCGAACCTGAATCTCGACGACAAGGGCAACATCACCGGCGTGCTCGAGTTGGACGGCAGCAAAGTGATCGTGCACGGGGCCTGAAGG
Organism: uncultured Flavobacteriaceae bacterium; assembly: GCA_964547645.1. GTDB lineage: Bacteria > Pseudomonadota > Alphaproteobacteria > Micropepsales > Micropepsaceae > SZUA-430. The sequence goes on from CAZJOM010000029.1 coordinate 5,944, forward strand.
CCGGTCTCATTGACGGGGTGTAGGTCGTGCGCTCGCCCTAGCCCTCAGGTCCGGGCCCGGAGCATTGCTGCAGGCCGAACAGCAAGAACATGACGGTGGACAGCACGAGCGTCAGCCGCGTTCCGGCCGCGAGGTAGCGGACCGTCGGGTGAAGCTCGTCACCGTGCCCGCTCCCAAACAGGAATTTCAGCAGCAGCCAAGTATCGGCACGTGGCAGATAGAACCATGGCGGCGACCCCATCTCCGTCCAGATGGCGTGATGCCGGCGCTCCAACTGAAACAGCAGCGCACTCAGCGTCCCGGCATAAGCCGCCACGGAAATCGCAAGCAGGGTTATCAACATGTCGTTCGCTCTCTGATGCGTCGGGCTCCCGAGCACAACTCGAAACAACTGATTGCGGGGACATTTACCCCCTTGATTGGCGAGAACGCCACCTGACCCCAAATGCTCAGGCCAATTGCATTGCGCCGCGGATCGGCGAGACCGGAAGATCCGACTTCCGCTCGAGCAGCTCTGACGGCGGCGTGCCGGCGCGCAGGCGGGTGAGCCACGCGTCGGGGTCGTATTCGACGCCGATTGGATTCACGCCCCAGCGCGGGCTGTGCATTAGCGCGTTCGCGTCTTCGGCGGTCGCAAAGCAATCGACCTGGAATTCCATCTGATTGCCGTCGGGGTCGGCGTAGTACATCGACAGTGTCACGCCGTGATGGATGCACCAATAGGGCTTGATCCCCCGCTCTTTCAGCCAGGCGTAGTTCTCGAAGAGCTCGTTCACGGAGCCGTACGTGTAGGCGACATGATCGACGCCCACGAGTCCGCGTTTCGCCGGCTCAGGCGCGCCGGGCTGAATCACGTCGAGATTGGCAAAGGCAAAGCGGTGGTGCTCGTCGTCATAGGTCAGAAAGGCCAGTGCCGGATCCTGATACTGCACCTTCGCGTCGAACACCGTCTCGTACCAGGCCAGCATCTCCGCAAATCGGCGGGTGCGGTAGACGACATGGACGAATTTTTGCGGCGGCACGCGCATCGGTGTTCCTCTTTCTTGCGGCATCGGTGGCTTGGCTCAGCGTGAGAATGCCGGAGCGCCGCATTGGCCCCGTGGGCGTATTGTACAGAATTTCGGGAACACGTCAGCCGGGAGATGGCGCCGGCGCGGCAGCAATCATTTAGCCGGCAGTTCGCCTTCGAGCTCGTTGATGAGGCGCGCCGTAATCTCGCCTGGCGCACCGAACTTCTTGTCTTCCAGGGCGTGGAAGAACGTGGCCACCATCAACATCGTTGGCGGCGCCCCGTCCAGTCCGAGCGGCGCGCAAAATCCTTCGAAGACGTAGAAATCCTTTCCTTCGATCTCGACGGGACCGATGGAACGCAGGGCCTGTTCCGCTTCGACGGTGGCCTGCCAGATCGAGGCCCATTTCTCTACCGTGTATGTTGGGAGTGCCTCGTCGATATATTTGCCGGTGAGCGGACCAAAGTAGGTGTCGAGTTGCCCGCCCATCAAGCGAACCCGGTACCTCGGTCGCGAGCCTTCAGAGGACAGATCGATCAAGGCGAGGTTGGGTAGAACGAAGCTCAGGTCCCGCAAACTGAACGCGTCGCGGCTTGGAAAACGACACGCGCCGCGCTTTGCATCCCAAAGAGCGAGCAACCGCTGCAGCGGCGGCGTTACGAAGTTCAAATGCAGGTCGCGAACAAACCGCGGGCGGGGGCTTCCGCCCGCCCCAGGGGATTGCACGATGCTGTGGTCTCTATTCGCGGTCGTCATGGATAAATTGGACCACAAAAAGTCTAAAAGAACGGCTATTCCTGTAATGAGCTCGATCGGCCATTTCGCCAAAGTCTGAGGTGAAGGCGGGGTTACCGAAACATTATCGTGATAGTTTCGGTCTCGCGGGCGTAAAGCCCCGGTCGTGGGTAGGGGGTGCCTGATCCGCCATCACCTTGGGCTGCAACGCAGTTGCCACCGCCCGCGGCCACGATTGCCTTCGGGCTGATCTCACCACGTCAGCGATACCCCGATTCCACCAAACGTGGCGCTTGTTGCCGGCGTTCGCCGACTTCGTGCACGCGGCGTCAGGCGCGACGCAATATGCGTAGGATCAGCAGCAGAACGACCGCCCCCGCGGTTGCGGAAACGATCGATCCCAAGATGCCGCCCAAGACGAAGATGCCAAGCGCGCTAAGCAGCCAACCGCCGATGAAGGCGCCGGCAATGCCGACGACGATGTTGGTGACGACGTCGCTGCCGCCGCCGCGAACGATCACACCGGCAAGCCACCCTGCAACCCCGCCGATGACCAGCCACACAATTAGCGTCGTGAGTGTCATGTATTCCTCCCTCGCGTTGCGAGTCACGCATTATAGCGCTCGCGCACCATAGCACATCCGAACGCTTCCCACGCTTCGTTCAGAGCGAAGGTTTGTCGGGCAAAAAAGGGATCGAGAGGGGGACCAGAACGGTATACGCTCGGCAGAATTCAAGGGACACGTAGCACCTAGACCCAACGTCTACGGCCCCCACCCCCAAGTCCTTCAGTTGCGCCTTCAGCTTGGCCACCGTCGGCGCGGCCCTCGGTTGCGGCCAGCTTTTGATAGACGTTGCCGCTACGGTGCATCGCCGCCCCGCGGCTAGTGCGTTAGCATGGAGCGGCTGGGTGGCACATGCTTGATGGTGGTGCCCAGCAACCGCAATCGGATAGGGTGCCGAACGGGGTGTCGATGAGGGAGCAAACCGAAACGGCAATGTTCCACGAGGCCGCCGCGCCGATCCCGGCGGACGGCCGCATCCTCTATTTCGCGCGCGACCGCGTGGCGTTCGGCTTTCTTTCGCATTTTCATCCGGCGCCAATCGAGCTCGACGGTGATATCTGGCCGACGGTCGAGCACTATTATCAGGCGCAAAAGTCGTTCGATCCCGCCTACCGCGCCGCAGTGCGCGCGGCAAAGTCGGCCGGCATGGCCAAGCGGCTCGCGGCGCCGCCCCGTGCGCCGCGGCGCATCTCGTTCCAATCTTGGTTCCGCAAGAACGCCGCTTTGCCGCGTGACGATTGGGACGATGTGAAGCTGGACATCATGCGTCGCGCTGATCTAGCCAAGTTCACGCAACACGCCGACCTTGGCGCACGCTTGGTCGCGACCCATCCCGCGCAGCTTGAGGAGGACTCTCCTTTCGAACTGTTCTGGGGTACCGGCAAGGACGGCGACGGACGGAACTGGGCTGGCCGCATCCTCATGGAAATTCGCGACCGGTTGATGAGATTGGAGACGGATCGATGACGACACACCGGGAACTCCACGCTTTCACTGTACCGCGCTGCCCGGCCGTGCCGGTACCGACCGTCGCCGAAATTGTTCGCCATCCGCCGCCCAGGGACTTTTTTCTTTGGGGTCTGAAGCCCGATCGCGCGCTCGCCGCCGATCTTGGAAACGTATTGCCTCTCGAATACGAGCCGTCGCTACCCTACCGCGAACGTTCACGTGGCTTGCCGATGGGTCGTGTCGTCGCCTACCGCGATGGAATTCTATTCTTGCCGAACACGACCAAGGCCGTACTGGCGGAAGTCGGAAGAGACCTTAAGACAGTCGTCGCGGCGCATGTAGCAATGCTATCCGTCGACTTCGATCTGAAGGCGCACTTCATGACGGGCGCCGACAAAGAAATCGCCGAATCGGCGGGCAAGGCCCTTGAACACTTGGAGGAGCTCTTGTCGGACGAACATGAAGGCGGGCACCAGCACGTGCAAGCTGCGGCCGTGCGACCGGAGATTCCAAGCACCATCCGGTCGGCGCTCGCCAAAAGCGGCGCCATCGTTCTGCCCTACGCCCAGCTGGTGAAGGTTGCGGTGATCGAGGCGAGCCCGGACACGCTCTGGCAGAGAATGACGTCTGCTGAGCGAAAGCTCGTCTACCTGCTGCGCGAGAGCGCCGACGGCGCGCGTGCGGCCTATTGCTTCAGCCTTACCCCCGACGCAGACAAGAATGTACCGTTCGCCTTCATCACCAGGGTTTGGGACTGGGAAAAACGCCCGCCCGGCACCGACTATAGCAGCGGCAAACTGAGTTGGACCGAGGCGATGGCGACCGTTCTCGTCGGCGCCCGCGCGGCGTCCGACATCGGCACACTCTGGCTGGCGGCCGAACGCGAGCGTCTCGATGCGAATACGTTGCGCGCCATTCGCGTGCAAGCGTCTGCCATCGAGGACGCGGCCAAGCGTGCCCTCTATGTCGCGGGCGCGGTGGGCGAGGAGCGCAAGCGCCATGGCACAACCGACGCAATGATCGCCCGCATCGTTCTCGAGCGCCTTGGCAATGTCGCCGATGCCCTGGACAACGCCCCCTATGCGAAGCACGGTTTGGCCAACCCGGTCGCCGCGCTCAAAGCAACAGCCGCATCCTGAAACTCGCAAAGGACACGTAGCCCGTGACAGATGCCGCAATCGACACCGAGGCGCTTCGTCGCGATCTGAGCGCGCATTGCTCAGTGTATCCGGCCGGCTGGCCGAACCGCCCTTTGTCTTTCGACCCGGCGGACTTCTCGCAGCCTCTCCCCCAAGGATATGGATTTTCCACGCCGCTCGTCGTCCGTCCCTGGGACCGCGACGTTCAGGCGGCCGCCGACGCACAGTCGGTCTACGGTTGGCGCGGCCAGCATGGCGACATCGTCCGCAACGCGCCGCGCACGTTGCCGCGTGGCGGCGTCGTCTATTTTGACGACCCGCGTTCGGACAAGATTGTTGATGACATGCTGCGCGCTGTCGGCATCGACGCCAATGACGCGGAGTTCGCCGTGTTCTGCGGCGGTGCGGACGACCCGGAAGCGGAGTGCTACCTCCACCAGGTTCGGATGATGCCGCATCCCTTGCTCGGATACGTCTTTCGCGCAAAGCCGGAAGAAGTGCTTCCGCCACACCCGGCGAGCGTCAGCGCGATCGTCAAGGCGTTCATCGCCCGCGAGAAGAAGCATTGGAACGACGACGACACGTTCAGCGGCAAGTTATCGGGCCTCGCGGGCGGCGACGGCGATTGGGCTAAGGAGGCGCTGTCGTTCGGCCTCTGGGTCGAGAACGGCGAACACCGCATATACCGCCTGTGGAGCCGTGCCTGGCTGGTCACGAAATGAGAGTCGAACGGGCGCGGGCAGGTTATGATGCCCTGCTGACTTAAGAGCATGTTCAGAACAGGGCGGCCTTGTCGTTTCAGGGACATAGCACATCCTGAGATAATCAAGGCTCCACGCCTAACTCCCTCAACTGCGCCTCCAGCTTCGCCACTGTCTGCTCGTCCCCCGGGTGGCGGCCGAGCGCCTCGCGGAAGTCGGCTTCGGCTTCTTTCTTCCGGCCGAGCTTTTGATAGACGTTGCCGCGGAACACGAAACCCCAATAGTCGTCGGGCGCGGCTTTGATGGCGGCAGTGTGCTCGGCGATTGCCTTGTCGTACTCGCCGCGCCGCGCGAATAGCAGGCCGCGATAGTTCATCGCTGCCGCATCGCGCGGGTTTTCCTTGATCGCATCGGCAAAGAACGCGAGTGCGACGTCGATCTCGTCACCGGCCTTCTTGAGACGCCCGCAGCGCACGACGCCATTGTCGTCGGCCTTCGGCAACGTCTTGCCGCACGCCTTGGCGCTGACGAAGGGCCCGGCTTGGATCGCGAGCGCCGGAAAAATCTCGATCCGATACCAACCCGCACGAGTCCAGGCGGTTGCCGCAACAGCCGACCCAGCGCAAACCAGCAGCAACGCAATGAACGCCAATCGCTGCATAACAGATCCTCCGAATCGAACACCCTGAAGAGTGCCGCAACTCACCCGCCGCACGCCAGCCGCGCCCGTCACCCTTTCGCGAACTGCCCCGGCGTCACGCCGAATTCCTGCCCGAACGCCGACACGAACGCGCTGACGCTGGAGTAACCCACGTCCAGCGCCGCATCCGTCACGCTACGCCCGGCCCCCAACCGCTCGACCGCGCAGAGCAACCGCATCCGCTGCCGCCACTGCGCGAACGAGAGCCCGGTCTCGGCCGTGAACAGGCGTTGCGCCGTACGTTTGCTCGCCCCCGCGCGCCGCGCTAACCGTTCCAGATCCTCGTCGTTCGCCGGGTTCTTCTGCAGCCGCAGCGCAATGCTGAGCGCGCGCGGATCGCGCGGCATCGGCAACTTCTGCGCCGGTGCCGGCTCAAGCAGCGCGATCCGGTCGACGATCACCTGCGCCAACCGCTTCTGCGCCGGCACCGCGGCATCGAGCACGCCGTGCGTGCTCGCCTCCAAGATCAATTCCCTGAGCAGCGGCGGCACGTTCAGCACCGAACAGGAAGCAGGCAGGGTACGAGCGATGCCGGTCGCAAAATAGAGCGAGCGCATCGTTCCCTGTCCCCGCATCTCTTCACGGTGCTCGACTCCGGCCGGAATCCACACGGCCCTGTGCGGTGGCACGATCCACGCGCTGTCTGCGGTCGCAACGCGCAGCACGCCGGCTGACGCGTAACTCAGCTGATGCCAGTCATGCCCATGCGGCGCGCTGGCATAGTCGGCCGTGAAGCGCACAGGGTAGGTACGCACCCACACCGAGCCATCGGGTTTTGCCGGAATCTTCGCTTGGCGCAATTGGGACATTTATTGGCATTATATCGCAAGACGGTTCAGATGTCAGATGGCAGAAATCAGACGTCAAAGCGCGCAGTCTGACATCTGAATTCTGAAATCTGGAGTCTGTCTATGGCCCACCTCGCCCACTTCTCGATCAACGCCAACGACATGGAGCGCGCGAAGACATTCTACGCCGGCGTCTTCGGTTGGTCGTTTCAGTCCTGGGGTCCGCCCGGCTTCTACATGATCCAAGGCGCAGGCGGCCCGGCGAACATGTTCGCAAGCCTGCAACAGCGCCGCGATATCGTTCCGGGCAAATCAATCTTTGGCCTCGAATGCACGCTCGCCGTCGACAACAGCGAAAAAGCCGAAGCCGCGATCAAAAAGGCCGGCGGCAAAATCGTCATGCCCCGCTCCGTCATCGCTGGCGTCGGCAAACTCTTCTTCTTCGAAGACCCCGAAGGCAACATCGTCGGCGCCATGGAATACGACGCGAACGCGCGGTGATCTCGAAACCGTGGTACACCCGGGAGCGCGGGCTTCCAGCCCGCTCTTTCTGACTCTCGTCGCGCGGTGCGGAAGAGGCGCTTGCAGGAGCGGGCTGGAAGACCGCGCTCTCAGGTGTGCCCGTTCTTCTAGGCTGACGCCACTCGCGCGATAAACCGTCCTAGATTTGCGACCACTTCCGCGCGGTTCGTTTCGTTCAGCATTTCGTGTCGCCCGCCGGTGTAGAAGTCGTGCGTCACGTCCTTGATGCCGGCGGCGCGATAGCGGTCCACCAGCGGCGTCAACCCTGCAAGCCCGCTGTTCAGCGGATCCTTGTCGCCGGCGAAGAGATAGATCGGCAACGTCGGCCGGATTCGCTTCAACGCGTCCGGCTCGAACGTCACCTGCGCTGCCGTGAAGATGCTCATCAGCGACTCCGGCGTCGCATCGAACCCGCACAGCGGATCGGCGATGTACTTGTCGACTTCCGCCGGATCGCGGCTCAGCCAGTCGAACGGCGTGCGCGCGGGTTCGAACGGTTTGTTGAACGACTTCAACCCACCCTCCGGATCGGGCGGCGGCAGCAGGTCGAGCGCCGCCGACCCCGACAGCACCGCCGCATCGATCAGCGCGCTGTGCTTCACGAGATAAATCTGCAGCGCAAACGAGCCCAGCGAATGCCCGAGCAAGATCAGTTTCTTGCCCTGATTCTCGCGCCGCGCAATCTCGCTCAGCCGCGCCATGTCATCGACGATCGACGCAAACCCACCCGGCCCGAAATCGCCGAGCTTGCCCGCCGTGGCCGTGCGCCCATGCCCGCGATGGTCCTCCGCATAGATCGCGATGCCCGCCTCGCGCAGTGGCTGCAACGGCGCCGCGTACCTGAGCGCGTGCTCGCCCATCCCATGCGAAATCTGCAGCACCGCTTTGGCCGGCCCCACCGCCGGCCAACGATAAGCCGCAACCCGCGCCCCATCGGCGCCCTGAAACTCAAACCGCTGCTCGCCGGTCATGATTGCCTCGACTGTCTAGTCCCTCTTCAAAATGTCATGGTCCGCGCAGGCGGACCACCCACGATTTCTGTGTGCGTTGGGGGAAAAGTCGTGGGTGATCCGCCTGCGCGGACCATGACACCTAAGAGGGCGGCCGAAACGCTCGACCAACCCCGCCCAAACCATTATAGACCGCGCTCAACGGACCGCTGTGGAACCCCCGATGGCAAAAGAAGACAAGAAGATCGCCGACCTGACGTTCGAAGAGGCGCTGAAGCAGCTCGAAGAAATCGTCCAGCGCCTGGAGAAGGGTCAAGTCGATCTCGAGGACTCGATCGCGATCTACGAAAAGGGAACGGCCCTGAAGGCGCATTGCGAGGCGAAGCTGAAAGACGCCGAAGCGCGGATCGAGAAGATTGTGATCGCGCCGGGCGGTGCCGCCTCGACCGCCCCCTTCGATCAGAAGTAGCGCCATGACTCTCGCCGCCATCGAGCCCGCCCTGAATGAAGTCGCCACCTTCATGGAAGATGCGCTGCACGAATGCCTGCCGGAACCGATGGGCCCGCAAGCGCGCGTGATCGAGGCGATGCGCTACGCCACGCTCGGCGGCGGCAAACGCATTCGCGCGTTCCTGGTGCTGCAGGCTGGGCGCCAATTCGGCGTCGACCGCCGCGCGCTCTCACGCGCCGCCGCCGCCGTCGAATGCGTACACGCCTATTCGCTGGCGCACGACGATCTGCCCGCGATGGACAACGACGACATGCGCCGCGGCCAACCCTCGACGCACAAGAAGTTCGACGAAGCGACGGCGATCCTGGCCGGCGACGCTCTCCTCACGCATGCTTTCGCGCTACTCGCCGGTCACGAGATCCACCCCGATCCGCATGTGCGCGCCGAACTCGTCGCGCGCCTCGCGCATGCGTCGGGGCACAATGGCATGGTCGGGGGCCAGATGATCGACATTGCCGCCCAAGGCGACATCAGCGACATCGGCCACATCACGCGACTGCAGCGCCTGAAGACTGGCGCGCTGATCGCGTTCGCCTGCGAGGCGGGTGCGATCATGGGCAAGGCCTCCCCACAGTTGCGCCAATCGCTCGTCAACTACGCGCAGGATCTGGGCCTCGCCTACCAAATCGCCGACGATCTTCTGGACGTGGAAGGCGACCCAAAGGTGATGGGAAAGGCGGCTGGCAAAGACCAAAAAGCAGGGAAGGCGACGTTCGTCACAGTTCTTGGTGTCGAACGCGCACGCGCCCAGGCGCAACTGCTCGCCACGCAGGCCGCGCAGCACCTTGATGTCTTTGATGAAAAGGCGGACCTTCTCCGCGGATTGGCGACCTATGTCGTTAATCGACGTGCCTAAATGCCGCAATAATTGCAGGTCACGCTGCACTACGTTCTAATCGCGGAAATGGCGGGCGAATCCTCAGGTCCAATGGCTCCGAACACTCCACTTCTCGACAGCGTGAAAACGCCCGCCGACATGCGCGGCCTGACGCGCGAGCAGCTGAAGCAACTCGCGGATGAGTTGCGCACCGAAACGATCGACGCCGTCTCCGTCACCGGCGGCCATCTGGGCGCGGGGCTCGGTGTCGTTGAGCTGACCGTCGCGCTCCACCACACGTTCAACACGCCGCACGACCGCCTGATCTGGGACGTCGGCCATCAAGCCTACCCGCACAAAATCCTGACCGGCCGCAGGGATCGCATTCGCACGCTCAGAATGGGCGGCGGCCTCTCCGGATTCACGAAGCGCAGCGAGAGTGAATACGATCCGTTCGGCGCCGCGCACTCGTCGACCTCGATCTCCGCCGCTCTCGGCATGGCGGTCGCCCGCGACTTGAAGGGCGAAAAGCGCAACATCATCGCCGTGATCGGCGACGGCGCGATGTCGGCCGGCATGGCATATGAGGCGATGAACAACGCCGGCGCCGCGCGCTCGCGCCTCATCGTGATCTTGAACGACAACGACATGTCGATCGCCCCGCCGGTCGGCGGCATGAGCGCCTATCTCTCGCGCATGGTTTCGTCCGAGGGCTACACGACGCTGCGCAACTTCGCCAAGCAACTCGCGAAGAAGTTCCCGCACTTCGTCGAAGAAAGCGCTCGCCGGGCCGAACGCTACGCGCACGGCTATTGGATGGGCGGCACGCTGTTCGAAGAACTTGGCCTCTATTACGTGGGCCCGATCGACGGCCACAATCTCGACCACCTTCTGCCCGTGCTCCAGAACGTGCGCGATCAGCCGATCGACCGCCCGATCCTGGTCCACGTCGTGACGAAGAAGGGCAAGGGCTACGGCCCAGCCGAGAACTCCGCCGACAAGTACCACGGCGTCGTGAAGTTCGACGTCATCACCGGCGCGCAAAAGAAAACGCAGTCGAACGCGCCGCAATACACGAAGGTCTTCGCCGAAAGCTTGATCGCCGAAGCGGAAGCCGACGACAAGGTCGTGGCGATCACCGCTGCGATGCCGTCCGGCACCGGCCTCGATCTGTTTCAAAAGCGTTTCCCGAAACGTTGCTTCGACGTCGGCATCGCCGAACAACACGGCGTCACCTTCGCGGCCGGCCTCGCGACCGAAGGCTTCAAACCCTTTGCCGTGATTTATTCGACATTCCTGCAGCGCGCCTACGACCAAGTCGTCCACGACGTCGCGATCCAGAAACTGCCCGTGCGCTTCGCGATGGACCGCGCCGGCCTCGTCGGCGCCGATGGCGCAACGCACGCGGGCTCGTTCGACACAACGTTCATGGCGACGCTGCCCGGCATGGTCGTGATGGCGCCCAGCGACGAAATCGAACTGCGCCACATGGTGGCAACCCAAGTTGCGATCGATGACTGCCCATCCAGCGTGCGCTACCCGCGCGGCGAAGGCGTCGGCATCGAACTGCCCGCGAAAGGCACACCGCTCGAAATCGGCAAAGGCCGCATCATCCGCGAAGGTTCGAAGATCGCGATCTTAAGCTTCGGCACCCGCCTCGCCGAAGCACTGAAGGCCGCCGACGATCTTGCTTCTCGCGGCCTGCCCACCACGGTGGCCGACGCGCGCTTCTGCAAACCGCTCGACGAAGACCTTATCCGCCGTCTCGCCGCCAACCATGAAGTCCTGATCACGGTGGAGGAGGGCGCCATCGGCGGCTTCGCAGCCCATGTGATGCAGTTCATGGCGAAAGCGGGCCTCTTCGACCGCGGCTGCAAGTTCCGCCCGATGACACTGCCCGACACGTACATCGACCACGACACGCCGCAAAAGCAGTACGACCTCGCCGAACTGAACGCCCCCCACATCGTAGCCACCGCGCTAACGGCATTGGGCCAAGCGGCGGTGAGCACGCTGCGCGCGTAGCCTGCGACACTGCGTGGCCGGCTCGCGCTTCGCTTTAGCCGGCCATGACGGATAGATTTCGTCCGATGACCATCTACGACAGCATTCCCGACACGCGCGCCCTCGACATCCTCCGCATCGGCCACAAAGGCGATGGCGAAACGGCGGAGGGTATCTACGTCCCCTTCACCGTCCCCGGCGACCGCGTGAAGGTCGAGGTTGACGGCGACCGCGCCAAACTCGTCAACATCATCTCCCCCGGCCCCACGCGCGCGACGCCACCGTGCAAACACTTCACGGTCTGCGGCGGCTGCGTCTTGCAGCATCTGGAGCCTAGCGCCTACAGCGAATGGAAGCGCGATCAAGTCGCCCAGGCGCTAGCGCAACGTGGCCTCGGCGACATCGACATCGCCCCACTCGTCACGATCCCGCCGCGCACGCGCCGCCGCGCCGTCCTCACCGCCAAGCTAGTGGAAGGCGCGGTCATGATCGGATTCCAAGAGCGCGGCAGCCACCACATCGTCGACATGGCCGAATGCCATGTCCTGCATCCGGACCTTTTCGCGCTCGTGGCAAAGCTGCGTGTAGCGCTCGCGCCCATCCTGCCCGAACACGCCCGCGCCGAGATCGACGTTACGCGCGCCGACAACGGCATCGATATGTCGGTCGGCGTCGGCCGGATGACGCTCGACGGTGCCTTGCGCACGCGCCTCGCCACGTTTGCCGTAACGCTCGGCCTCGCACGCCTGACGATCAACGGCGAACTCATCGCCCAATCCCACGCGCCGCTGATCCGCTGGGCCGGCGCCGAGGTCACGCCGCCACCGGGCAGCTTCCTGCAAGCCGTGCCGGAGGCCGAGCGCGCGTTGCAAGAGCTCGTCGTCGAAGGCGTGGGCCCCGCCAAGCGCACCGCCGACCTGTTCTCAGGCTGCGGAACGTTCACCTTCGCCCTCGCGCAGCGCAGTGCCGTCGCAGCCTTCGACAGCGAAGCCGACGCGATCGCGGCCCTCACCGCCGCCGCCCGCAACGCGAAGGGTCTGAAGCCCATCACCGCCGAGCGCCGCGACCTCTTCCGCCGCCCGCTCCAGCCCCGCGAACTCGACGCCTTCGACGCCGTCGCCATCGACCCGCCCCGTGCCGGCGCCAAAGCGCAGAGCGAGCAACTGGCGCTTTCCAAAGTCCGGCGCATCGTCGCCGTCTCCTGCGCCCCCGCGACCTTTGCCAGAGATGCGCGTATACTCATCGACGGCGGCTACGCGCTCACCCGCGTAACGCCAATCGACCAATTCCTCTGGACGCCACACA
>CAZJOM010000029.1:18739-41189 GCA_964547645.1 uncultured Flavobacteriaceae bacterium
CACTCTTCGAGCGGAGATAACGGATGGCGAACCCGCTGACCCGCACCGCCTATCGCTTGAGCCAGACCGCGCGCGTCGCCTGGTACGGCGGCCATCATCTGCTCGCGAACCGTCTCGGCCGCCGCACGGCATTCGCGCAAGAGGGCGTGACGGTCGAACATGACTACCCCAACCGCGACCTCTTCCTGCGCGAGATGCAGGCGCTGTTCGAGCGCGATTGGCAAAACATCGAAGCCGGTCTCTACGCCGCCCCCGCTGCCCTCGACCGCTCCGCTTTCAAGACGCTCAGCCGCTCGCTCCAATTCCTACGCGACGTGCCCGAAGTTGCGCGCCGCCGGCGCGACCACGTGCACAGCGAAGTCTTGAGCGAAGAAGCGCGCAAGAACTTCCCGCGCTACTACCTGCAAAACTTCCACTATCAAACCGGCGGCTGGCTGACCGAGGAGTCGGCGAAGCTCTACGACTTCCAAGTCGAAACCCTGTTCGGCGGCACCGCCGACGCGATGCGCCGCCAAGCCCTGGCGCCGATCGCCGAATACCTGAAGGGCAGGGACCAACGCCGCATCAAGCTGCTCGACGTCGCGACCGGCACAGCGCGCTTCCTCACGTTCGTGAAAGACAACTGGCCGCGCCTCCCCGTCACCGCGTTGGACCTTTCGCCGGCCTATCTCGACGAAGCCCGCAAGTTGCTCAAACCCTGGCGCGACGTGATGTTCTTGGAGGCAAACGCCGAAACGATACCCGTGGCCGACGCCAGCCAAGACATCGTGACCTGCATCTACCTCTTCCACGAACTCCCGCCGAAAATCCGCACCATTGTCGCCACCGAAATCGCCCGCGTCCTAAAACCCGGCGGCCTCTTTGTCCTCGTCGACAGCATCCAACCCGGCGACACCAAAGGCTTCGAGGCGCTAACCGAATTCTTCCCCCAAGCCTTCCACGAGCCCTACTACGAGAGCTACCTCACCTGGAACATCGCGGAAGCGTTCGAAGCGGCAGGCCTAAACAAGCGCACCGACACGCCGGCGTTCCTGTCGAAAGTCGTGAGCTTCACCAAACCACTCTGACCCCAACCACTCCACATTAGGTGTCATGGTCCGCGAAGGCGGACCACCCACGACTTGAGCGGCGCTTACAGCAAGCTATCGCACGCGGAGGCGCGGAGGGCGCGGAGTAGGACGGCAAGATGCGATCGTTCCTCCGCGCGCTCCGCGCCTCCGCGTGCGAAACACTGACGTGCTCCTCGCGTGAGAAAAGTCGTGGGTGGTCCGCCTTCGCGGACCATGACACATGAGGGGCAGGGGGAGGCCCTTAGCCTAACCCGTAATCTTCTTAATCGCCGCCGCCACCATATCGCCAACTGCATCGCTGACCGCACGCTCGACGGCGTTCTCGACCTTCTTCGCGACGCTCTGTGGCTTCCGCCGTTTGCGCGGCGCTGGCACGCCCAGCGCTTTCTCCAACGCCGACCGCTTCTTCGCCGGTTTACGCTTCGTCTTCCGCTTGGGCTTTCCAAAAAGATCGTCGAGGCTCATCTGGTCATCTCGCCTTGATGTCGCAGTAAATGAATCCAAAGTTCATCCACTCAACAGCCACGATTTTGTCACCCTCTTTGTCGCTTCGATAGTACTGTAAAAGGTCGACCTTCGTCGCAATCGACTCTCGGGGCTTCAACCTCAGAAGCTTACGGGATGGGTAGATCAAAACACCACTGTATGACCACCGTTGATCCAAGACTCCGCGGACGACGAAATCATCGCCAGTCAAGCGGCCGTCAATACCGGGCCACTCCGAGTCGTTGCGACAGATGTCGCGATCTTCGACGTTGCTTACGCTAATCAACGCGTAGCGGTGTTCGGAGAGTTCGACAACAATCCGTGGTGACGCTTGCCAATGTGGTTCATTTGCTTCGGCGTTCCCGCCCACAGCCATCGCTGCCAGGAGGAAGGCGAATGCTCTCCTCATCACCCCACCTGTCCTCTGTGCCTCAGCAAGTGATCCGCCAGCACCGCCGCCATCATAGCCTCGCCCACCGGCACCGCGCGAATCCCGACGCAGGGGTCGTGGCGGCCTTTGGTTTGGACATCGGCGTCTTGGCCGTCGCGCGTGATCGTCTTGCGTGGCGTGAGGATCGACGACGTCGGCTTCACCGCAAAGCGCACGACGACATCTTGCCCGGTCGAGATCCCGCCGAGCACGCCGCCAGCATGGTTCGAAAGGAACGAAGGCTTGCCGCCCGCCATCCGCATCTCGTCCGCGTTCTCTTCGCCCGACAGCGCGGCGGAGGCGAAGCCGTCGCCGACCTCGACGCCTTTGACCGCATTGATCGACATCATCGCCGCAGCGAGGTCCGCATCGAGTTTGCCGTATACCGGCGCGCCGAGGCCAGCAGGCACGTTCTCAGCCACAACCTCAATGATCGCGCCGCAGGAGGAACCCGCCTTGCGCCGCTCATCGAGATAACTCTCCCATAGCGCTGCCGCCTTTGCATCCGGCGACCAAAACGGATTGCGCTCGATCTCCGCCCAATCCCAGTTCGCCCGATCGATCGCGTGCGGTCCAATCTGAATCAGCGCACCGCGAATCCGCACCCCGCCCGGCACGATGTGATCCAGCACCTTGCGCGCAATCGCACCCGCCGCCACGCGCGCCGCCGTCTCGCGCGCGCTTTGTCGCCCACCGCCGCGATAGTCGCGTACGCCATACTTCATGAAATAGGCATAGTCCGCGTGACCGGGCCGGAACTTGTCCTTGATCCCCTCGTAGTCCTTCGACTTCGCATCGACATTGTCGATGTGCAGCGCGATCGGCGTGCCGGTGGTCACTTGGCCCTTGGTCGCGTCGTCCGAAAACACGCCCGAGAGGATCTTGACGACATCCGTCTCCTGCCGCTGCGTCACAAACTTCGACGTCCCTGGCCGCCGCTTCTCCATCCACGGCTGAATGTCGGCCTCGCTCAAAGCAATCCCAGGCGGCGTCCCATCGACAACGCACCCAAGCGCCGGCCCATGACTCTCGCCCCAGGTCGTGACACGAAACAAATGGCCATAGGTGTTGTGCGACATGCCTGCCTTCGCTCAGTCGAATCCGCCACTTCAACAAAATTGTGTCATGGTCCGCGTAGGCGGACCACCCACGACTTCTTTTGCTGTGGCTATTCAGTTTATCTCACGCGAAGCCGCGAAGTTCGCAAAGGAGACGTTCGCGCCTTGCCTTCGCGCGTTTTCGCGGCTTCGCGTGAGATAAGTCGTGGGTGGTCCGCCTACGCGGACCATGACACAAGAGGGTGATACGTCTAACCGAGTCCACAGCCGAGCGGTAGGCCAACCTAGAGCACCGCCTCCGTCCCATTGCTAAGGCGGTAAACGCGGTCGTTTTCGGTCGCTTCAAAGCGCGGCATTTCTTGAACCGGAAGGCCCAAATTCAAGCAGCGCAGCGCCCGGCCTGCCGCACCATGCGCCACCGCGACGACGTCACCTTCGAGTGAACCAACCCAAGCCGCAAGCCGCGCCGCCATCTGTGCGTAGCTTTCCCCGTCGGGTGCGCCTTCCCAGGGCGCCGCTTCGAACTTGGCCCAGGCCTCAGGCGCGGCAGCCTTGATCTCGCGCGCCGTCATGCCTTCCCAGCCACCGAACGCCAGCTCCGCAAGTCGCTCGTCGACCGCGTAGTCGTCGTGAGGCAAGTCCAAGTGCCTGCGTATGATGCCCATCGTCTCGCGCGCCCGGCCAAGCGGGCTCGACACGAAGGGTAAGGTCAGGATGTTCGGCGCGGCGATGGCAAGTGTTTCAGCGTTACGCCGCGCATGCTCGCGCCCGGTCTCGGTCAGCGGGCTGTCTTTTCGCCCCTGCCAGCGCCGCTCGGTATTCCATTCCGTCTCGCCATGCCGCACGAAGTAAATCGTGTGCGGCGTCATTCGTCCGGCGACAGCGTCGTCAGGAGCGCGGCGCTCTCGTGCACCTTCTCGACCGCGGCAAGGCCCACCGTGTGATAGCCGGCATCGACGTGATGCACTTCGCCTGTCACCGCGCGGCCGAGATCGGAGAGCAAATACAAGCCCGAATTGCCGACCTCTTCGATCGTCACGTTCCGGCGCAACGGCGCGTTCAACTCGTTCCACTTCAAGATGAAGCGGAAGTCGCCGATGCCCGACGCCGCCAGCGTCTTGATCGGCCCGGCCGAAATCGCATTGACGCGAATGCCCTTCTTGCCCAGGTCTTCGGCCAGATATCGCACGCTCGCCTCAAGCGCCGCTTTTGCCACGCCCATCACGTTGTAATGCGGCATGACCTTCTCGGCGCCGAAATAGCTCAGCGTCAAAAGCGAGCCGCCTTTCGTCATCAGCTTCTCCGCCCGCTGCGCAATCGCGGTGAACGAGAAGCAAGAGATGTTCATCGTCAGCAGAAAATTATCGAGCGACGTATCGACATAACGCCCGCGCAATTCGTCCTTGTTCGAGAACCCGATCGCATGCACGACGAAGTCGATCGAGCCCCACGCCTTTGCCAAGTGATCGAACACGGCGTCCATCGAGCCTTGTTCCGTCACGTCGCAGGGCAGCACGATCTTCGATCCGATCGAGGTCGCGAGCGGCTCGACGCGTTTCCTTAACGCGTCCCCTTGATACGTGAACGCAAGCTCCGCCCCTTGGTCGTGGACCGCTTTCGCGATGCCCCAGGCGATCGAACGATCGTTCGCGACCCCCATAATGAGGCCGCGCTTGCCCTGCATTAACCCTTTGATTTGGCTCATCTTATTCCGCCGGATGGCCGCCCGCACGGGGCAACGACTGATAAGCGCGCGACGCTAGTCAAATTCGTCCGGGCGGTCAAACTGGACCGTGGGGCAAGGTTAGGGATGTTCGTCCTTGTGAACGGCCCGTGATCGGGACCACTGTCGCCCCACAAGGCACAAGGATTCGACGCATGATCTTCGGCCTGCTTGCTCTCGCCCTCGCCGCCGCCTTTGCGGGCGCCGCGATCTACATCAACGTCGCCGAACATCCCGCGCGCCTGACGCTCGAGGACGGCCCGCTGCTCACGCAATGGAAGCCGTCCTACCACGCAGGCTTCATGATGCAGGCCTCGCTCGCGGTGATCAGCGGCTTCTGCGGTGTGGTCGCGTTCTTCTTCGATTGGGACTGGAAGTGGCTCCTAGGCGCCGCGATCATCGTCGCGAATTGGCCCTACACGATCTACGTCATCTTCCCAACAAACCACCGCCTGATCGCCATTGAACCCGCCTCCGGCAACCCGGACATCCGCCCACTCCTCGTCCGCTGGGGCTACCTCCACGCCGTCCGCAGCGCCCTCGGCACCATCGCTGCGCTGCTGTTCCTGGCTGCGGCGCTGTAGCGCGGTGTCGAGTCAGCCTCACACGAAGTTCCAAGGGCACCAAGTTTCACGAAGATTGTTCACTTCCGGCGCGCAGCGCCCCGTCGAACGTTGACTGCGCGCGGGCGCGCGCGATTGAACCCACTTCGTGAGACTTGGTGCCCTTGGAACTTCGTGTGAGGCTGAATCGACCCAGCCAATTCCGCATCAAGCCGTCCCCCTAGTTCAAATCGATCGCGAACCGCTTCAAATCAGCGAGCTCCGCATACTCCAGCGCGCCTTCCTGCGTCGCCAGCAGCACGACCTTCGGCGCCGCGCCCGCCAGAAACGCCTCCTGCCACCGCGGCGCGCACAGGCACCAGCGATCGCCGGGCTTCAGTCCCGGGAACTCGTACTGCGGCATCGGCGTCGACAGATCGTTCCCGCGCGCTTTCGAGAACGCCAGAAACTCCGCCGTCATCACTGCGCAAACGGTGTGCGAACCGACATCTTCCGGCGACGTGTTGCAGCATCCGTCGCGAAAGAACCCCGTCACCGGATCGCCACCGCACAGCGCGAGTTCGCCGCCCAGCACATTGCGCTGCGGCTTGCGCCGTCCACCGCTCGTATCTCTGTAAGCCATTGCAGGAATCCTCCGTTAGCGCCCCGGCCAGCCATGCCGCTCGATCAAAGCGACGCCGCGCTCAAAGTCCGCGCGCTCGACATAGATTTGCGGGGAGAGCCGCATAAGCAGCTTGCCCTGATAGACCGAGGAGGCGATCTGCACGCGGTGCGCCTCCCACATCGTCTTCATGAGTTGCAGCGCGTCGTCCGGATCGGCCGCACGACGCTGAGGCAAGATATAGGCTCGCATTGCCGCAAACATCGTGTCCGGCGCCACCGGTTCCGCCCCGAGCGGCCTCGCAATCTCCGTCCCCATCCGCGACAGTTCCAACAGATGTTGGCGTACCGCCGCCGCCCCGAACCGCTCGATGAAATCGATCGCCGCCGGCACGCTCAAGAACGCCGTGACGTCGCGTGTTCCCACATAGTCGAACGCGCGCGGAAACTTCAAATCGTGCCAATGGCTGACCGAAAGCGGCGCAGTTTCACCCGCGACCTCTTCGGTCGCATAGAGAAACGCCGCGCCCTTCGGCGCGAACAGCCACTTATGCGCATTGGCCGTATACCAGTCGGCCCCGATCGCCGGCAGATCGAGCGCGAGTTGCCCGAGCGCGTGCGCACCGTCGGCCATCACCCGCACGCCCTTCGCCTTCAGCCCGCGCGTGATCTCCGCCACTGGAAACAGCACCGCCGTCGGCGAGGCGATATGATCGATGATCGCAAGCCGCGTCCGCGCCCCCGCCGCATCGATGATCCGCTCGACCACGTCGTTCGCCGTCAGCGGAATGGGCAAATCCACTTTGACAAGCTTCGCGCCCGTCGCCTTGCAGACTTGCTCGACCGCAAGCCGCACCGCGTTATAGACGCAATCGAGTACCAAAATCTCGTCGCCCGGCTTGAACGCGACCGAGCGCAACACCGTATTCACCGCCTCCGTCGCATTCACGACAAAAGCGATCCTCTCGCCCTCGGTCCCGACAAATCGCCCAAGCTTGTCCGCCGCAACGCGGAGCTCATTCACCATCACCCGCGGCGAAACGAGCTTCCGGAAAAACTCATCCGGCTGCCGCTCCATGAGCAAACGCCACCGCGCCTGCTCGGCCAGCACGTCCTTAGGGCACGCGCCAAACGACCCGTGATTGAGAAAGGTGCCATCGAGATCGAGGTGCCAGAGGGGGCGAAGCTGTCGGCCGAATGTAGTCATGGTTCCCCATCTACGTGGAGCGACCCTTTTAGCGCGGGCGCGGCGTCGAGTCAGCCTCACACGAAGCCACGAAGTCACCAAGGTTCACGAAGAAAACAGAAAGGGCGCGCCAAGCGCGCCCAATTCCTTCCTTCGTGCTTGCTTCAGATCTTCGTGGCTTCGTGTGAGGCCAGCTCAACACGGCACCAGCGCAGCGGCACTACCCATGCAATCGCGACGGGCCGAACGCGCGCATGAAGATGTCGGAGCAGAACCGTGAGCGCCGCTCGATTTCCGTCGGCGTCATCTCGATATCCAGGCCCAAAAGCCCGCGCGCTTCGACGCGTGCGGTCACAAGCCCCAAGAAATGCTCCGCCGCGTATTGCGGTTCGCCGCCGGTGTCCAGGCGTCCGATCCGCTCCTCGCGGCCGATCCATTGCGTGAGTGCGTCCAAAATCTGCTTCGGTCCCGCCTCGTAGTAGGCCTCGCCGATCTCCGGAAACTGTTGGCTGGCGCCGATGATCATGCGGTAGTAGCCCATCTCGTACGCCGTGCAGGCGTGCGAGTAGTACTGCCGCGCCACGTCCGCCAGCATCTCGCGCGGATGGCGTTCCAGTGCGTGGACCTGCAAAGGCGCGCGCATCGCGGCGGCTCGATCGGCGACCATCGCCTTGAACAGCTCTTCTTTGTTGCCGAACTGGTTGTAGAGCGTCTGCTTCGACACGTTCGCGGCGCCGGCAATCGCGTCCATCGACACGTCGTAGCCTTGGCTCCGGAACATTTCGGCCGCCGCTTCAAGGATGCGCGCGCGGATCGAAAGGATCGCCGATTGCGAGACGGGAATGTTGTTCAGAGAAACTGCGTTTGCTGAATGACGGCTCATCGCACCAATCACACCCATGTTGGCCCCCGCTCGGCGAATCACCCCGATCCGCCGATGGTTCATGCTGCCGAATCACTTTTGGACTGAGAAGTCCAAACGCTGTGTCCCTTAATAAAAAAATAACCATGAGTCGCGGCGGATTTCCGCACCTTTTTGCACTCGACTGATTCACAGCAGCGATTCACGGCCCGAAGGCGCGCATGAACGCATCGGCGCAGAAGCGCGCGCGCCGCTCGATTTCCGCCGTCGAAAGCTCGCTCGCGATACCAAGCAGTCCCCGAAGCTGAAAATGCCCAAGGATCAAAGACGAGAAGTGCTCGGCCGCAAGCGCGGGATCGCCCGTGTCCAACCGGCCAAGCCGATCCTCGCGCGCCATCCACTCGGTCAGAAGCGAAAGCGTACGCTTCGGACCCAAATCATAGAAGTCTTGCGCCACTTCCGGAAACCGCGGCGCGGCGGCGATCAGCATGCGAACGAAATCCATACCGTTAGGGGTAAGGAAGAGCGTGTAGTACTGCCGCGCAAACTCGGTCAGCACCTCGCGCGGATGCCGCTCCGGCCCGGCCGCGCTGAGTGGCGCGCGCAGAAGGTCGGCCCGCGCCGCGATAATCGCCTTGAACAACTCTTCCTTCGAGCCGAACTGATTGTAGAGCGTCTGCTTCGACACGTCGGCAGCGGTTGCAATCGCATCCATCGACGCTTCATAGCCCTGCGCGCGGAACAGTTCCGCCGCAGCGGTCAGAATCCGCTCCCGCGCGCGCAGCGGGGAGGGGCCGCTCGGTCGTGGCGCCGGGTTACTCATTGACCTCGATCCTGTCCATGTGCGCCGGCGCAGAGAGCAACGGCGTGAAAAGCAGCGCGACGGCATAGATGATAGCGATGATCAGGAAGCAATCCGCGAACGCGAGCACCAGCGCCTCGCGATGCACAAAGCCCGTCATCGTTTTGAGCGCCGCATCCTCCGGATTGACCGGGATCATCCCGCTGTAGCGTTCGGCAAGCCCCGCCAGCCAACCCTCCGCAACGCCGCGACCGGCGCTCACGTTCTCCGACAGGCGTTGATAGTGAAATGTGGCGCGCTCGCTCAGTTGCGTGTTGAGCACCGCAAGCCCAAGCGCCCCGCCCAGATTGCGCAACAGATTGAACAATCCAGTCGCATCTTTCAGCGTGACCGGATCGAGCCGCGAGAGCGCAATCACGTTCGCCGGCACCATGCAGAACATCAGCCCCGCGCCGCGCATCATCTGCGGGATCAGCATCTCCCAAAACCCCCACTCCGACGTGAGGAAGGAAAACTGAAAGCACGACAGTGCCATCAAGCTTATGCCGACCATCATCACGACGCGCGCATAGCCGAACCGGCTCAGCGTTCCCGCCAGCGGCGCCGCCATGAACTGAAACAGACCGGTCACGAAAACGAGTTCGCCGATCTGCAAACTTGAATAGCCGCGCACGCGCGCCAGGAAGACCGGCAGGAGATAGACGATTCCGTAAAGCCCGATGCCAAGCACCAAGCCGAACGCGGCGCCGAGCGAAAAATTTCGATCCTTGAAGACGCGCAAATTGACGATCGGATTGCGCGCACTCAACACGCGGATGAAGAACGCCACGCCCGCTGCGGCCGCTACAAAGGCAAACGTGCGGATCGACCCGTCCTCGAACCAGTCCTTCCGCGAGCCCTCCTCAAGAACGTATTCCACCGAACCCAAGAACGTCGCCATCAGCGAGAACCCAAGCACGTCGATCCCCTCAAGCAGCGACCAGTCCGGCTTGTCGAAATCGACGATCGCCCAAACGATCGCCGTGATCAGAATGCCGATCGGCAGGTTGATCAGAAAAAGCCAGTGCCAAGAAAACGCCGAGGTCAAAATCCCGCCGATCGTTGGCCCAACGGTCGGCGCCAGCGTCGCAATCAAGCCGACGAACACGCTCACGCCCGCCGCCCGTCCGCGCCCGAACATGATATAGGACCCCGCCATCACCGTCGGGATCATCGCGCCGCCCAAGAAACCCTGCAGCGCGCGAAAAATGATCATCTGCTCGATCGTGGTCGCGAGCGCGCAGAAAAGGCTCATCAGCGTGAACGACGCGGCCGAGACGCAAAACAAGATCCGCGTCGACAGCAGCCGCGATAAGAACCCGGAGAGCGGGATCATCACGACCTCTGCGATCAGGTACGACGTTTGCACCCAGCTGATCTCTTCCGCCGAAGCTGACAGGCCCGCCTGAATCTGCGCCAGCGACGCCGAGACGATCTGAATGTCGAGGATCGCCATGAACATCCCGAACGCCATGGCGAAGAACCCGATCAGCGCGCGCGCGGTGATCGGGGGCAGGTCGGCGCCGGCGGTCTGTGCAGGCGCCGCGCCGCTCATTTGACGACCTGTTGGCTTTCAGTCTTGGGCTGATCGCGCACGTCGACGGTGATCGCAACCGACATCCCCGCGCGCAGCCGCGCCAACTCGTCCGCCGTTCCCTCAACGCGAATCCGGATCGGAATGCGCTGCACCACCTTCGTGAAGTTGCCGGTGGCATTCTCCGGCGGCAGCAAGCTGAACAACGACCCGCTCGCCGGCGCCAGGCTCTCGATCGTTCCCTTCAAGTCGACGCCGGGCAGGGCGTCGACGTCAAGCCTGACCGCTTGTCCCGCAACCATGCTCTGGATCTGCGTCTCCTTGAAGTTCGCGACCACATAGACGTTCGGCAGCGGCACCACCGCCATCACCTGAACGCCCGCGCGCACGAACTGACCGTCCTGCACCGTACGATTGCCGACGACGCCGTCGAACGGCGCCCGCAGCGTCGCGTTGGCGAGGTCCGCCTGCGCCAGCGCCAACTGTGCCTCGGCCTGCTTGAGATCGGCCTCCGCCTGCTGCAACGCGCTCTCGATCACCGGAACTTGCGCACGCTCCGCCTCCAGCGCGGCGCGCGCCCGGTCTGTTCCGGCGTCGGCCTTGCTCGCCTCCGCGATCGCAAGCTCCAGCCGCTGCCGGCTGACCCACCCTTTGCCCGCGAGCGCGCGATAGCGTTCGATGTCCTTGCGGCTGCGCACCCCTTCCGCTTCAGCACTCGCGATCGCGGCATTCGCCTGACCGATCACCGACTGCTGCAGATTGAGCTTCGCCTTCGCGTTCGCGACCCCGGCTTTGCGCGACTCGACCAGCGCCGCCGCCTGATCGACCCGCGGCTTGATGTCGGAGGTGTCGAGTTCGACCAGTACGTCCCCGGCCCGAACCCGTTGGTTGTCGGTGACCTTGATCGCCGCGACATAGCCCGACAGCTTCGGCGCGATGGCGGCGATGTCGGCCTGCACATAGGCGTCGTCGGTCGACACCTCGAAGCGCCACACGAACAGCCACATCCCCAACGCGTAGAGCGCGGCAAGACCGGCGACCGTACCAATGACGAGGAGGGCGTATTTACGCATGGAACTCACAACTGGACTACACGGTCCAAATTTGTAGGTTCCGCCAAGCCAGCGCACAAGAAAATTAGACCAACGAGTCTAATATTCTCTCAAAAGGGCAGAATAGAGCCATTAGCTAGAGCGCAGCGGCCATGGACTCCCAGAGCGTTTCCGCGGGCTCCAGTCCAACCGAGAGTCTAACGAAGCCCTCCGGCACCTGATCGCCCCACCGCGCGCGCCGCTCCGCACACGTCCTCACCCCCCCAAAACTCGTCGACGGCTGAATAAAGGAGCACTGCGTCATGAAACGCTCCGCCGTCGGTCCGTCGGCCAGCGTCAGCGAGATCATGTGCCCAAAGCCCGTCATCTGCCGCTTCGCAATCGCATGCGCCGGATCGCTGACCAGCCCCGGAAAGCGTACCGCTCTGACGCTCTTGTGTTCCGCCAACCGCGCCGCGATCACCGCCGCCGTCGCGCACATCCGCGCGTAGCGCACCTCCAACGTCTCCAACCCGCGGAACACCAGCCAGGCATCGAACGGGCCGGGGATCGTTCCGGAAAACTTCCGCCAGTCCCGAAGCCGCGTCATCAGATCGCCGCGCCGCGTCGCGACATGCCCGAGCAGCGCGTCCGAATGCCCGTTCACCGCCTTCGTGTCCGAGCAAACCACGATGTCCGCGCCAAGTTCCAACGGCCGCTGCCCCAGCGCTGTCATCGTCGTGTTGTCGACGCAGAGCATTGCACCCGCCGCCTTCGCAAGCACGGCCGCCTCGCGCAGATCGCAAACATCGAGCCCGGGGTTCGACGGCGTCTCCACATGCACCAACCGAAACCCCTCGAGCCCACCGTCAAGCATCCGCGCCGTCGGCCGCATCTCGACGACGGCACCGAGCGGCGCCAAGAACTGCTCCGCCAGCGCGCGCACGGCGAAGTACCCGTCCGACGGCACCAGCACCCGGTCGCCCGCCTTCACCGTCGTGAACATCACCGCCGCGATGGCCGCCATCCCCGACGGAAAGATCAGCGCTTCCGCCCCCTCAAGCGTGCCGAGTGCCGCCTCCAACGGATCCCAACTCGGATTGTGATAGCGCCCGTAGACATAAGGCGCCTTCGCCGGATCGCCTGGCAGATGAAACACGGCCGCCGGCCAAATCCCCGGCACGACAGAATCCCCCGGCCGAAGCCCCGCCCCATGATGGTGCAGCAGCTGCGCCGCCAAACGTTCGATGTCTTTGCTCATGGGGCAAAGCTATCGCGCCCCGGCGCGCCCCGCGCAAGTCTCCAGCTAAAGGCGCGCCCGCAGCGGCCAAGTGGATTGCCAAGCGTACGGCGTCGTACGTAAGCTTATGCGTTCTAGCGGGGAGGCAACAAATGCGTAGCGTCCGTGGCCGGTCTAACAGTCTGGCGCTGCTGCTGGGCACAAGTTTTGCGGTGCTCGGGGCTTGTCAGTCGACGGCGTCGGCCGGCCCGCCGGGTCCCGAAGCCAATCCGGATACGGGCTTCTTCTATTCGACATCGGTTCCCGCCTACATTTCGTCCGACGGGAAGCGCACGATCTCGTTCAATGCGCTGATGAACATTATGGACGTGGCGGAAACGCCGCGCGCGGTCGCCGGCAAAGACGTCGACGAAAAGTGCAGCCAGCCGGGGATCGCGTGCGTCACGATGTTCGGCATATCGATGTCGCAGCCGCCGCGGATGCAGAACGCCTACGCCGGCAGCTGGACGACGAAAAGCGGCACATTCCGCGTGCTCAAATGCGCGAACCAAGCAGGCCCGGCATGCGTGTCGCTCTTGGTGGCCTTTGAAGGCAACGATGGTGCGCGCGGCTGGTATGTGCATTCGGACAAGCGCGGCGTCGAAATGTTCGGGCGGCTAAACGCAGCCGGCGCGAGCGAGGACGTATTCGTCCTGTTCGCCGAGCGTGGCGTGTTGTTCAAGCAATAAGCGCGCGTCGCAGGACAACGCCTAAGGGCCTTACGCCCCGCGCTGAATATTCCGCCCGTAGAAAATCTCGCTGATCTCGTGATTGACGCGGCCGCGGATGAGTTTGGCTTCGCGCGCCGTGAGGTCCGCCTCGCCCGCGCCGAACAGATACGTGTCGAGGTCCAGCTCCTTCAGCCGCATCTTCGTGTGGAAGATGCTCTCTTGGTAGACGTTGACGTCGACCATGTCATAGCGGTTCTGAATGCCGGGCGAGATGAAATTTTGGATCGAGTCGATCGTGTGATCGATGAAGTGCTTCATCCCGCGTACGTTGCGCGTGAAGCCGCGCACGCGATAGTCCATCACCACGATGTCGGACTCGAAACTCTCGATGAGAAAGTTCAGCGCTTTGAGCGGCGAGATCCGGCCGCAGGTGCTGACGTCGATATCGGCGCGGAAGGTGCTGACCCCGGCATCCGGATGCGTCTCCGGATAGGTGTGCACGGTGATGTGGCTCTTGTCCAAGTGGCCGACGACGGACGCCTTTTTCGGCGTGGAGTGGTCGTCGTTGTGGCCCTCCGAGATCAGCATGGTGACGCTCGCCCCCTGCGGATCGTAATCCTGCTTGGCCACGTTCAAGATATGCGCGCCGATAATGTCGGCAACCTCGGTCAAGATCGCCGTCAGCCGCTTCGCGTTATAAACCTCGTCGATATACTCGATATACTCCCGGTTCTCCGCCTTCGAACGCGCATAACAGATGTCGTAGATATTGAACGACAGCGACTTGGTCAGATTGTTGAACCCATGAAGCTTAAGCTTCGGATTGGTGGTAGGCTTCACCTTCGCCACTGATGGCTCTCCCCCTGCGGTGGGCGGATGAATACACATTCGAGGCGTCGAGTTCCATCCTCAGAGGGCGCGCCTCGGAGCGCAGGGATCCGGTTTGCATCCGCCGAAGCGCAAACGAAGGCGGACGCTCTAGCGCCACCGCATAGGATGGGGGCAGGATTTTCTTCGCCTCCATACCCAAAGCTGGCAGAAATCTTTTTCTGCTAGTCGCACCCTGTACGCGCGACGCGGCGATCGCGATCAGCGAGGCGTTCGATCTCCTTCCGAAGCGCCGTGATCTCGGCGGGCATGTCGGCGCCACGACCGAATTCGTCGCGGATGCGCTTCTTGTGGCCGTCGAAGGCAATGCTGGTCCAGCCATACGGCATATCTTGCATGTTGCCTGTGTAGCTGTCGTGCAGCCAGAAAAAGTTGGCCTGACGAAAGCGTTCGACGAGCGATTTGACGTCGTCAGGCGTTAAGCGGTCGGTTTCACGCACGTGGCCCCATTCGTTCACTGTTCCCGCGCGACGGTATTCGCCCTCAAAGATGAGCGTGCCGTCGCCTGCGATGTCAATTTCTGTCCCGATGCAGCCCATGAAGCCCGGGGACACCTCCAATCGAATCCGCAGCGTCGCCCAGTCGCGTACGGCGGGGAAAGGCACGCGCTGCGCCGGACGCGGGCTCCGCCAGCGTACGTCAACCCGCTGATCGAACGAGGCGGCGACGGGCTTGCCGTTCAGCAGATACGGTTTGAAGCGCCATTGCCTGGCGAGCGCCAGCGCCTGCAGCTTCACGCGAAACTGTCCGTCCTTGAACTGCACGCACGTCATGCGCCCGCTTTCGTCGACGGCGAGCGTGAGTTGCACGTCCTCCCCGTCGTCGAGCGTTTCGTCGTCGATCAAAAGTACCGGTGGCGGGCCCGAACGCATCGCCTCGATCGCCTGATAACCGGGAATCTTCCCGCCGGAAATGTAGCAATCGGCCGCCATCGTCGGAGCTGCAAGGGCGAGCGATACGAAGGCGATGAAAGCGCGCATGAGGATTATCAATACACTGACCGCAACGCTTTCGCCACCGCCGCAAAAGTCGGGAATAGGTGTTGGACTGCATCCCATAAGTGAGTCAGTGATACTAAGGGACAGTTCTCGCAAGAGGACTGATGACCAAAGACCGCCGTGTGTTCAGCCCTGAGGTAAAGCTCTCGACGGTGAAGAGCGTTTTGGCTGGCGAAGACATCCGCGACTTGGCGCGGGAGCTCAAAGTCCCGGCGTTCGTTCCTTTACCGACGGAAAGCCACCTATTGGAAAGTGGCGTAGCCGCATTCAAAACCAAGCGAGGCCGACCCTGGAGCACCGGTGCAGGTCCTGTGTCAGAGGTGGGGTACAGTCCAGTAAAATGTCCCCGTAATAAGATCGGAGAATTTTGGTAACTTGGAGAATGCGGTCCTCGCCAGGGTGCCGACGTTAGGTTGTCGTATAGAACCACCATGGAGAACGCTTCACAAATTCCTTTGTGCGATCTTCGACCTGCCGACGAACTTCACTTATGTCCGTAATGTTCGAGACCGCTAAGAAGGCAAGGGCTATGATGTGCCGAACGATGACTTCTCCCGGGGCAAACGAACTTCCGATCAGATAGGCGGCGCGCAGCAAACCAATCGAGCTCAAGACAGTCACCAGGACGAGAGGTGCCCCAAGTGGGTTCGTCGCATCAATTAAGCTTTGCATACTCTGAACGATTGCTAATGCATATGCTGCAGCTGCAATGGCGCATGCGAACGCAAGCGTGATGAGCCAATAGCTGCGCCTCTTGGTCTGCACGTAAATGCGAAAAAGGTCAGTGTTTCCCTCCGCCGTCTTTTCCGCGCTGATCATTGCCTGCGCATTGGATATAGCGGTTTCCCACTCATGCTTGCGTTCGCGCAGATACCAAAAGTGATGGTAGAGCCATACCAAGAAGCTCACCCCGGCAAAGGCGCCCAAGATCAGATATTCCGACGACTGATAGCAGATCGCCGTCAACGGCGCCGTAGTACAAGCCCGAGAATCGTTACCGACTACGTATCGCATCACCGGCGATATGCCAAAGGACGTGAGAAGCGCAGCCCCCCAGAACATCACCTGGGTCCAGAACCGCTTTCGATGCTGCTGCTTGGCCCTCTCGATATTCGCCTGCACTTCAGGGTCAGCTACATTAATACGACTTGCGGCAGAGCTTGCTGCAAACTCTCTTATGATCTGTGCTCTATCGTCCACGTGCCCGCCGCCCCAAAATCTCATTGGCGCTTGCCTGGACGGCAGCGCAAAACAGTCAAATCGAAATCCAAGCAGTGTCCAGAAGTCGCTTGCGCCCCACTGGTCCGTCTAAGGGTTGCGCCGACGACGTCAAACATCAATCCAGTGCACACGTGACACGGTGCAAGCAAGATGTACACTGGTTACAGCCGTTCGGCGAATTGCTGCAGCGCGATGGCACCGCTGGGTTGTCAGCGGCGCACGAACTACCCGCGTCTTCGACTTCGTTGAAGGGCGCGACTCGCATCGTTGTGGCTCAGATTGACTCGTCCGCTGATAGAATACGGGGACACCATAGAAATCCCCTTGTCCACCACGACGCCACGTGGCGTCAAGGGATTCGCCTGACTTTCACACTCAGGCGTTCCGCTGTTGTTCTAACTCCCGGGCGCGCCTTCCCATCTCGCCGCGGCTGCAAGTTGACAATGTGAGTCGGAAAAATGCCTCGGTTGGAAAGCCGGTGAGGCTTGGGCCGAAGTATGCGCCAGACACAAAGGGACGCCATACCCATTTCCCGCATGCCACGACATTGCAGACGTTAGCCAACCGCCAACGTCACTGGTCTCCCGACGCGACCCAGCATTTCGACCAGCGTAGGCCCCGTCTAGCTGCGCGTCCGCTCAGTCGCTTCTCAACCTAAGTTCCGGGTACAAGGGGTTGTTCGCTCAAATTGGTGACCCGATCCCCTCTCCGCCCGCGTCGCGACCTTGGGGAGGGCGAGTGAGCGTGCGTGGGAACTGTCGCAACGCGCGACAATCTCGATGCTTGCTGGAGTTTCCTAAGGGAGCGCGCTCCCGTCCTTCCGCACGAAGCGTCCATCCGCATTGCTGCTCATCATGTCGATGTCGGAGCAGGTGGTCACGTCCGCGGGTGCGCGTGAGCCCACTTCGAGATAGAGCGCCATCGCGCCCGACTTGTTGATCAGGTGATGCCCGTTGCCGGTGCCTTTCGGAAACGCCGCGCAATCGCCGGCGCGCAGCACGACCTCGCCGCCATCCTCGATCAGCGTCAGCTCACCTTCAAGCACATAGACGAACTCGTCCTCGTGGGAGTGCCAATGCCGCTGGCTCGACCAACTCCCCGGTGGCAACCGCATCAAATTGACGCCGAAGTCTAAGAGCCCACCCGCATTCCCCAACCGCTGCCGCACGCGCTCGGCACACGGCGCGTCGAAGGGCGGCGGATAGCCGGAGCCTTTACGCTCGGGCACGGCGGCGATGTCGATCTTGGGCATGGCGGTTCTCGGCGCTGGGAGGAAGTCGCTCACTGCCCGATGATACGCGGCTCCCGCACATAGCCAAAGGCGCCCTCGCCGGACCACGATCGCCCATCGGGATAGCGCAGTTCGATGCCCGCGAGATCTTTCTCATCCGCGAGCAGCATGTTGACGCCCATGAGCGTGTCGCCGTATTTCGCCGCGGCGCTCGCGGTCAACGTCCAATGCGTGGTCGAACCGCAGTTGGCGCAGAACTGAATGCGCGTGGCCGGCGCGGCTTTGTCTTCCCGGCAATATCCTCTTGCCGTTCCCTCGACGCTCACCTCCGACGGATGAAAGTAGCCCCAGCGCGCGCCGGACTTGCTGCAGAGCGTGCAGTTGCATTCGTTGATGTAGTCCGGCCGCTTCTTGAGTTCGATGCGAATCTGGCCGCAGAGGCAGGAGACCTTCATGCCGCCGCCCGCGCTCACGCCCCGCTGAACTTCTTCCGCGGGTCGTAGGGATGCGCGGCTTCCCAGCGCTTCACGATATCGCTGAGGTTTTGATCCGTCTGGTCGGGCAGCACGATCTGCAGCGTCACCAGTTGATCGCCGCCCGCCTGCAGCGGGCCTGAGCCCGGAATGCCTTTGCCCTTCAGCCGGAACACTTGCCCCGCATTCGCGCCGGCCGGCACGATCATCGTAACGTGGCCTTGCAGCGTCGGCACCTGCACCTTCGCGCCGTGCAGCGCTTCGTTCAGCGTGATCGGCAGGTCGAGGTGAATGTCGCGCCCCTCGCGCCGAAAATAGGGATGCGGCTCGATCGTGATCGTGATCAGCGCGTCGCCCGTCGACCCGCCCGTAACGCCCGGCTCGCCCAAGCCGCGCAGCCGGATCGTCTGCCCTTCGCGCACACCGATCGGCACCTTCACATCGAAGCGCTTGCCGCCCGGCAGCTTCACCCGCCGCGTGCCGCCCAGCGCCGCTTCCTCGAAGGTGATCGCCAGATCGTAGTGACTGTCGAGCCCTTTGCCCGGCGAAGGCTTCTTGCGGCCGGACGAGCGGTCGCCGAAGAATTCCGAAAACAAATCTTCGACGCGGCTCTTCTTCTCGTTCGCAGAGCCCACGCCGAACGCGCGCTCGAACGCGTTTCGGAAGCCCGCGCTCGTGCTCTCGCCGTTGACATGCGCGCCGTTGGCCTTCTTTGCGCCGGCGTCCACGTGCTCTTGCGCGAGTTCGAATTCGGGCTCGGGTTCCGGCGGCGGCTTGTAGTTGGGTTTCGGGTTGCCGTGCGCGTCGATCTCGCCGCGATCGTAGGAACGCCGCTTCCGTGCGTCGCCCAGGATTTCGTACGCGATGGAGAGATCGCGGAACCTTCGCCCCTTGTCGGAGGCGCCTTCGGGCGTATCGGGGTGGAAGCGTTTCGCGAGCGCGCGGAACGCTTGCTTGATGTCGTCGTCGGTCGCCGACCGCGGAAGACCGAGAACTGAATAGGGGTCATACATCAGCAAACGGGCTCACACGCCACGGGTGGCGTTCTGAACAAAGCGGGTTCGACTGTACAGATGGTCCCCAGGCCACGCACTGCCATACTACGCTTGAGCAGCGGATGGCAAATTCATAATGGAATCAAAAGATTAAAGACGTTTCATCGTCTACTTTAGCGGCGTTTTCAACAAGGATTCCGCGATCGCCCGCTCCGGCGGGGCCAGCTGGGCCGCCACGAAAGCGGCCTCGGCGGCGGCCTGCGG
This sequence comes from uncultured Flavobacteriaceae bacterium, assembly GCA_964547645.1. Taxonomy (GTDB): domain Bacteria; phylum Pseudomonadota; class Alphaproteobacteria; order Micropepsales; family Micropepsaceae; genus SZUA-430. Next base: position 38,144 of record CAZJOM010000029.1, read on the forward strand.
CTGCCCCTGATTGGCGGCGAGCTTCAGCCAGCGATAGGCCTCGATCATGTCCTGGCCCACACCCTCGCCGCGCTCGTACATGACGCCGACCCGCACCTGCGCTTCCGGATTCCCGCGCGCGCCAAGGCTGCGCCAAGCCGCAAACGCCCGCGCCTTATCCTGCGCGGCATAGGCCGCAAACGCCGCCGTCATCTGCGCCTGATCTTCCGCGGGCAGACGCGAAGCGACATCCACCGTCATCGGATCGCCGGGCGACACCATCCGTCCGGGGATCGAAGGCGTGGCGACGGCGGCCGTCGGTGCGTCCTTCTTGGGCCGCCACGGATCGTCGGGGTTCAGAGGCGCAGCCGGCGCGGCGCCTTCCGCCGTCAAGCTCACGCCCATCGCCTTCAGCTTCTCTTGCGCCGGCGCGTAACCGTTGCGCGCCGCGCGCTCCAGCAACGCCCGCGAGCGCGCCGGATCCTTGTCGACGCCCACGCCTTGTTCGTACATGTCCGCCAGCTTCATTTGCGCAATGGATAAGCCGGCCGTCGCCGCGCGCGCATACCAAGCAGCAGCGGCTTGCGGATTCTTCTCCACGCCTTCGCCGCTCATATACATCTCCGCGACGTTGGCCATCGCGGTCACAAAACCCTTCTCCGCCGCTTCTAGATAAAGGTTGAACGCACGCCTCGGGTCCTTCTCGACACCTTTGCCTTGCCGCAGCAACTGCGCCGTGTTGCGCATCGCGGCCAGGTCGTTCTCGCTCGCCAGCTCCGACCAAATCTTGTAGGCCGCCGTGAAGTCGCCGGCATCATACGCGGCGGTTCCCTCATCGAACCGTGAGGCCTTCTCCGCCACGATGTTCGTAGCGCAAGCACCCAGCGCGAGCGCCAAGGCGATGATCAACAGAGGACGCGATTTACCAACCATGTCTGCGACCGGCTCTCAATATCAACGATTTGCCGCAGGAAGAAACGGGAGCGCGGCAAGGGCCTGAAGGCTATATACTGAACTTCTCAGCCACAGCGCAGCGCCAAACCGTATGTCCGATGTGAAATCGATAGAAGACGCGCCGTCCGAAATCGCCGCGGCAGACAGCCCTTTCCAGCTGTTCGCGGAATGGTTTGCGCTGGCCGGCCAGAAGGAACCGAACGACGCCAACGCCATGGCGCTGGCCACCGTCGGCGCCGACGGTATGCCCAACGTGCGGATGGTCCTGCTGAAAGGCTACGACCCTGCAGGCTTCGTCTTCTATTCGAACTTCGAAAGCGCGAAGGGCAGGGAGCTGCTCGGCCAACGAAAGGCGGCGCTCTGTTTCCACTGGAAAAGCATCCGCCGCCAGATCCGCATCCGCGGCGACATCACGACCGTGACTGACGCCGAAGCCGACGCGTATTTCGCCAGCCGTCCGAAGGACAGCCAAATCGGCGCCTGGGCCTCGCGCCAATCGCGCGCGCTCAAGGGCCGCTTCGAGCTGGAGACGGAGGTCGCGAAATACGCGGCGCGCTACGGCCTGACCAAGGTCCCGCGCCCGCCGCATTGGTCCGGCTTCCGCCTCGCACCGGTCGAGATTGAGTTCTGGCGCGACAGGCCCTTTCGCCTCCACGACCGCCTCGTCTACCGCCGCGAAAGCGCGAACGCGCCGTGGCGCACCGAGCGCCTGTTCCCATGACCAGCGCCGACGTCATCGCGAATAACACAGTCTCCGGCGCGCAAGCCGAGCGCCTGAAGCGCCTCGCCACCTACGCCGCCGTCGGCGTTGCGGGGACACTGATCGCTATCAAACTTTGGGCCTGGGTTGAAACGCACTCGGTCGCGATGCTGGCCTCGCTCGTCGACTCGACGCTCGATCTTGTGGCGTCGGGGCTGAACCTTGTCGCGGTCCGCCACGCGCTCACCCCCGCCGACGAAGAACACCGCTTCGGCCATGGCAAAGCCGAAGCGCTCGCCGGCCTCGGCCAGGCCGCCTTCATCGGCGGCTCCGCCGCGTTCCTGCTTTTCCAGTCGCTCGAACGCCTGATCGACCCTCAGCCCGTGCACGAAAGCACGATGGGCCTGCTCGTCATCGGTGCCTCGATTGCGCTGACCGTGTTCCTCGTCGTGTTTCAGCGCTACGTGATTGCGCGCACCCGTTCGCTCGCGATCAGTGCCGACCATTTGCACTACGCGACCGACATCGCGACAAACCTCGGCGTCGTGTTGGCGTTGGTGCTCGCAGGTGTCGGGGGCTGGGACATTGCCGACCCACTGATCGGCCTGGCCATCGGTGCCACGATTGCTTGGGGCGCGCTGAACATTCTCCGCGGCTCTTACGACGAACTTATGGATCGCGAATTCGACGATGCAGAACGCGCCCGTATCAAAGACATCGTCGGCAAACACGGCGCCGTCGTCAGCCTCCACGACCTGCGCACGCGCCGCGCCGGCCACCGCTCCTTCATCCAGCTCCACCTGGAGCTGCCGCCAACGATGACCCTCATCGAAGCCCACCGCATCAGCGACGAAGTCGAAGACGCGATCAAGGAAGCGTTCCCCGACGCCGAAGTCCTAACCCACCAAGACCCCGCCGGCGTCGAAATGGTGCCGACTTTGGCGAAGAAGTAGGACTTTGCGAATGCCCACGTCCGCAATGAACGACACAAAGTGGGAAGAGTTGCGGCTAGCAATGCACTCGCTCGATCCGATCCCTCGCTGGAGCACGCTCTCAACCAGGGGGTATCAATCACCGTCCGATCGAGAGTGGTTCTATCATTTCAGAGAAGGCGGGTACCGAGACATCCTGCATGTCGACATTTTCGCCGATAGCCCAGAGCACCGACGAGCGATCCACTCGGAACTCAAGCGAATCCGCCTTCCCGGCGAGGAAACTCCCGACGGCTTCCGGATCTTTGGCTACCTACCAGACGGTCAAGCTGTTGGCTTCCTCTGAGTCGCGATGCATTGACTTGGGCTCTCCGTCGTACTTCCCGTTTACTCCGGCGCCGTCGTCTTGGCGTCGCCGTCGTAGATGATCGGCCCCGCCACGCGCACCTTCGCCTCCTTGAACAAGATCCAATCGGCGACG
>CAZJOM010000029.1:41289-43762 GCA_964547645.1 uncultured Flavobacteriaceae bacterium
GATCGGCCCCGCCACGCGCACCTTCGCCTCCTTGAACAAGATCCAATCGGCGACGAGTTGGAAGTAGCCTTCGGAGAACCGCGTCTCCAGCCGTTCGCCGTCCTTCTCCGCGAACTCGATAATCCCGTGATCGGCCGTCGGGAACATCACGACGTCGAGGTTCGGCCGGCCCGCCTGTACCTCGCGCAGAATACGCAGCGTGTTCTCGCTCGGCGCCGAACTGTCCCGACCCGCCAGCACCCAAAGATGCGGCTTCTCGTACGCCTTAAGCGCCGGCACCGGGTCGTACTCCCAAGACGTGCCGACATCGAACACCGGTCCAAGAATCTTGATCAGCCAGTTCGGCGTGCTCAAGAACTCACCGGTGAACTCGCCCTTGACCTTCGGATACCAGGGTTCCTTCTCATACTTCGCGCGGACCGCATCGAGCCCGTCGAACCCGTCTTTGAAGTCCGACGCCATCACGCGCCCAGTCGCGTCCGTGATCTCGCGAGCCTTGGCGATCACATCCTCGCCGTACCCGGCCGTCCGCAGATCGTCGAACACCTCTTCGCGATCCTCGGCAAGCGGGCTCTCGGCGAGCCCAAAGCCAACGACGACGAAGTCTGCATTGGCTTTGCCTGCCGCAAGTGGCTCAATCCAGCCCGCTTGGCTGCCACCCTGGAACCCAACTTCGCTGGCGAGCGTACCGGCCATCGCGCGTGCAGTCTTCAGTGCCGCCGCGGCATCGTCAGACAGCAGGTTAAAGTCCTGCGAGTAACTACCCTGCGATTTACCGGTACCGCGCTTGTCATAGACGAACACGCCAATGCCGCTCGCGGGCAACAAATATTGCATTCGATTGAAGAGGATGGCCGAGTCGCGCTCCGACCCGTGCACCAGCACAGCGACTGGAACCGCCCCCTCAAGCCGCGGCATCACCAGCCGCCCCGCAAGCTTCAGCCCATGGCTTTCGAACGTCGTATCGGTGACGTCAAACGTTTGCCGCCGCCCGGTACCGGCGAATGCCCCGCCGATAATCGTTAGTGTGGCCTCTTCGCACGGCGAGAACCGCACCGCGACCCCGTCGACTGGCGCATCGGTCCAACCAAGCGAGGGCAAGAACGCAAACGGCACCGACTGAGTGACCGCAAGATCGGGCTCGAGCCGCCACGTCTCGCCGCTCATGAACGTCAGGCGTAGCGCCTGTGCCCCACCGCTCGTCGGCGACACCGCAGCCACACGACCCTCACCGAGATCGTAAGCTCCATAGTAGCAAGCCAGCCTCGCATCGGGCTGCGGCGCGCGGGGCACGAAGTAGACCCAAGCGCCAAGCGCGATGAGCCCGAGAAAGATCGGGATCAACAAAAGCCTGCGAACCCACATAGCATCCCCCTATTTGTAGTTGGGAAGTTAGCCTATTCGCACACCATTTCCACAGTCACGCCGCCGTGAAGATTCAACCGCGAAGCTTCTCGCGCCGCACCATTTCTTCCGTTTTATCCAGAGCGCGCGTGAACTTGTCGAACATCTCGTCGACTTCCGCCTCGTTGATGATCAGCGGCGGGCAGAAAGCGAGCCGGTCGTTGAGCATCGCGCGTGTGAAAATGCCTTCCTCCTGCGCGAACCCGGCGCAAGCCATGCCGACAGCCTTCGCGGCCGGAAAGTTCGTCCGGGCGGTCTTGTCCGCGACCAGCTCCACGCCGCCCAAGAGCCCGACGCTCACCGCCTCGCCGACAATCGGATGCTCGCGCAATTTCGCAATTCTCTGAGCGAACGCCGGTGTTACGCGCCGCACATGCGCCAGGATGTTGCGCTCCTCGTAGATCTTCAAAGTCTCGACGGCGACCGCGGCCGCCACCGGGTGGGCGCTGTAGGTAAACCCGTGCCCGAACGTGCCGATCGCCCGGCTTTGCTCGAGCATAGCTTGGTACATCTCCTCATGCATCAGCATCGCCGAGATCGGCATATACGCTGACGATAACGCCTTCGCGCACGACAGCGTATGCGGTCGCATATTGTAGGTCTGCGCACCCCAATAGTTGCCCGTGCGCCCGAACCCGCAAATCACCTCGTCGTCGATGAACAGAATGTCGTGCTTGGCGAGCACCGGCTGAATGCGATCGAAATAGGTCGCGGGCGGAATGATCACGCCGCCTGCCCCCATCACCGGCTCCGCTATGAACGCCGCGATCGTCTCCGGCCCCTCGCGCTCGATCAGCGCTTCGAGGTTCGAAGCGAGCCTTGCCGCAAAGTCGTCGTCGCTCTCCCCGGCTTCCGCGTTGTGATAGGCGTGCGGACAGTCCGCATGCAAAATTCCGGCGAACGGCAGATCGAACCCCCGGTGATTGTTCGGCAACCCGGTCAAGCTCGCGCTGACCAGCGTCACGCCGTGATAGCCCTTCGTCCGGCTGATGATTTTCTTGCGCGCCGGCTGCCCCTTCGCATTCCAGTAATACCAAGCAAGCTTGATCTGCGTGTCGTTCGCCTCCGA
>CAZJOM010000030.1:0-14171 GCA_964547645.1 uncultured Flavobacteriaceae bacterium
TGCCGTTGCGCGGCAAGATCTTGAACGTGGAGCGCGCGCGCTTCGACAAGATGCTTTCGTCGGGCGAGATCGCGACGCTGATCACGGCGTTGGGCACGGGGATCGGGCGCGAGGAGTTCTCGGCCGACAAGGTGCGCTATCAAAAGATCATCATCATGACCGACGCCGACGTCGACGGCGCGCATATCCGCACGCTGCTCTTGACGTTCTTCTACCGGCAGATGCCGGAGCTGATCGAGCGCGGGTACCTCTATATCGCGCAGCCGCCGCTCTACAAGGTGACGCGCGGCAAGTCGGAGCGGTACCTCAAAGATCAGCGCGAGTTCGAAATCTTCGTGATGGCCGAAGGCGTGCGCGATGCGGTGCTGAAGCTCTCGTCCGGCGAGCAGGTCGCGGGGCCCGATCTCGGCGCGATGGCCGAGTTCGCGCGCACGGCGCGCACCGCAGTGCAGGCCTTGTCGGCGAAGTACCCTGGGTTTGCGGTCGAGCAGGCGGCGATCGTGGGCGCGCTGAACGCCGACACACTGTCCGATCCGGAGAAGGCGCAAGCGGCGGCCGTGTCTGTCGCGGCGAGGCTCGACATGGTGTCGAACGATCTCGAGCGCGGATGGACGGGCGAAGTGGCCGGCCACGGGCTCGTGTTCAAGCGGCGGGTGCGCGGCGTCGATGAAGAGATCGTGCTCGACTCATCGCTGGTCGCTTCTGCGGATGCGCGGCGGCTCGACAAATGGTCGAGGGAGTTGCACGCGGTGTATGGCCAGGCGGCGACCGTCACGCGCGGCGACGAGACGAAGCCGGTGCGCGGTCCGAGCGAGCTTGTCGATGCGATCCTGGGCTGGGGGCAGAAGGGCCTGACGCTGCAGCGCTACAAAGGCCTTGGCGAGATGAACCCGGAGCAGCTTTGGGAGACGACGCTCGACGACAACGCGCGCTCGCTGCTGCAGGTGCGGATCAGCCATGGCGACACGGCGGACGACATCTTCTCGAAGCTCATGGGCGACATCGTCGAGCCCCGGCGCGAGTTCATCCAGGACAACGCCTTGGCGGTCGCGAATTTGGACGTGTGATCAACGCCGCTCTTTGCCATGCCAGATTCGCGCGATGGCGATCAATTGGCGCTGTTTGTACACGCGGTAGCGTATGACGTATGCGCTCTTGCCGAATGGCACAATGAGTTCGCGCAATCCTGCGGTCAGTGGGCGCCCCTTTTCGGGGGCGTGTCTCAGCGACAGGGAGGCTTCGTAGAGAAGGTTGACCATTCGATCGGCGGCATCAGCGTTCACCAGAAATAAGAATGCATGAAGACGGTCGATGTCGTCATACGCCGCGGCGAGGAACTTGACCTTCACTTTGCTGGCTGACGCCGACCCGCCATCATCTCGTCGAGCCGGTGGCGCATCTCATCCGCGTCGATGGCCTCTCCAGTTCGCTCAAACTTCGCGAGCCGTTGGAGATCGATCAACACATCCTCTTCGGCCGACAGGAGGTACTCGATCGCTTCGGACACCACGTCGGAAGGGGAGCGCTGCGTGCTCGTCGCAAGGCGCTCTAGCGCGGCGTCTAGCTCCCCCTCGATTTCTATGGTGCGTGCCACTTTGCTCATCGCCGAATGATGCCACAGAGCGAGCCGGGATCCAACGAAGGATTGGAAGCCGTAGCGGGAGCAGGTCTTCAATGGTGCGTGCAGTTTTTCCCGGAAATCTGTAGGTTTTCTGATCAACAAATCTGTAGGGCTAACGATGAAAGTCTCCGACGCCATCAGCTCGCGCATAACGACGCGGGCGTTTCTTGATAAGCCGGTGCCGGCCGCCGTGCTTCGGCAAATCTTGGAGACCGCGAAGCGCTCGCCTTCGGGCGGGAACTTGCAGCCGTGGCATGTGTGGGTGCTGGGCGGCGAGGAGATGGTTCGCTTTAAGGCCATCATCAAGGAGAAGATGGCGGTTAGTCCGCGGGGCGAGGGGACGGAGTACAGCATCTATCCGACGGAGCTGAAGGAGCCTTACAAGGCGCGGCGGTTCAAGTGCGGCGAGGATATGTATGCGTCGATCAACGTGACGCGCGAAGACAAGTTCGGGCGGCTGTTGAACTTTGCGCGGAACTTCGAGTTCTTCGGCGCACCGGTCGCTTTCTTCTTTGCGATCGACCGCCAGATGCAGCAGGGGCAATGGGCGGATCTCGGCATGTTCATGCAATCGATCATGTTGCTCGCGCGCGAGCACGGGTTGCACACGTGTCCGCAGGAAGCGTGGGCGATCTGGTACAAGACCTTGGGCGCGTTTTTGCCGATCCCGAGCGAGCTGATGCTCTTTTGCGGGATGGGGATCGGCTACATGGACGAGGGGCATCCGATCAACAAGCTGCGCACGGATCGCGCGCCGCTTGAGGAGTTCGTCACGTTCAAAGGGATTTGAGCTGGCTGCGTTACTTCTGAGCAGCCTTCTTGGCGTCGGCGGCGGTAGTGTCGCTGAGGCCGAGTTCTTTGGCGGCGCGGGCGATCATCTCGTCCTCGAAGCGGCTCAACTGTCCGTCCGCAAAGGCGACCTTCCATAAGTCGGTTACGATCTCAACGCGTTCGGCCATCGAGTAGCCGCGCTTGATCGCTTCGCAGAAAATCCAGTTGTCATAGGTGTTCGCCTGGCGAACTTCGGCGAGGGAGAGCAGCGTTCGCGCTTGCTCGGCCGGCAGTTTCAGCGTGTCGCGCAGCAGGCGTATGACAGTGCCTTGTTCGACCGCGTCGTAGTGGCCGTCGAGGCGTGAGGCTTCGACCAAGAGGGCCGCAACCGCCACTTGCCGGCGGTCGAACGGGTCCGGGTTGATTGCGTTCGCTTCCATGCGCTTCTCGAGATAGGCGACGATCTTGTCGAACATGGCTGCTGCTCCAAACTGGGGGTTGGCAAGATTCTGACACCGTCGACCGGTAAAGGCAAAGGGCCGGTGTTTCCACCGGCCCTCGCGCATCCGAAAATCTTGGAACAGGGTTAGTGCCAGTGGCCCCCCGGCTCCGGACCCGGGTAGGGGAGCTTCTTGCGCGGGATCAGCGTGTCGATGACGACGGCGATACCGGGCAGGGCGGTCAGGGCCATGATCATGTTCGTCAAGAACATGAAGGTCATGAGGATGCCCATGTCGGCCTGGAACTTCAGCGGCGAGAACGACCAAGTCGAAACGCCGAGCGCGAAGTTCAAGGCGGTGAAGAAGACGCCGTTGCCCGTTTCCAGGATGGTTTCCTGGTAGGCCTCGGTGACGTTCACACCGCGCGAGAGGTGGTACTGAAGTCGATTGTATATGTAGTACGCGTAGTCGACACCGACACCGACCACGAGCACGATCACCGGCAACGTCGACACTTTCAAGCCGATGTCGAGCTTGAGCATGAAGAAGTAGCCGAAGAAGGTCGAGAACAGCAGCGGCAACATACAACCGACCGCTGCACGCCAATCGAAGTAGGTGATGTAGGTCAGGAACAACACCATCGCGTACACGATCAAGGTCGAGGGACCCTCGTAGAACTCGATCGTCTCGTTCACTGCCGCGGTGACGCCGGAGTTGCCCGACGCGAGGCGGATCGTGAAGGAGTCGGGGACGTTGTCGATCACGAAAAGCTGCGCCTTCGTGAACTCGCCCTTATTGATCACCGAAAGCAGGTCGACTTTCGCGGTGCCGTCTGCACCGGGTTTGACCTCAATCGAGCCTTCGGCGCCCTTGACCGGTTCCCCGACCAAGCCAAGCAAGTCGCCCGGCGGTGCGGGGCCGTAGCCCTTCACGGTGAACGTTTGCGATTGGTCTTTCAGCTGAACCGGGGCGCTGTAGGTCACGTTGGCAGCCTGTTCCCGGTTAAGCGTCCAGGTCGAGGTCGGTTTGGACGGTTCGCGGCGCGGCTTGCCATCGGCCAGGAATTCCGGCGGCATGATGCGGTCGCCGTTGTTGCGGCCAACCGAAAGGACGGGCGGGAAGCCGCGTTCCTTCATCCACTTTTTCACTTCGTCGACGACGTGATGGATCGTCGTCGCCTTGCCGTCGATCAGGAACACCTGCAAAGGCAGCAGCGTACAGTCGACATCGATCAAGCCTGACGACGACGGGATCGGGCCGACCGCCTGCACGAGGGCGTATTGGTTGCGCGGAAGCGCCTTCCATTTCAAGTTGCCTTCGTTCCAACCAGCGGCAATTTGCTTGGCGGTGAAGGCGGCGCTTTGCACTTCGCGGACGCCGTCGACGTTGCGCATGTACCAGCTGAACTCGTTCAGGTAGTTCATCGACTGATAGTTGATACAGGCTTGCGGCGGGGTCTCAACGACGATCGTCAGGAGGTCGAGGCCGACGGAGAACTTGTCGGAAATCACCCGGGCGTCCACGTTGTAGCGCGAGTCGGGGCGCAGTTCCGGCGAGCCGGGGTGAAGGTCGCCGACGTGACGGTCCTTACTGGCCCAGATGGCTCCGCCGAACAGAACCAAGAAGATGAGCGTCATTGGGAACGCGACGCCGGGGCGGCCGAAGACGCCCAGCAACTTCATAAAGCGCAAGCGCGTATCGCGAGCGGCGGTGATGCGCGCGCGGTAGCCTTCCGGGTAGGTGAAGTAGGACGCAATGACCGGCAGCATGATCAGGTTCGAGATCAGCTTTAGACCGGTACCGATCGAAGCCGTGACGGCGAGTTCCTGAATCTGCGGGATCGGCACGACATAGAGAGCCGCAAAGCCGACAACCGCAGTAATCAACGAGAGCGAGCCCGGGATCAACAGGCCGCGGAAGCTCGATCGAGCTGCCGCCTCGGGCGAAGTGCCGTGCGTCAGCTCCGACGTAATCATATTGAGCTGCTGGACGCCGTGACTGGTGCCGATGGCAAAGACCAAGAACGGCACCAAGATGGCGAGCGGATCGAGGCCGTAACCCATGACCGTCAGAAGGCCGAACTGCCAGACGACGGTCGTCAGCGAGCATCCGACCGTCAGCCAGGTCAGAGCCCAGTTGCGGCAATAGAAGTAGACCGCAAACACGGTAAGCAAGAAGGCGCCGCCGAAGAAGAAGGGCGTCGCTTCAAGGCCGCCCTTGGCGATGTCGGAGATGTTCTTGGCGAACCCGATGATGTGGATCTTCAGGTCGCCCTTCTCGAACTTGTTGCGAATCTTCTGTTCGAGTTGCGTGCCGAGATCGATGTAATCGAGCTTTTGCTGGGTAGCCGGATCGTATTCGAGCAGTTCCGCGACGATGAGAGAGGCGGTGAAATCGTTCGAGACCAAGCGTCCGACCAGGTTGCCCTTCAGGACGTCATTCTTCAGTTGCTTGATCGCGATGCCTTCCATTTCGTCGGGCGTGATCTTGCCCGGGATCACGTCGCGCGCGGAGATGCCGTCTTCGGTGATTTCGAGAATGCGGGTGTTCGGCGTCCAGAGACTGGTTACCGTGCGGCGATCGACGCCGGGCAGGTAGAAGATATCTTGCGTGACGTCGTTCAGCGTCTTGAGGAACGGCTTGTTCCAGATGTCGCCCTTTTCGTTGTGGACGACGATGATGATGCGGTTCGCGCCGAAGAGACGGTCTTGGTATTCCAAAAAGGTCGCAATGTACTCATGGCCGGTCGGCAAGCCTTTGTAGAAGCCTGCGTCCATGCGCAGCTTCGTCGCTTCGTATCCGAGCACGATCGTGATGAGCGCGATGATGGCGAGTACGAGAACGCGCCCGCGGAAGAAGATCGTTTCAAGAAACCGGATCATGAGACTCGTCTACTCCCCTAGCGCGCTGGTAACGCCGGCGCGGATTGTTATTTGAACTGTCGAAATGGTTTCGGCTCGGCGCGATGCATTTGAAACCGCATCGTCCACACGGCGCGCTAAATTCTCGGTGATGGCATCCGGCGCGTCCCGCTGCACGGATTCAGGCGCAACTCGACCACACACTTTTTGCGTCCCTTCCCCCGTCCAGAGCGCCGGCTGTAATGAGTACCCCCCGTACCCAACCGCCGTTAGCACGTGCAGGTCCCTTGGCGGGCTGCCGCGCCTTACCTGGGATTTCTGTAACACAGTCATGAGTTTGCGCGAACTGGCTGTGGCGCGTTTCATTAATTACCCAAACCCACTGTGGGGCTTCGGCCGCACCTTTCAGACAGTAGACCCCCGGCGTTCTATCTATGGTTGTGCAAATGATAACCGAGCTCGCCTTAAGGCGGCTCTAATGATGCCTGGTCTACATTCGAACCTGACACCAGCGTCATGATGAAGTTGACGCCTGCGTCATCGGCGACTATATGAAGCCGGTTCAGGAAAAACCCGGGAGTTTGATGCTCATGACCGTCCTGCAGATCACCAAAGACAATGCTTACGACGCGCTGGATCCGAAGGACTTTCCGGCCATGATGGACGTCGACCGCTACAACGCGCGCTCGACCGCGTTCGACAAGATCATCTCCGCGACGCACGATCACTTTTGGGATCCGCTCGACAAGAAGTACATCGACTTCAGCGAGAAGTTCGATCTCGAGAACGAGCAAATCCTGCCGGATGAGTTTTTTCCGATTTTCCAAACCAAGTTCGGCGAACAGCTGACGCGGGCGCAGAAGATCAAGTTCGCAAACGAATCCGCGCGTTGGATTTTGTCGTCGATCCTGCACGGCGAACAGGGCGCGCTGTCGCTATCGGCTTCGCTCTGCCACATCCTGCGCGATCCGGGCGCACAAGAATATGCCGCGAACCAGACTCGGGAAGAAGCGCGTCACGTCACCGGTTTTGCACGCTACATCCAAGCGCGTTGGGGCAAGCCGCTGCCGGTCGGGCCGACGCTGGGCTCGCTGCTGACGGAACTCGTGCTGGCGCCGGAGGTCTATAAGAAGATCGTCGGCATGCAGATGCTGGTCGAAGGGTTGGCGATGGGCGCGTTCGCGACGCTCTATACGAAGTCGCGCGATCCGTTGCTGGTGCGCTTGACGCAGCTCGTCATGACCGACGAAGCTTTCCACCACAAATTCGGCAAGATCTGGGCCGATCGCACGATTCCGAAGCTGTCGAAGGAAGAGCAGAACATCGTCGAAGACTGGGCGGCGAGCTGCTTCCAGACGTTGCTCTTCAACCTGATCAACCCGGAACAGATGAAGTCGGTCTACGAATTGGTCGGCATCAACTGGCAGGAAGCGCACCAGTCGCTCATGGAAGCCATTACGGACGATCAGCGCCGGGAGCGTATGCGCGAAGGCACGGACATTTTCCGCGTGCTGATCAAGACGTTGCTCAAGGCCGGGATCATCACCGACCGCACGAAATCGTTCTATGCGATGTATGTCGACATGGACGAGCTGAGGGCCGAAGGCGACCACATGGTTGGCGACGATATCGCGGAAGAGGGTATCCGCTATCTGCAGACCGTAAATTTCGGCGCGAAGGGCAAGACCTCGTCGTTGCTCGCGGCCGAGTAAAGGTTCGAAGAGTTTGCACAAAGGGCGGCCACGGTGGCCGCCCTTTTTTATGGCCGCGGCTTCGGCACGGTCACGCTCACAATGTTCGTCGGCGCGAGCGGGTCGCCGTTCAGTTTCGCACCCAAGGCGTTGAAGTGCGCCCATTGGGCGTTCCCGACGACAAGAAGCTTATCGCCGGCAAAGGCCGTAAGCGATGGCTCCTTCATCAGGGGGAGGTTGGCCGCAAGTACATCGACGCCTTCGACTGCGGTCCAGGCTTTATTCATACGAATGCGGATGAGCCGTTGCGGCTCAATGCCATTCTGGATGGCTAAGAGATCGCGACCGTAGCGAAGCAGGCCGTCGATGCCGAGAAGCGTCGTCTGCGGCGGGGCAAGCAACAGCGCATGGGCCTTTGTCGTCAGGTCAACGATGTGAATTCCGTTTGAATAATCGGCAACCGCAAGCTGGCGGTCGCTTTCAGAGAGCGCCATACCCTGGGGCGAGTGGAACTCGCCACCGGCAACGAATTCTTCGAGGTCGCGAGCGCCCAGCGGGAGGCGATAGATTTTCCCTTCCTGTCCATCGGTCGCGTAAACGTCGCCGTTGCCTGCGACGGCAATATCCCCGACGACGTGGTCTTTCTTGTCGGCAGGGATCAGCGCGACTGTCTTGGAGCGGCCTGAGGCGAGATCGAAGGCGAAGATGCCCGCACGGCCACGCTCGGCCGGTGTGACGCTCGTGGCTTCGACGAGCGCCGAGCTGGCGGCCCAGAGCGTGCCAGTCGTCTTGTCGATCGCCAGCCCGAAGGCGCCAAGCAAGCCGCTCGGTTGCGCGCCGACGAAGATCGAGGTGCGGCCACGCTTGATCGCGTAGATTCTTCGCTGGTTGACGCTGCTCGCAAAAATTCGTCCGGTCGGACCGTCGAACGCAACACCTTCGATCAACGCGTCAGGCTCGTCGATCGTCGCGACAACCGCGGCCGAACCTGCGGGCTTTGCGTTTTCCGCCAAGCGTGCGCGCAACGCGGGCAGGCGCTGATCGTTGGCGAGGCCTGGGAAGTCCTTCTCCTCAACGCCGGTCAGCATGCCCATCGCGGCATAGTCGTTGAGTATGTTGATCGCGTCGTCGATGCGGCCGGCGCGGGCGCTTGCGCTTGCGAATCTCAGCATCAGCGTCGGGTTTCCCGGGCGCAGGCTCATGGCGTTGCGTAAGAGATCGGCGGCTTCCGCATATTTGTTCTGATCAAATGCTTCGGCAGCTTGGCGCGCCAGCGCGCGGCCCTCATCGACGGCATCCGCGTACGCACTTGTGCTCAGCGACAACAAAGCCGCCCAAGCGCAGACCAGTCTTGCGTTCATTGCTTTGTCCCCCGCAACGTTGTTGTGGTAATGCAAGCGAGGTAATTGCACCACTCACGGAAATGCGATGAGTGAACAGCCGGGCGTTTTCGGTGTGACCAGCGACGTTGCGCGCGGCGTCAGCCGATTGCTGCTGGCGCAAGGATTTTCGCCGCTGCTTGAGTTTACGCTGCCAAACGGGCGGCGGCTTGATGTGGCGGCGGTATCGGACGCGGGTGATATAGCAGCGGTTGAGATCAAGGTCAGCCTTGCCGACTTCCGCCAGGACGAGAAGTGGGGCGAATATCTTGAGTATTGCGATCGCTACTATTTCGCGGTGCCGGATGGGTTTCCGCTGGAAGTCTTGCCTGCCGCACATGGGTTGATCGTGGCCGACAAGTTTGGCGCCGCGATCGTGCGCGAGGCGGCGCATGCGCCGGTCGTGGCGGCGCGCCGGAAGTCGTTGCTGATCAAGTTCGCGCGGACCGCCGCCGAGCGCTTTGCGCGCGCCAGCGATCCGTTTGCACCTTAGTTATTTCGGCGAGCGCTTCGCCAGGATGCGTTGCAGCGTGCGGCGATGCATGTTCAGACGGCGCGCGGTTTCGGAAACATTTTGACCGCAGAGTTCGTAGACGCGCTGAATGTGTTCCCAGCGCACGCGGTCGGCCGACATTGGGTTTTCCGGCGGCGCCGGCTTGGCGTTCGGGCGGGCGAGAAGCGCGCTTGCCACGTCATCGGCGTCGGCGGGTTTCGACAGGTAGTCGATCGCGCCGTGCTTTACCGCGGCAACAGCGGTTGCGATGTTGCCATAGCCTGTGAGCATCACAACGCGCGCGTCGGGCCGCGTTTGATGCAAAACTTCGATCACATCGAGGCCGTTGCCCGATTGACCTAAGCGGAGATCGACGACGGCGAATGCCGGTGGAGATTTGCGCGCGATCGCGATTGCTTCTTCTGCCGTCTCGGCCGCGGAGACGATGAAGCCGCGCGCTTCCATGGCGCGCGCAAGGCGTTGACGGAACGGCGCGTCGTCGTCGACGAGCAGAAGGCTTTTGTCGGGTAGTCCTTCGGCGGATAGGGCCACGTCGTGTTCCCCCTGAAATCAGGCTCTGTCGGTTGCAGTTGCTTGGCAATATAAGGATGACGGTTTCACAACGCCAGCGCGGTGTTCGCCGTTATCCTCTTGAAACTGTTGGGTTCTCAAGGCTACGGCGTGGGATAGTCATGCGAACCATGGCACCTCCGCCAGGGCGGTTGCCGAAAGTCACGGTGCCGCCGATGCGTTCAATCAGGGTCTTGGCGATGAAAAAACCCAGACCCATCCCGGCGTGGCCCTCTGCGTGGACCGTCGAGTTGCCGACTGGGGCGCGGTTCGGGTCGATGCCTGCGCGCGAGGTGACGTAGGGCTCGCCCAGGCGCGTTAAGATTTCCGGATTGAAGCCGGTGCCGTCGTCGGCGACGGTCAGGTGCACCGTGTCGCCGTTCCAGGTCGTGTCGACGTCGACCTTTGTGGTCGCGAAGTCGACGGCGTTTTCGATCAAGTTGCCGAGGCCGTGCACGACTTCCGGCGTGCGCACCACCGAGAGCGCGCCCTGACCTTCGGCTGTGACGTTGATGTCGATACCGAAGCCGCGATGAGGTTCGGCGATCTCGTCGAGCAGGGCCGGCAGCGGCAAACGCTTGGCGATGTTGTCTTCGTCGGTGTTCTGCTGCGAGAGCGTCGAGAGAATCTCGCGGCAGCGCTCGGCTTGGCTGCGCAATAGCTTCACGTCTTCGAGCCAGGGACTTGCGGGTGGGATGTCGCGCTCAAGTTCGCGGGCAACGACGGCAATTGTGCCCAGCGGCGTGCCGAGTTCGTGCGCAGCGGCTGCGGCGAGTGCGCCCAAATCGGAGAGGCGTTGTTCGCGGGCGAGGGCGGCTTGGGTTGCGGCGAGCGCCGTTTGCATGCGGCGCGCTTCGTCGGCGGTGCGCCAAGCGTAGATCAAGCAAAAGCCGATCCCGAGCGTGAGCGACACCCAATTGCCCGCCAGATAGAGCGCGGGCAACTCCAGCGGCGCGTTCGGATCCCACGGCAAGGGCCAGTGGAAGAACGATATGAACGAAATGCTGCCGAACGCGAGCAGCGCAAGGACAAGTGTGGCGCCCAGGCTCAAGTTGCCCGCCGAAATGACGATTGGTGCGAGGTAGAGCAGGGTGAACGGGTTTTCGATGCCGCCGGTTAAGGCCAGCATCGAGGTCAAAAGCATGATGTCGAAGGCGAGGTGAGCGACGGCCTCGCGCTCGCTCAGGATGTGAACGTTGGAGTGGCGGAAGAACAGGATCGCGTTGAAGCCGATCGCGACCAAGATGATCGCGATGCATTGGCCGATCGGCATCTGATATTTCAGGCCGAAGAAGACGATAACGATGGCGACGATCTGGCCGATGATGCCGAGCGAGCGGACGAAGAGCAGCGTGCGCAGCCGGATGCTGGAGGCGGCGCTGCCGTCCCCGGATAGAAAACCTGGCGGTAACGAGAACCCGAGGCGCCGGGTTGCTTCAGCAGGAGGGTCGAGCGCTATTTGCCACCCGCCTTCTTCTTGAGCAGGGCCGCGATATTTTTGAAGCTTGAGCTGTTGGCAATGTCGAGCGCGGTCGCGCCGGATTGATCGGTTTCTTCCAGGTCGGCGCCGCGATCGACGAGAAGTTTGACGATATCGGCGTGATTTGCGCGCGCGGCCTTGATCAACGCCACCTCGCGCAGAGCGCCTGGTTCGTTCACATCGGCTTTATGGTCGAGAAGGTAGGTCACAATGGCGATGTCGCCGTTCGCGGCCGATAGGGTCAGTGCGGTGGTCTCGTCCTTGCTCTTGTCGTCGGGTCGCGCGCCATTCTCGATCAAGAGGCGCACGATTTCGAGACTGCGTGCGGCCGCGGCGAGCACGAGAACGGGCGTGCCGTCGGCGGCGCGGGTGTGAACCGAGGCGCCGTCGATGACGGCCTTGTTAACGTCGTCGTAAGATCCCTTGCGGGCAGCCTCTGCGATTGGCGTGTCGCCGAACAGCTGCGGGAGCTTCGCGTCGGCGGTTGCGGATGCCAGGAGCGCCGTCGCCACGAGGGCGATTGTCCGAAGGTTGGTCGAAATGGTGCGCATCGCTTGGCCCCAATGTCCCGAAGGATCGATTTCCCCAAGATAATATCAGCGGGCGTGGCGTTTTGAACAGGCGGTGTCTGTCACCCGGCCGGCAGAAAGCCCGGCGGTTTAGCCGGGCATTAAGGGCTCGGGGCTAAAAGCTTTAGCCGGTGTAAAGGAATCGGCGGCGCAGCATGGCTAAGGGTGGCAGCGGGAAGCGGCGGACGCCGTCGCGTTCTTCAACCCGAAAAGCGCGGTCAGTCGAAGCCGAGGCACCCGAGCGCGGCGGTTGGCGGCGGTTCGTCTATTTCGCCTCGATCGTGACGATTTGGACCGGCGTCGGTATCGCCGGCGTACTTGCATTCTTCGCGGCGGATTTGCCGTCGACGGACGGGCTTTGGCGGCAGGAGCGGACCCATGCGGTCACTGTTGTCGACGTGCGGGGCCGGGTGATCGCGCGGCGCGGGATCGATTCCGGTTTGCCGGTGACGCTTGCCGACTTGCCGCCCCATGTGCCGCATGCGGTGCTGGCGAGCGAAGACCGGCGGTTTTATTCGCATTTCGGTTTGGACCTTTGGGGGCTGGGTCGCGCGGCGTGGGTTAACATGCAAGCCGGGCGCGTCGTGCAGGGCGGCTCGACGATCACGCAGCAGCTGGCGAAGAACTTGTTTCTGAAGCCGGAGCGGACGTTCGGGCGCAAGGTGCAGGAAGCGTTGCTCGCGGTCTATCTGGAGATGTCGTTTTCAAAAGACGAGATCCTCGCGATCTATCTTAACCGCGTTTACTTCGGTGCGGGGGCTTATGGGATCGACGCTGCCGCGCGGCGCTACTTCAACAAGCCGGCGTCGAGTTTGACGGTCGTCGAGGCCGCAATATTGGCGGGCCTTTTGAAGGCGCCGTCGCGTTATTCGCCTGCAAACAGCGTGGAGCTGGCGCAGGGACGCGCGAACGTCGTGCTGCAGGCGATGGTCGAAACCGGGTTTCTGAGTGAAGAAGAGCGCGATGAGGCGTTGCATACACGGCCGAAGCTTGCGGCCGGTTCGGCGACGCAGGGCAATCAGTATTTTGTCGATTGGGTGATGGAACAGCTGCCCGGCATGGTCGGGCGGCCGAAGGCCGATCTTCGGGTCGAGACGACGCTTGACGTCGACATGCAGCGGCTCGCGGAAGATGCGGTGATGAAGACGCTGCGCGAGAAGGCGCCGGGGACGACGCAAGGTGCCTTGATCGCCATGACGACGGATGGCGGCGTGCGCGCGATGGTGGGCGGGCGCTCCTATGGCGGGTCTGAGTTCAATCGGGCCACGCAGGCGAAGCGCCAGCCGGGCTCAGCGTTCAAGCCGTTTGTGTTTCTGACCGTGCTTGAAGCGGGACGGACGCCGGCCTCGCGCGTGGTCGACGAACCGGTGACCTATCGCGGTTGGACGCCGGCGAATTTCTCCGAGAAGCATGAAGGCGAGATGTCGCTCGGCGATGCGCTCGCGAAGTCCGTGAACACGATTGCGGTGAAGCTCTGTCTGGAGTTGGGACCGGAGTCCGTCGCGCAAACCGCGCGGCGGATGGGTATTGTTTCGGATCTCGCGGCGGTGCCGTCGCTGGCGCTTGGCACGTCGGAGGTGACGTTGGCGGAGCTGGTGAGCGCCTATGTTCCGTTTGCGACAGGCGGCAAACGCGCGGTGGCATTTGGCGTTAAACGCGTGACGACGACCGAAGGCGAGGTACTCTACGAGCGCCAAGGCTCGGGGCTCGGTATGGCCATCAGCGCTGAGGCTGCGGGCGCGATGAACCGAATGCTGATCAAGGCGGTGCAGACAGGTACCGGCAAGGCGGCAGCGTTGCCGTCGCGGCAAGCGGCGGGCAAGACGGGTACGTCGCAGGATTTCAAAGACGCTTGGTTCGTCGGCTATACGCGTCAGCTGGTGGCGGGTGTTTGGATCGGCAACGACGCGAACTTGCCGATGGATAAGAGCGTGCGCGGCGGCACATTGCCGGCGACGATGTGGAAGGCTTTCATGACGGGCGCGACGGCGGGGCAGGCGGTGTTGCCGCTGCCGGGGAGCGACGTCAGCGATGAGCCCGAGGGCGAAAGCGAGACGAACGCGTTCGACGATCTGCTGGCCGGGCTGTTTGAGGATGCGAAGGACGAGCGCCGGAATTGATGCGCTTGTGCGGTGGTGCTGCTGCTTCGCGGTGAAAGTACTCTTCGTCTACGACGCGCGGCGGCCGTTGGGTTTTTGCGCTGTGTAGCGGTGAAGTTCGGTGCCGTTTTCGCGCAACCATGCTTGGGCTTCGGTGGCTTCTTGTTCGCCGCAGAGGCGGTCGACCAGGCGCCAGA
>CAZJOM010000030.1:14271-42660 GCA_964547645.1 uncultured Flavobacteriaceae bacterium
GCTTGGGCTTCGGTGGCTTCTTGTTCGCCGCAGAGGCGGTCGACCAGGCGCCAGAAGCGGGCGCCGTGGTTCATTTCCTTCAGGTGCGCGACCTCGTGGGCGACGACGTAGTTGAGTACGCTGTTCGGGGCCATGATGAGGCGCCAGGAGAGCGAGATAGCTCCGGTCGTGGAGCACGAGCCCCAGCGGCTCGCCGCATCGCGCACGGTCACGCGCGTCGCCTTCACGCCCAGTTCGGCGGTCAGAATGCTGACGCGGCGGGTGATGTGGGCACGGGCTTGGCGCTTAAGCCAGTCTTCGACGCGGCGCGGCGCGTGTTCGCGTTTGCCGGCCACGCGGATCGTCGGGCGGGTTGCTTCGTGATCGACCCAGACGGTGCCGCGCTCAGGGCTGAGGCGCAGGACGTAGAGGCTGCCCTTGAAGAGGACGGTGTCGCCCGGTTCGAGATAGACGGGTTCCGGTACCTTCTTCAGGCGGCCGGCGATCCAGTCGCCCTCTTGGCGAGCGAAGTCCAAGGCCTTTGGGACGGAGCGCTCGCTCGGCGCAATGACGGCGACTTCGCCGGTCGACGGATGGACCTTGACGATCAGCCGGCGCGCGCGCGGATTCAGCCGCACCTTCACGGACACGGATCTGCCGCCGATCTTCAAAGTCTCGTCTCGCGACCGTCTGTTCACCGCAGTGGACCCCCAATGGAAACGCGTTAAACTCTTGCCTTCAATCTCAGACCCTGGACCCATGACCGAGCGACCGCGTTTCCACTTGGCCTTTCCCGTTCATGACCTCGCCAAAGCACGCGCGTTCTATGGTGGCGTGCTTGGTTGTCCGGAGGGGCGATCGGCACCTGAATGGGTCGACTTCGACTTCTTCGGGCATCAGATCGTCGCTCATATGAGCCCCTCTGAGAGGTCGAGGGAAGAGGCAAACAGAGTTGATGGCGAAGATGTTCCGGTGAGGCATTTCGGTGTCATCGTAACCCCTTCAAAATTCAAGGAAATCGCCGAAAACCTGCGTTCCGCGGGCGCACGATTTTTGATCGAGCCGCAGACCCGTTTTCAGGGGCTTCCCGGAGAGCAATTAACGTTGTTTGTGTCCGACCCGTCCGGCAATGCCTTGGAATTCAAGGCCTTCGCCGACGACCGCATGGTCTTTGCCAAGGACTGAAGCAAAGTTTAACGGGCGAGCCGTTTCTTAATACCACGTTAGGGTTAACGAAGCGTTAGCGCGAGGAGGCGCTCCAACTCGTCGATTACGGGGTCGGCGCGCTCGACCTTGATGGTGGTCATGCCGAGCTCACGGGCCGGTTTCAGGTTGATGCCGAGATCGTCGAGATAGATCGAGTGCTTCGGATCCACATCGAGCGCTTCGGTCATCATGCGGTAGATGCGCGGGTCGGGTTTGCGGATGCCGACCTTCGAGGATTCGATCACGTGCTGGAACAGCGACATCGCTTCGTCGACGGCGGGGTTGTTCCACATGCCGCCGTGCTTGTTGTCGGATTTGACGTTGTTCGTGATGCAGCCGGTCTTGAAGCGCGCGGCGATGCGGCGGAGCGCTTCCAGCATCGAGGGGCGAACGGCGCCGGCAAGGCAAGCGATCACGTCGCGGCCGCCGAGTTCGAAGCCTTGCGCGCGGGCTTCCTCGGCGAAGGCTTCGTCGAAGGCGGCGGGGTTGATCTCGGCACGCTCGAATTTGGCCCAGGCATTGTCATGCGGGTTTGTGGCGTTGATGCGACGGATCAGGTCTTTGGGCAAACCGCGCGCGGACTCCAGCCGGTTGAACGCTTCGAACGGACTTTCGGTGATGACGCCACCGAAGTCGAAGATCACGGCTTGGTACACGGGTTTGGTCTCGCTGTTGGTGGTGCGTTTTGGCATAGGGCGGTTCGTGTGGCGATTCAGAATTTTCACCACCAAGCACCAAGGTTCACGAATATGCTCTGCCTCCTTTGGCCAATGCTGGGGCATGCGACCACTGCCGTAACGTTCCACGCCAAGACGCCAAGCCGCCAAGGGCCTCTTCGGCGCCGCAGGCGCCACTCAATCGGGTCAAATGGGCGCTACGCGCCGAGAATCGCCTCTTCTTCTTTGCGGCTTGGCGTCTTGGCGTGAAACGAACAGCCTCGACATCGCGCAAGGTTGAGAGTTCTGGCTCCTTGGTGAAGCTTTGTGCTCCTTCGTGCCTTCGTGGTGAAAAAGCAGACGCGACGCTGCGCCGTCCTCGCCGAATCTGCTCCACCGCGATATGGGAGCGTGCCCTTGCGGCCTCATGTCCCTTGTGAAAGTTTGGGGGTGGCAACCTATTGTCCTGATTGCAGGACTTTCGATTTTCTTGAGGACGAACCTCCATGCAAGAGGCCCGCTCGGGGCAGCGACCTTCCCGGCCGCGCTCGCCGCATCTTCAGATCTACAAATGGCCGGTCACGATGGGGACGTCGATCCTGCATCGGGTGACAGGCATCGGGCTTGGGCTTGGGACCTTAGTGCTGGCGTGGTGGCTGGTCGCGGCGTCGATGGGGCCTGAGGCTTATGCGGTGTTCGAGGGCACGGCCTTTCATTGGTTCGGGCGGGTGGTGCTGTTCGGGTTCACCGCCGCCCTGGTTTATCATGCGCTGAACGGGGTCAGGCATTTGTTCTGGGATGTGGGCAAGGGCTTTAAGGTCTCAACCGCGAACAAGACGGGCGCTTTGACCTATGCGGCGACGGCGGTGCTGACGCTTGCCATTTGGGTCGCGGCCTATATGTCGATGGGAGCGTTCTCATGAGCATTCAAACACCGCTCGGCCGCGTGCGCGGCCTTGGTTCGGCGAAGAGCGGCGTCGAGCATTTTTGGCATCAACGGGCGACGGCGGTGGCGCTGCTGCCGTTGACGCTGTGGTTCGTGTGGGCGGTTGCCACGCATGTCGGCGCGCCGTACGAGCAGGTGATCGCGTTCTTGAGCCATCCGTTCAATGCGGCGGCAATGCTGCTTTTTGTATTGGCCGGGCTTTACCACATGACGCTTGGGCTGCAGGTGGTGATCGAGGACTACTTCCACGGCGAGGGCACGAAGCTGGCGTTGTTGCTTGCTATGAAGTTTGCGGCGTTTGCCGTCGGGATAATCTGCGTGCTTGCCGTCTTGAAGATCGCGATCTGAGGTTTTGAGACCATGACTGCTTATCCGATCATCGATCACACGTTCGACGTCGTCGTCGTCGGCGCGGGCGGCGCGGGGTTGCGCGCGACGCTGGAGGCGGCGCGGCATGGCTTGAAGGTTGCCAACATCACGAAGGTGTTCCCGACGCGCAGCCACACGGTTGCGGCGCAGGGCGGCATCTCGGCGGCGCTCGGCAACATGGAGCACGACGACTGGCGCTGGCACATGTACGACACCGTGAAGGGGTCGGACTGGCTCGGCGATCAGGATGCGATCGAGTATCTCTGCCGGCACGCGCCTGAAGCGGTCTACGAGCTCGAGCACTTCGGCGTGCCGTTCAGCCGGACTGAGGACGGCAAGATTTATCAGCGCGCTTTCGGCGGCATGACGAAGGACTACGGCAAGTCGTCGATCCAGCGCACCTGCGCGGCCGCCGACCGGACGGGACACGCGATCTTGCATACGCTCTATGGGCAGAGCTTGCGGCATGACGCGGTGTTCTTCATCGAGCACTTCGCACTCGACCTGATCATGGAAGACGGGCGTTGCCGGGGGGTGATGTCTTGGTGCCTCGACGACGGCGCGATGCATCGCTTCCGCGCAAACCGCGTGATCTTGGCGACTGGTGGTTACGGGCGCACCTACTACACGTGCACGTCGGCGCATACGTGCACCGGCGACGGCAATGCGATGGTGCTGCGTGCGGGGCTGCCGTTGCAGGATATGGAGTTCGTGCAGTTCCATCCGACGGGCATTTATGGCGCGGGCGTCTTGATCACCGAAGGCGTGCGCGGCGAGGGCGGGTATCTGACCAATGCGAACGGCGAGCGCTTTATGGAGCGCTATGCGCCGAGCGTGAAGGACCTGGCTTCGCGCGACGTGGTGAGCCGGGCGATGACGGTCGAAATCCGCGAGGGGCGTGGTGTTGGTGCGCACAAGGATCACATTCATCTGCACTTGAGCCATCTCGATCCGAAGATCATTCACGAGCGGCTGCCGGGGATTTCGGAATCGGCGCGCATCTTTGCCGGCGTCGACGTCACGAAGCAGCCGATCCCGGTGCTGCCGACGGTGCACTACAATATGGGCGGGATCCCCACGAACTATCACGGCGAAGTGGTGACGCTGAAGGACGGCAATCCGGATGCGATCGTTCCCGGGCTCATGGCGATCGGTGAGGCCGCGTGCGTTTCGGTGCATGGTGCGAACCGTTTGGGTTCGAACTCGCTCATCGACCTTGTCGTGTTTGGGCGTGCGGCAGGTTTGAAGTGCGCTGCCGATGTGAAGCCGGGCGAGCGGCAGGCTGAGCTGCCGAAGGGGGCGGGTGATAACGCGTTGGCACGGCTTGATCGTTTCCGGAACGCCAAGGGCACGACCCCGACGGCGGCGTTACGTTTGCGGATGCAACGGGCGATGCAGAGCTATTGCCCGGTCTTCCGTGTGGGCACGGAGCTGAAGAAGGGTGTCGATGCGGTTTCGCAGATCTACAAAGAGTTGCCCAGCATCGATGTGAAAGATCGTTCGTTGATTTGGAACTCGGATTTGGTCGAGACGCTGGAGTTCGACAATCTGATCAGCCAGGCCGCCGTGACGGTCGAAGGCGCGCTGGCGCGCGAGGAAAGCCGTGGCGGGCATGCGCGCGAAGACTTCCCGAACCGCGACGACGCAAAGTGGATGAAGCATACGCTGTCGTGGTTCGACACGAAGACCGGCAAGGTGAAGCTCGATTCACGGCCGGTGCACACGTACACGATGTCGAACGACGTCGAATACATTCCGCCGAAGGCGCGGGTGTATTGAAGGTTCTCGTTACCGGCGGATCGGAAGGCATCGGTCTGGCGATTGCGGCCGAGGCGGTGAAGGCTGGTGCGTCGGTCGAGATTTGGGCGCGGCGCGAGGAGAAGTTGCGCGCGGCGGCGCGGGGGCTTGGCGCGATCACCTGGCAAGCGGTCGATGTGACCGATGCGGCCGCGGTGCGCGCGGCGGCGGCGCGGATTGAGGTGCCCGACCGGCTGTTTCATTGCGCAGGGTTCGCGACGGCGCAGTTTATCGATCAGGTCGGCGACGACGATGTGGCGGGGTTGGTCAGGACCAATGTGACCGGGCCTATTCAGGTCGCGCGGGCGTTTGCGCCGGCGATGGCGAGGCGAGGCGCCGGCTCGATCGTGCTGACGGCGTCCGATCTTGGATACATCGGTTTGTTCGGGTGGTCGGTCTACGCGGCGACGAAGCATGCGGTGGTGGGCTTTTCCTCGGCGTTGCGCAACGAACTGAAGCCTTTCGGCGTGAGCGTGCAGGCGCTTTGTCCGCCCGCGACGCAGACGCCGGGGTTCGACAAGGAAAACGAAACCAAGCCGCGCTCGGTACGTAAGGCCGAGGAAAGCGGTGGCGTGATGAGTGCGGAAGCCGTCGCGCGCTATGCCTGGGCGCGGACGGGGCGCGGCGGGTTGCACCTGATCCCGAACCGGACATCGCGGTTGCTCTTTAACCTGTCCCGGATTTCCGTCGACTTGGCGCATTCGTTCGTGAAGGCGCCGGGACCTGGTAAACAACGCTGAGCCGGTTCGTGATCGCTGTTACAGCGCTTTGCCACAATCGCGCCTGACAGTGCGCCGATAGTGCCGCCTCGCGCACATTTCGACTTGAGGATCTCATGGCCATTCTTCCCGACTCTCTGGCGCGGTCGCCGGGGTTGAAGTTCTTGTTGGTGGGTTTGATCACGCTGGCGATGGCGGTGCCGTTGTTCTTTGTGTTCATCGCGCTTGCTGACCGGCAGGACTACGCGCGGACGGCCGCCGCCGATATTGCGCGGGGTTGGGGCGGGCCGCAGATGATCGGCGGGCCTGCGCTAGCGGTGCCTTACGTGGTCAGCGAGACTCAGCGCAGCGCCGAGGGGGTCGTGACGACCGTCGATGTCCGGCGGGTCGCGGTGTTCCTGCCGAAAGTGTTCAAGGCCGATGCTGCGACGACGGCCGAGACTCGGGCGCGCGGGATCTTCAAGGTCAACGTGTTCACCGCCGATGTCGTGTTGAGCGGTGCGTTCGGGGCGCCGAGCTTTGCCGAGATGGGCGTCACGCCAAAGTCGATCGCGTGGGATCAGGCGGTGTTGATGTTGGGGATTTCGGACCTGCAAGGGTTGGCCGAGAACGTGTCGGTATCGTGGGGCGAGGCGAAGACTGTGGTTGCTTTCCGGCCTGGGATGATTGCGGACCTTGCGGTCTATTCGGGGATCAATGCACGCGTGCCGATGACGGCGGCGGGTGGTGAGACGCCGTTTTCGATCGCGCTGAAGCTGCGCGGGACAAGCGATCTGCAGTTTGCGGCGGCGGGCGAAGAGACGGAAGTATCGGCGCGCGGCAACTGGCCCCATCCAAGTTTTCAAGGGAACTTCTTGCCGGTCACACGCAACATCGAAAGCACGGGGTTCACTGCGGTGTGGAAGGTGCCGCATCTGGCGCGCAATCTACCGCAAGCGATGCCGACGCCGGAGAGCTTGATGAACGGGCTCAACATCGCAAGCTTCGGCGTTTCGTTCTATCAGCCGGTGAATTTCTACCTTCTGGTGGAACGGGCGCTGAAATACGCGATCCTGTTCATTGGGCTGGCGTTCCTATCGTTCTTCCTGATCGAAACGTTGTCGGGGGCGCGAATTCACGGGGTGCAGTATTTGCTGATCGGCGGGGCGCAAGTCGTGTTCTATCTGTTGTTGCTGTCGCTGTCGGAGCAGATCGGGTTTGAGAGGGCCTATCTGGCGGCTGCGGTCGCGACCGTTGCGTTGATCTCAGCCTATGCATGGTCGGCGATGAAGAGCAGCAGCCGCGCGATGGTCGTGTTCGGCGTGCTCAGCGTGCTCTACGCGTTGTTGTTTGTCCTGCTGAAGCAGGAGGACTATGCGCTTGTGATCGGGTCGGCGGCGGCGTTCGCGGCGATTGCGGTGACGATGTACGTCACCCGCAACGTCGACTGGTACCGCAGCGGCGAGCCGAAGAACGCGGTCGGCTTCGGGCGGTGATCGGGATCAGTGCGAACCAAGGGCGGCGGCAAGTTCGCCGGCCTTGGCTTTGCGCCAGCTGACGCAGCGGTCCACGGCTTCGACGGCGTTGGCAAAGACGCGCGGCGCGCCCGAGATTTCGTCGACCATCGGCTTGAAGAACCACTCGATCTCGCCGCGGGCCTGATCCGTGCAGAGTTTTCCGGTCAGCGCGATGAAGCGCGAGCGGGCGTCGACCGGCATTGGGGCGCTGATCGCTTTGAAGTCTTTGCGCAGCCAATTCCAGGCTGCGGGCCGGCGTTCAGCGTCGGCGAAGGACTCGCGCAGAAGGATCGACGTTTCGCGCACGCGGAGCGCGCCGGAAACCGCGAACTCCTCGATCTCCTTGCTTGCGTCGGGCTCGCGGGCGGCGGCGAGCGCGCTGAGAGCGGAGGCTCTGAACTCTGCGTCGGACGATGCTTTGATCGCGGAAATCGCGTCACGTGCGACGGGGGCGCCGCCGGTCAGGATTGCCGCCCAGAGCGAGGCAGGGAGTAGCTCGGCGGCGAGAGGATCAGGTTGTTGGCCCTGCGCAAGGGCGCGCAGGTGAGAGGCGCCTCGCCCGGCGAGCGAGGTTAGCGTTGCCGGATCCCGGCCAACTTTCGCGAGCGTTTCCATCAGCTGCGCGCGCAACAACGCAGCGGCAGCGGTTTCGCGGCGGCGCGGTTCGAAGCCGAGGCGGTTCAGCTGGGGCACGAACCAGCGGCGGACCATCTTCTCGAACGCAGGCAGGTCGGCCTTGCCCAACAAGTCGCCACGCAACTCGGTCAGAAAAGCTTTTACGAGATCGACGGTGTCCCACGTGCCCGTGGTGCCAGCGGCTCTGAGGGCGCCCAAGTACGTGGCCGCGTCGGTGTCGCCAGCACGGAACGCGGCGCGCATGCTGTGCAGGGTCGAGAGTTGTTCCGCCGGTGTGAGACGGGCGCTCAAGCCGATCAGCTTCTGCCAGTCTTCGCGCGCCAACGAGAAGCGGTAGTAGCCCGCCCCATCGGCATTCGGCAGGATGACGGCGCCGCATTGGTTTGCGAGCGTGAGTGTCGTGCTGCGTTGGCTCAACATCGTACAACTGCGCACCTTGCCTTTGGCGACGTCGCGGATGCAGACGGGGACCGACCACTGCCGCTTATCGTCAACTTTCTTCGTGCCGTACGGCGATTGCGTTA
Source organism: uncultured Flavobacteriaceae bacterium (assembly GCA_964547645.1). GTDB lineage: Bacteria > Pseudomonadota > Alphaproteobacteria > Micropepsales > Micropepsaceae > SZUA-430. The sequence continues at coordinate 22,600 of CAZJOM010000030.1, forward strand.
GCTCGACGACCGCGTCGCGGCCCGTGCAGGTGGCTTTCGCGCGGATCAACGGCACGCCTGGCTGGTTCAGGAATGAAGTGAAGGCGGGGATGACCTCCGGTTTGCCGGCACCTTTCGCCAGCGACGTCATGAAGTCGTTGACGTTAGCGCTGGCGTGGGCGAAGCGACGCATGTGCTCGCGCACGCCTTCACGGAAGGCATCGGCGCCCAGATAAGACTCGAACATCGCGAGCACGGCGCTGCCTTTTCGATAGGTCAGGCCGTCGAACGCGTTCACGACGTCGTCGGTCGATTTGATCGGCTGGCGGATGGCGCGGGCGGTCGAGAGCGAGTCGGTGTCCATCATGTCGAGCCCGTCGCGCGTCGTTTCGCGGGCGAATTCGTTTTGCGGCCAGACGGCGGCGGCGGCCTTGTTGCCCATCCATGAGGCGAACGCTTCGTTCAGCCAGATGTCGTCCCACCATTTCGCGGTAACGAGGTCGCCGAACCATTGGTGGGCGACTTCGTGGGCGTGCAGCAGCGCGAAGTAACGCTTCTGCTGGATCGAGGCGGTGTCGTCGAGGAGAATACCGCGCTCGGTGTAGGTGATGGCGCCGGCATTCTCCATTCCGCCGGCACTGAAGTTCGGGGGCGTGATCAGGTCGAGCTTCGGATAGGGGTAGGGCGCGGCGAAGTAATCTTCGAGGTAACGCAACAGCGGTGGCGTTTCTTGCAGCGCGTAGCGGGACCGTTCGCCCTTGCCCTTCACGGTGATGCCGCGAACTTGAACGGTATTCGTGCGGGCGCCGACGGACGGCAGGACTGGGCCATCCTCCACGTCGTAGGGACCGACGATTAGCGCGACGAGGTAGGTCGGCAGCGGTTTCGTCGTTGCGAAGACCGTCTTCTTCATGTTGCCGATCGAGACTTCGTTCACGGCGCCAGTGTTTGAGATCACGGCGTCGGTCTTGCGCGCGATGATGGCGATGTCGAACGGAGTTTTGAAGCGCGGCTCGTCGAAGCTTGGAAAGGCTCTGCGGGCGGAGGTTTCTTCAAACTGGGTCCAGGCGTATTTTTCGGCGTTGTCGGTTTGCACCGTCAGCGCGTCGGGCGTCGGATCGAACGGCGCAGCGAACGGCAAGCTCAAAGTCGCTTTGCCCTTGGGCAGCTCCTGTTCGAAGGTGAGCTTGGCCACGCCGGTTTCGTGAACTTGTGCGTAGGTGCCGGTGACGACGCTGCTGTCGGGGAGGTGGGCTGCGACCTTGTCCACCGTCAACTCGCGGCCGTGCAGGAAGATTTCGCGGACGGGCTCCTTCAGCTCGACCTCGATTTCGCTGGTGCCACCGAACCGAGATTGGCTTGGGTCGATGGTGAGTTCCAAGCGATAGTGCAGCGGCACCACGGTGTCGGGAAGTTGACCGAGCGGAATGCTGTCGGCTGTGCCTGCAGCGGTATCCTTCTTTGTGGAGGACCCATCGCATGCGGCTAGTGCGATGAGCAAACCCGCGGCGGCGAGGCGGAACGGTATGCGCATGGTCGTGAAAGCGTCCCCAGGGTGTTCACGGGCGCGACATTAAGGGGTCGGCGTTCGCTTGTGTACCCGGTGGACGAAGGGACCCTCAGAGGTTAAATCCTGAATCAGCTGACATTTCTGCTTCTTGAGGGGTTCTATGGTCGAATTGGCGCTGCCGAAGAACAGCCGGGTCAGACCGGGCAAGACGTGGCCTTCGTCCGCCGGCGCGAAACGGCCGCGGGCGATCAAGGTTTATCGATGGAGCCCGGACGATGCAGAGAATCCCCGGCTCGACACGTACGAGATCGACCTCGATGCGTGCGGCCCGATGGTTCTGGACGCGCTTATCAAGATCAAGAACGAGATCGACCCGACCCTGACCTTCCGCCGTTCGTGCCGCGAAGGCGTGTGCGGGTCGTGCGCGATGAATATCGACGGATCGAACACGCTGGCCTGCACGAAGGCGATCGACGACATCAAGGGACCGATCGCGATCTATCCGCTGCCGGCGATGAACGTGGTCAAGGACCTCGTGCCGGACATGACGCATTTTTATGCGCAATACGCGTCGATCGAGCCGTGGCTGCAGACGAAGACGCCGACGCCGGAGAAGGAATGGAAGCAGTCGCCGGAGGATCGCGCGAAGCTAGACGGGCTTTACGAGTGCATTCTATGCGCGTGCTGTTCGACGTCGTGCCCCAGCTATTGGTGGAACCAGGATCGGTATTTGGGTCCCGCGGTGTTGTTGCAGTCCTATCGCTGGCTGGCGGACAGCCGGGACGAGGCAAAAGGCGAGCGGCTCGACAATCTTGAGGACCCGTTTCGGCTTTATCGCTGCCACACCATCATGAACTGTGCGAGCACGTGCCCGAAGGGCTTGAACCCGGCGCAGGCGATCGGCGAAATCAAGCAGATGATGGTGAAGCGGTCGGTATGACGGTCGGCGCGCGCTACGAGATCGAGTATCGCGCGGCGCGGGCGCAGTTCGGATTGCTGGCGCGAAAAGCGAGTGCGCAGGTCGAGCGGTACGAGAACCCGGCCGCGCGGGGTCCGTTCGGCGAGGCGCTGATTACGGATGTCGCTTGGCTTGGGCCAGCGGACGCGGCACGCGTGTTCGTGTGCACGTCGGGCATGCACGGGCTTGAGGGATCGGCCGGTTCGGCGGCGCAATGCGCGTGGCTGGCGTCGGCGCCCGTTCTGCCGCCCGGCGTTGCCGTGTGTTTGATACATGCGCTGAACGCGTGGGGCTTCGCGCATATCGCGCGCTGTACCGAGAACAACGTCGATCTCAATCGCAACTTCATGGACTTCGGCAAAGCGTTGCCAGAGAATCCGTTCTACAAACATATCTACGACGCGATCCGCTTGCCGCGCGTGGCACCCGATACACTCGGCGCGTTGATGGCGACGCATCAGCGCTTGGTCGGGGAGCTTGGGCCTGCGCGTATGGCCTATGCGGTGAACGCCGGGCAATACGAAGACGCTGAGGGGTTGGCCTACGGCGGGAGCGGGCCGGAGTTCGGGCACCGTGTGATCCGCGATCATGTGCTGCCGAAGCTAGGCGGTGCGAAGAAGGTCGGCATTCTCGATTGGCATACGGGCGTTGGTGCCTATGGCGAGGTTGCGTTCCTGCCGACGGCTGGCGTGGGCACGCCGGCGTGGGAGCGTGCGGCTCAGTGGTGGGGTCGCGAACGCGTCGCCGGATGGAAGCGTTCCTCGGCCGAGGCTGCGATCGAAGCGGACGAGTCGGAAAGTGGCCTCAGCGTGCACAAGGACGGGCAGCTTCGGTTTGCGTTGCCGCCGTTCTTGCCGCACGCGGAGGTGACCGGTGCGGTGATCGAATTCGGTACCGAGAAGGAAGGCGATCTGGCGAGCCTTGTGTTGGTGACAATGTACGAGCGTTGGTTGCGTTTCGTTGATCGCGGCGACCGGCACGCGCCGCCTCATCAGCAGCATCTGAAGCGGGCGCTATCGTGCTTCGCGCCCGACGATGAGGGCTGGCGAGCGCTGGTGTTGGCCGAAGGGCCAAAGCTGATGGCGCAAGCGATTGCAGGGCTTGCGGCCGGCTAGCGCATTGTGCCCCTCATCCGTCTCGCCGCGTTCCGCAGCGATCCACCATCTCCCGTGCCGGGAGAAGGGCAAGTTGTCAGATATCCATCGGGCGGACGCCCAGCTTCTGCCAGAGGGCGTCGTCTTTTTCTTTTGCCGGGTTTTTGGTCGTCAGCAGCTTCGGGCCGATGAAGATCGAGTTGGCACCAGCGAGGAAGCAGAGGGATTGCAGTTCCTCGCTCATGTGCTCGCGGCCGGCGGAGAGGCGGACGACTGATTTCGGCATCATGATGCGGGCGGCCGCAATGGTGCGAACGAACTCGAAGCCTTCAATCGGTTTGCTCTCGCCCAAGGGCGTGCCTTTGACTTGCATAAGGGCGTTGATGGGGACCGACTCCGGCGGTGTGGGCAAGTTCGCCAACGTCACGAGCATGCCAATGCGGTCTTCGCGTTCTTCGCCCATGCCGACGATGCCGCCGCAGCAGACGGACATGCCGGCGTTGCGGACATGGTCCAGCGTGTCGAGGCGGTCTTGCAGCGTGCGGGTGGTGACGACCTTTTCGTAGTACTCAGGTCCCGTGTCGATGTTGTGGTTGTAGTAGTCGAGGCCCGCGTCGGCGAGGCGCTGCGCTTGGGGTTGGGTCAGCATGCCCAGCGTCATGCAGCTTTCAAGGCCGAGGCCTTTGACCTCTTTGACCATTTCGCACAGCACGTCGATGTCGCGATCCTTCGGTTCGCGCCAGGCTGCACCCATGCAGAAGCGCGAGGCGCCGCCGGCCTTTGCCTGTTCGGCCGCTTTGCGAACTTCGTCGAGCGCCATCAGCTTCGAGGCCTTCAGACCCGTTTCGAACTTTGCGGACTGGCTGCAGTAGCCGCAGTCTTCCGGGCAGCCGCCGGTCTTAATCGAGAGCAGCGTCGACATCTGCACTTCGTTCGGGTCGAAGTTCGCGCGGTGCACTGTTTGGGCGCGGAAGATCAGATCGGCAAACGGCAGGTCGAAGAGGGTGCGCGCCTCAGCATAGGTCCAGGCGGGTTTGTAGGCGGTGGGGGCAGCCGTGGTGGGGCGGCCTTCTAGGGTCGTCGTGGTCATGTTCGCCGTCGTCAGTTGAAACGCGGGCGCAGCATAGGTACGGGGGCGCCGGGGTCAAGGCGGCCGGATTTAAGCCCCTACGGCTTGATCACGATCGGGGTGCCGACGCGCACGAGCTTGAAGATCTCCTCGATTTCGTCGTCTGCCACCGCGATGCAGCCTGCGGTCCAGTCGCGGATTACGCCCACGTTCTGCAGGGTCGAGAGGTAACCGGGGGTGCCGTGGATCATGATCCAGCCGCCTGGCGACACGCCGCGTTTGGCGGCCGAGGCGCGGTCTTTCTTGTTCGGGTAGGAGATGCGCAGCGAGAGGTGGAACGTCGAGTTCGGGTTCTTGCCATCGATCACATAGCGGCCTTCGGGGGTGCGCGAGTCGCCTTCCTGTTCCTTGTGACCGACAGGGTTGCCGCCGAGGGCGATGCGATAGGTCCTGTAGGGTACTTTCGCGGCCCAGAGCGTCATCACGCGTCGGGACTTGTCGACGACGATGAGGTCGATGGCGGCGGTCTTGGCGGCGGCCGGACCGACGACAAAGAGAGCTAGGCTTAGGGCAACAATCAGCGCGCGCATCGGGGGGCTCAGGTGGCTGCGTTCGGGACGTTCCTAGCCACTGAAAACGGCGACGGTTGGGCGTAACGCGCGCGGACTTGCCGCATTTTGGCCCCATTGGGGGTCATGCCCCGTTCAGGTCGCAATTGAGATGCTAATCTTGTTCCCAAGAATGATGGGGTGATCTCATGAGACTCTTTTTCGCGACCATCTTGGCAACGCTCTTTGCCGTGATCGGACCGGCCTTCGCCGATGTGCCCCCGCCGAGTAGCTATGCACCGCCGGGCAGTTATCACCGAACGTGCACAGACATTCATGTCGACTGGAACGTGTTGTCGGCGAGTTGCCGGACGCGCAACGGCGATTGGAACTTCACGACGCTGCGTGACTACCGCAATTGCGAGGGCGACATCGCCAACATCAATGGCCGGCTGCAATGCAGCCGGCGCGATGACGACGACGATGACGATGGTGACGATTGGTTGCCGCGTGGGAGCTATCGCGACAGTTGCCGCAATGCTGAAGTGACCGGCGGAACGTTGGCGGCGGAGTGTCGCGACCGCTTCGGACGTTATCGCTATACCGAGCTCGACAACTTCCGCTCCTGCCGCGGCGATATCGCGAATGTCGATGGCATGTTGCGCTGCCGGCGCGATGACGAAGATGACACCGGTGATGATGATGACGACGGCGGCGGCTATGGCCTGCCGGGCGGGACTTGGCACGCGAGCTGTCGCTACTATCGCGTTTACGGCACGATCCTTTATGCGTCGTGCCGCGATGGCTATGGCAGTTGGCGGCAGACATCGCTTGATCTGCGGACCTGCCGCTCGAACGTGTCGAACGTGAATGGGCGGCTGGTGTGCGGGTCCGGCGGTGGCGGCGGCTATGGGCGGATCACGCTGTTCCAAGACACGAACTTCGTGGGCCGGTCGAGGGTGTCGACCGCCGACATTCCCGATCTCAATCTCTCCGGGTTCGGCAATCGTACGTCGAGCGTGGTGGTGCAGGGCGGCGTTTGGCAGCTTTGCGACCGGCCGAACTATCGCGGGTATTGCGTCATTATCGACCGCTCGCAGCCGAATTTGTGGGCTTACGGGTTCAATGACCGGGCGGAATCGGTGCGCCGGGTTCGCTAGGCTCTCGCGCGCGATTGCAAAATCTTAGAAGGCCGGGTTCACTCCCGGCCTTCTGCGTTTCAAGGAGCAAGCCCCATGTCAGATGTCATCGACCGTTCGATTAGCCGCCGCAGCTTTGCGATGACGTCACTGGCCAGCGGGTTTGCGCTTGCGGTGCAGCCGGTGGCGGCTTCGGTGATCGCGACCGATGCGGCAGGCCTCGAAGCGGGCGAGGTGAAAATTCCTGTCGCTGACGGACAGATGCCGGCCTATCGCGCAATGCCGGCGAAGGGGACAAAGCTCGGCACCGTGTTGATCGCCCATGAGATCTTCGGCGTGCACGAGTGGATCAAAGACATCTGCCGCCGCTTCGCGAAGGCGGGGTATCTGGCGGTCGCGCCGGATCTTTATGCGCGCTATGGCGATGCGACGAAAATTGCAGACTTCAAAGTCTTGATCGACACGATCGTACGTAAGGCTGGCGACGATCAGGTCTTGAGCGACCTCGACGCGGCAGCGAAGTGGGCGGCGGCAAACGGCGGCGATGGGTCGAAGCTTGCGGTGACTGGTTTTTGTTGGGGCGGGCGGGTGACGTGGATGTACACGGCGCATAATCCGGACGTGAAGGCGGCCGTCGCTTGGTACGGCTCGATGACCAAGCATACGAACGATACGCGGCCCGTGCACCCGATCGACTTGGCGGACAAGATGAAGGGGCGGGTGCTCGGTCTGTACGGCGAGCTTGATAGGGGGATTACCGTCGCCGAGGCGGAGCAGATGCGCGCGGCGCTCGTCGCGGCCGGCGATACCAAGTCGGAAATCGTGGTTTATCCGGGTGCGGATCATGGTTTCTTGGCCGACTATCGGCCCAGCTACAACGAGGCGACAGCCAAGGTGGCGTGGCCGCGGGCGCTCGACTGGTTCAAAGCGCACGGCGTTTAGGCGGGGGCGGCATCGGTGCCGCTTCACACCAGGCGCCGGGCGTGCGAGGCATAAGCCGTTGAGTCATTGACGGAAAACTACCCCCTCGTGAACGCCGAAGCGAGTGCCGAAGCCAAGTTTCAGCAGGAAGTCGCTGCCAACCTGACGCGCAACTACGTCAGTCAGTTGGTGCACGGCATGCTGGCCATGACGGGGTTTCGGCTCGTCAATGCGCCGACCTTTGTGCCGGCCTATCTTTTTGCGCTGACGGGCTCGACGACGCTGGTGGGCGTTGCGCTCGCTATGCAGCACCTTGGCGCGTTCTTCAGCAGCGTCTTCGGGGCGACTGCAGTTGAGCATCGCCGAAAGATCGTCGATCTCGGCCTGCGCTACGGCTGGAGCATGCGGCTCTCGGTGCTGGGGCTTGCCGTCGTTGGGTTCTTGCATTTGCCGCCGATGGTCGAGGTCGCGTTGTTTGCGCTCTTTCTGGGAGCGCTCGGTGTGTTCTCCGGCATGCAGAACGTGCTTTGGAATGTTCTGCTGACGAAGACGATCCCGCCGGATCGCCGTGGCGTGATGATGGGGTTGCGGAATTTTCTCGGCGGCATGACCGCGGCCGCGGTTGCGCATGTCGGCGGGCTCTATTTGGTCGAGCCCAACGTGCTCGGAAATGGTTATGCGAGCACGTTCCTGCTGGCATTTGGTTTGACGGCGGCGGGGTTGTCGCTGCTCTACTTGGTACGCGAGCCGGAAGCGCCGAGCGTGCGTCAGCCGGTCAGCGTTCGCGAGCGGATCGCCGATATCCCGCAGCTGCTGCGCGATCGCGCGTTTGCCATGTATTTCTGGGCGCAGGCGTTGGCGACGCTGGGAACGTTGGCGTTGCCGTTCTATGTGCTGTTCGTCGGCAAGACGCTTGGGTTGAGCGGGCTGACGATTGCGAGTTTGGGCTCTGCCTTCATCGCCGCGCAAACGATCGCCAGTCCGATGTGGGGACTGCTGGCCGACCGGCTTGGGTTCAAGGCGGTGTTCGTGCCGGCGTTGCTGTTGTGGGCGGGCGCGACGGTAGCGCTTACGCTGTCGCACGATCTCAGCGCGTTCTTGTTCTGCTTTGTAGGCATTGGCGCAGGATTTTCCGGCTTCCAGTTGGCGGCGCAGAACATGGTGCTGGAATTCGGAACGCGAGCGGACCTGCCGATGCGGATCGCGATGGTTAACTCGGCGCAATCCCTGGTTCAGGTTTTTGGTGCCATTGCGGGCGGGCAGTTGGCGCAGACGCTGGGTTTCGAAGTTGTGTTCGCCGCTGCCGTACTTGCCAAGCTCGCGGCGGCTGGCATGTTGTGGTTCTATGTCAGCGAGCCGCGCGCCAGCCGACCCCGGGGGGAGGTCGTGATTGACGGCGGCGAGGGGTTTGAGATGGCAGTTACCGGCAATGGGGCCGCAGTCCCTCCAAGCGCGGCGGGTTCCGACCGCGCGCAAGCGAAGGCCAGCGCCGCTTCAAGCGCGCCGCGCCCGAAGTCGCCGCTTGGCGTGCGCGCGGACGATATCAAATGGACGCTGCTCGCGGCGTGGATCGCGCTGTTTCTTGTGGCGGCGTGGACCAACGCATGGGTCTTCTGCGCGTTTATGGCGCTCGCGATTGCGTTGATCGCGGTGGCGCGCCTTGGCGTCGTGCGCAGCCTGCCTGATCCGGTCGGCACGCCGCAGATAGCGCCCCAGGTCGTGCAGTCGGCCGAGCGGCTGTCGGCAGCGCAAATGTCGCCCGCGCGTGGCGAATTCGAGGCGGCCGATATCGTGCGGCGGCTGCCGGATCCGGCGATCCTCACCGATCAGACAGGACGCATTCTCGCTGCTAACGATTTGCTTGAGCATGTGTTCGGCGTGGCCGAGCCGCGCAAGCATTTGGCGAGCGTCATTCGAGCGCCGCAGGTGTTGGCTGCGCTCGATCTGGCGTTGGCCGGCAAAGGGGCGCAGCGCGCCGAGTTCCAGATCGTGGGCACGCCGGAACAGAATTTCGAGGCTTACATTTCGCCGATCGAGGGCGGGGATCGGTCGGTTCGGGCGGCGATGATTGTGCTGCGCGATTTGACCAAGGCACAACGCGTGGAGCAGATGCGCGCCGACTTCGTTGCCAATGCGAGCCACGAGCTGCGCACACCGCTGGCGTCGCTGACGGGGTTCATCGATACGCTGCGCGGTCACGCGAAAGACGATCCGGAGGCGCAGGAGCGCTTCCTCGGGATCATGTCGGAGCAGGCGACGCGGATGCGGCGGCTGATCGAGGATCTGTTGTCGCTGACGCGAATCGAGTTGAACGAACACGTTCGTCCGGGCGGCAGCGTGAATTTGAGCGATGTCGTGGAGGAAGTGGCGAGCGCGCTTTCGCCGGTTGCGCTTGCCGCCAGTATTCAGATCGAGATCGCCGAGCCGTCGTCGTTGCCGAACGTCACGGGCGACCGGGACGAACTGTTTCAGGTGGTCCAGAACCTCGTCGACAACGCGATCAAGTATGGCCGGCCGCAAACGATGGTGACGCTGGAATTGGGCACCCGGCGCGCCGGGCCGGGTGAGCCGGGTCCGTCGCCGGCGGTCTTTCTGGCGGTGAAAGATCATGGCGAAGGTATCGCGCGCGAGCACATTCCGCGGCTGACGGAGCGGTTCTACCGGGTCGATGTGCGGCGCAGCCGGGCGATCGGCGGCACGGGCTTGGGGCTTGCGATCGTCAAGCATATCGTCAACCGCCATCGCGGGCGGCTTGCGATCGACAGCAAGCTTGGCGAGGGCTCGACGTTTACGGTCTATCTGCCGCTCGCGACCGAGATCGGGGCGAACGAGCCGCCGCAGCAGGGACTTCTGACGGCTTCATAAATCTGTCATTGCGTTGACACATTAGCTCAGCGCAAAAGACATATTCCGGCGCCGCGTTCGAAGCGTTTGCTTAAGACGGGCTGGCCGATGATGAACCTGACGCGCGTGCACGCCGTCACCCATGAGGCGGATATGGCAGAACACATCGTCAAATCGTTCCACGATCAGCTGGAAGCCTTGAGCACGGCGATCGTGCAGATGGGCGGTCTGTGCGAGACGCAGCTTGCGAACTCGATCGAGGCGATCGTGCGGCGCGACATGGCGCTGGCGGAGCAGACGGTTGCGGCAGATGCGCGGATCGATCAACTGGAGGCGCAAGTCGAACAGCAGGCGGTGCGCTTGCTCGCCCTGCGCCAGCCGTTGGCGCTTGACCTTCGCGAGACGTTGGCGGCTTTGAAGATTTCGGCGGATCTGGAGCGGATCGGCGATCTGGCGAAGAATGTCGCGAAGCGGATGCTGGTGGTGTCGACGGATGCGCCGGATCAGAGCCTGTCGCAAGGGCTTGCGCGGATGGGGCGGCAGTCGCTGGCGCAGCTCAAGAACGTGCTCGATGCCTATGCGAAGCGCGATGCGAACGCGGCGATGACGGTGTGGAAGCGCGATGAGGAAATCGACGAGCTTTACAATTCGCTGTTCCGCGAACTCTTGACCTACATGATGGAAGACCCGCGCAAGATCGGGCCCTCGACGCATTTGCTTTTCATCGCCAAGAATTTCGAGCGCATCGGCGATCACGCGACCAACATCGCCGAGACGGTGCACTATGTGGCGACGGGCGCGAAGATGGGGGATGCGCGGCCGAAGAGCGACACCACCTCATCAGCCATTGTGCCGCCGCATGACAAATCTTGAAGCACCTGCAACGCTGCTGCGCCAAGCGGGCGCACGCAAGCCTTTGATCCTCATCGTCGAGGACGAGGCGCCGTTGATGACGCTGTTGCGCTACAACGTCGAGAAGGAAGGCTATCGCGCGGTCGAGGCGCGCGACGGCGAAGATGCGCTGATGCTGGCCGCGGAAGAGACGCCGGACTTGGTGTTGCTCGACTGGATGCTGCCCCGAGTCTCGGGGATCGAGGTTTGCCGCCGGCTGCGCGGACGGTCGGAGACGCGCAATGTGCCGATCATCATGCTGACGGCGCGCGGCGAGGAAGCGGACCGGGTGCGCGGGCTCGACATGGGGGCCGACGACTACATCACCAAGCCGTTCTCGATGACGGAGCTCTTGGCGCGGGTTCGGGCGGTGTTGCGGCGGATACGGCCGGCGCTCGCCGAAGACGTGGTGACGTTCGGCGAGCTTTCGATCGACCGTGCCTCGCACCGGGTGCGGCGCGGCGAGCGCGACATTCACCTGGGGCCGACGGAGTACCGGCTGCTCGATCATTTCATGCAGCATCCCGGACGCGTGTTCAGCCGCGAGCAGTTGCTCGATGCGGTGTGGGGCTCGGGCGTCTATGTCGATGCGCGGACCGTCGACGTTCACATCGGACGGCTGCGCAAGGCGTTGAATGACGACGGGCAGATCGATCCGATCCGCACGGTGCGCTCGGCCGGGTACTCGTTGGACGAGTCTTTCAAGGGCTGAAACAAAAAGAGCCCGCCGGTTAAGGCGGGCCCTTCTCTCGTCCCCTCAAACTTTAAGAACTAGCTGTTCGCCAAGTAGCGGCGGAATTCACGGTCGCGTTCCCGGTCGCGGCGGCTTTGCGTCGGCTGGAAGGCCTTCACGCAATGCGCATCGCAGTAGGGCGAGCCGACCTTCGGCGGATGGCCGCAGAAGTGGAACTCCGAGGTCGACGGGTCGCCGATCGGCCATTTGCACATCCGATCAGAGATCGTGAGCACGGTCGTTTTGCGGCCGTGTTCGTCGATCAGAGGTTCCTTCTCGACGATCGGGACTTGGACCATCGGCGCGGGGCGCGGGCGCGCGACGCGGCGTGCGATCTGCACCCGTGGCCGTTCGGCCCTGGCTGGCGTGGCGCGGCCCGCCAGGCCAAGCCGGTGCACCTTGCCGATGACGGCATTGCGTGTGACGCCGCCAAGCTGGCGTGCGATCTGGCTGGCGCTCAAGCCCTCAGCCCAAAGTTGCTTCAACTGTTCGACGCGTTCGTCCGTCCAGCCCATTTCGTTAGTCCCTCCGCTCGGACAGAGAATGGTTAAGGCGACCTATAGTAGGCGAGCGAAGGAGAGGCACAACAGGTTTTGCTTGGCACTAGATATAGTTATTGGGGATTGTTGTGCTCCGAGCACAATGGTTAACGAATCAGCCCGAATCGTTGACATCATACGACACGCTACCCATTAGTGAGCGTTTGGCGGGAAACCTGGGGTTTCCGCCGTGCAGAAGCTTGAGGAAAACCTGGTGATAACGCCCGTTCTACCGACCTACGCCCGCGCGCCCGTCGCATTCGAGAGGGGGGAGGGTCCGTACATCTTTTCGACCGACGGGCGACGTTTTCTCGATTTCGGGGCCGGGATCGCGGTCAACGGGCTTGGCCACGCGCATCCGCATTTGATCGCGGCGCTGGGCGCGCAAGCGGCAAAGCTCTGGCACACGTCGAATGTCTATCAGGCGCCGGGGCAAGAGCGGTTGGCCGCGCGTCTCGTGGCGGCGACATTCGCGGACACGGTGTTCTTCTGCAATTCCGGCGCCGAGGCGCTCGAGTGCTCGATCAAGATGGCGCGCAAGTATCACGCCGCAAAGGGTGCGCCGGAGCGCTATCGGCTGATCACGTTCGAAGGCGCGTTTCATGGCCGGACGCTGGCCACGATCGCGGCCGGCGGGCAGAAGAAATACCTCGAAGGTTTCGGACCGGCGGTCGACGGCTTCGATCAGGTGAAGCTCGGCGACCTCGACGCGGTGAAGAAGACGATCGGGCCGCACACGGCGGGCATTCTGATCGAGCCCATTCAGGGCGAGGGCGGCATACGCCCGGCGACGACGGAGTTCATGCGGGCACTGCGTGCGTTGTGCGACGAGCATGGGCTGTTGCTTGTGCTCGACGAGGTGCAGAGCGGTATGGGCCGGACGGGCAAGCTCTTTGCGCATGAGTGGAGCGGGGTCACGCCGGACATCATGGCGGTGGCCAAGGCGCTCGGCGGTGGTTTTCCGGTTGGCGCTTGCTTGGCGACCGAAAGGGCAGCGGCCGGCATGACGGCTGGCGCGCATGGTTCGACCTTCGGCGGCAATCCGTTGGCGATGGCGGTGGCTAACGCGGTGCTCGACGTTGTGCTTGAGCCCGGGTTTCTAGAGCACGTGAACAAAGTCGCGAACTATCTGAAGCAGCAGCTGGCGATGGTGGCAGATAAGAACCGCGATGTGATCGAAGAAGTTCGCGGCCAGGGGTTGATGCTGGGTCTGAAGTGCAAGGTGACGAACACGCAGCTGGTCGATGCGCTGCGCGAGCGCGGGATGTTGGCGCTGGGTGCCGGCGACAACGTCGTGCGCATCTTGCCGCCGCTGATCATCAACGAGGAGCACGTGCGCGAGGCGATCGGGATCTTGAACGACGCGTGTTTGAGCTTGACGCATCAGCCGGCGAAAGATGCCGCGAAATGAGTACGCCCAAGCACTTTCTCGATCTTGATGCTTTCGACGCGAAGACGCTGCGGCGGCTGATCGATGACGCGAAGCGGATGAAGAACGCGCGCAACGGCCGGCCGAAGGGAGCGCCGGACGACGAGACGCCGCTCAAGGGGCGGATGCTGGCGTTGTTGTTCGAGAAGCCTTCGACGCGTACGCGTATTTCGTTCGATGTCGGCATGCGACAGCTGGGCGGCGAGGCGATGTTCCTCGACGGACGCGACATGCAGTTCGGGCACGGCGAGACGGTCGGCGATACGGCGCGGGTGTTGTCGCGCTATGTCGATGCGATCGTGCTGCGCTCGAAACGGCATCAGAGCTTGCTCGAGCTTGCGGCTGCCGCCACCGTTCCCGTGATCAACGGGCTGACCGACAAAACGCATCCCTGTCAGCTGATGGCCGACATCATGACGTTCGAGGAGCACCGCGGACCGATCAAGGGCCAGGTGGTCACGTGGTCGGGCGCCGGCAACAATGTCTGCGCGTCATGGATCCACGCTGCGGTGCGCTTTGGGTTTGAGTTGCGCGTGGCTTGTCCGGCGGAAGCCGAGCCCGACGCGAAGCTGACTCAGTGGGCGGCCAAGGAAGGCGGCAAGGTTCATATCGTGCGCGACCCGTATGAGGCCGTGTCCGGAACCGCTGCGGTCATCACTGACACCTGGGTGCAGATGTCAGAAGCCGATCAGCTTGGCGAAGGCGGCACGCGGTCGCGGCACAACGTACTGGCGCGCTACCGGGTCGACGAGCGGTTGATGCAGACTGCGGGTAAGGCCACGATCTTCATGCACTGCTTGCCAGCGCATCGGGGCGAAGAAGTCAGCGACGGCGTGCTCGACGGGCCGCAGTCGGTGGTCTTCGACGAGGCCGAGAACCGGCTGCACTCGCAAAAGGCGGTGCTTGCCTGGGCGATGACGTGACCGAACCTGACTTCGTTCGCAGCTTTCAAATCGAAGGGATGAACGTCCGCGGGCGGGTCGTACATTTGACCGATCTCGCCGACCGCGTGATTGCGGCGCACGGTTATCCGGACAGCGTGTCGAGCGTCGTCGGGGAGGCTTTGGCGCTGGCGGCACTGCTCGGGGCGTCCCTGAAGTTCGAGGGCACGTTGACTTTGCAGACGCGCAGCAACGGGCCGGTGCGGTTGATCGTGGCGGACTACACGACGCCGGGGATCATTCGCGCTTGCGCGACGTTCGATCGGGACGCGGTGGAGCGGTTGGGGCCGACGCCCGCGTTTCAGGATTTGGTCGGCGAGGGGTCGCTGGCGATCACGATCGACCAAGGTGCCGATATGGAGCGCTATCAAGGGATCGTACCGCTTGAGGGCGCGGGTCTTGCCGACGGAGCGATGAGCTATTTCGAACTTTCGGAGCAGATACCGACGCGTATCCGGCTGGGTGTGGCGACGCTAAGCGCGCGAGGCGCCGAGGGGCCGCGTTGGCGCGCGGGCGGGATCGTCATTCAGAACCTCGCGACCTTGGGCGGGCGGAACGCACCGCAGGTCGCCGATACGTCCGACGATTGGGTGCGTGCGTCGGCGTTGTTCTCGACGGTCGAGGCGCACGAGCTTGTCGATCCGCAGGTCGAGGCAGAGCGGCTGCTGTATCGCTTGTTCCATGAGGACGGCGTGCGGGTGTTCGAGCGGCAGGCGCTCAACTTCGGCTGCCGGTGCAGCGCGGAGCGCGTGGCATCGGTGCTATCGCAGTATCCGACGGTTGAGCTGATGGAACTCACCGGCGACGATGGACAGATCCGCGCGACCTGCGAGTTTTGCTCGACGGCATACAGCTTTGCGCCGGAGGCGTTTCAGGCGGCGCAGACCTGATCCATCAAGCGGCGCATGAATGTCACGCAGGCTTCGACCTGTGAGAGCTCGATAAACTCGTTCGGCTTGTGCGCCTGCAAGATGTTGCCGGGGCCGCAGACGACAGAAGGAATTCCCGCCTCTTGGAACAAGCCCGCCTCGGTGCCGTAGGCGACGGCTTCGGCGTGATTGCGGCCGGTGAGTTGCTTGGCGAAGGCTTCGGCGGGGCAGCCATCGACGGCGACGAGCGCGGGTACGTGGGCGCGCGGTTTGGTCACGATGTCGGCTTCGGGCGCGATGCTGCGCAGGCGGGGGAGGACTTTCTCCTGCGCGTGAGCGACGAAGCGTTCAACGATGTCGTCGCGGCTCGTTCCGGGCAGATAACGAAATTCCCATTGGAACGTGCAATGACGCGCGAGGATGTTGAGTGCGGTGCCGCCTTCGATCGTGGAGGACTGCACGGTCGTGTAGGGCGGATCGAAGCGACCCGACGGGTCGCCGCGCTCGCGCATTTCTTCGGCGAGCGCGCTCAAATGCATGATGAGTTCCGCCGCGACCATCACAGCGTTCACGCCTTTGTCGGTCTGGCTCGAGTGCGCCTCGCGGCCGGTGACGGTGGTGCGGAACGAGCGGATGCCCTTGTGCGCGTTCACGACCTTCATATCGGTTGGTTCGCCGATGATGGCGAGTTTCGGTTTGGGTAGGGTTTTGACGATGTCGGCGATCATCGGGCGTACGCCGAGGCAACCGACCTCTTCGTCGTAGGAAAGCGCAATGTGGATCGGTGCCTTGACCTTGCGCTCGATGAACTCCGGCAAGAGCGCGAGGGCGACGGCGGAGAACGTCTTCATGTCCGAGGTGCCGCGACCATAGAGCTTGCCGTCTTTCTCCACGACTTTGAACGGATCGGTGTCCCAGGGCTGATCGTCGACCGGGACGACATCGGTGTGACCGGAGAGGATGATGCCGCCGGGCTCGTTCGGGCCTAGCGTGATCAGCAGATTCGACTTCGTGCCCTCCGCGTTCGGGATGCGCTTCGGTTCCAAGCCGTGCGCGCGGACGTAGTCTTCCACGAACTCGATCAGATGTAGGTTCGAGCTGCGGCTGGTGGTGTCGAACGCGATCAGGCGCTCGATCATCTCGCGGGGCGTGTAGGTGGCGGTCATACGGTTCTCCCGCCACCGACGTTAGACGGAAGTGGCTCTAGCCGTCGAGGCTCGACGCGGGGTTGCCGATGATGGTTAGGAACTCGCGGCGGGTCATGGGGTCTTTGCGGAAGGCGCCCAGCATGGTCGAGGTCACCATCGTGACGCCCGGCTTGTGGACGCCGCGCGTGGTCATGCATTGGTGCTGCGCCTCGATGACGACGGCCACGCCTTTCGGTTCCAATACCTTTTGGATGCAGTTCGCGATTTGGGCGTTCATCTTCTCCTGCACTTGCAGGCGGCGGGCGTAGGCTTCCACCACGCGGGCAAGTTTGGAGATGCCGACGACGCGGTTCGTGGGCAGGTAGGCGACATGGGCCTTGCCGATGATCGGCGCCAGGTGGTGTTCGCAGTGCGACTCGAAGCGGATGTCGCGCAGCACGATCATCTCGTCGTAGCCTTCGACTTCTTCGAACGTGCGCTTCAGATAGTCTTCCGGGTCGTTGCCGTAGCCCGAGAACCAATCCTCGAAGGCGCGGGCCACGCGGGCCGGCGTGTCGCGCAGGCCTTCGCGCGCGGGGTCGTCGCCCGCCCATCGCAGTAGCGTTTCGATGGCCGCTTCGGCTTCGTCGCGGGTCGGGCGTGCAGCCTCGACGACTTTGGGCTTCGCGGCGCTCTTGCGGATGAGGTTCGCCATCAGTCTTACTCCTGGAGTGGTCCGGAGCATTACGCCCGAGCCCGAAGACTGGATCAAAGCACTCGGTGCTATGATTTCAATAGCGACGTGGTGAATATCCGCGTGCGCGTTTGCGTGATGCGCCAAATTCGGCGCAACACGCATTCCACGTCAGCTTTATGGATTTAGTGGACCCGGCGGACTTCGTGCGGGCTGTCGAGCGGGAAGAGCGGGATGTCGATTTGAAACGCCTCGCCCTCGGCGGTTTGCATCTGGTAGGCGCCCAGCATCATCCCTGACGGCGTCTCCAGCGGCGTGCCGGACTTGTATTCGAACTTCTCGCCCGGGCGCAGGATCGGCTGCTGGCCGACGACGCCCGCACCCTTAACTTCGATCGTGCGGCCATTCGCGTCGATAATGCGCCAATATCGGGCGCGCAGCTGCACCGTGTCGGCACCGCCGTTTTCGATCAAGACCGTATAGGCCCAAAAGAAATGGTTGTTATCGGGCGCGGATTGGTCGGCCAAAAAGGCCGGCTGTACCGATACCGTGATGTGTCGTGTCGTGCGTTGGAACATTGTGCCCCCGCTCGCCCCCTGAACCGGCGCCACGTCCGCCAGCTCGATCCCCGTTTCCCGCTTCATGTCTCTACCGTTACTTCCGACTTCACTGAGTTCGCAACAAAGCAATTATCGTGCGCAGCGTGATGAAGCTCGGAAATCTCTTGGGTCGATGGTTGACGGTCGCCCGAAAAGGTCACTTTGGGTCGTAGTGTGACACGACTGACCCAGTATTTGCCTTGGGCGTTCTTCTCCATGACCCCGACCGCCTCATCAGCGTAACTATCGATGGTGAACCGCTTGCGGGCGGCGACCGCCAAAAATGTCAGCATGTGACAGGTCGAGAGCGAGGCCACGAACGCTTCCTCGGGATTGACGCGATTGGCCTCGCCTTTGAACTCGGGTGCGGCTGACCACGGCACGACTTCGCCGCCGCCGAACGTGACATCGTGGGCGCGGTTGTAGGTCTCGTATGTGAAGTCGGAAGACGTGCGCTTCCACACCGTTGTCGCGCGGTATTCGTGCATTGACGGGTTCCCTAAACGGCTTTCAGGGCCTGCGAGAGGTCGTGTGCCAAATCGGCCGGGTCTTCGAGACCGACCGAGAGCCTCATCAAGCCTGCGGTCACACCCAACTCCGCGCGGGCCTCCGGCGTCAAGCGATAGTGGGTTGTGGTTGTCGGATGTGTGATCAATGACTTGGCATCGCCAAGGTTGTTCGAGATGTCGATCAGCTTTAGCGCGTTGGCGAAACGGAAGGCCGCTTCCTGACCGCCATCGATCTCGAAGGTTACCAACGAGCCGCCAAGGCCCATTTGCGCGCGGGCGAGGGCGGATTGCGGGTGGTCGGGGCGGCCGGGATAGATGACCTTCGTTACCTTTCGCTCGCGAGCGAGGACGTCGGCTACAGCAGCTGCGTGTTCGCACATCGCGCGCACGCGCAGGTCGAGCGTCTCCAGCGACTTGATCAGTACCCAGGCATTGAAGGGGCTGAGGCTCGGGCCGGTGTTGCGGATGAACGAGAGCAGGTGATCGTTCAGGAACTTCTCGTCGCACAGGATCGCGCCGCCGAGACAGCGGCCTTGCCCGTCGATGTGCTTTGTTGCGGAATAAACGACGATGTCGGCGCCGTACTCCATCGGACGCTGCAGCACTGGGGTGGCGAAGACGTTGTCGACGATAAGGCGGGCGCCGGCTTTGTGCGCGATCTCGGCGACGGCTTTCAGGTCGATGATTTCGAGTGTCGGGTTTGCCGGCGTTTCGAGGAACAGCACCTTCGTTTGTGGACGGACGGCAGCTCGCCAGGCGTCAAGATTGGTGCCATCGACCAGTGTCGAAGCAATGCCGTAGCGCGGCAGCACATCTTCGATCACATAACGGCAGCCGCCGAACATGGCGCGCGAGGCGATGACGTGGTCGCCGGTGCGCAGGTGGCAGAGCAAGGCGGTCGTGACGGCGGCCATGCCGGTCGCGGTGGCGCGGCAGGTGGGGGCGCCTTCGATCAGCGCCATGCGCTCTTCGAACATGGCGACGGTCGGGTTGCCGAAGCGGGAATACATGAAGCCCTGCTCTTCGCCTTTGAAGCGGGCTTCCGCGGATTCAGGGCTGTCGTAGGCGAAGCCGGAAGTCAGATAGAGAGCTTCCGAGGTTTCGCCATTGGCGGACCGTTTCAAGCCGCCGCGCACCAGGCGCGTCTTTAGGCCGTATTTGTGGCCCTGCTGCAATTCTCCCATCGTCGCGTACTCCAAATACAAAAAACCCCGGACCAGGGGGCAAGCCCATAGCCAGGGTCGGAGGTCACGCGACCCGGCCTTTTAGCTGTTTGTTTAACGTGGCCGCGAAGCTGACCGGCTCAAATCACCACGAGGGCGCAACTTATGCGGGGGCTCGCTGACGTGCAAGGGTTGGGGACATTCGGCCGCGCCACTTTGAACGCCGGGGCTCCTGGCCTAAAACCCTTGGCATGGCTCAACCCTCGACCTTGTTCACGCCCAGCGACGATGGCGAAAGCGCGCGCGGGCATTCGACCGGCATCCTGCCCGCCAGTCATCTGCGCGGCATGATCCAGCGCGGACGCTTGCAGGCGCTGAAGGACATCGAAGACGCGCAGATTCAGCCTGCGAGTTTGGACTTGCGGTTGGGCGCCGTCGCCTGGCGCATCCGGGCGAGTTTCTTGCCGGGGCCCGAGTCTTCGGTGAAGAGCCGGATCGAGCAACT
>CAZJOM010000031.1:0-42535 GCA_964547645.1 uncultured Flavobacteriaceae bacterium
CATGAACCGCGGCGTCGAAATCGACAGCGCCATCGCCGACGACATCGACCGCAGCCTGATCCACGAGCAAGTCGAAATGGGCGTCGCCGCCCGCATGGCCGTGCTCGACGCGCTCGCGCGCCAACTCTCGAACGCGGAGCGCAAATCATGACGCGCACCGCATTCCTCAACGCCCACCTGATCGATCCGGACACCGGCCTGAACGCCAAAGGCGCGCTTCTGGTCGAGAACGGCAAGATCGCAGACCTTGGGCCCCGCCTCTTCAACGACGGCAAACCCGCCAACGCCGATGTCGTCGATTGCGACGGGCACATCCTCGCCCCCGGCCTAATCGACCTGCGCGTCTTCACCGGCGAACCTGGCGCCGAACACCGCGAGACGCTGGCCTCGGCAGGTGAATCCGCAGCAGCCGGCGGCGTCACCTCATTCGCGATGATGCCGGTCACCGACCCCGTGATCGACGATGCCGCGTTGGTCGACTTCATCAAGCGCCGCGCGGCGGCAAACGCAAAGGTCAACGTCTATCCGACGGCAGCGCTAACCCAAGGCCTCAAAGGCGCACAGATGGCCGAGATCGGTCTTCTGCAGGAAGCCGGCGCTGTCGCCTTCACCGACGCCGACCGCACGATCGCATCGACGCTGATCATGCGCCGCTGCCTCACTTACGCGGCGAATTTCGACGCCCTCATCATCGCACACGCCGAGGATCCCGCGCTCGCCGCCGTCGGCCACATGAACGAAGGCGCCTTCGCCGCCCGCATGGGCCTCGGCGGTATTCCGCCCGCAGCCGAAGCCATCATCGTCGAACGCGACATCCGCCTCGTCGAACTCACCGGCGCGCGCTATCACCTGGGTCAAGTCTCGACAGCCGCCGCGCTCGACGTCATCGCGAAGGCAAAAGCGCGCGGCCTGCCCGTCACCTGCGCCGTCTCCGCCCACCATCTCGTACTCAACGAACAAGACATCGGCGAATACAAGACCTTCGCGAAAGTCTCGCCCGCGCTGCGCGCCGAAGACGACCGCATGGCGATGATCGAGGGCGTTCGCGCGGGCACGATCGACGCCATCGTCTCCAGCCATGACCCGCAAGCGCCGGAGACCAAGCGCCTCCCCTTCGCGCAAGCCGCCTACGGCGCCGTCGGACTCGAAACGCTTCTGCCCGCCGCCCTATCGCTGCATCACGCCAACGAGATTGAAATCATCGACTTGCTTCGCCGCCTGACGATCAACCCGGCAAAGCTGCTGCGCCTCCCTGCCGGTCGCCTCGCCAAAGGCGCCCCGGCCGACCTCGTGCTGTTCGATCCGGGCGCGCCGCGCAAGATCGACCCCACCACGTTCCGCTCCCGCTCGAAAAACTCGCCATTTAAGGGCCGGTTGATGCAAGGCCTTGTTCTGCGCACAGTGGTAGGCGGAACAACAGTGTTCGCCACACAATGATGGATCGCTCGCACACCAGGGCTTCCCCCCTTGCGGGGGAAGCTGGCGCGACCCGAAGGGGCGCGACTGATGGGGGGGACCGCGCGAAGCGCGCGCTGACGCGCGTCACCCCCCATCCGTCTCGCCGCTTCGCGGCGATCCACCTTCCCCCGCAAGGGGGGAAGGTCAGAGTGGGGCACGCTCTCTGATGTTGGAATCCCTCATCGCCCTCGTCGGTGGATACGCGCTCGGCTCCATCCCCTTTGCCTACGTCGTAACCCAAGCCTTCGGCCTCGGCGACATCCGCCAGGTGGGCTCCGGCAACGTCGGCGCGACGAACGTGCTCCGCACCGGCAACAAGCTCGCGACCGCGCTGACGTTCATCGGTGACGTCGGCAAGGGCGTCGTTGCAGTGCTGATCGCCAAGCAATTCGGTGAAGCAACGGCCATGGCAGCGGCGCTGGGCGCCTTCGCCGGCCACATCTTCCCCGTCTGGCTGAACTTCAAAGGCGGCAAGGGCGTCGCAACGTGCCTTGGCATTCTAGCCGCGCTGAATTGGCCCGTCGCGTTGATCGCGTTCGGAACGTGGCTCGCAGCCCTCGCGATCGGACGCATCTCATCGCTGGCCGCGCTCGTCGCTGCGGTCGCCTCGCCGATCTACATGGCGCTCTGGGGACCCGGGCTCTATGCGGCGGGCGCCGTCATCCTCGCCGCGCTCGTTTTTGTGACGCACCGAGAAAACATTGCCCGCCTCCTAAAAGGCGAAGAGCCGCGGATCGGTCAGAAAAAAGCCTAACTCATTTGCGGTTATTGGTGATCCAGGCGACCGTGAACAGGGTCACCGCAAAAATCGACATCGCCGCAATGACGGCCGTAATAATCATGGCTCATTTCCTTATGCCGAAGCGCGCCAAGCTGGCGCGCCGACGCCGAACCCGCTTTGATCCAAGTCAATGGACGAACCGATAGCCATAACTGCGCCTGAGCGCTTCGCCCGGCTCAGACTGATCCGCTCGACGAACATCGGGACGGTCACCTTCTGGGCTTTGCTTGAGCGCTATGGCGACGCGATCACGGCAATCGAGGCACTCCCCAACCTCGTCCGCAAAGCCGCAAAGCGCCCGATCAAATTGTTCTCAGTCGATGAGGCCACACGCGAGTTCGACGCCACGGACAAAGCCGGCGCCCGCTTGATCGCGCACGGCGAAGCCGATTATCCGCCTGGCCTCGCCGAACTCGAAGGTCCGCCGCCAATCATGACGGTGCGCGGACAAACCAAACTCTTTGCGCGCGACACGATCGCCATCGTCGGCGCACGCAACGCCTCCGCGCTCGGCCAACGCTTCGCCCGCGAGATTGCACGCGACCTCGGCGCTGCCGGCCTCGTCATCGCCTCGGGGCTAGCACGCGGCATCGACACGGCCGCCCACAACGGCAGCTTACCCACCGGCACGATCGCCGTGATGGCCGGCGGCGTCGACGTCGTCTACCCGCCCGAGAACCAAAAGCTCTACGACGAGATCGCAACCAAAGGTGCCGTCATCTCGGAACTGCCGATGGGCCAGCAGCCAACCGCGCAGCACTTCCCGCGCCGTAACCGCATCATCTCCGGCCTCGCCCGCGGCGTGGTCGTCGTCGAAGCGACCCTAAACTCCGGCTCGCTAATCACCGCCAGGCTCGCCGGCGAGCAAGGCCGGGACGTCTTCGCCGTCCCCGGCTCGCCCCTCGATCCGCGCGCCAAAGGCACCAACGGCCTGATCCGCCAAGGCGCCGTCTTGACCGAGTCCGCTGAGGATGTTTTGAGCGCGCTAGGCCCCCGCGAAGCCCCTGTCCATCGTCCGCCGACCTGTCATCCGACGGCGGTCGCAATCCTCCACAACACCGACGCGCTGCAGCGCGAAATCCTGAAGCGGTTAGGACCCGCACCGGTTGAAATCGACGACCTCGTACGACTCCTCGGCGCATCCGCCGCCGAGGTGTCAGCCGCCCTTCTAGACCTCGAATTCGCGGGCCAACTCACCCGTCATCCGGGACAGCGAATATCGATACTAAACGTCTAATAATCACATAAGTGTTTGAAAATATTACACAAAATGGAACGAAAATGATCCCTTCCATTGCCATTGGTTGACACCTTTACCAGATTCAGACCACTGTCCGCCCCCCAAAAGGGGCCCCCCCGGTAAGGAATAGAGTCAGAGTGGCCGCAACCAATGTCGTGATCGTGGAGTCGCCGGCGAAGGCGAAGACGATCAATAAGTATCTCGGCACCACATATAAGGTACTGGCGTCGTACGGCCACGTCCGCGACCTCGCGGAGGAGGACGGCTCCGTCCAACCCGACAACGACTTTGCCATGTCCTGGGAGGTCGCCGACCGGGCGGCCAAGCACCTCGGCGAGATCGTCTCCGCCGTCAAAGGCGCCAAAAAGCTCATCCTCGCCACCGACCCCGACCGCGAAGGCGAAGCCATCTCCTGGCATCTGCTTGAGGTCCTCAAAGACAAGAAGGTCTTGAAAGACGTCGCGGTCGAACGCGTGGTCTTCAACGCCATCACCAAGGCGGCGGTGGCCGACGGCATGGCCCACCCGCGTGAGATTGACGGCCAGTTGGTCGACGCCTACTTGGCCCGCCGCGCCCTGGACTACCTTGTCGGTTACAACCTCTCGCCCGTCCTCTGGCGCAAGTTGCCGGGCTCGCGCTCGGCCGGCCGCGTCCAGTCCGTGGCACTGCGCATCATCTGCGAGCGCGAACTCGAAATCGAGAAGTTCCGCGCCCAAGAATATTGGACCGTCGATGCCTCGCTGAAGACGCCGCCAGGCGATGCGCTGTCCGCGCGCTTGGTGAAGCTCAACGGCGAAAAGCTCGACAAGTTCTCGTTGCCCAACGAAGCCGCCGCCGCTCAAGCCCGCAGCGTCATCGAAGCCGGCAAGTTCTCGGTGACGAGCGTCGAGTCGAAACCCGCGCGCCGCAACCCCAACCCGCCCTTCACCACATCCACGCTGCAGCAAGAAGCAGCGCGCAAGCTGGGCTTCTCCGCCAGTCACACGATGCGCGTCGCCCAGCGCCTTTATGAAGGCGTCGATATCGGCGGCGAGACCGTCGGTCTCATCACCTATATGCGTACCGACGGCGTCGACGTCGCGCCCGAAGCGATCGCCGCCACGCGCAAGCTCATCGGCAGCCGCTACTCGAAACGCCATCTGCCGGACAGCCCGCGCATCTACAAATCGAAGACCCGCAACGCCCAAGAAGCGCACGAAGCCATCCGCCCTTCGGAAGTCGACCGCGCACCGGAATCGCTGAAGAGCATCGAGCCCGACATGTGGCGGCTCTACGACCTGATCTGGAAGCGCATGGTCGCGAGCCAGATGGAAGCGGCAGAGTTCGAACGCACCACGATCGACATCGAAACCGCCGACGGCCGCACCGGCCTGCGCGCGAACGGCTCGGTCCTCACCTTCGACGGCTTCCTCGCGCTCTATCAAGAAGGCAAGGACGACGCTGGCGACGACGAAGACGGCGCCCGCCTGCCGAAGGTGAACAAAGGCGACGCCATGGGCGTCACCGAAGTGAAGCCGGAACAGCATTTCACCGAACCACCGCCGCGCTTCTCCGAAGCCTCGCTCGTCAAGAAACTCGAAGAGCTCGGCATCGGCCGCCCGTCGACCTATGCGTCAACGCTGCAGGTCTTGCGCGACCGCCAATACGTGCGCATGGACAAGTCGCGCTTCATTCCCGAAGACCGGGGCCAACTCGTCACCGCGTTCCTGACCAACTTCTTCGGCCACTACGTCGAATACGATTTCACCGCAGGCCTCGAAGACCAGCTCGACCAAGTCTCCGACGGCAAGTTGAAGTGGAAAACGCTGCTCGCGGACTTCTGGAAAGACTTCCACGCCGCGATCAAGGGCATCTCCGAACTACGCATCCGCGAGGTTTTGGACACGCTCGACGAAGTGCTGGGCCCGCACATCTTCCCGCCCAGCGCCGACGGCATCGATCCGCGCAAGTGCAAACTCTGCAAGACCGGCCGCCTTGGCCTGCGACTCGGCAAGAACGGCGCCTTCATCGGCTGCTCGAACTACGGCTCCGAAGGCGACGAAAAGTGCAGCTACACGCGCCCCCTCGCCAACAGCGGTGAGAACGCGGTCGAGACGCGCGTACTGGGCGTCGATCCCGAAACGGGTCTGACCGTCACGCTGCGCCCCGGCCGCTTTGGCCCCTATCTGCAGCTCGGCGAATCCAGCAAAGAAAAGGACGCACCGAAGCCCAAGACGGCAAGCGCGCCGAAAGGCGTCGACCTCGCGACCCTCGATCTCGCAACCGCATTGAAGCGCTTGGCACTGCCGCGCCTCGTGGGCGCGCATCCGGAAGACGGGCTGCCGATCGAAGCAAACTTCGGCCGCTTCGGCCCGTTCATCAAACACAACGGCATCTACGCCAACCTTGAGAATCCGGACGATATCTTCACCATCGGCCTGAACCACGCGGTGACGTTGCTCGCCGAGAAGAAGGCCAATCCGAAGAGCCGCTTCAACCAAGCGAAGGCGCCGTTGAAGGAACTGGGCGAACACCCGGACACGAAGGCGCCCGTCAAAGTGATGAGCGGCAAATACGGCCCCTACATCACCGACGGCGACGTCAACGCGAACGTGCCGAAGGGCACCGACCCGCAAGCCGTAACACTCGCCGAGGCCGTCGAACTCCTGCGCATCCGCGCCGAGCAAGGCGGCGGCAAGAAAAAGAAGAAGGTCGCGAAGAAAGCGGCCAAGCCGGCGAAAGCCGAAGCGGCCACCGCGAAGGCGGCGCCTGCGAAAGCGGCGCCCGACAAAGCGGCTAAAGCCGAAACCAAACCCAAACCGGCAGCGCCCAAGAAAGCGCCCGCCAAGAAGAAAGTATTAGAAGAGACGTGAATAAGAAAAAGCGCGAACCGCGTGAGCCTAAAAAACGCGACAGCATTCCGACGCGCGAAGAATTGCTAGCCTACCTATCCGAACATCCTGCAGCCACGAAACGCGACCTCGCCCGCCACTTCGACATCAAGGGCGGCGCGAAGATCGCCTTGAAGCGCGTGCTTCGCGACCTCGAAGAGGTTGGCCAAGTCAAACGCGGTCGCGGCAAGAAACTGGTCCGCACCGGCGATCTCCCTGAAGTGACCGTCGTCGAAGTCATCGGCCAGGATCCCGACGGCGAACTTCTCTGCCGCCCCACCCAGTGGGACAGCGAAGCCGAGCCGCCGACGATCTTCCTCGCCCCCGGCGCAGACGCCGCCGTCGAAGGCCGCGCGCTCGGCATCGGCGAGCGTTTCCTCGCGCGGCTCAAGCGCAGCCAGGGCGGCTATGAAGCGCGCATCATCAAACGGCTCGGCACCAGCGCGCACAAGGCGATCGGCGTCTTCCGTAAGCTCGGCCGCCACGGCCGGGTCGAACCGGTCGACCGCAAAGCCCGTCACGAGTTCATGATTGCCGAGGGCGACACGAACGACGCCGTCGACGGCGAACTTGTCGTCGTCGAACCGCTCTCCGGCCGCGCGCTCGGCCAACCGAAAGCGCGCATTCGCGAACGTCTCGGCAAGATGTCCGAGCCGAAAGCGATCAGCCTGATCGCAATCCACGCCCATGGCATCCCCGACCACTTCCCCGACAGCGTCATCGACGAATCCGAGCGCGCCAAATCCGCAACGCTCGAAGGCGGCCGCGTCGACCTGCGGAAAGTCCCCCTCGTCACCATCGACCCGCCTGACGCTCGCGACCACGACGACGCAGTCTGGGCCGCGCCCGACGAGGACCCCGGTAACAAAGGCGGCTTCAACGCGATCGTTGCGATCGCCGACGTCGCCTACTATGTCCGCCAGCACTCGGCCCTCGACCGCGAAGCACAACGTCGCGGCAACTCCGTCTACTTCCCCGACCGCGTCGTGCCGATGCTACCGGAGCGCCTGTCCGCAGACTTGTGTTCGCTGAAGGAAAAGCAAGACCGCGCGATCCTCGCCTGTCACCTGAAGTTCGACGCTCAAGGTAAGCTCAAGAGCCACCGCTTCGAGCGCGCGCTCATGCGCTCTGCCGCCCGCCTCACCTACAACGAAGTCCAAGACGCGCTCGACGGCCACCCGAACGACAAGACCGGCCCGCTGCTCGCGCCGATCCTGAAGCCGCTCGAAGCCTGCTACCGCGCCCTCACGAAAGCGCGCGAAAAGCGCAGCCCCCTCGATCTCGATCTGCCCGAACACAAGATCGAGCTCGGCCCCGACGGCAAGGTGAAGTCGATTGGCGTGCGCGAGCGCTACGACGCGCACAAGCTGATCGAAGAGTTCATGATCCAAGCCAACGTCGCCGCCGCCGAGGCGCTGGAAGCGAAGCGCTGCCCGCTGGTGTTCCGCATCCACGCGCCACCGTCGGACGAAAAACTCGGCGCCTTGAGCGACTTCCTCGGCACGCTCAACATCAACCTGCCCCGCGCCCAGACGGTCACGACCGCGATGCTGAACCGCATCCTAGAGATGGGCCGCAACACGCCGCACACGGAACTGATCAACGTCGTCATGCTGCGCTCGCAGAGCCAGGCCGAATACAGCCCGGACAACATCGGCCACTTCGGCTTAAGCCTGCGCCGCTACGCCCACTTCACCTCGCCGATCCGCCGCTACGCAGATTTGATCGTCCACCGCGCCCTGATCCGCACGTTCAAACTTGGCGAAGGCGGCCTAACCGACGGCGAGATCGACCGCCTGGACCGTACCGCGCAAGACATCTCCGCCTTCGAGCGCCGCGCCATGGCGGCCGAGCGCGACTCCACCGACCGCTACATCGCCGCCTACATGTCGAACCGTCTGGGTGGCGAGTTCGCCGGGCGAATCTCCGGCGTCACGCGCTTCGGGCTGTTCGTCCGCCTCGCCGAAACCGGCGCCGACGGTCTCATTCCCGTCCGCTCGTTGGGTCGAGAATTCTTCCACCACGATGAACGCGCCCACGCGCTCATCGGCGAGAAGTCGGGCCTCACTTTCCGGCTCGGCGACACCGTGCGCGTGCGCTTGGAAGAAGCGACGCCGCTCACAGGCGGCCTCCGCTTCGAACTTCTCGAAGGCGGCAAGGCGGGCTCGCCGATGAGTGTACGCAGGGCGCCGAAGAAGACGTTCCAACGCGGCAGACGGCGCCGCTGATCCACCGCTGCGTCACCGCGTTCGTAAACAAACTCTTGCAGAACGGTTCAGCAACTATTACTTGCTACGATTCTAACGACGCGTAACGCACGTGCCGCTGGCCCTTGGTGGTTTATGCAACGACGGAAGCGTCCTTTTTGATCGCACCGGTTTGAAGCCGGGTCATAAAGGGTGTTGACGATGCTGACCGACCGGGGCGTGAAAGCCCGCAAGCGACAATTCGATTCCGAAGACCTCGCCGATCGTTCGCCCAAGGCGGCGCTTGAAGCGCTGCGCGCCATCGCCCGCAAGGCCGACCTGCCGACCGAACGCGGCGGCTTGCCGCCCCGAATCGCCCGCCACCTCGAGACCGCGACGCTGCCGTCACCTTGCCTGATCGTCGACGTCGACCTGGTCGAGCACCACTACGCCGAACTCGTGCGCGCCCTGCCGGAAGCGAGCGTCTTCTACGCCGTGAAGGCGAACCCCGCCGACGAGGTCATCAAGCGCCTCGCCAAACTCGGTTCGAATTTCGACACGGCCAGCATCGGCGAAATCGACCTCTGCCTCGCTCATGGCGTGGAGCCGGAGCGCCTGTCGTTCGGCAACACGATCAAGAAGCAGCGCGACATCGCCGCCGCCTTCGACCGCGGCGTGCGCCTCTTCGCCTTCGACAGCGAAGCCGAATTGGTGAAGCTCGCCGAAAGCGCGCCGGGCGCGAAGGTCTTCTGCCGTATCCTCGTCGATTGCAGCGGCGCCGAGTGGCCGCTGTCGCGCAAGTTCGGCTGCGAGACCGCGATGGCCGCCGACCTGCTTGTCCGCGCCAAGGAACTCGGCCTCGATCCGTACGGCATCTCATTCCATGTCGGCTCGCAGCAAACCGACCTTGCCCAGTTCGACAAGGCGATTCGCCAAGCCGCCGATCTCTTCCAAGAACTCGCCGCACGCGGCGTGAGCTTGCGCATGGTCAATGTCGGCGGCGGCTTCCCCTCGCGCTACAACCGCGAAGTCCCGCCGATCGTCTTCTACGGCCGCGCCATCCGCAATTCGCTGAAGAAGCACTTCGGCGCGAACGTGCCCGACGTCATCATCGAGCCCGGCCGCTACATCGTCGGCGACGCCGGCGTGATCGTCAGCGAAGTGGTGCTCGTCGCCCACAAAGGCGGCACCGACGAACGACGTTGGGTCTATCTCGACGTGGGCAAGTTCCACGGTCTTGCCGAAACAATGGATGAGGCGATCAAGTACCGCCTCCTCACCCCGCACGACGGCACCGAAACGGCCCCTGTCGTGCTTGCCGGTCCGACTTGCGACAGCGCGGACATTCTCTACGACAAGAGCGATTATCACCTGCCGACCGCATTGAAGGCGGGCGACAGAGTATTGATCCTCTCAACCGGCGCCTACACGACGACCTATTCGTCGATCGCCTTCAACGGCATGCCGCCGCTCGCCAGCGTCTGTATCTGATTAGATGGACTTTGCCGCAGCCTGTGCGCGCTGAAGCTGCTGCAGCTTCAGTGCGTTCTCCCGCGCTCGCGCAGCATGCAGACACGCAGACAACGCCGCGACGCTCGCGTCAGCGCCGAGCCACGCCTTGCAAGGCGGCGCAATAGGTTCAGGATTCGAATAACCGACACAGTCGACGAACGCGGCAGGCGTGCACTGATCGACGGTCACAACGTCTTGCTCGGCCGCTATCGCTCGCAACTTGGCGACCCCGAACCAAATCCCAAACACGGATGCGGCACCGATAATGGCAGCAAAAATGCGCTTAACCATGCACTGGACCCTCGTTTGTGCCTTCGCGAGACAGTTTGCGCCCGGCGAAAGGCAGCTTTGAGGGACCGGTGCAGTCCTCGTGCCGAACGCTCGACAACCCAGATGGGAATCCGGGTCGGCAAGTTCGCACTCTCGCGACATGGGAGCGGCAGCGAACGCATTCCCGATTGGCGGGAGTGGCAATGCACAATTTGCATCGTCTCACGCGAACGATCGGCGCGCTTTGCATGACACGCGCGAATGACGTCGGCGCCAGTGTTTCACTTTTCGCACAATGTCAGCGACACGTGCGCGCGTGCTTTCGATCGCTGCTGGCATGCTCGATTCAATCTGTTACACACATCGCGAAATTTCCAGTTGGGGGAGTGTGTAATGGAATTTGTTAGCGCCGCCGTCAGCAGCATCAGCCTCGTACAGCTTCAAGTTTTCGCAGTCGCCGCGCTGCTGTCGGCCGCCTTGTTTTCGATGGGTTTCTTGCTGGGCCGCGTGTCCAACCGGAACCGGTCGGTGAAAGTGCCGATGGAAGTGATTCATGCATTGACGTCCGGCCGCTTCGACGCGCGCCATGTCGTGGCGAGCGCCGCAAGCGACAAAGGTCAAGAAGATGACGTGCTCCACGCGATCGAGGCCATCCTCGACCACGTGCACCACGAAAAGGATTTCAAGAAAGCCCACGACTACGCGGTGCATGAAATCGAAAAGCTTGAGGCCGCCCACGGCCACACGCACGACCTCGACGAATTGCTCGACAAGGTCTCACACGCGCACAACAAGGCCGAACTCGAAGCCGCGCTCAAGGACTTCATCGACCATCATAAGCACTAAGATTGAACGGAAAGCCCAACGAGCGGCGCCAAACGGCGCCGCTCGTTCGCTTTTAAGCGCCGGCGGCCTTTGGTCCCGGCCCGCGGATCAGCGTCACGAGCAAGAACGTCACCACGAGAGCAACCACAATCGTCGCCCCCGTCGGCATATCGAAAACCGACGACGCGATGATACCACCGGCGTATGCAACGACGCCGATCGCATACCCCGCCACCAGCCGCGCAGATGCCGGAAACAGCCGCGCCCCCAGCGCCGGCACAATCAAGCTCGCAAACACGAGATAGATCCCGACGAGCTGTACCGACTGCGTGACCACCACCGCGAACAGCACATAGAATCCGAGCTGTCCGATCCACTCGCGAAAACCGAACCAAACGACCAGCGCCAACGCATAGACGAAGGCCACCGGAATCAACGCCGACGGCGACACCCAGAGAATCTGTCCGACCAACAAGTCCTTGAGATGCTCGCCCCCGTGCGGATTGTTCGCAAGAACCAGCAGCTCGACGCAGGCCGCAAACACAAAGAGCACGCCGATCAGCGCCTCCTGCACTTCCGGCCACTTACGCTCGCTCCACGTGAGCAGGAGCGAGGCAAGAAGCGCCGCTCCGACCGCCGCCACCTGAACGCGCCACCCCTGCGGCTCAAAGCCCAAACCGTCGGCAACCGTCACGCCGAGCCCCGCGACCTGCGCGATCGCCAGGTCGATGAAGACGATGCCACGCGACAAGACCTGCTGCCCGAGTGGCACATGTGTTGCCAACACCAGCATCCCGGCGAGAAACGCCGGGATGAGGATACTAAGTTCAAGTTCGCCCAAATTCACTTCTGCACCGCGTCCTTCAAGCGCTTGATGGTATCGTCGTAAAGCGAGAACAGGTCCTTGGCGCCGTCCGTTCCGCCAATTGTAAACGGCAACACCACAGCAGGTACCTTTGCGCGCTCGCTGACGAACACCGATGCGCGATCGTCCTCGTAGCCGGCGCGGATGATCATTTTGACCGGCGTCGTTTGCAGCTTGCCGAGCACTTCCGCCAAGTAGCCGCTGGAGGGCGGTACGCCGGGCTTCGGCTCCAGCGCCACGACGCGCGTCAGCCCAAGCCATTGCTCAAGGTAGATCCAACTCGTGTGCTGAACCGCAATGGGCACCCCTCGCAACGCGGCCGCATCCGCCGACCACTTAGCCAGCGCCTTCGCCCAGCGCGCGGCAAAGTCGTTGTAGCGCCCCTGATAGTAGGTCGAGTTGGCCGGATCCAGCCGCGCGAACCGGTCGGCCAAGGGCTTGGCGATCGTCAGCATATTGTGCGGATCGGTCTGGACGTGCGGATTGCCCTGCGAATGGACATCGCCCTGCGCGCGGTCGAATGCGACCGGTACCTCTAACAGCCGTACATGAGCGGCCGCCTCGAACATCCCGTCGGCCCCGGCTTGCAGCTTCGCGTTCGCTGCCTGCTGCGCGATCATCGGCATCCACGCGATCTCAAGCTCCGCCCCCGTGCAGACGGCGATGTCGGCGCCGCGCGCCTTGGCGATCAAGCTCGGCCGAGCTTGAATCTGATGCGGATCTTGGGCGCCAGTCGTCGCGACGTAGATCGAGACCTTATCGCCACCGATCTCCTTCGAGAGTGCGCCCCATTCCGGCTCGCAGGCAAAAACGCTGAGGTCGGCGCGCGCCGTCCCCGTCAGCGCCACGACCGCGACACTAAACGATGCAAGATACTTCAACATGACTGTTGGCTCCTAAAACCGGTGTGCGCCGTGCGGTCCGATGATGACC
The DNA here is from genome assembly GCA_964547645.1 of uncultured Flavobacteriaceae bacterium. Lineage (GTDB taxonomy): Bacteria > Pseudomonadota > Alphaproteobacteria > Micropepsales > Micropepsaceae > SZUA-430. Next base: position 12,941 of record CAZJOM010000031.1, read on the forward strand.
GTGTAGCCGGCTGTGATTTGGCTGTTTGATTCAAGATCGCTGTCGTCGTGCGTGTATTGAACGCGCAAGCGCCCGAACTCGCTGGTGTCGTACTCGACGAGCCCGGTGATCGTGCTCGGCGAATGCCCAAAGTCGTCAAGCGCCGACCCAAGAAGCGGGCCACTCACCCCGTCGCTTTGCAGCCCTGCATAGCGCAAACCCACGCGCCACTGCGGCATGATTTGATACACACCCTGCACATACCAACCCATGCGATCGAGATCGACATCGTCGCCGTTAAAGGTGCCCTGGTCGTTGCCCGCGAAGAACTCGCCGTTCAAGATCAGATTGTTGACCGTCGAATTCCCATTCGGCGCCCACTTGTAGACGAGACTCCCGATCCAAACCTTGCTGTCGCCAGTGAAGATATCGCCGTCGATATCGCGATCCTGTGCCTTCGACTTCAGGAACGATACCGATGCAAGCCAACTGCTCTCATCGTCGAGATCGCCTCCCGTTCGCGCAAAGGCCGCAACCGTGCCCGTTCCATTGTCGTCGGCATTGCCGGCCGGGAACGCATCGCCCCGATACCATTCTGCACCGAACTGCAGGAAGAAGTCGGTCGGCGCGATCCAGCGCACTTCGATGCCGTCATCGCCGTACTGTCCGCCCAGGAACGCCCGATACGGCAACGGCGCATCGAAAAAGTCCCAATCATGCGCATGCCGCTCATTCAAATAGGCAATGCCCGAGAAGAAGCGCCCCGCCTTCGCCGTGAAACCCCACGGCAAACTGGTCGTCTGCACATAGGCCTCTTCGACGCCCACGGAATCGTCGTTGCCGAAGGAAACGATCAAGTTGGCGGTCAGCACGTGATCGACATTGGCACTCAACGCGATCTCGGACTCGCCGAGCGAGAAGCCGCGGCCCGGAAGCTTCGCTTCTTCGTCAAGCTGGAACCCGGGAATGCGCGCCAATGCCGGATCGTTTTCGATGTGATCGAACGTCCCGTTCAATGCCACCGAAATCGACGGATTGAACGCACCTGGATTTGCGGGTGCCGCCGAACGAACGGGAGTCGGAGGCGGCGGTGGCGGCGCCTCCACCACCTGTTGGGAAACCGGAACAGCGGTCTTGGCGGCGGCTTCCGACTTGTCCGCCCGCTCTTCGGCTTTCTTCAGCCGCCGCTCGAGCTCGCGGATCTTGTTCTCGTATTCGCCTCTAAGGGCTTTCATCTCTTGCCGGATGACGGCCAAATCTTCTTCGCCGGCAGCTCGGGCGGGCACGGCGGCGCTTGCCGCCACGCCGAACGCAAGCGCGCACAGCACGGAACTCGATGACTTCATGGGAACTCTCCAAGGATTGATTTTCGGTCTGATGCAATAGCGTCGACGATCACCACACGCCGCGCCGGGTCAGCCGGTCGGCCGCGTTGAAACGCAAACGCTTAAGATGGATCAGACGAGAGGCGGTGCCCGACTTCGCCAAGCGGCGGTGAATCGCTTCGCGACCACGCGACGCGCCTCGAAGTGGGGCGCGAGAGCGGCAAGTGAAGGCACACGAAGCACCGGCGCAGCCGATGCATAGAAGGCAGATGAAGCCGATGCCGCCTGGCAGACCGGGCATTCGCCCTTCCCCGGCAGGTGCTTCTGTTGTCCGGAAGAATCAGACTGGCTAGCGAGCGCCGCTGCAGGCCCAAGCCCGGAAGCGTGCAAATGCCCGACTGTGGTGATCCCCTGCAGAACGAACGCCGCCAGCAGCAGGGACACAAAGGCCTGCTGCCAAAGGGATAACCGAGCAAATCGGTTCGAACGCACCTGCATGCGTCAAACTTATAGGCGCCAAACCGGAACCGGCAACCGCAAAATGGCCCCAAACGCGAGTTATGACGGTTTCAAGGCCTCGAACCCCAGGGTTAGCGACCCAATATGGTGGGCCGGACGGACCGATTCGTTCGTTTACACAACCGTCATGCGAAGGAGAGACGCATGTCTGAAGCAAAACTTGCAATCCCCTCGAAAGAAGTCGCTCTCGAGAAGACCGCCTCTGGCTGGGCGATGTTGTTCGTGCTGCTCGCAATGTTCGCAGCCGGTCTTTTCTTGATCCGCATTCCCATTATCGGCGCACCGATCATCGTCGCGGCGGTGATCACGAGCATCGGCTTTCTGGTGCTCAAGCCGAACGAGTCCGCCGTCCTCACGCTCTTCGGGCGCTACATCGGAACGGTGAAGCGCGACGGCTTCCACTGGGTCAATCCCTTCTACGCCAAGCAAAAGATCAGTCTGCGCGTCCGCAACTTCACGACGCCGACGCTGAAAGTGAACGACAAGGTCGGCAACCCGATCGACGTCGCCGCCGTCGTCGGCTGGCTCGTACGCGACACCGCGCAAGCCGCCTTCGATGTGGACGACTTTGAGGGTTACATCAAAACGCAGTGCGAAATGGCACTGCGCGACGTCGTCTCGACCCACCCCTACGACGCGACCAAAGACGAGCACGTTTCGCTCCGCGGCAATACGGCGGCAGTCTCCGACCTCCTCAAAGAGTCGTTGCAACGCTCGATCAACGTCGCCGGTTTGCAAATTCTCGAGATGCGCATCACGCACCTCGCCTACGCGCCGGAAATCGCTTCGATCATGCTCCGCCGTCAGCAGGCCGAAGCGTTGATCCAAGCGCGCGAGAAAATGGTCGATGGTGCGATCGGCATGGTCAAGATGGCGCTCGACCGCTTCCACAGCGAAGGCATCACCGAGATGAACGCCGCGCAGAAGGCAACGCTCATTTCAAACATGATGATGGTGCTTTTGAGCGACGAAGGCGCACAGCCTGTTATCCCGGCAACCACCGCATAAACGAGCGCGAACCCGGCAACGGCCCGGCTGCGTCGCCGGGCCGTTTGCGTTTCATCAGGTTGCGTGCTTGAAAGAAAATATGTCCGCTCGTCCCGTCAAACCGCGCCACGCCGCCTCGCTCGTGCTCGCCCGCCGCGACAGCGACACCACGCGCATCCTCATGGGAAAACGCCCCGCGAGCGCGGTCTTTCCCGAACTCTACGTCTTCCCCGGCGGCCGCGTCGACAAGAGCGACGCGACCATCCCGACGGCGACCGCACTAAACGCACGCACGCTAAACGAATTACGCGAACGCGGCGGCTGTACGCCCGCGATGGCGCGCGCTTGCGCCACAGCCGCAATCCGCGAAACTTTCGAGGAAACGGGCCTCTTGCTCGCCGCCCCCGGTAATGTCGAAACCCATGATGGCGTTTGGGAACATTTCGCAAAACTAGGCGTTGCCCCCGCGCACGACCGACTAAGCTTCCTGGGCCGCGCCATCACGCCGACGTCTGCGCCGCGCCGCTTCCATGCACGCTTCTTCTTGGCCAGCGCCGATGCCGTGCAGGGTGAACTCAAGGGTAACGGCGAACTGTCCGAACTCGATTGGTATCCACTTGAAGACGCGCTGCGCCTGCCCGCCGTCGACGTCACGACCTTCGTGCTGAAAGAGCTTCAAGCCGCTGAGCGCGGCCACACGCGCGATGCACCGTTCTTCCGCTATCGCCGCAACCGGCCGCTGGCGAAGGCGGCGGATGCGTGAGCCGCTCGACGTCGCTAACCTCACACCGCGCGACCGCGCTCTAAGCCTAAGCGCCGTCTACGCCTGCATCTTCGCCAACGGCGTCGGTATGGGCCTATCGCTCCCGTTGCTCTCGCTCATCATGGAGCGCAACGGCGTCCCCGCCACGATAAACGGCCTCAACGCGACCGTCGGCGCTTTAGCGCTTCTGGTCGCCACCCCATTTATCCCGGCATTGGCCTCACGCATTGGCACGACGCGCTTCCTGATCGCCTGCTACTTGACGGCGGCGGTGGCTCTCGTCGGCTTTCGTGCCACAACCGACATATCACTGTGGTTCGTGCTCCGCTTCGTGCTGAACAGCGCTCTGCAAGGCCTCTTCCTGGTCAGCGAGGTTTGGATCAACAAGATTGCGAGCGACGCCAACCGCGGCCGCCTCGTCGCCATCTACGCCTCGATCTTCTCCGCAGGATTTGCGCTTGGCCCCCTGATCATCCAATTCTTGGGTACCACCGGGTGGGCGCCCTTCATCGCCGGCGGCAGTGCGATGACACTCGCCATGATCCCACTGCTGATCGCCAACCGCCTCATCCCCGCGATCGATCACGCCAGTGCCGGCGCGATGTTCGGCTTCGTTCTGCGCTCACCATCTGCTGCCGCCGCCGGCCTCGCCTACGGCGCCATCGAAGCCTGTGCCGCCACGTTCCTCACGGTCTATGCCGTCCGTCTCGGCGACACTGAAACGAACGCGACCCTGCTCGTTGCAGCCTTAGGGCTCGGCAACATGATGCTGGTCCCGGCCCTCGGCTGGCTCGCCGACAAGATCGACCGCCGCCTCGTCCTCATCCTCTGTGGCTTCATGGGCGTTGCCGGCGCAGCACTGCTGCCATTCACCGGCGGAGCGACGTGGTCCGGCCTCGGCCTCGTGTTCGTCTGGGGTGGCTTCATCGCCGCGATCTACGCCATCGGCCTCGCCCACCTGGGCTCGAACTTCAAGGGCTCCGACCTCGCCGCCGCCAACGCAGCGTTCTCCATCCTCTACGCCCTAGGCACCATGGCGGGCCCCGGCCTCGGCGGCCTCGCCATGGACACGTGGAGCCCCCATGGCTTCATCGTCGTTCTAGGGCTGATTTCTGCGCTTCTGGTGGCCGTCGTCGGCTACCGGACCGCGACCATTCCGCGCCCCAACCGAGCGCCCGAGGCGGGTTGACTTAAGCCCCCGGATCAGTAGCTTCTCGCCCTTCCGAAATCCGGCCTACCGAGACTGCACACATGGCAAAGCCAACCACGATCAAGATTCGCCTGAACTCGTCCGCCGGCACCGGCCATTTCTACGTGGCCAAGAAGAATTCGCGCACGATGACCGACAAGTTCAAGGTCAAGAAGTACGACCCCGTCGTTCGCAAACACGTCGAATACGTCGAAGGCAAGATCAAATAAGATCGCCGGACGAAGACCGGAAATTCGAAGGGGCGCTCTCGGCGCCCCTTTTTGTTTGGCTTAAGCCGCGTCCGCGACCACGCGGTTTCGGCCATCACGCTTGGCGCGATAGAGCGCCTGGTCCGCCCGGCGCAATAGCGCCTCTGCCGTGTCGCTCGTACCCTCGCTGACGGTCACCCCGACCGAAATCGTCACCGGCAACTGCCCCGGCGCCTGACTGATCCGGAACGGCGCATCGGCCACCGATTGGCGCAGCCGCTCGGCCACCATATAGGCAAACGTCATGTCGGTATCCGGCATGACCACCACGAACTCTTCGCCGCCATAGCGGCAGGCGAGATCGATGCCGCGCACGTTCGCCGAGATCCGGTTCGCGAATTCGCGCAGAACCTCGTCGCCCACGTCGTGCCCGTGCGTGTCATTGACCTGCTTGAAGTAGTCGATATCCATGATCAAGAACGACACAGGCTTGCCCGTTGCCCCCGCGTTGCTGATCAGCGTGCTCAAGTGGCGCGACATGTAGCGCCGGTTGAACAAGCCCGTCAGCTGATCCGTAATCGCCATCTCCAGCGACAGCTGCAGCGAATGGCGCAAGCGGTCCGAATAGCGCTTACGGCGCAACTGAGTTCGCACGCGCGCCACCAGCTCGCTGCGCTCCACCGGCCGCATCAAATAGTCGTTCACGCCGATGTCGAGCGCTCGCACCAGGCGCTTCAAATCGCCTTCGTCCACGATCGTCAGGATCGGCGTTTGCCGCGTGACATCGAGGCTGCGCAGCGTGGCGCAGAACCGCAAACCGTCTTGCTTGTCGAGCGACAGGCTCGCAATGATCAAGTCGAAATCGCCGCCTTTCGCGCGAACGACCGCTTCCATCGTCTGGCTGACGATCTCCACGTCATGATCGCGGCCAAGCGTCTCGGCGATACGTTGCGCGCTCTGCTCGCGGTCCTCGACGATGAGGATATGGCCGCGACCCGGCATCTCCGTCAGCGCGCTTTCGTTTTGGTCGACCAAGCCCATGCTTTCGCCGGTCGCTTGGCGCAAGCGCAGTTCGTCCACCATAGTCTTCAGGCGGACAAGGCTGCGCACGCGCGCAAAAAGCGCGACGTCGTTCACAGGCTTCGTCAGAAAATCGTCCGCGCCGGCCTCAAGACCCTGCACGCGGTCGGAAACTTGATCCAGCGCCGTCACCATAACGACTGGCAAATGCGCCATCTGCGGATTGGATTTGATCCGGCGGCAAACTTCGAACCCGTCCATGCCCGGCATCATCACGTCGAGCAGCACGATATCGGGCTTCTCCGCATCGATCGCGGTCAACGCCTCCGGGCCGGAGCCCGCTGTCACAACCTCGAAATACTCGGCGCCAAGTTTCGCTTCGAGCAACTTTACGTTGGCGGGAATGTCATCGACGACGAGAACGCGCGCAGTCATAGGGGCGATCCTTTAGGCGAGGAACCGGCGGATCGTTTCGAGGAAGTGCATCACCGAGATCGGCTTCGAGATATAGGCCTCGCAGCCGCCCTGACGGATCTTCTCTTCATCGCCTTTCATCGCGAACGCCGTGACCGCAATGACGGGAATTTTTTTCAGGCCGTCGTCTTCCTTGAGCCACTTCGTGACCTCAAGGCCCGACACTTCCGGAAGCTGAATATCCATCAGGATCAGATCCGGAAAATGTTTCCGCGCGAGGTCAAGCGCCTCTAGCCCGTCGCGCGTTTGGATCGTCTTGTATCCGTGCGCATCCAACAAATCGTGGAAGAGCTTCATGTTGAGCTCGTTGTCTTCCACGATCAAAACGGTCTTTGTTCTCGCGTCCATTTCCGTCTCCGGACGAGGGCTCGCATGTCCCAGGTCTCGTTTTTCAGCGCCCGCCGCGAAACGCGCGGTACGGCCTTTCTTTCGCGCCATACTTCACCCGAATAATGTTAAATAAGCTTTGCGGAACACCGCAAGAAATGCCTGTCGAAACCACCACTGCTGCGTGCATGATGGGTCATAAAGTCAATGAAACGAGAGCTCGCCTTCCAAATGTCTGAACGCGCCTTAACGTTCCTCTCCGAGCGGCCGGACGACCTTCAGCGATTCTTAACCGCAAGCGGCCTTGACGCGGCCGAATTGTTGAGCCGTCACGATGATAAGGCGATTCTCTCGGCTGTGCTCGGATTTGTCGTCAGCGACGAATCGCTGGCGAAGGACTTCTCCGAATCAGAAGGCCTAAAGCCCGGCGCATTGCTCCATGCCTACGCCATCGTCGATCCCCACGGATCGAGCGCATGGTAACGCTCGACCATACCCGCCCGTTGATCATCTGCGACGCGGATGAGGTGCTGCTGCAGTTTCTGGCGGGTCTGGAGCGTTTTCTCGAGCGCAACGATTGCTACATCGATCTGACCTCGTTTCGCATTCACGGCAACGTCAAGCGCAAGGCGACGCATGAACCCGTCGCGGATGATGCGGTGACGAAACTCATCGCCGATTTCTTCGCGACGGACACCCGCCAGCTCGACCCGGTTCCCGGCGCCGCCGCCGCGCTGGAACGCCTAAGCGAACGCGCTCAAATCGTCATTCTCTCCAACCTGCCCGAAACCTCGCGCGACGCGCGCATCGAGAACCTGACCGAGCACGGCATGCTCTACCCCGTCGTCGCCGGGAAGGGACCGAAGGGCCCCGTCGTCCGCGCGATGATCGAAGGGTTCGATGCACCGGTGGTGTTCATCGACGACCTGCCGCCGAACATTTCTTCCGTCGCCACGGAAACACCGCACGTTTCGCGCCTTCACTTCATCGCCGACCCGCGGTTGGCCCGTTTGATGCCCGCTTCCCCAGACGCGCACCGGCGCATCGACGATTGGCCAACGGCTGCAGCCTGGATCCACACCGTCTTGGACGGCGCCTGAGGTCGGCGCGATGCGTGTGCTGTGCCGCGACTGCTTCAGCCTCTTCGAAACCGAAGCCGCGCGCCGCTGTCCCACCTGCAAGAGCCCCCGCCTCACCCGCCACGAAGAAGTCGGCCAACTCTCCATGGCCCATGTCGATTGCGACGCGTTCTATGCGACGGTTGAGAAGCGCGACAACCCCGCGATCGCGGACAAGCCCGTCATCATCGGTGGTGGAAAGCGCGGCGTCGTCTCCGCCGCCTGCTACGTCGCCCGCACCTACGGCGTGAAGTCCGCCATGCCGATGTACAAGGCCTTGCAAGCCTGCCCGAAGGCCGTGGTCATTCGCCCGAACATCCAAAAATACGCCGCCGTCAGCCGCGAAGTGAAGCAGCTGATGCTGGAAACGACACCGCTTGTCGAACCGCTCTCGCTCGACGAAGCGTTCCTCGATCTGACCGGCACTGACCGCCTGCACAAATCGACGCCGGCGCAAACGCTCGCCCGCCTCGCCAAACGCGTCGAAGACGAGCTGCAGATCACCGTCTCCGTCGGCCTCAGCTTCAACAAGTTTCTCGCCAAAGTCGCCTCCGACCTCGACAAGCCGCGCGGCTTCTCCGTCATCGGCCGCGCCGAAGCCGTGAGCTTCCTCGATCCGAAGCCCGTCACACTATTGCCCGGCGTCGGCAAGGCCTTCGCCCAGTCGCTGTCGCGCGATGGCATCTTCACGATCGGCGACGTCCGCCGCCGCAATCCGAAGGAACTGGCCTCGCACTTTGGCTCCAGCGGCCTGTGGCTCTGGCGCCTGTCGAACGCCGACGACACGCGCACCGTTGAACCGCTCACTCCGGCAAAGGGCATCTCCGCCGAAACAACCTTCGAACACGACATCGCAGCCGCCGATCAACTCGAACAAATTCTTTGGGCGCTCTGCGAGAAGGTGTCCGCACGCGCCAAGGCCGCCGAGCTCGGCGGCAAAGTGGTTCAACTGAAACTCAAAACCACCGACTTCAAGATCGTCACCCGCCGCCACACGCTCGACCGCGCCACCCAACTCGCGCGCCGCATCTTCGAAACCGGATCGGACATGCTGAAAGCAGAAGCAAAGGGCAAACGCTACCGCCTCATCGGCATCGGCATCGCCGACCTCGTTCCCGCCGAAAAAACCGACGAAGCCGACCTGTTCGACGCCAAAGGCGCACGCCGCGACGCCGCCGAACGAGCGATGGACAAAGTCCGCGCCAAGTTCGGCGCCACAGCCATCAAGAAAGGCCGCTCGCTTTAGCTCTTGCCGTCGAGCGACAACAACGGACCATAGAGATCGGGCCGGCGGTCGCGGAACAATCCCCAAGACTGCCGCGCTGTCGCGATCGCATCGAGATCGACGGTCGCGGTGATCACCGCTTCCTTGTCACGTCCCGCGTCCGCAAGAATCTCGCCCGTCGGTCCCGCAATGAACGATGTACCGTAGAACGTGATCTCGCAGGTCTCCCCGACCTCGCGCCCGATCCGGTTCGACGCGATCAGCGGCAGATAGTTCGCGCCCGCATGCCCCTGCATCACCCGCCGCCAATGCGCCGAGGAATCGACCGGCGGTGCCGGCGGCGGCTCCGTCCCAATCGCGGTCGGAAAACAAAGGACCTCCGCCCCCATCAGCGCCATCGCCCGCGCACTCTCCGGGAACCATTGGTCCCAACAAATCGCTGCGCCGACTTTGCCGTAGCGCGTCGGCCAGACCTTGAACCCTGTGTCTCCCGGATTGAAATAGAACTTCTCCTGATAGCCCGGACCGTCCGGGATATGCGACTTGCGATAGAGCCCCAGCACGGAGCCGTCAGCGTCGATCATCGCCAACGAATTGAAATGCGCATTGTTCGCCCGCTCGAAGAACGACAACGGCAACACCACGCCCAACTCCTTCGCCAACGCGGCAAACTCAGCGATCAAAGCATTGCGTTCATACGGCTCGGCCAACGCGAAATGTTTCGCGAGCTGGTCTTTACAAAAATACGGCGACTCGAACAGCTCCTGAATCAAGATCAGCTGCGCGCCTTTCGCCTTCGCTTCGCGCACCAGGCGTTTGGCGTTGGCGACATTCGTCGCGCGATCCGTACCGCACGCCATTTGCGTCGCGGCCAACGTGACCTGTCTCATCGTTGGTGTCCCTCAGCACTAAGTGCCCGGCCCGATGGTTGCTGCTGCGTGATGCAATGGATACCCCCGCCGCCCTGCACGATATCGAGCGCAGGAACCTGAACAATCCGCCGGTCTGGAAACGCCTTCTCCATGATCTCAAGCACAACCGCATCCATCGGGTCGTCGAAGGACGGCATGACGATTCCGTAGTTCGCGAAATAGAAATTGATGTAGCTCATGTCGAGTCTTCGCCCGTCATGCCGCTCGCGCCGCGCCGGCTCCGGCACCTCAATAATCTCAAGCGCTCGGCCACGAGCGTCGTGCGCGGCCTTCAACCGCGCAACGTTGTCTCGCATCACCTGCTCGTTCAGTCCACCTTTCTCCCGCGGCGCATAGACCATCACTCGTCCCGGACCGGCGAAACACGCAATGTTGTCGACGTGCCCATCGGTCTCGTCGTCCTCAAGCCCTTCGCCGAGCCAAATCACCTTCGTCACGCCGAGATAGAGCGCCAAGCGCTCTTCGATCTGCTGCCGATCAAGATTCGGATTCCGGTTCGCATTGAGCAGACATTGCTCGGTGGTGATCAGCGTCCCCTCGCCGTCCACGCAAACCGACCCGCCTTCCAAGACCATCGGTCCGTCGTAGCGGCGCATGTCCAGTGCCTCGATCACGCGCCGCCCAAACGCCGCATCGTTCTCAAAGCCATGATACTTGTTCCCCCAGGCATTGAACCGCCAATGCACGCCCGCAACGCCGTCGCGCCCATCGGTCACGAAAATCGGCCCGCTGTCGCGCGCCCAAGAATCGTCGATCTCGACCGTCAAAATCTCGATCCCGCGCCCCATCATCAACCGCGCCTCGTCGACGTCGCGTGGCCTAATCGCCATCGTCACCTTTTCAAAACCGGAGATCGCGCGCGCCACGGCGGCGTGCCCGAGGCGTGCACGCATCAGCCCCTCAGCCGAGCCCCATGGCTCCAAGCGGCACGGCCACGCCATCCAGCAGCGCGCGTGCGGCTCCCACTCGGCCGGCATGAAAAGCCCGTCGCGCACGGGACAGCGGTCGTCGGCATCCAGGCGTCTTGACATGAATTCCCGCGTTCCGAAGTTGCACCGGGGCGCTCGATTTGCGAGCCTACGCTTTCTCGCATGGACCATCGCCTTTCGCAAAGGGACCGCACATGACCGGACGCGTCGACGCTCGCCTCAAAGAACTTGACATCACCCTGCCCAAAGCCGTGGCCCCAGTGGCGAACTACGTGCCGTTTGTCATCTCCGGCAATCTGGTTTTCGTCTCCGGCCAGGTGACGCTAGGCCCGAATGGCCTCGAATTCGTCGGCCAAGTCGGCAAGGAGTTCACCGTCGAACAAGGTCAAGCGGCCGCGCGCCTTTGCGCGTTGAACATCGTCGCGCAAGTGCGTGAGGCCTGCGGCGGCAACCTCGACCGCGTGAAGCGCTGCGTGAAGCTCACGGGCTTCGTGAACGCCGTCCCGGGCTTCGCCCAACAACCGGAAGTCATCAACGGCGCCTCCGACACGATCGTGCAAATCTTCGGCGATGTCGGTAAACACGCTCGTGCGGCGGTCGGCGCAGGATCGCTTCCGCGCAACGTCGCCGTCGAAGTCGAAGCGATCTTCGAGATTGCTTAAAGTGCACCGCGGGCGGCCCAAATGAGATCGACGCCGTCCGCACGCCTTCTCGACGGAATGGCCGGCGTTGCACCGATGACTTGGGATGCGCTCGCCAACCCGCCCAGCGCACCTTTCAACCCGTTCGTCAGCCACGCCTTCCTCAAAGCCCTGGAAGACAGCGGCTCTGCCACTGGCCGCACCGGCTGGCAGCCCGCGCACATCCTCGTCGAGCAATCGGGCCAACCCATCGCCGCCGCGCCGATGTACGTGAAGAACCATTCGTACGGCGAATACGTCTTCGACCACGGCTGGGCCCAAGCCTTCGAACGCGCCGGTGGCGCCTATTATCCAAAGCTACAGGTCGCCGCCCCCTTCACGCCCGTGACCGGACCCAGACTGCTGACTGGCGGCAATCCGGCGGCGCGCGCACCGCTCGCTCAAGCCATGATGACATTCGCCCAGAAACTCGGCGTCTCCTCGCTCCACATCACGTTTCTGCCGCAAGAAGACGTCGATGCGTTACTGCCGCTAGGTTTCCTGCAGCGCCATGACCAGCAGTTTCATTGGCACAACGAAGGCTACGCCAACTTCGCCGACTTCCTGGGCCAGCTCTCCTCGATCAAGCGCAAGAACCTTCGCCGCGAACGCGCCGAAGCGCTGAGCCCCGGCATCGAAGTCGAGTGGCTGACCGGCCGCGACCTGAAGGAAGCGCACTGGGACGCCTTCTTCGCGTTCTACATGGACACCGGCTCGCGCAAGTGGGGCTCACCCTATCTGACACGAGAGTTCTTCAGCCTGGTGGGCGAGAGCATGGCCGACCAAGTCCTGCTCATCATGGCCAAACGCAACGGCCGCTACATCGCCGGCGCCTTGAACTTCATCGGTTCCGACACGCTTTATGGCCGCAACTGGGGCGCACTGGAACACCACCCGTTCCTGCATTTTGAGCTTTGCTATTACCAAGCCATCGACTTCGCGATCGCCAAGGGCCTGAAAGTCGTCGAGGCTGGCGCCCAAGGCGCCCACAAGCTTGCGCGCGGCTACCTGCCCACCCGCACCCAGTCCGCACACTGGATCGCCCACGCGGGCTTGCGCGATGCCGTCGCCCGCTACTTGAAGGAAGAGCGCCGCGCCGTTGGAGAAGAAATGGAAGCGCTCGCCGAACACAGCCCGTTCAAGAACACGGAGACCCCATGACCTACGATCCGAACAACATCTTCGCCAAGATCATCCGCGGCGAAGCGCCGTGCTTCAAAGTCTACGAAGACGCCCACACGCTCGCCTTCATGGACATCATGCCCCAGACGGAAGGCCACACGCTCGTGATCCCGAAAGAAGGCGCCGTCAGCATCTTCGATCTCAGCCCCGAAGGTGCCGCCGCCCTCATCAAGACGACGAAGAGAGTCGCCGCCGCAGTGAAAGAAGTCACCGGCACGCCCGGCGTCATGCTCGCCCAACTCAACGGCGAAGCCGCCGGCCAGACCGTCTTCCACATCCACTTCCACATCATCCCGCGCACGGCGGGCATCGACCTCGCCCTCCACGCGCGCAAGATGGCGGACTTCGAGAAGCTGAAGGCACTGGCGGCCAAGATAGCGGCGGCGATCAATCGCTAAGCGCCACCGCGATCCGCATCTTCTGCGCTTCCGGCGTGAACATCACCGCGAACTTACGCGTGACCTCGCAGGCCGACGCGGACCACACTTCGCTCCACGGCTGTGCCGGCTTACGCACTTTCGTCACGACCGTATCGACCAAGAACGCCGGCTCCGTGCAGTTCGCCCGCATCGCGATCCCGTTTGCTTCCCGCAGCACGAGTTGCGTCGCGTCTTGTTGATGCTTGACGCCCGCGACCGACCGCCCCGGCACACCGAGACGGATGTCGGCAGGCGAGCCGACGCGGGGAAAGAGGAACACGTTGTGCGACCGCGGCGCCCAGCAACCCTTCGCCGTCACCGCAATCCGCCACACGCCGCGCCGACTAGGATCGAGCTTCTGCGTCAGATCGTTCATGTCGTAGTAGTCCGCGCCTGCGAAGTCGAAGAAGCGCTTCATCCCGCATTCCGGCGCAATCAGCCGGTCGAGATTGATGATCTTGACCGCGATCCGGTTCGCCATCTGCACGACCGTCTCGCCGCGCGCCAGAATCTGCGGGAAGTTGCCGCGAATGCTGACGTCCTCCGCCGCCCTCGCCATCCCGTCGAGCCCGGCCAACATCAGCAACGCAAACAGCAATCTCGTCATTTCACGAGTTCTGGCTCATTCGGTTCGGACTCTTCGTCGTCGTCATGGTCGTCGCCGGCGACCTTCGCCCGTTCTGGTACTGGCGGCGCTTCGATGATGTCGAAGGCAAGGCCGGACTTGTCGTCTTTGACAAGGACCTTGACCGTACCTCCGCGCGCCAACCGGCCGAACAAAATGTCGTCCGCGAGCGGCTTCTTGATCGTATCCTGAATCAACCGCGCCAGCGGCCGCGCACCAAACGCCTCATCGTACCCGTGCTCAACGAGCCACGCCGTCGCTTCGGGCGACAGCTCGAACGTCACGTTGCGGTCGGTGAGCTGAGCTTCAAGCTGCAGCACAAACTTCTCGACCACACGCCCGATGACCGCGGGCGGAAGCGGCGAGAACGGAATGACCGCATCGAGGCGATTGCGGAACTCCGGCGTAAACAAACGCTTGATCGCTTCCGTATCCTCGCCCTCGCGCCGCCCGCGCCCGAAGCCGATCGCCTCTTTCGCGGCATCCGACGCGCCCGCATTTGTCGTCATAATCAGCACGACGTTGCGGAAGTCGATCTTCTTGCCGTTGTGATCGGTCAGTTTCCCGTGATCCATGACCTGCAACAGAATGTTGAACAGATCCGGGTGCGCCTTTTCGATCTCGTCGAGCAGCAGAATGCAATGCGGATGCTGATCGACGCCGTCGGTCAACAGCCCGCCCTGATCGAAGCCCACATAGCCCGGCGGCGCGCCGATCAATCGGCTCACCGAATGACGCTCCATATACTCCGACATGTCGAACCGGATAAGTTCGACGCCCATCACCTTCGAAAGTTGCCGCGCGACTTCCGTCTTGCCGACACCCGTAGGGCCTGAGAACAAGTAGCACCCGATCGGCTTCTCCGGGTCGCGCAACCCCGCACGCGACATCTTGATCGCAGCCGAAAGCTGCTTGATCGCGTCGTCCTGGCCGAACACGACATGCTTCATGTTCATCTCGAGATCGCGCAGCGACTCCGCGTCGTTTTTCGACACGGTCTTTGGTGGGATCCGCGCCATCTTCGAGATCACCTCTTCGATCTCGCCGATCCCGATCACCTTCTTGCGCTTCGCTTCCGGGATCAACATCTGCGACGCGCCCGTCTCGTCGATCACGTCGATCGCCTTGTCCGGCAGCTTGCGATCGTTGATGTACTTCGCCGAAAGCTCCACCGCCGCCTTGATCGCATCGCCGGTGTAGCGAACTTTGTGATAGCTCTCGAAATAGGGCTTGAGCCCCTTCAAAATCTTGATCGCGTCCGGGATCGATGGCTCGCTCACGTCGATCTTCTGGAACCGCCGCGCTAGCGCCCGATCTTTCTCGAAATGCTGGCGGAATTCCTTATAGGTCGTCGATCCGATGCAGCGCAGTGTCCCCGACTGCAGCGCGGGCTTCAGCAGGTTCGACGCATCCATCGCCCCGCCGCTCGTCGCACCGGCGCCGATCACGGTATGGATCTCGTCGATGAAAAGGATCGCACCCTTGAACTGCTCCAACTCCTTGACGACGTTCTTCAGCCGCTCCTCGAAGTCGCCGCGATAGCGCGTGCCCGCGATCAGCGCCCCCATGTCGAGCGCAAAGATCGTGCAGTCCTTCAACACTTCCGGCACTTCGCCTTGCACGATCTTGCGCGCCAACCCTTCGGCGATCGCCGTCTTGCCGACACCAGGATCGCCGACAAGCAGCGGATTGTTCTTCTGCCGCCGGCAGAGAATCTGGATCGTCCGCTCGACCTCCGGCTCTCGCCCGATCAGCGGATCGATCTTGCCCTGACGCGACTTGTTGTTGAGGTTGACGCAATAAGCCTCGAGCGCCTCGGTCCCTTGCTTGACCGCCTTCTCGCCCTCTTCGCCTTCTTCGTCTGCTCCGCGCACCGGCCGCGACTCCGTTGCACCCGGGCGTTTCGCGATCCCGTGGCTGATGTAGCTGACCGCGTCGTAGCGCGACATGTTCTGCTCGGACAAGAAATAGGCCGCGTGGCTTTCGCGCTCGGCAAAGATAGCAACCAGGATATTCGCGCCCGTCACCTCTTCCCGGCCCGACGACTGCACGTGAATAACCGCCCGCTGAACCACGCGCTGGAACCCAGCCGTCGGCTTCGCGTCCTCGCCGTCGTCCACGACCAGCGTCGCAAGATCAGTATCCACATAGTTCGAAAGCGTGCGCCGGAGCGCTTCGACATCCACCGTGCACGCCCGCATCACCGCCGCTGCGTCCTGATCGTCGATCAGTGCCAGCAACAAATGCTCGAGAGTCGCGTACTCGTGATTGCGCTCGTTCGCGAGCGCCATCGCCCGATGGAGCGTGTTCTGCAGTGACTTGGAAAAACTCGCCACTATCTCATGCCTTTCTTAGGGAACCGAAGCTCCAGCCTGAAGCGCATTCTATCATTCTTTCTCGAGCGTGCACTGCAACGGGTGCTGGTGACGCCTGGCAAAATCGATCACTTGTGCGACCTTGGTTTCCGCCACTTCGTATGTATAGACGCCGCAAATCCCCACGCCCTGCCGATGGACTTGCAGCATGATCCGTTCCGCATCCGACCGGCCTTTGTTGAAAAACCGCTCAAGCACGTGCACGACGAATTCCATCGGCGTGTAGTCGTCGTTCAGCATCAAGACCTTATAGAGGCTCGGACGCTTCGTTTTGGGCCGCGTTTTGGTGACGAGCCCCGTAGATGGCCCCTGCCCGTCACGGTCGCCGTTCTGCTTTGTCATGGACCCATTAGATATGATCTGCCCCGCCGAAGAAAAGCTCCCGCAAAGCGCCAATCCCCGCGAAAATTCGACCTTGACAGCCGGACAATCGAACGGGCAGCGGGCGCGGATCGAAATCGAGTCCCGCGCGCCGCAACGAAGCGCCGAACCCAAATGAGATTCAACGATCCGTCTGATCGGTTTTTTCGGCAGATTAGAGCCGCAATCGACGCGCCGTCAGGACTCCCGCGGACCGGCAACGCAACATCACACTAGTCTGTGCTAACTTGCGCCATGCCCACCCGTCTGGAGACGGCGCATGAGCTTAGCGACTGGGTACCCGGGCCGCATTGAGGTCGTCGAGTCGATTTACGATTGTGTGACCCGGCCAGAGCGCTGGGAAGCCACGCTTGACACAATCCGGTTGGCCGTTGGCGGACGTGTCGGCGTGATCGGCG
The DNA here is from genome assembly GCA_964547645.1 of uncultured Flavobacteriaceae bacterium. Taxonomy (GTDB): domain Bacteria; phylum Pseudomonadota; class Alphaproteobacteria; order Micropepsales; family Micropepsaceae; genus SZUA-430. The sequence goes on from CAZJOM010000031.1 coordinate 29,997, forward strand.
TCGTTGACGGCGCGACACACGCCACGCGCATGACTGTCACAGCCGGCGAAAACGTGCTCGCGCGGACGCTTCTGGTCGATCACAAAGACGATATCCCGTTCCTGCTCGCTGCACCGCGTCTTGAGTACGACGAAGTGTACACCGTCGATTCCGTCTATCGCGTGCTCGACCCGGGCACCCAGGAGCGCTGGCGCGGTTCAAGAGTGACACAGGAATTTGTCATTCCAAACGCACTCGACGACTTCTTCTGGCTCACATTGGTCAAGCAGTCGGGACGCACGGGATCGATGGCGATCCTAACCGGTCGCGACAAGCAGATCGCACCCCAAGACCTCGCCTGGCTGCAAACGATCGCGCCTCACATAAGGCGCGCGGTGACGATCAGCGACCTATTCGAGTCTGATCGCGCACTTGCGATCGCGTTCAAGCGCTTGATCGAGTCGCTGGCCTACGCCGTGGTGATCGTTGGCGCAGATTTGCACATTCTCTACGCCAACGCCGCCGCTGAGACACTCTTGGCGGAAGAAGTGGTTGCGCGCTCTATGCGCGGCAAGCTCAACTTGCCCTTCGCACCAGCCGAACGCGCCGTCGCGCGTGCGGTTCTCGTGGGCGAACGCGATGAGGTCGCATTGGGCGCGGCGGGCATCAACGTTCCCTTGGCCCCCGCCACCAGGCCCGCAATTGCGCATGTCTTGCCGTTGGCACGCCGCGACATGGACGTTCGCTTCGCCGAGGCTGCCGCAGCCGCAATTTTCATCAGCGTCGCCGGCGTAACGCCTACGCCAGCTATCGAGGCTATAGCCGCGCTCTTCGGTTTGACGCCGGCCGAGGCGCGGGTGGTGACTCAAATTGCCGACGGAAAATCGCGCAAGGAGATTGCACTCTCGCAAGGCGTATCCGACGGAACGGTCAAAACACAACTCTCAACGATCTTCGACAAAACCGGCATACACGACCAGCGGCACCTCGAACTTCTGATACGAGAAATTTCGCCGCCGGTGTTACCGCCATCACACCGGTAAGCCCACCACATCCCCCGCGCGGGGGATGCGACGTTACTCTTCACCGTGCTTGGGTCACGCAATCAGCGCCACAACTTCGGCGGCGGCTGAGCTTCCTGGAGTCCTCAGATGTTAATCCGAACGGTTGCCCTGTTGGGCTTGCTGCTCCTTGCGTTTTCAACCCGGATAGCTCTCGCTGAAGACGATGGATTGGTCGTTCAAGATGAGGAACTCATGAAATGCGACGCAAAACACATGTTTTGCCTCGCCGGTTGCCAATGGACCGACCCGTGCTCGCGCCAGTGCGATCTGGAGCTTTTCGCGTGCCAGAAAAAGGTCGAGGATGAGACAGGCACTCGACGGTCCGACGCACAGATACTCACAGGAGCGGGTCTTTGCCTGGACGTTAATGCGCCCGACCTGGGCAACAACGGCGGGCGGGTGCAAGCGTGGGCCTGTAACCGAGCGCCGCAACAACGTTGGACCTATGACGCGGCAACACGCGCCGTTCGCGTCGCAAGCGGACTTTGCCTCGACGTCCACGCGCCGGAAGCCGGCACGAACGGAGGTCGTGTGCAGATCTGGGCCTGCAACGGCCAACCGCAACAGCAGTGGACGCCCGGCTCAAACCGGTCGCTGCGCAATGCGCGCGGCTTATGCCTCGACGTCCATGCGCCGGACCAAAGGAGCAACGGCGCGCGCGTCCAAGTTTGGCAGTGCAACGACTCGCAGCAACAGCGCTTCCTGTCGCGCATCTTCGCCGATCCAAAGGGACAAACGTTTAGCAAACCCGGGAGCGTGAACAGCCCCGGCAACTAGGACAAGCGCCGTCGCCGCGTCGACCAGAAAGCGGGCAAGCCAATTCCCGCATTGCCGCCCGAAGGACTGGAAAGGAGAATTGCTGTGACCCTACAACGCTGGATCATCATCGGCACGGTGCTTATAGCGGCGGCAGCCTCGTGGTTTGCGTCCGCGACGACGGTGCGCCCCGCTCCGCCGCCGACGCCGAAGTCCGTCGAAGAGGCGGCCGAGCGTTGCAACCGCATTGAGGCGGCCTGCAAGGAAGACTGCAATTTCACCACCGAAGACAAAACCAAATGCAAGACGAAGTGCGAAGGCAAGCGCGCACTGTGCTCGATGGACCGCGTTGCACCGCCGGCAGGTACAGAACCGAATGCGCCGCCCACCGGCACGCTCACGACCGGCACGCGCACCTACGCCTGCTGCAGCCTTAGAAGGTCGTACATCTGGCTTGACCCCAACCAATGCGTGGGCCGCAGCGGCACGATCGTGCTGGCGAACAAATGCCCCGTGCCGCCGTCGCGCTGAGCGCTGCTGCGATCGCCGACATTGACAGGAGTTCAAACCCAAATTCGTCAAGACGCGGGTGATCTGTTGGTTGAGGCCTCGTCGCCCAGCGAAATGAGAGAGTTACGTGGATTCTCGCCGCCCCCACGCAACCAATCGGCGGGTTCATCCGTATAGGAGCGACAAAACAACACGAGTTGCCCCATGACTTTCGACGACGCTGTCGGCCTGTCCTTCCCTGCGATGTTTGTTGCCTTCCTCATCGCCGAGCGCGCGATCGGTGGTGGCCGCACTTTTCCGCAGGTCCGTTACTGGACGTTGCTTGGCTTTGCCGGTCTCTTCGCCAGCGCCGCGGTAAACGCGGTCGTGCCGATCGTTGCGATCCCCCTGCTCGCACCGCTTCGTCTCGTTGATCTGTCGGTGTTCGGCCTCCTCGCCGCCCTTCCGACGTTGGTTCTGACCACCTTTCTCACCTACTGGTCGCACCGGGTGCAGCATCGCTTCGACGCCCTCTGGCGCCTGGGCCATCAGCTGCATCACGCGGCGGCGCGCGTCGACATTTCCTCAGCGATGATGTTCCACCCGATCGACGTCACCGTTCAGGCAACGATGACCACTTTGGCGGCAGCGCTCCTCGGCGCCAGCCCGCAAGCGGCAGCCATAGCCGGCGTCGCCAACTTCGCGATCGCACTTTTTCAGCACCTGAACATCGTCACCCCGCGCTGGGTCGGCTTTCTGGTCCAACGCCCCGAAGCGCACACGTTGCACCACGAGCGCGATCAGCACACCCGCAACTTCGGCGATCTCCCAATCTGGGACATACTCTTCGGCACGTTCGCGAACCCCGCAACAGTCGAAACCGCCGTCGGCTTCGAACCGGAACGCGGCCGCCGCATCCTCGCCATGCTCGCCTGCATCGACGTCAACAAAACTGAAGGCCGCGCGAAGATTTAGCTTCAGCGGCTACTTCGCCTTCGCCACGTCCATCAGCGCGAGCCACGCCAGGCTCCGCCGCCGGTTCACGCCCAAATCGCTCCGCCCGTAGACCGAGCGCGAATAGAGCGCGAGCGTCGACGTCTTGCCCTTGCCCGCGATGAACTGCACCGACACGAGATCCGGGAAGCGGAACAGCGCCGAGCGCACCACGAAGTCGTCGTAGAGCCCCGGTTCGTCCGCCAGCGAATGCGAAACGCGCGGCTGCGCAATAACGGCGCCCAAGAACGCCTGCCGCAGCTTCGCCGCTTCGACGGCGTAAACCGGCGGCGCCAGGTCGACCTTTGCTTCTTTGCAAAAGCCTTCGGGTGCCATGAGAAACGTGTTCGGCGTGCGCGGCCGCTTCAGCGTCGCAAAGTCTGTTCGGTGCAATGACATCGCACCAACCCAACATGCAAAAGGGCCCGGAGGCAAGTGCCGCCGGGCCCTTCGCTTATTCCATCGCGAGTGCGCTTACTCGGCAGCGCGCGCGAACGGGTTCACCGGGCGGACGTCCTTAACCACTTCGGTCAGCGCCGAGAGGCGCGACTGGAAGGGTTCGGCCGCCTGCTTCGCCGCGTCCATGACGAGATCGTTGATCTTCGTCGCTTGCGCGATATAGGCATCGAGCGCCGCTTTCGCGAAATCGCTCTGCACTTCGAACGCTTCGTGCACGCTCTTGGCGCCGGACACGGCCTTGAACGCGGCCACGCCGTCTTCCATTTGCTGCTTCGAGAAGGCGAAGAATTCGCCGTTGATGCGCTCAAACGCCTTCGTCATTGCAGCCGCCGATTGCATCCACGCTTCGGCGTTCTGCTTGCCGAAGCCCGCGAACTTCTCATAGGCCTTCGTCATCGTCTCTACGCCGTTCTTCATCGCTTCGTTTCCGCTTGCCATGACCTGCTCGACCGATTCAGCGGTCGCCTTGTTCTGAAATTTTGCCATCGTCTCTGTCCTCTTCGCGGGCGGCTCGCCTCACCGCCGGTCCTAAGCGCATGACGCGGATTTAACCGCCCTCGAACGCGCCTTTGCTGCATTGCAGCATGATCAGATATGAGGCGGGCAGCCACAAATGTCAAGTGAACTTTGTGCAGCGCACAATGAACGGGAGGCGATCCCTACAGTGTCTTAACCAAAAGTAAACCGGTAAACCGGCACCCTTAACGCTGGCGAATCAGACCCTTGGCGGGTTTTGGCGGTATTGGCCGGCGAACCACAGTGAGGGGCTTCCGGGAAGGTTGATTATGTTAACACTTTCCAATCGTAGAATTTCTGACAAACTCGGCAAGTTGTTGTCGTTGTGTCAGGGGGGAAGCGACCCGATGGCTGGTCTGCTTCTTGCTCGCGAGTCCGCCGTGACTTTGGACCTGGGTTAAAGGCTCAACATGGTGTGGCGCGTGTGGCTAACAAAAGCGTTTCTGGCGATACTAATTATCGCGGGCATTGCCTTGTCCGCGGGCGACGCCGAAGCGCGCAAACGTAAGCGTGTCCGTCACCACGCCCCACCCGAACCATACGTCGAAAAATATGCCGCGATCGTAATTGAGGCCAACAGCGGCCGCATCCTCTACGAGCGCATGTCGAACGAAGTCCGCTACCCTGCGTCACTCACCAAAATGATGACGCTCTACCTGCTGTTCGAACAGATTCAGCGCGGCAACATTTCGCTCTCGACCACGATGACGGCGTCCTCGTACGCCGCGACCCAAGACCCGACGCGCTTAGGGCTTGATGCCGGCGATCAGGTCACGGTCGAAGACGCAATCAAAGCGATCGTGGTGCGCTCTGCCAACGACGTCGCCGTCGTCATTGCCGAACAGCTGGCCGGCACCGAATACGCCTTCGCCGCCCGCATGACCGCCAAGGCCCGCGAACTGGGCATGGCACACACCAGCTTCGTGAACGCCTCGGGACTGCCGGACGAGCGCCAGCAATCGACAGCGACGGATCTCGTCCTGCTCAGCCGCCACCTGATCACGGACTTTCCGCAGTTCTACCCCTACTTTCGGCTGCAAAGCTTCGTCTGGGGCGGTCGCAGCTTCGAAGGCCATAACAACCTGATGAAGTTCTTCGACGGCGCCGACGGCCTGAAGACCGGCTACACGCGCATGTCGGGCTTCAATCTGGCAAGTTCGGCCACGCGTCAGAACACACGCCTCATCGCGGTGGTCATGGGCGGCCGCTCGGCCCGCGATCGCGACATACAAACAGCGGAACTTCTGGAGAGCGAATTCACGAAACTCGGCCTCGGCCGCCCGGCGCCGGTGATCATGGCGATGTCGCCGCTCGTGCTAGACGACGAAGAAGCCGCTGCTGCCGAAGCCGCCGACAGCGCACAGGCATTCCGTCCGGACGCGGCAACGACACCGGTCGCAGCGCCCGTCGTGTCGCCGCAGCCAGCGCCTGGCACGCAGTCGAGCGCTCAGCCCGCCGCCGCTCCGGTCTACGCCTCGCTGCCCTCAAGCCCGAATGAGATGGGCCAGGGCGACACTGCCGAACAAGTTCGCGCAGCGATCCCCAATCCGAAAGGCCAATGGGGCATTCAAGTCGGCGCCCACTCGACGCGCGAGCGCGCGCAAGAACAGCTCAGCCAAGTCGAAACCCAAATGCGCGATCTGTTGAACGGCGCGCGCAGCGCCATCGTCCAACTTGACGTGCGCGGCGAAACCTTCTTCCGCGTCCGCTTCGGCGCCTTCACGCCGTCCAAGGCGGAGAGCCTCTGCAGCCAACTGCAAAAGCGCGGCACCAGCTGCCTGGTCGTCACCGATGGCGCCTGGGACCAAGCGAACTCCCGCGCCACGCTGCCGATCGCGGTGCGCTAACCAGCCGCGGCAATCTTCGAGAGCTGCGGCAAGCGCAGCGCCGCGATCAGCCCGCGCACTTCCGCGCGCGCAGCCACTTGGCTCATGGTAATGCCCTTCGTCTTGCCCTCGATGAGGTCAAGCACGGTCAAGCCTTTCGGAAAGAGTTCGCGATAGATCACACGCTCGCTCAACCCCGGCGCCAAACGGAATCCAATGCGCTGCGAGAGCTTCGTCAGCGCCTCACTCACCCGGCGCTGGTTCTTCGTCTCCGTACTCGACATGCGATTGCGTACGACCAGCCAGTCGATCGTCTTGCGCTTCTCGATCATGTGACGCTTGCGGCTGTCCCACACGAACTCCGCATAGATCGAAGGTGCCTTTGCCTCGTAAGTTTCGGGATCGACGCCCGCAAGCAAATCGAAATCGACGAAACTGTCGTTCAAGGGCGTCACAATCACCGACGCACTCGCATGCGCCGCGCGCCCAAGCGCCGTATCCGCGCCCGGACAATCGATGACGATCACGTCGCACTCTGCCGACAGCGCCGCGATCGCCTCGCTCAGGCGGCGCGCCTCTTCGCCCTCAGCTAGCGCCTTCGTCTCGCGGTCCGAAGGGTGCACCGGCGCGAGTTTCGGTAGTGGATAGTCCCGCCCCACCCGCTCCGCCCAGCGCGCGCGGTTCTCGAAGAAATGGGAAAGCGATCTCTGCCGATGATCGAGATCGATCGCCCCAACCCGAAGCCCGGCGCTGAGTAGCCCGGCAACAAGATGAATGGCGACGGTCGTCTTACCAGACCCGCCTTTCTCGTTGCCCACGACAATCAAAGGCGCCGGCAAACCGGCCATACCCAAACCCCATCACGGCGCTGATTCGCCAAGCGACAGGAGGCTAGCATTCCCCCCCGCCGCCGTCGTGTTGGTGCAGGCTGTGCGCTCCACCGCAAAGCGGTGCAAATAATACGGTCCGCCCGCTTTCGGGCCGGTGCCGGAGAGTCCTTCGCCGCCGAACGGTTGCACGCCGACGACCGCGCCGATTTGATTGCGGTTCACGTAGAGGTTCCCGACCTTCACGCGCGCCCGCACTTGATCCGCCGTCTCCTGAATGCGCGTGTGCACGCCAAGCGTCAGGCCATAGCCCGTCCCATTGATCGCCTCGCACACCTTGTCGAGCGCGCTCGCCTCGAACCGCACGACATGCAGAATCGGCCCGAACACCTCGCGCTCCAGCCGTGAGATCGCATCGATCTCATAAGCCTTCGGTGCGAAGAAGAACCCGTCCTTCGTCTCGTCGGAGAGCTTCGCCTCCGCGATGAACTTGCCCTCACGCGCCATCCGCTTCGCGTGCGCCTCAAGCATGGCGAGCGCCTCCGCGTCGATCACCGGCCCGATGTCGGTGTCGAGCTTCATCGGATCGCCGATCTTGAGCTCCGCCATCGCGCCGGCGAGCAGCTTCAAAACCTTGTCCGCAATATCGCTTTGCAAGAACAACACGCGCAGCGCCGAACAACGCTGTCCGGCACTGTCGAACGCGGAGGCCACCGCATCGCGCACCAGCTGCTCCGGCAGTGCGGTTGAATCCGCGATCATCGCATTCAAGCCACCGGTCTCCGCAATGAACGGCGGGATCGGCCCATCGCGATCGGCCAGCATCCGGTTGATCCGCCGCGCCGTATCCGTACCGCCGGTAAAAGCAACGCCAGCCACGCGCGCATCGCGCACCAGCCCGCCACCAATCGTCGGCCCATCGCCAGGCAACAGATGCAACATGTCGCCCGGCACACCGGCCTCATGCAAAAGCCGCGTCGCCGCAAACGCCGTCAGCGGCGTCTGCTCCGCCGGTTTCGCAACCACGGCGTTCCCCGCCGCCAGCGCACCCGCGACCTGCCCGGTGAAAATCGCGACCGGAAAGTTCCACGGACTGATGCAAGCGAACACGCCGCGCCCATGCAGCGACAACTCGTTCCGCTCACCCGTCGGGCCGGGCAACACCTTCGGCGCGCCGAACTCCGCCCGCGCGAGATTCGCGTAGTAGCGCAAGAAGTCGATCGCCTCGCGCACGTCCGAGAGCCCGTTCGCAACCGTCTTGCCCGCCTCGCGCACGCAAAGCCCAATCAGCATCGCCGCGTCGCGCTCGAACAAATCCGCCGCGCGCGACAGCACATCCGCCCGCGCCGCACCGCCGAGCGCATCCCACGCCCCCTGCGCCTTCGCGGCAGCAACCACCGCCTCCGCCGCCATCGCAGGCGTCGCATCCGCGACCGACCCGATCCGCCGCGACCTGAAAGACGGATCGAACACGTCGCGCGCCGCGCCACCCTGCACGACGCCACCGACGATCGCTCGCGCATCCAAGGGCTCCGACACCGCAGCAGCAATCGCCTTCATCAACGGCTCAGCCCGCGCCGGATCGCTGAGCAGCACGCCGTGCGAGTTCTTGCGGTCGCCGAACAAATCGGCCGGCAACGGAATACGCGGATGCGGTTTTGGGTTCATGGCTTCGACTTGTGTGACGGGGTCCGCGATGATGGCTTCGATCGGCGCTTCGTCGTCGGCGAGCCGGTTGACGAAGGACGTGTTTGCGCCGTTCTCGAGCAACCGGCGCACTAGATAAGCAAGCAAGTCTTCATGCGCGCCGACCGGCGCATAGATACGGCACTGCACGCCAAGCCGATCGGCGCCGACCGCCTGATCGTAAAGCTCCTCGCCCATACCGTGCAGCCGCTGGAACTCGTAGTCCTCACGATTGCCCGCGAGCGTCTTCACCGCCGCCAGCGTATGCGCATTGTGCGTCGCGAACATCGGAAAGAACGCCGTCTGATCGGCCAGCAACTGCCGTGCGCATGCGATATAGGAGACGTCGGTCGAAGCCTTGCGCGTAAACACCGGATAGCCGTCGAGCCCCTGCTCCTGCGCCCGCTTGATCTCACTGTCCCAATAGGCGCCCTTGACCAGCCGCACCGGAATCCGCCGCTTGTGCTCGCGCGCCAACGCCGCCAGCCAATCGATCGTGGCCGGCGTGCGCTTCTGGTAGGCCTGCACCGCCAGCCCAAGCCCCTCCCAACCGCGCAAGTCCGCCGCGCTGCTGATCGCTTCGAAAATGTCGAGCTGCAGATCGAGCCGATCCGCCTCTTCCGCATCGATCGTAAAGCCGATCCCCGCCTCGCGAGCCGCGTGGCAGAGCGGCATGACCCGCGGCAGAATCTCGCGCAGCACGCGCGCCGAATTCACATACTCAAGCCGCGGATGGATGGCCGAGAGCTTCACCGAAATCGAATTGCGCGTGAACACCGTGCCCGCGCGCCGGTCCTCATGCGTCGCAATCGACTTGATCGCATCTGCGTACGAGCGCACGTAGCGCTCCGCATCGTCGTGCGTCATCGCCGCTTCGCCCAGCATATCGAACGAGAAGCGAAACCCGCGCTTCGCTGCATCGGCGCCGCGCTTCAACGCCTCCTCGATCGTGCGCCCAAGCACGAACTGCCCGCCCATGATGCGCATCGCGGTCGTCATCGCCTGACGAATGATCGGTTCGCCCGAGCGCTGCACCAACCGTCCGAAGATCGAGGTCCAATCCTGCGAACCCTCGCCGAGCTTCACGACATGCCCGGTCAGCATCAACGCCCACGTCGACGCGTTCACAAACACCGACGGCGATTGCCCCAGATGCTTGTCCCAATGCGCCGACCCTATCTTGTCCTTGATCAGCTTGTCGGCCGTCTCCGCATCCGGCACCCGAAGCAACGCCTCGGCCAGACACATCAGAACGACGCCCTCTTCGGTCGACAGCGCATACTGATGGAGAAACGCGTCGAGCCCACCCCGTTTACGCTGCGCCCGCACACGTTCCACCAGATCGCGCGCAAGCGCCTCGGTCGCCGCCGCCTCAGCCGCACTCAACCGCGCCCGCGGCAGCAGCGAGCCGACAACCTCAGTCTCATCAGCCAAATAAAGCCGAGCCATCTCGGCCCGCGCAGGATGCACCCTCATGGGGCCGGACAATCCTACGCCTCACCCACCGAAACAAGCCCTGTCTCCCCCAACAAAGTTGGGGGAGTGGGTGCGCCGCGAAGCGGCTGCACTCGAGTAGGGCAGCTCAGCGTCAATGATAAGCTCGATTCTCATGGGTCAGCCCCCCCTCCCCTGCAGCACGCCGTCGCTTCGCTATGGCGTGCGCAGGTACTCCCCCGAGCTCCGCTCAGGGGAGACAACAATTCGCCTCACCGCCGAAACTGCACGATCGGCGAGCCCTTAAACTCCGTCCGCGCGAACTCGCGATACCCGCACTTCTCTGCGACCCGAATCGAACCCGTGTTGTCCGGGCTGATGATGCAGGCGGTTGTCTTGCCGCCGAAGTGCTGGTCGCCCCACGCGACCACCGCCTTGACTGCTTCGCTGGCCAGGCCGCGCCCATGCGCGACAGGCGCGAACACCCAGCCGCCCTCCGGCATCCCATCAAGCGAAGGTACGATGTCCCGCCGCCAATCCGCGAACCCGACATCGCCAATCAGCCCAGTCTGACCCTTCATCTCGACCGCCCAGTAGCCGAAACCCAACAAATGCCAGTGCCCGACATAGCGCATCAGCCGCGCCCAACTTTCTTCGCGCGTCGAAGGTTTGCCTCCGATGAACCGCGTGACCGTCGGGTCCGCCCACATCGCAGCCAAGTCTTCAAAATCGTCGAGCCGGTGTCCCCGCAAGAGCAGCCGCTCGGTCTCGATCACAGGCACGTCCATCGCCAACACCTCAAAGCTCTGCCATAAGAAAAGATCAACACGGCTCAGGATAGATCACGATGCAAAGCTTCGATGCAATCGCCAGCGCGACCGTTCAGAAGGCGCCGAACCTCGAACCTGCGTTCGAACACGCCGCCCAGATCAAAGACGCCGCCGCTCGCCTCAGCGCTCACAAAAACCGCCGCAAGAAGCGCCCGAACATCTTGATTTTCCTAATGGACGACGTCGGCTGGGGCGACTTCGGCTGTTACGGCGGCGGCGTCACCGTCGGCGCTCCGACTCCGAACTTCGACAAGATCGCCCGCAACGGCCTGCAACTCACCTCGTGTTACTCGGAGCCCAGCTGCTCGCCCTCACGCGCAACACTCCTGACCGGCCGCGTGCCGAACCGCCACGGCCTGCACCGCCCGCCGATGTACGGCGAGGCCGGCGGCCTGCAAGGCGAAACCACGCTGCCCGAACTTCTCGCGGCCGCGGGCTACGCGACGCAAGCCGTCGGCAAATGGCACGTCGGCGAAAACATCGCGTCGCAACCGCAGAATGTCGGTTTCGATGATTTCTATGGCTTCCTCTCCGTTTCCGACATGTATTCCGAATGGCGCGACCCACACTACTTCCCGGAAATCGTCTATTCCGACGCCCGCACGAAGTGGGTCGAGAACATGCCCTTCAACCGTTGTTTCGTGCACGCAAAACGCGGACAGGAACCCACCAACGTCGAAGAAGTCACGATCCCCGTACTCTCCGAACTCGATGAGAAATGGTGCCGCTACTCCACCGACTTCATCAAGCGTATGGGCCAAAAGGATCAGCCGTGGCTGCTCTATCACTGCACGCGCGGCGCCCACTTCGACAACTACCCACACGAAAACTTCTTAGGAAAGTCGCCCGCCCGCCATCCCTACAAAGATACGATCCTCGAACTCGACGCGATCATCGGCCGCCTCGTTGAAACGCTGCGCGAGACCGGCCAACTCGAAGACACGCTGATCTTCATATCCTCCGACAACGGCCCGCACATGGAAACCTGGCCGGACTCGGCCTTCACCCCGTTTCGCTGCGCCAAAGGCTCGACCTGGGAAGGCGGCGTGCGCGTGCCCGGCCTCATGATGTGGCAAGGCACGATCGAACCCGGCCAGCAAAGCGATGGCATCTTCGACTTCAACGACATCATGCCGACTGCCTTGGGGCTCGCCGGCGAAGCCGCGCGCGTCCCCGCCGACCGCTACATCGACGGCGTCGACCAGACCTCGTTCCTGCTCAGCCCGAACGGCCACTCGAACCGCAAGTTTCACTACTACTGGCTCACGACGAATTTCTCGGCGCTGCGCTGCGGCGAGTACAAGATGGTCCTGACCGGCACCAGCGACGACGATGCAGGCCAAGCCGGCCCCGGCGGCTTCACCGGCGTGCTCGAGCGCTACGCCTACGCGCGCCTCTACAATCTTTGGCTCGACCCCAAAGAAACTCACAACTACATGACCCGCAAACTAACCTACGTCGACGTCTTCCAAGCCGGCATCCGGAGCCACCTCGGCACGTTCAAACGGTTCCCACCGAAGAAAGTCCTGGGCCAAGCGGCGAAGTCGTAAAGGAAATCTCACGCGAAGCCGCGCCACGCGCTCAGAGCGGAATCCAATTACCCCCGCGCCTTCGGGTAGATCACCTCAAGCGGTCCGCGGACTTTCTTGCGCGTGACGAAGACGATCATCGTACCGCTTC
>CAZJOM010000032.1:0-41155 GCA_964547645.1 uncultured Flavobacteriaceae bacterium
TATATGCGTTATTTCCGCTCATTTGAGCCAAAAATTCCGTTATGAACCCGTTCTCCGGCCGTGAGGAATCCGTTCGCGGCACCCTTCTCTGGTGCTTAGTGCGAAGAACAAAAATAGAACAATTGGCGCGAAAAGTCAAGCGTAGCCGCGCCCACCGGAGCTGGTCCAAAAACAATTGCCGATTGATTTCAGTCCACAGCAGTCCTCCGCGGCCCCCGTTTGTAGAGACCCTCACGCACCCTACACTGCAGCCCAACGAGGCGACTCCATGGGCCAAGCGAAAGCGGCACCTGACGCAATCGGCGAAGAACTCCTTCGCCTGCTGCCCCGCGACGGCGGCTCGATCCCAAACCGTGCAGCGCTCGCGATGCTGTCGAAACGCCTCGGCATGCCGATCGCGAACGACAAGTACTTCGAAGCGCGCGACTTTCTGCTGACCAAAGGCCTCGTGGGTCGGGTGAGAGGCCAGGGTGGTTCGATCTACCTCATCGCGGATGCGCCAAGCACAGTGTCGGAGCCCGATGACCCGCCGGACAGCGGCATCCCTGAACGGCAGCTCATGGCACCGCTTCACACCGCGCTAAAGACCAGCTTCCGTGCTTCGTTGGATCTCCCACGCGACGCACCCGATCCCATCATTGAAGACATCTCGACGCGAGGCCCGAAGAAGGGCGTATGGGCACGACCGGATTTCGTTTTCGTCAGCGTCTCCAAGTTCGCCGTCTTACCCGGCGCTCACGTCGATGTTCACGTCTTCGAACTAAAGAACGAGGCGGGCGCAGGTGTCAGGGCAGTCCACGAAGCACTCGCCCAAGCTCGCTTCGCCAACTTCGCACATTTGGTTTGGTATTTGCCCGAAGGCTCCTCTCGGGAACCGGAGCTTGAAGAGCTCGCTACCCACTGCGCCCTACACGGCGTCGGCTTCTGCCGAATGAAAACGCTGGGCGCCTTGGAAGTGCTGCAAGACGCTAAGCGAACAGCGACCACGCCCCTGGAAGTCGACGGCTTCCTGGAGAGCCGCCTCTCGGAGGCAAACAGGAAAGTGCTTCGGCAAGCCATCAGCGACCAGAGCAACAAGCGATGACAGGAAAGATCATTTCCGTCTGCAACATGAAGGGCGGTGTCGGCAAAACCACCGTCGTGGTGAGCCTCGCCGAAACACTCGCCGCGGGCGGCGCAGGAAAGCGCCTCAAGGTATTAGTGATAGATCTCGATGCGCAGGCGCACGCGTCATTCTGCATCGCCGGCGATGACCTACTATTCCAGCTGTTCAAAGAGCATCGGTCCCTCGACTTCTTCTTCGAGGGCGCAGTGATCGACGAACGCCCCAGACAGCTCAACGATTTCATACGCAAGTGGGCAAGTGCGATGACGGCTGCGGGCGATGTTATCTCACTAGCTCTGGCGCCAGCCAGCGAGCGCCTGAGATATGTGGAGCGCTCGATAATTCACACACTGACGGCTGCCGGCATCTCGTTCGAGGACATCGAGAAGCGTGTTAGGGACGTTGTGGCGGAGGAGGTGGAGCAGTTGCGGAAGGTGTTCGATGTGATCATCATCGATTGCCCACCAGGCATTTCTATTTTCACAGAGGCAGCACTGTGGGCGAGCGACATTGTGCTAGCGCCGGTGATCATGGACAAATTCTCGGTGCTAGGATTGACCACATTCTGCAAGCGCGTCCTTGCAGCGCCGCGCCGTCGAGATGCGATACTTCCATACGTGCTCGCCAATCGGGTGCAGCCAATCAAGGTCGCAACGCGAGTGCTCAACTCATTGCAGGCCGAGGCGGACGCAGAAGATCCGGGCTTCCTACTACTGAAGACAAGGATTCCTCAATCCGCCGCGCTTGTAGGTGCGATGGACGGGGATGGCGCTGCGCCGACATACGCACAGAAGTACGGCAACGCGAGCCCGCATCTGCAGGCGCTTGCTTGTGAAATCATGGAGATCATCAATGCTGACCGACCGTCTGGCCGCCGAGCTGTTTCGAGCGTTCGCAACACAACCCGACCTGTTCGCGCTGAAAGCCGGGGCATACCGTAAGGCCGCGATCGACGTCGTGATCACTCAGCTGAAAGACGCCAAATGCGATCTCGGCACAGCGAGGCGTATTACGACCCTCGTCGGCCGCGAACCGCTGCTCGCAGTTCTCGATGAGCAAACATCGACGGTTGTTGTGGGCCTGATCAACAAGTTCGACAAAGCCAACGCCGACCGTGCGAAAGCCGAAGGCGGTTGGGCGCGAACGCACCTAGCCGCCCTCATCGAGGGTCGCGTTGAACCAAGCGCGGCTGTACCAAAGGTCAAGCGCACCCCTGCTCCAAAGAAGCCAAAGAAGGAAGTCGTTCGCGCTCTCCACCAAGCGCGGTCGATGGGAGGCGGATAACTAAGCGCCACGAAATAAAGTGCACTGTCACCGTATTTACACCAACGCAGTTCGTAATTGGTTCCCCGTCGCAATGAGATTCCGCGCGTCATGACGAGCTCTGCTGCGCTCTACCTGTCCTACGCCGCAACCTTGCTGAGCCTGATTGGCGGTCTTGCGCTGTTGTCGCTGCCATATTCGGTTATGCAAGCGGCGTGGATGGCGGGCGGAGGGAAGGGTGAGTTTATTGAAGAGAGCGAGCGTGCGCCGCGCCGCCGCTTGCATCGACGGATCGCGGGACTTGTCATTGGTGGTTCGCTCTTTCCACTACTAAGCGGTGCGCCGGAAGCCTTCTTAACACTTGCCTGCTGTTGGTTTGTGGCTGGCGTCGCGCGAGTGACTTCGTTGGCGCTAGGCGAGTTCCGGGCGACACGCTTCCAACTCTTCGCCATCGCAGCCGATTTCGGCGTGGCTGCTGCCGTTGCGCTACCGCACCTTGTCGTCTGAGCGACATTTCGAATATTTCGGTGACAGTGCACTAATTCAAGCCGGCGTTGGATGCTCTGACTACTGCCGTGCGTGCGCCGTAGGCAGGGGATGGCGCGCTTTCAAGCCCTCAAAAGTCCGCGCCAACGTCCCCATGTTTCCGCTGGAGGCGGCTGGAAATGAACCTTTCCCCCGAAGAGCGCGGCTTACGCGGCACCCCCGATCTGGAGAAAGCTATCGCGGCATACGAAAAGGCTGCGGTCCCCGGTAACTGGGAAGCCCAGTACCATCTTGGGCGAGCCTTGCTGAAAAAGGGCGAGCGGGACCGAGCCCGTCAGGTGCTGTCCGAAGGTGCTGCCGGACTGCACTTGGGCTGTCACCGCGAGCTTCTGTACTTGGATGAATGCAGCGCGTGGGAAGCGTTGGAAGCGAAACGCTACATCGAGGCGGCGCGCTTGTTCGAATCCCTCGTGGCTCGCGGCTCAACCTATGCGCTCATCTGTTTGGGTTGGATGTACAACCGCGGTCACCTCGGCGCGCCCGATCCAAAGAAGGCTATCGCGCTCTGGGAGCAGGCGGCGCGCGCGGGAAGCGTGGAAGCGCAACACCGCATCGCCCGAGCAGTGCTCCGACGCGGTGATCGAGCGCGCGCTCTTGCGCTGTTTCTGGAGTGCGCCGAGAGGGACTACAAGCCTTCCATCTATTGGGCGGGCAGGGTGTTGGTTCGCGGTCAGGCGGGGCCGGCTGATCGTGATCAGGGTCTTGCCTTGCTCGAGCGCGCGGCGGGACGCGGACACGCGCTTGCGCGCCTCGAGATTCTGCTGCTGGCGTTCAAGGAGGCGCCTACATTCTTTGAACGGCTCCGCGCCGGTATTGGGTTCGTCAAGGGCGGATACGAGCACGTCTGCCGCGCGGCACGCGAACCCGACCCCCAATACTCGGATGACTTCCGCTAGTATTTCGGTGACAGTGCACTTTATTCCCCGTCTCCCTCGCCCCGCCTTCACATCCTCGTCGCCCCGGCGTACAAGATGTTATGCGCGCGACGCTCTTGCTGTTCCTTCTGACGTTCACTGTCTTGGCGCCAGCGCCACCGGCCTGGTCCGAAGCCGCCAACGCGTACTGGCCGCTGAAGGCAGCGCGGATACGCGCTTATCGCGAACGCGACCGTGCCTATTTCGAACGCTTGCTCGCCCCCAACTTTGTTTCGCTGTCGCCCGACGGTCGGCGGGTCAGTCGCCAGGATTATCTTGAAGGTGAGTTCGGCGGCGACGCTAAGGCGCGGCCTAAAGTCGATACCACAGTCGAGGACTTCGCCGCCGTCCGCAACGGCGCCGTCGTTGTTCTTTCTTACCGAGAGACCGAACGATCCACCGTCGGCGCGAACGTCTTCGAGGTGAAGCTCGGGCGGCTTGATGTGTACGTGCGAACGAAGGGGCGCTGGCAGTTGCAGACGATGACCGCCGTGCGCCTACCGGAGGCGCCGGCACGCATCGAGATGCCGCTTGCGAAGCTGCGCGACTACGAAGGGCGCTACGCTTTCGCCAGCGATGTTGTGTCGACCGTGCGCGTCGATGGCACGCGGCTGCTCGAGCAGACGACGGGCAATCCAGAGGGCGAACTCGTGCCGATCGGCTCCGATCTCTTCTACGCGCCGCCCGATTTGGAGGCGCGAACCTCGTTTGAACGCGACGGGGCAGGGCGCGTCGTCGCGCAGATCTATCGCTCCGGGTCGCAGGCGCTGCGCGCCCCGAAGCTGGATCAAGCGCGATGACGCATCGTCAAAGCACCGGCGCCATCGTCCCATAGTACGGCCGCGACGCCGCCATCCGCCGTTCCCAATTCTTCGCGTACGCCGCCGCCACATCCGGGTGGCCTTTGATCAGGAGCACGTTCTCGGCGTTCTTCTTCTGCGCGGCTTCGGTGAAGTTGAACGAGCCGGTGATCACTGTGTCCCTATCGATCACGATCACCTTGTTGTGCGCGTTGGCGACGCCGGTGTCGACGTGCGGCAAGATCCGTTGCGAGATCAGCCGCGATCCCGCGCGGTCGCGTTCCCGCTCGTCCGCCTTGTCGAGGATCACGCGCACCTTCACCCCGCGCCCGTGCGCCCGGCCCAACGCGTTGATCAGCGGCTTCGCTGAAAAGCTGTAGGCCTGAACCAAGATCTCGCCCTTGGCGCCGTCGATCGCTTTGACGATCATCGCCATGCAATTGTCGCCGGGCGTAAAGCACGTCGCGAGTTCGGGCTTTGAAGCAACCGCGGCCACCGGCGCAGCGGGCGCCGCCGTCGTCGCTGGCGCGCTCGCCGATGGCGCGGCCGGCGCCGCAGAGGCTATCGCTTCGAGAGGCGTCGGCGCCGCCGTTGGTTGCGCGGTCTGCGAAACAAATTGGCTGATGCCCACCGCGCCCGTCATCGCCAGCACGCCGAGCGCGGCGACGCCCGCAGCAGCCGCGACCTTGCCCCGGTGCGCGGAAAGGAGTGCCAGCGCCGAACGCACGGCCGATAGCGCGCGCGACGCAACGGTTGGACCTTCGTCCGGCTCGACCGTTGAATCGATGACCAATTCCTTGCGTTTTTGCGCTTTGCTCGACATACGCCCTCCGAACGAATCACTGAACTCGCCTGAGGATGACCCCATCGCGCGCCGAAGTCGTTACCGAGCGCCACGTGCGCGAATGAACCCCTCTGCCCATACGCACCGGTCCGTGCCAAGCTGCCCTCCAAACAAAGGGCTCCATCCATGAAATCGTCGATTGCTATCGCCGCAGCAGCCGCTCTCACACTCACGGCCGGCGCAGCCTATGGCTTTGGCACCATCAAAGGCCTCGGGCAAAATCTTGAGCATGAACGCATCACGCGCCAGGCGTTCGCGTGCGCGAACAACGCGCCAACGGACGACTGCTTTCAGAAGCGCACGCTCGCCTCGCTCGCCGGCGCGCCGGGCGACTTCGGTGCTGTCGGCACGCCCGATCGCGGCGCGCTCATCTTCCGCGCTGAGGCGCATTGCGACGGCGGCGACTACTTCGATGTCGCCGGCTACCCGCAATCGAAAGCCGATGCGCAAGCGAAGATCGAAGCCTGTCGCGCCTGGATGGCCAAGCAGCTTGACGAAGCGGTGACGGCGGCTGGCGACCTGCTTGACGCGAAAGGCCGCATCCGCGACAGCGAGATTCCGACGATCGTCGCCTGCCGCTATGGCGGTCAGGTCAAGGGCCGCGCGAAGTGCAACGTGCTGGAGCACTTCGGCATCCTGCTGCACGCGTCGCAGGACTTTTACTCGCACACCAATTGGACCGACGCCGCCGACAAGAGCGCGCCGGTGTCGCCGCTAAACCCGCCCGGCCTCAACAATCGCGGCTCCGCGGCGTATCTCGACCTGCGCACCGACAAACCGTTTCCCCAGGGACTGATCTCCGGCTGCTTCGAAGAGAAGTCGGCGATCTCCGAGCCCGCGAATTGCAACTACGGCAAAGACGGCAAGCTGCCACGCGTCAAACACCTGGCGCTGAACAAGGACAAGGGCACGGTCGATCCCGCCCCGACGAACGGCACAACCGATCGCGGCCGCGTCAACGACAACTTCCGCCACGCCGTCGAAGCCGCCGTGGCCGATTCAAAGGACAAGTGGGACACGCTGAAAGAACAGCTCATCCTCACTTACGGTCCCTCACGCGGCAGCAAAATGATCTGCGCACTTACGCGCGACAAACCGATGAAGACGTGTTGAAGGGAAGGGGAGCCGCGCGTTGCCGCGCGGCTCATACAACTAAAGCGCCTCAATGGCCGTCGAACAGGCCGACGCCGGTTGGTTCGCGCGCTTCATCGCGTCCAAAATGCGGCCCTTATCTTCCGGCCGGATACCGATTTCGGCAGCGATCGACTTGATGGTCGCGTTCGCCGCGTCTTGCGTCATCGCACCCGAGGCGACCGAACTGTCGATCACCTTGCACGCGCCCAGATAGCCGCCCGCCGCCGCGCCGCCAAAGCCGCCGACCGCAAAGCCGATGATGCCGCCGAGAACGAACACGAAAAGAAACGCTAAAAATCGTCCCATTGTTTCCAGCTCCAATAAACGCCTGCAGACTCGAGGCGTGCCCCAAAGTGGGGAGCAATTGTGTCCGCTTCAAGCAACTAGGAGGAATGGTGCCTCCCTGGGACCGCCGGCATCCTGAGCTGTGAAGAAATCACGCGGAGGCTCGGAGCCGCAGAGAGTCACTCAGATAATCCGCCGTTCTCCGCGTTCTCCGCGACTCCGCGTGACATTCCTTCACAGCTTCGGGAGGCCGGCGGTCCCAGGGAGGTTGCGTCGCGACGACGCGCACAACGCACTTGAACGAAGCCTGCATCATCAGTAATTTCTGTCATAACAGAAATAGCAGACAGGTGACTCGTGCCGCTGCCCCCCGTCATCGAAAAAGTTGTCTTACATTGGGGTGAGATGGGGGCGCGTTGGGGCGTGAACCGCTCCGTTGCGCAGATCCACGCGCTGCTCTGGCTTTCCGGCCGCCCGATGAACGCGGAGGAGATCTCCGAAACGCTGGGCATTGCTCGTTCGAACGCCTCGACCTCGCTCGAAGAACTGCAAACCTACCGCCTGGTCACGCTGGTCCACATGATCGGCGACCGCCGCAACTACTACGAGGCCAAGGGCGACACCTGGGACGTCGTGCAAACGATCGTCGACGAACGCAAGAAGCGCGAGATCGATCCGACGCTTGAGGTTTTGCGCGCCGCGCGCGACCTCGCCCATGCGGACCCATCGACCCCGCCCGACGTACGCGACCGTGTCACCGAAATGCTGGGCTTCATCGAGCGCATGACCGGCTGGTACGAGCAGATGCGCCGCGTCCCGCGCCCGACCTTGCAGCGCCTGATCAAACTGGGCGCGGGCGTCGCCCGCCTTGTCTCCTCCAGATAGGACCCCGCGATGGCGCGCGCACTGGAAGCCTGGTTCTGGAGCGGCCCCCGCACCAGCCCCGTCGAAGACGAGGCCGAACACGGCGACACGATCTCGCGCATCGTGGGCGCGCGCGCCTGGGGCTCGCTGCCCGCAGCCGTGCAAGCCCGCTTCGCCCGCGTCACCACCGCGCTCTACACCGGCGAGACCGACACGCGGCTGACCCTGCTCGGCCGCCTCTTCGCCTACACCTTACTTCCCTTCGGTGCACCGCTTCCGGTCGTCACCGGAACCTGCGCCGCACTCGTTCGTGTGAGCGTCAAAGACGGCGGCATGTCATGGACGCGGGAATACCGCGGGCCGTTCGGTTTGGCGTTCCAAGTGCGTTCGATCAAGCGACCGTCGCAAGACGGCCGTCTGCTCGAATGCTGCGCGGGCGGATGGACGATGCTGCTCGATGTCTTCGCCGACCGCGGCAGCCTCGTCTTCCGCTCGCGCAACTTCTTCTGGCGCGCCGGCGCGCTGAGCGTGCCGCTCCCGGTCTGGCTCACCCCCGGCATTGCCGAAGTCCGCCACACCGATCTGGGCGAGGGCCGCTTCCGCTTCACGCTGAGCTTCGACCATCCGTGGGCCGGCCGCACGATCTTCCAAGACGGCATCTTCCTAGATCCGATCGATTGAGGCGCACATCATGACCCTCACCATGCTCACGATCCTTGCGCTGCAGACGCTTCTCGGCGCACTCGACAACGTGCTGCATCACGAACTGACCGAGCGTCTGCCCAGCAAACCCTCAGCCCGCCGCGAACTTGCGCTGCACAGCGCCCGGGAAGGTATCTACGGCGTGCTTTTCATGATCTTCGCCTGGGTCGAACCCTCAGGCCTCGCCGCTGCCGCCGTGCTCGCGCTGCTGCTCAGCGAAGTCGCGATCACGATCACCGATTTCATCGAAGAAGACCGCACCCGCCGTCTGCCGCCGCTGGAGCGCGCGCTGCACACGGTGCTGGCCGTGCTCTACGGCACCTTCCTCGCGCTCGTCGTGCCGTGGCTCGCGGCGCAGATGGGGCAGGGGACCGAAATCGCCTTCGTGAGCCACGGTCTCTTCTCCTGGTTCTTCACCTGCGCGTCGATCGGCGTGCTCGCGTTCTCTGTGCGCAATGTCATCGCGGTCAGGCGCCTCGGTCGCGCCCAACCCGCGCCGATCGTCTCGCCACACAGTGGCCGCACCGTCCTGGTCACCGGCGCCACCGGCTTCATCGGCGCAGCCCTGGTGGAGCGCCTGCTCGCGCGCGGCGACCGCGTCTTCGTCCTCACCCGCGACGCCCGCCAATCACGCGCCCTCTTCGCCGACCGCGTCCGCCACGTCGAGACGCTCGCCGTCATACCGCGCGAAACCCGCATCGATGCCGTCGTCAACCTCGCGGGCGCCCCCATCATCGGCCTGCCCTGGACGGCGGCCCGCAAGCGCGAGATCTGGCGCTCGCGTGTCGACCTCACGAACAACCTCGTCGACTGGATTGGTTCGCTTCAGCGCGCGCCCGCCGTGCTGGTCAGCGGTTCAGCCATCGGCATCTACGGCGATCGGGACGACACCCCGTTGAACGACGACGCCGCAGCCGGCACCGACTTTGCCGCAAAGCTCTGCTTCGCCTGGGAACAAGCCGCCATGCGCGCGGCAACATCCAAAGCCCGCGTCGTCTGCCTGCGCTTCGGCCTCGTGCTCGACCCGAGCGGCGGCCCGCTGCCGATGATGGCGCTGCCTGCGCGTTTCGGACTCGGCACCGTCCTTGGCAACGGACTGCAGTGGATGAGCTGGATCTCCCGCGCGGACCTCTTGCGCATGATCATGAACGCGATCGACGACACCCGCTGGGAAGGTGCGATCAACGCGGTCGCGCCGGAACCGCTCCGCCACGCCGACTTCCAGCGCGCACTCGCCCGTACGCTCCACCGCCCACTCTTTCTGCAAGCCCCCGCTTGGGCGCTGAAACTGCTGCTCGGCGAAATGAGCTCGATCTTCGTGTTCTCACAGCGCGTGCTGCCAGAAACAGCCCTGCGCCTCGGCTTCGCCTACGACATTTCATGGGCCGCCGACGCACTCGACCAGCAGCTTGGCCCGCCGCCGCGCCCGCTACCGCAGGCGCTCCCGATCGACAAAGTTGCCCCGCAGTACGACGCTGCGCCCGAAGAGCGGGCGCAGCCTGCCGACCGCAAGCGGGCCTAAACTAGAAACGCATTAGCTGCCCGAGCCGAATCGAAGCCTGCGTCGTCGACGAGCGGTAGTGCCGTCCGTCGATCAAGTCGCCGCTTTCGCCGAGCGAAATAAACAACTCCGCTCCAGGCTCGTACTCCCACAGGTAACGCGCCGAAAGCCCAAACGCCTGGCTGATATTGTCATACTGAATCTGCGTTTTCAGCTGCATATCCGGCGTGAAGTTCAAGTTTGCGTTCAGGGCGTAAATCTGAATCTCGACGTCGCCGGTCGGCAGGTTGATGCCCAAGAACTGATGTTGAACGCCGATTTCCCACGTCGTATCCGGCCGCCAGTTCACGGATACCGACGTCCGGAACAATGTGCCGTCGTACCAATCGCAGCAGCGTATTTCGATCACGCTGGAGATCGGCCGCCCGATCGACGTTTCGATATTGAGCACGGCGCCCGTCCAGTTGTACTCGCCGGCCGGAACCAGAACGCCTTTCGGCAGGAAGAAGGGCGAGGGGATGTTCTCATAGTCGTTGAACAGATTCAGGAACACGGCGTCCGTATCCTGCGTCTGGAAGCCAGCCCAAGCCCCGTTCTCGCGCGTCTCCAACTTGTCGTCGAGATCGGTGATGAAGTTGTACCACGTGCCGGTCTCCCAGAAGCGCATCCAGGAGTCTTTCGGCCGCATCTTGTAGACGAAATTGCCGTCGTAGTAGCGAATGGCCGGCCGGTTCACGAACCCGAGCGCCGGCGAAAAATTCTCGCCGACCTGCTTGAACTGGAATCGCGTGCTGAAGGGCTCATTGGGGAAGGCGAACTGCGCGCCGAACGTGTCGTCGTCGCCGAAAGCGCTGGAGAAGCTGCGCTCGTAGAAAAAGTCGGCCTGCAGCGTCTTGCCGTCGATCCAGGTCGAGTTGCGGAACTGGAAATCCGCGCCGGCGACCGTGTTCTCGGTCGCGCCCGTCGGGTCGCCGTTCGTAAACACGATCCCGATCTTCGATTGGTCGAGGATCGGCATAGTCACTCGCGCCGCCGACAAAATCTGGTTGTCCGTCGTTTCCGTACCGGCGGTGTCGACGATCAAGCCGCCGATACCAAGATCGCCAAGTTGTCCCGACAACTTACCACCGGCCACGATATCGACCGGAAACCCGTTCACGAGGCCGACGTTGCGCGAGAAGAACGGGCTGCCGTTGACGTCGTTGTTGAGATTGTTGCCGCCGAACTCGAACACCGCCGCATCCTGCAGGAAGAAGTTGCGCGTCTCAGGAAAAAACAGGCCGAACCGCCCGGTATTGATCTGCCGCTGGTCGAGCGGGGCGTCCGAGAAATCGGTGTTGAACGTCAGCGTTCCGGTGAGCGCCGGTGTGATCTTGTAGTACAGGTTTCCCGACGGCTCGAGTGTGACGTCGTCCTCGCGCGGCATCCGCCATTCGTGTTTGTAGCGCAATGCGAGGAACGGCTGAATGTCGAGTCCCAGCCCCTGCGCCGTGTTGGAAATGCCCGTCAGCGTGCCCGACCGCGAGATGTCGCGCGACGAACGCTGATTGTCGATCTGCGACCACCGGATGCGCTCGCCCTTGCGGCGGATCAGGCGGAAGAGGTCGAAGCCCCAGTCGCCGTTTGCCACGTCGTACGAAATGCTGCGAAAGGGAATGGCAACCTCGGCAACCCAGCCGTCACTCGTAATACGGCCGTGCGCATGCCAAATCGTATTCCATTGACCGAGCACATCGCTGTTGTTTTGCAGAATGCCGTCAAACCGCGCGCCGAGCGGGTTGACCTCGAAGATATAACCGTCGCGCCGCGTCTTGTAGGGATCGAGGTATATCCGGACCAAGTCGTCTTGGCTCAAATTGCCGTCGCGCGACTTTACCGACGCGTTGATGGCGCCGGGCTCGCGGTCGTAGGCATGGATCGCGAAATAGACATGGTCCTCGTCATAGAGCACCCGCACTTCCGTGCGTTCGCTCGCCGGCTGCCTTTCATTCGGCTCGAGTTGATAGAACTCGCTGATGACGGGGGCTTTGGCCCACACAGAATCCGAAAGGTCGCCGTCCAGCTTCGGCGCTTCCGACGTCGCAATCCGCGTAGCGCTCGCGCTGGGTTGGTAGGTCGCAAAGTCGCGCCCGGGCGGCGTGTCCGCGGCGACGGCGCCACCGGCATAGAACAGCAGTCCCAAGCCCGCGCACAGCGGCGCGAGTCCCCAAACATACCGAGCCACGAGGCCCCCCAAACGTCTTCCCCAAGTGCAACAAACACGAACGCGCCGGCGAAATCTTGTTAAAACGTCGTCAATTAGCTCACGTCCCGGTGAAGGCTGGTCGTAGGGACACAGTTGTCTGCCATCGGTTGATCGCCCGGATGCGGGCGGATAAGTGTTTTCTCAGCGCAAACAAAGGAGTCGTGCATGACAATTACGGTTTACGGGGCGGCCCTATCCCCGTTCGTTCGCAAGGTGCGTGTGGTGCTGGCCGAAAAGGGGCTTGACTACAAACACGATCCTGTCAGCCCCTTCGCGCCGCCGGACTACTTCTTGGAAATCTCGCCTCTGAAGCGCATCCCGGTGCTGCGCGACGACAGCGAAGGGCCGGACGCCACGCTCGCCGACTCGTCCGCGATCTGCGGTTACCTGGAACGAAAGCACCCGACACCGGCGCTCTACCCGGCGAAAGCTTTCGACTACGGCCGCACCCTTTGGATCGAGGAATACGCCGACAGCGACTTCATCGGCGCAATTGGCGGCGGCCTATTCCGCGCAGTCGTCGTCAACAAGCTGATGCGCAAGGAGCCCGACTTCGACCTGGCGAATGACACCTGGGCGAACAAGGCTCCGCGCTTCCTCGACTATTTCGAGAAAGAGCTCGGCGGTCGCGACCACTTTGTCGGCAACACGTTGACCCTGGCCGACATCGCCGTCGCCTCGCCGTTCGTGAACGCCGCGCATGCAGGCTTTGCCCCAGACGCGGCGAAGTATCCGGTTCTCACGCGCTTCTTGAAGGCCATGCACGCGCGGCCGAGCTTCGCGTCGACGATCGCGGAAGAACGCAAGATGTTGACCCCACTCGGAATTCCCTACGCGGCCTAGAGTGCCGCTCGCATCCGCACTTGACGAGAGGCGCGGCGACAGCCACGTCTCTCCCCCGTCGTGTGACCGAAGTCCAATCAGGGGTTGTCCGTGCGCAAGTTCGTTCTTGCCGTCGTCTCGACGCTTGTCCTTTTCATCGTAGGTGCCGCCGTGGCGAAAGAAGCCGCCGATCCGTTCCAATGGCTTGAAGACGTCGAAGGCGAGAAAGCCCTGACGTGGGTCCGCGGACAAAACGACCGCTCGCTGAAAGTCCTGCAGGCCGATCCACGCTTCGAAGATCTGCAAGCGAAGGCGCTCACGATCCTCGAGGCCACCGATCGCATCGCAATGCCGTCGTTTCGTGGCGGCGAAATAACGAACTTCTGGCAAGACGGCGTGAACGTGCGCGGTCTCGCCCGCCGCACGACGCTCGACAGCTACCTCTCTGCGGTGCCCGAATGGGAAACCGTGCTCGACGTGGACGCGCTCTCGAAGGCCGAGAATGCGAACTGGGTCTTCAAGGGCTCGACCTGCCTCGTCCCCGAAGAGCGCTTCTGTCTCGTGAGTCTATCCGAAGGCGGCAAGGACGCCGTCGAGGTTCGCGAATTCGATAACAAGACGAAGACGTTCGTCGAAGGTGGCTTCCGCCTGCCGAACGGGAAGCAGAACATCGGCTGGCTCGACGCCGATACATTGCTCGTCGCGCGTGAATGGGGCCCGGACACGATGACGGAATCCGGCTACCCGTTTGTCGTCAAGAAATGGAAACGCGGCACGAAGCTTGAAGATGCCGTCGAAATCTATCGCGGCGCAAAGACCGATGTCGCCGCCGATGCCTCAGCCTGGACCGATGCCGACGGCATCGTGCAAGCCGTGGTCTTTACGCGCTATCCGTCGTTCTTCGAAACGGAATTCTACCTCTCGACGGACAAAGGTCCAGTCCGCCTGCCGTTCCCGATGAAATCCTCGGTGCGCTCGCTCGTTCAGGGTCAACTCGTGCTTACGCTCGAAGATGACTGGACCTGGAATGGTAAGGTGCTCGCCAAAGGCGCGTTGCTCTCGTTCAAGCTCGACGATCTGAAACGCGACGCGCAGTCGGCGCAGGCGACCGTGATCTATGTACCCGGCGCACGCGAGTCGATCGAACAAGTTGCCAATACGCGCAACCGCTTACTTGTGGCGGTTTACGAGAACGTCAAGGGCGTCCTCTATTCCTATGCGTTTGCAGATGGTGCCTGGACCCGCACGAAGCTCGACCTGCCGCCGAACGCATCGATCGGTGTTATCTCGACCCGCGATCAGGACGACAAGGTCTTCGCGAACGTCGCCGGATTTCTCGAACCTGACGCGCTCTACTTCGGTGACGCCGCCACCGGGAAGTTCGAGAAGGTGAAGTCGCTGCCGCCGCGCTTCGACGCGTCCGGCATGCAGGTCGAGCAGTTCGAAGCAACCTCGAAGGACGGCACAAAAGTTCCGTACTTCGTCGTCCACAATAAGGACGTCAAGCTTGACGGATCGAACCCGACGCTGCTGTACGCCTATGGCGGCTTCCAAGTTTCGATGACGCCAAGCTACTCCGGCACCGTCGGAAAACTCTGGGTCGAACGCGGCGGCGTCTATGTGCTTGCCAACATTCGCGGCGGCGGCGAATTCGGCCCCGCCTGGCACCAAGCCGGCCTCAAGACGAAGCGGCAGGTTATCTATGACGACTTCACAGCCGTGGCCGAAGACCTGGTCGCGCGCAAGATCACCACGCCGCGCCGCCTCGGAATCCAAGGGGGTTCGAACGGCGGCCTGCTCATGGGCGTCGCCCTCACGCAGCACCCGGAGCTTTGGAACGCCGTCGTGATCCAAGTCCCGCTACTCGACATGCTGCGCTACAACAAACTGCTTGCCGGTGCCTCGTGGGAGGGCGAATACGGCAATCCAGCCGACCCGGTCGAAGGCGCGTTCCTCCGCAAGATTTCGCCCTATCACAATCTGAAGAAGGGCGTGAACTATCCCGAGCCGTTCTTCGTCACCTCGACAAAAGACGACCGCGTCCATCCCGGCCACGCCCGCAAAATGGCTGCCAAAATGGAAGCCATGAGCTTGCCGTTCCTCTACTACGAAAACATCGACGGCGGCCACGCGGCAGCAGCGAACCAACGCGAACGCGCGAAGCGGGTGGCGTTGGAGTTTACGTATCTCAGCCGAAAGTTGATGGATTAACGAACATAGGGATGACGTGGAGTTCAAGCGCGCTTTGCTGTAAGATCCTCCCATCACATGGACGCAAGACAATGAGCGACCATCCTCGCATTGTGGCAGATCCCAAGATTCTCGTCGGGAAGCCTGTCGTTCGCGGCACGCGGCTGTCGGTTGAGTTCGTAATTGGGTTGCTTGCGGCAGGATTGAGCCGGAAGACGATCCTCGACGAGTACCCAAGCCTAACGGATGAGGACATCACGGCGTGCTTGAACTATGCGCGTGATGTACTGAGCTCCGAACGGGTGTTCGCCGCTGAGTAGGGATGCGTTTTCTCGCTGATCAAAATTTCCCGAGCCGCGCCGTTACGGCGTTGCGCGCTCTCGGCCATGACGTCGCATGGATAGAAGAAGACGCACCGGGCGCCTCCGATGAAGCGATTCTGGGGAGAGCAGTAACAGAAGCGCGCATTCTGTTGACCTTCGACAAGGACTTCGGGGAACTCGCCTTCCAGGCAAGGTTGCCAGCAACCTCCGGAATCGTGCTTGTTCGGTTGGAGCTGACCGACAACGGCAGCGCATGGTTGGCGACATTGATTAGCACAAGAAACGATTGGCCGGGCCGGTTCTCCGTGATCGAACCGGGACGTATCCGATCACGCGAACTTCCGAGCATCAAATGAGCGACGCGATCATCATTGGCGGTGGCCACAACGGGCTTGTGTGCGCTTTCTACCTCGCGCGCGCGGGCCTGAAGGTCACCGTGCTTGAACGCCGCCATGTCGTTGGCGGCGCGGCGGTGACGGAGGAGTTCCACCCCGGCTTTCGCAACTCGGTCGCGAGCTACACCGTGAGCCTTCTGAACCCGAAGGTGATCGCCGACCTAGACCTGCACGGTCACGGCCTAAGGATCGTGCACAGGAAACTCGCGAACTTTCTGCCGTTGAACGATCGCGACTACCTCGCTGTCGGCGGACCAAACATGAAGCGCGAGGTCGCTAAATTTTCGAACCACGACGTTGAAGCCTACGACCGGTATCACGAACGGATCGAAGCGCTTGCCGACGTATTGCGCGACTTGATTCTCGTCACACCGCCGAACGTTGTCGAAGGCAGTTGGTTCGGTGCAATTCCGGAACTTCTAAAGTCGGCGAGCCTCGGCGGGAAATTCGCAAGCCTGCCGATGGCGGTGCGGCGCGACCTGCTCGCTATCTTCGCGCGCTCGGCTGGCGACTATCTCGATGGCTGGTTCGAAGGTGAGGCGATCAAAGCGATCTACGGCTTCGACGGTGTCGTCGGCAACTACGCCAGCCCCTATATGCCGGGCACCGCTTACGTGTTGCTCCACCACGTCTTCGGCGAGGTATTGGGCGTGCGCGGCGCCTGGGGCCACGCGATCGGCGGCATGGGCGCGATCACGCAGGCCATGGCGAGTGCGGCGCGCGCCCAAGGCGTCGACATCCGCACCGACGCCGCTGTGCGCGAAGTCGTCGTCGAGGGCGGCCACGCCGTCGCGGTTGTCACCGACAAGGGCGAAAAGCTGACCGCCAGCGTCATCGCGTCGAACCTGAACCCGAAGCTTCTGTTCGGCCGCCTGGTGGACAGCGCGCACATGCCGGCCGACTTCAACGACCGCATCCGCACCTATCGCTGCGGCTCGGGCACGTTCCGCATGAATGTGGCGCTCAGCGAGCTGCCAAAGTTCACCTGCAAACCGGAAGCCGGCGACCACTTGACCGCGGGCATCGTAATCGCGCCGAGCCTGCGCTACATGGAAACCGCCTACAACGACGCGCGTTCCTTCGGCTGGTCTAAGGAGCCGATCGTCGAGATGCTGATCCCCTCAACGCTCGACGACAGCTTGGCACTGAAGGGCCAACACGTGGCGAGTCTCTTTTGCCAACATGTGGCCCCCGAACTCCCGAACGGCCGCTCCTGGGACAATCATCGTGACGAAGTCGCCGATCTGATGATCGCCACCGTCGACAAGTACGCGCCGGGCTTCAAAGCCTCCGTACTCGGCCGCCAAGCGCTCACGCCGCTCGACCTCGAGCGCACGTTCGGCCTGATCGGCGGCGACATCATGCACGGCGCGCTCTCGCTCGATCAGCTGTTCTCGGCAAGACCTGTACTCGGCCACGGCAACTACCGCAGCCCCGTCAAAGGTCTCTACATGTGCGGATCCGGGACGCATCCCGGCGGCGGCGTGACGGGCGCGCCGGGGCACAATGCGGCGCGTGAAATTCTCAAAGACCTACGACGATAACGCCTTGCGAAGTGCGATCGGATAGAGCGCGTGCTCGGCCTCCAA
Organism: uncultured Flavobacteriaceae bacterium; assembly: GCA_964547645.1. Taxonomy (GTDB): domain Bacteria; phylum Pseudomonadota; class Alphaproteobacteria; order Micropepsales; family Micropepsaceae; genus SZUA-430. The sequence continues at coordinate 17,523 of CAZJOM010000032.1, forward strand.
GATTCGCGCGCTCAACGTTTCTTCCGTATCGCCGGCCAGCACCGGCACCTCGGTCTGCGCAATTGTCGGCCCCGCATCGAGCTCCGGCACGACGTAATGCACCGTACACCCCGAGACACTCACGCCGGCCGCCAAAGCTTGCGCTTGCGGTTTGAGACCTCGAAATTCCGGCAAGAGTGAAGGGTGCATGTTGATGATCCGCCCCTCCCACTTGCGCACGAAGCTCGCCGACAAAATGCGCATGAACCCCGCCAAGCAAACGAACTCGACATTCGCGCGGGTCAGAACGTGGTGCAGTTCCGCGTCATAAGCATCGCGATCCCGGTAGCGCGATTGATCGACAAACTCCGTCGCCACGCCAAGCCGATCCGCAACCGAAAGGCCCTCTGCCGCCATCCGGCTCGAAACCACAAGCACGATTTCCGCCGGATACTCCGGTACGCGCGCGGCCTCAATCAGAGCCCGCATATTGCTCCCGCGTCCGGAAATGAGGATGGCGACACGCTTCTTCATAGTCTGGGACCGCGGGCGTCCCGCCCGCTCTTTGGGAGTCGCCTAGTTGGGGCGGACGGGACGTCCGCGCTCCCAGACTGCACCGAGCTTGTCACAGCGCGAGACGCCCCTTGTAACGCACCGTCGGTTCGCCTTTGCCCTTGATTAGGTGTCCGAGGCGCGAGACACGCTCTCCCGCACCGGTCAGTATCTTCGCCACGTCGTCAGCCCGCTCCGCCGCCACCACCACGATCATGCCGATCCCGCAGTTGAACGTGCGCAGCATCTCGCGCTCTTCCACGCCACCAGTGCGTGCGAGCCATTGAAACACCGGCAACGGCGTCCAGCTGCCCAGATCTATCTCGATGTCCAAATCGTCCGGCACCACGCGTGGCACGTTCTCCGTCAAGCCGCCGCCGGTGATATGTGCAAAGCCCTTCACCTCGCTCCCGCGAATGGCGGCGAGCGCGCTCTTCACATAAATCCTTGTCGGCGCGAGCAAGGCCCGCCCCGTCGATTCACCCTTCGCGAACGGGGCGGGCGAGTCGTACGACAACCCGCTCTCGGCCACGATCCGCCGCACCAGCGAATACCCGTTCGAGTGAACGCCGGACGACGCCAGTCCCAGTACGACGTCGCCAACCGCCATGTCGCGCCTCGGCAGAACCTGATCGCGCTCGACCGCGCCGATTGCGAAACCCGCGAGATCGTAGTCGCCGCGCGAATACATCCCGGGCATTTCCGCCGTCTCGCCACCGACCAGCGCACAGCCGGCTTGCCGGCACCCCTCGGCAACGCCCGTCACGACAGCGGTACCGATCACGACATCAAGCTTTCCGGTCGCGAAATAATCGAGGAACAACAGCGGCTCCGCGCCCTGCACAACGATATCGTTCACCGACATCGCAACCAGGTCGATGCCAACCGTGTCGTGAATCCCAGATTCGATCGCGACCTTGAGCTTCGTGCCGACACCATCCGTGCCAGCCACCAGCAGCGGATCCTTGAACCCCGCCGCCTTCAGGTCGAACAGCCCGCCGAACCCGCCTAACGCCGCATCCGCTCCCGGCCGCGCCGTCGACTTGGCGAGCGGCTTGATCGCCTCAACCAGCGCGTCGCCTGCATCGATATCGACGCCCGCCTGGGCATAGGTCAGGCCGTTCTTGCGATCGGTCATGGGCTGGGTGAATCTCCGACGGGGTGGGTCGCGGGCGCGTTTAAGCAGAACTGGCGCGCAAGTCCAAGGCTTAAGGGTGACGCACGAATTCAGGAGCGCTCCCACCGCAGTTTCGATGTTCCAAATTGCGAGCTACGGCCACACCTCACCGGTCGACGCGGCCATTGCACCGCCAATTCGCCTTTCTATATGGTCGCCGTCCCTTTGCGCCGGGTTCATCTATCCGGCGGGGAACCGACGGCGAAAACCATGACCCAGAAACGAATCCTGATCACTAGTGCACTGCCGTACATAAACGGCGTCAAGCATCTGGGAAACCTCGCCGGCTCGATGCTGCCCGCCGATGTCTACGCCCGCTTTCAACGCGCACGCGGGCGCGAGACGCTCTGCATCTGCGCCACCGACGAACACGGCACGCCGGCCGAACTTGCTGCCTTGGAAGAAGGCTTGCCGATCGCGGACTATTGCGAGAAGTGGTGGGGCATTCAAAAGAAGCTCTCGGACGGCTTCGGTCTCTCGTTCGATCACTTCGGCCGCTCGTCGAGCGTGCAGAACCGCGAACTCACGCAACACTTTGCGAAGGTGCTCTGGGAGCGCGGCCACATCGAAGAGCGCACGACGCGCCAGGTCTACTCAAAGGCGGACGGGCGCTTCCTGCCCGATCGATACGTGATCGGCACTTGCCCGCACTGCAATTATGACCGCGCCCGCGGCGACCAATGCGAGAACTGCACGCGGGTGCTCGATCCCGCGGATTTGAAGGATCCGCGATCGGCGCTGTCGGGCTCAAAGGAAATCGAGCTCCGCGACAGCAAGCACTTGTTTCTACGCCAAGCGAAGTTCTCCGACGAACTACGCGCTTGGATCGGCACGCGCACCGAATGGCCGAACTTGGTTTCGTCGATTGCGCTGAAATGGCTTGATGAAGGCCTGCAAGATCGAGGTATCACGCGCGATCTGAGCTGGGGCGTGCCGGTCAACGCCGAAACATGGGGCCCGAATCCTGAGGGTAAGCTTCCCGACGTCGAAGGCCTGAAAGGTAAAGTCTTCTACGTCTGGTTCGACGCACCGATCGAGTACATCGGCGCGACAAAGGAATGGGCCGACGCCGCGCCAGGCTCGAACGCGCGCGATTGGAAGTCGTGGTGGTCCGGCGCCGCACAAGAAAACGTGCGCTACGTCGAGTTCATGGGCAAGGACAACGTGCCCTTTCACACCGTGGGCTTCCCGGTAACGATGCTGGGCTCCGGCGAACCGTGGAAGCTCGTTGATCAAATCAAGGGCTTCAACTGGCTGAACTACTACGGCGGGAAATTCTCGACGAGTCAGAAGCGCGGCATCTTCATGGATGCAGCGCTGGAGATTCTGCCGCCCGACTATTGGCGCTGGTATCTGACCGCGAATGCGCCCGAGAGCGCCGACAGCTCCTTCACGTGGACGCACTTTGCCGACATCGTGAACAAGGATCTGGCGGATGTTCTTGGCAACTTCGTGAATCGAACCCTGAAGTTCACGGAGAGCAAGTTCGGCACGGCCGTCCCCGACGGCGGCAAGTTCGGCGCAAAGGAAGCGAAGCTCGCGGAGGAACTGGAGCGCCGCTTCGGCCTCTACACCTCGCTGCTCGAAGAGATTCAGTTGCGCAAGGCGACCGCCGAACTGCGCGCGATCTGGGTCTTGGGCAACGAATACCTGGCTGACGCCGCGCCGTGGACTTCGATCCGCACCGATAAGGATGCGGCCGCCGTCAGCATTCGCACGGCGTTCAACTTGATCCGCCTGTTTGCGATCCTTTCCGCGCCGGTCATCCCGTTCTCCGCCGATGCCATGGCGAAAGCGTTGAAGCTCGACCTACGCGCCCTCACGTGGCCGCGGGGAAAAATCGCGGACGAACTCAACGTGCTGAAGCCCGGGCACGCGTTCGTGCCACCGGCGCAGGGCGAGGTGTTGTTCAAGAAGCTCCTGCCCGAACAAGTCGCCGCATGGGAAGCGCGCTTCGGAAATTCCGGTGCATGACGAGAGCGATCAACGTTTGCGTGCTTGCGCCGGAAGACGCTGTCGCTGCGCGCGATCTTCGTCTCGAAGGCTTGCGTACAACGCCACAGAACTTCGGCTCATCCTGGGAAGAAGAAGCGGTCCACCCGCTTGCGTGGTGGGAGGATCGGCTACGCGGTCCGGGACGCTGGCTCGGTGCGGAATCCGGCAAGGAACTCGTCGGACTCACCGTTGTGTCCCTCAATCCGCGCATGAAGCTCGCCCACAACGCGGATATCGGCGCGGTGTTCGTGCGAGAGGCGTTTCGCCAGCGAGGGGTCGGTGCACTGCTCATGCAATCTGCGATGGAGTTCCTGCGTGAGAAACGGATCGCCTATGCAACCTTGACCGTGAATGCAGAAAACATTGCAGCACAACGGTTGTATGCACGCTTCGGTTTCACCGTTTGTGGACAACTTCAGCGTGGGCTCTTCGTCCACAATCGCTTCTACGATGAGTTGTTGATGCGCGCGGGAATCAACTGAGTTTTACCCTTTTGGGTAATTGCATATCGGAGCGAATTGTTTCAGAGTTGAAACATAGAAGGGGTCGGCCTGATGGGGATCAGAACCGACGCGGGGAAGGTCAGTTGGGGGCTTTCATGCCGCGTCTCAAAGCGCTTGCCGCTTTGGCATTTTTGGGCGTCGTTTTCTCCGCCGGAAGTGTCGGTAGCCAAGATCCATTTAGAGCCCGGGCGGAAGGGGAATCTGCCGCCCACGCGCTGCCGATAGGCCCGTCGGACTACACGAAGGAATACCCGCAATACGACGCAATAGACGGCCAAGCTGCGCATGCGCCGCAGCCGATTACGCCGTCTGAGCCTGTGCCGGAAACACAAGCTCCGGTTGGTGCCGCGCCGTCCGCTGCACTACAACCTGAGCCCACGGCGCAGCTCAAGCCGGAGCCGATCGCGCTCGCAGCCGTTGCGCCGCAATCGTTCGAGCCCACGCCCAAGTTGTCCGAGCCCGCTCGCGCCGCACTCGCGACCGCCGTGACCGACAGCCAAGTCAACGAGGCACTGGCGGATGAGCCGGCGGACGCGCGCTACAACATTGCGCAAGAGCGCCTGTTCGAAACCGTCCCGCAAGACATCCAAGGCTACTTCGATCTCTTTATGTATGTGAGCAAGTCGAACCGCGGCCCGATGGCCCAGCGCATGTTCGTCTTTCAGCGCGACAGCGACGGCAAGATCATTCCTTACGCGGCTTGGGAAGTGTCGACCGGCCGCGAAAAGATCGAGATGCATCACGACCAAAAGATCCGCACCACCACGCCGGAAGGCATCTTCGCGCTGAATCCGAAGCGCATGTACAAGCGCTACTTCTCCAAGACGTTCGACGGCGCGCCGATGCACTACGCGATGTTCTACGACCTGCAGACGAACGGAAACCTGACCGGCCTTGCAATCCACGCTGCGATGGGTGCCGAAAAGATCCGCCGCCTCGGCAAGCGCGACTCGGCCGGCTGCGTGCGCCTGTCGCCGAGCCACGCGAAGGAGCTCTTCTTCAAAATCCGCAACACGACCCAAGGCCGGGTGCCCGCCTTTGCGAAAAACGAGCGCGGCTCGACCGATCGTTGGGGCAAAGCCGAACGCGATCATGCCGGAAGCCTCGTGCTGCAAGACGGCTACAAAGCGATCCTATTCGTCGAGAACTATGACGGTCGCGACGATTTGGCCGGCCCCGTCGTCGCCTACACGAACTGAGGCAATCGCCGAACAATCGTTGGTTGCAAATTCGCGTTGCAGAAAAGCTGCAATCCAGAGTGGTTAAGGAAAGTTGGTACAACGTCATATTGAGTCTGACGCGATGACCGTTAAGCTAAGCAACTGGAAAAGCTGAGGAACTCGATGGCATTCTGGCTCAAGCGCCTGAGCGCGGTCTTTCTATTGACCGGTGCCGTCATGGCTGCGTTTGTGACACTGCGTGATCCTGGCGCCGCGCCAGGCACGTTTAAGTTGCGTCCGCAAGCCGAAGAATTGCTCGCCGAAGCGAAGGGCATTTTGAACGGCAAAAGCTCCCCGACACTTCAACGCGCGGCTGCCGCCGTCGCTGATGTGAAGCTGCCTTTCATCGTCATTGAGCCGCGCGACTTTGCAGCGCCGCAAGTCCCCCTGCCGGCCGCCAAAGAACTCCTCGCCTCAACGATAGTGCCGCCGCCGTCGGCGGCGAACCTGCGCCTGGTCCAAGAGGCGGGCGGCGAACAGATGGACCTAAATCCAGTCGAGGCCCGCATCCGTGCGCGCGTGCCGTCCGAGATCATCCCGTACTTTGATCTTTTCCTTTATGTGTCCAAGTCCACACCCGACAAAGGCAGCTGGGCACAACGCATGTTCGTGCTCGCAAAGGAAAAAAACCAGCAAGAGATCTTCAAGCTGCTGCACAATTGGCCCGTCTCGACCGGCAAGGAAGAACTTGTCGAGGCGCCGTCGGGCCGCAAGCTGGGCACCCACACGCCCACCGGCATCTTCAAACTCGACCGCGACCGGTTTTACGAGGACTACACCTCTCGGCAATGGAAGTCGCCGATGCCCTTCGCGATGTTCTTCGATTGGGACACCGAGGGCCGCCGCTCCGGCCTCGCCATTCACGGTAGCGACGCCGAGGGCGAGAAGGCTCTGGGCCAGCGCGCCTCGCACGGCTGCATCAGACTGTCCGCCGACAACGCGCAAATACTGTTTGAACTGATCCAGAACAATTACCGCGGCCGCGTACCGATGTTTGCGGTCAATCCGAACAGCGGCACGATGAGCACCACCGGCCTGCTCGTTCGCGACGAGAGCGGCCGACCCAAAATGACCCGCGGCTACAAAGTCCTGGTCTTCATCGAGGACTTCGGCGGACCATCTGTCGACACCGTGGCTGCGCTTTACTGACCTGACGCCAAGGCGCACGCGTACAGCGCTACGGCCGCCGCATTGGAAACGTTAAGGCTCGGCATCTCCGGCCGCGTCGGCAGTCGCACGGCGACATCGCACTTTTCGCGCGTCAGCCGTCGCAAACCTTCGCCCTCAGCGCCAAGTGCCAGCACAACGTCCCCGCTGAGATCGACCTTCTCGATCGGCCCCGCCGCCTCATCCGCGAACGCGACTCGCAGGAATCCGAGCTCCCCCAATTCCTCCAATGTCCGGGCGATGTTGACCACCCTGACCAGCGGCACAACGTCCAGCGCCCCACTGGCCGCCTTAGCCAACACGCCGCCCTCCGGTGGCGAGTTCCGGTCCTGCACAATCACGCCGCAGGCCCCGAATGCCGCTGCCGAGCGCATAATCGCCCCCAGATTGTGGGGATCGGTCACCTGATCGAGCAGGATAAGCCGACGCGGGGCAGGGACCCCCTCCAGCGCATCGTGAATGTCGAGGTCTGCCAGCGGCGCCACCAGCACACCGACCCCTTGGTGAACGGCCTCGCGCGGCAGAATTCGGCCGATTGTCGCCATATCGACAGCCTCGACCTGCACCCTTCGCGAAACGGCGAGGGCCCTGAGCGACGGCTCGCCGCCCGGTCCCAGAACCAACTTCAAGCAACGCCGGCGCGGATTCGACAGCGCCGCCTTGACGGCATGGGTCCCCCATACCCAGATGGAACCTGCGTCAGGCTTGGTGTGGCCGCGGTCGTGAGCCCCTGAACCCCGATGACGTCTGGTCACTGTGCCGCTCCTGAGAATGGGGGGCGACGGCCATTAACCGGTTGACAAATCACGGGAGTTTTCGCCATAAGCCGCGTTCTTGTGCCCCGGCGGTTGTGGGCACGCGCTGGCGCGATCCCAAGAGATAGGACGAAATTCACAAACGGCTTGAGCGAGCACGCACGTTGCGCGAGCGGCGGCGCGTCCATTTTGGGGGAGTGTCCCGAGTGGCAAAGGGGGCGGACTGTAAATCCGCTGGCTGACGCCTTCGTAGGTTCGAGTCCTACCTCCCCCACCACCCTTCGCTGCTCCGCAGCTTCGGGTGGCAGGCCAGTGAGTTCGTGCAGCGAAGGGTGCTCCACGAAGCCTTGGCGAAGTGGGGCGACGAGACGAGGAGAATTCATAACGGCTCACGCCGAAAGTTGCGGGTGTAGCTCAATGGTAGAGCAGAAGCCTTCCAAGCTTACGACGAGGGTTCGATTCCCTTCACCCGCTCCAACCTGCTTCGCACCGAAGCAGGACCGATGAAGAAGATCGAAGAACACAGGACAGAGAATATCTAAGGAACTGACGTATGGCCAAAGCAAAATTTGAGCGGAACAAGCCGCACTGCAACATCGGAACGATCGGACACGTCGACCACGGGAAGACGTCTCTGACGGCTGCGATCACGAAGGTTTTGGCAAAGAGCGGTCAGGCGCAGTTTACGGCCTACGACCAGATCGACAAGGCGCCGGAAGAGAAAGCGCGCGGTATCACGATCTCGACCGCCCACGTCGAGTACGAGACGAACAAGCGTCACTACGCCCACGTCGACTGCCCCGGCCACGCCGACTACGTGAAGAACATGATCACGGGTGCCGCCCAGATGGACGGCGCAATCCTGGTTGTCTCGGCCGCCGACGGTCCGATGCCGCAAACGCGCGAGCACATCCTGCTCGCCCGCCAAGTCGGCGTGCCGGCGCTCGTCGTGTTCATGAACAAGGTCGACATGGTCGACGACCCGGAATTGTTGGACCTCGTCGAACTTGAGGTTCGTGAGCTGCTTACGAAGTACGAGTTCCCCGGCGACAAGATTCCGATCATCAAGGGTTCGGCCCTGATGGCGCTGGAAGATAAGGACCCGAAGCTCGGCGAGCAGGCGATCCTCGAACTGATGAAGGCCGTGGATGAATCGATCCCGCAGCCGGATCGTCCGAAGGACCAGCCGTTCCTGATGCCGGTCGAAGACGTGTTCTCGATCTCGGGTCGCGGCACTGTCGTCACGGGTCGCGTCGAGCGCGGCATCGTCAAGGTCGGCGAAGAAGTCGAGATCGTCGGCATTCGCCCGACGGGCAAGACCACGGTCACGGGCATCGAAATGTTCCGCAAACTGCTCGACCAAGCCGAAGCCGGCGACAACGCGGGCTGCTTGCTCCGCGGTATCGACCGTGAAGGTGTTGAGCGCGGCCAAGTTCTGGCGAAGCCGGGCTCGGTCACGCCGCACACGAACTTCAAGGCCGAGGCCTACATCTTGACCAAGGACGAAGGCGGCCGTCACACGCCGTTCTTCACGAACTATCGTCCGCAGTTCTACTTCCGCACGACCGACGTGACGGGCGTGGTGACGCTGCCGGCCGGCACCGAAATGGTGATGCCCGGCGACAACGTAGCGATGGACGTGGAACTGATCGTGCCGATCGCGATGGAAGAGAAGCTCCGCTTCGCCATCCGTGAGGGCGGCCGCACGGTCGGTTCGGGCGTTGTTTCGAAGATTGTGAAGTGAACGAACTAGGGGTGTAGCTCAGCTGGTAGAGCATCGGTCTCCAAAACCGAGGGTCGTGGGTTCGAGTCCCTCCGCCCCTGCCAATTCGTGACTGAACATTGAAAGGCGAAGAAATTCGAGATGAAGACGATGGCGGACGAGAACAAGAACGGAAGCGGCGGCGGGAAATCCGTCGAGCCGGCGCCGCAGCGTCAGAGCGTACTGAGCTGGATCGCGCGCGCGCCTGAGTTCTTCGCTCAGGTGCGCCAGGAGGCGGCGAAGGTAACCTGGCCCACGATCGCCGAGACGCGTGTGACCACGATCGCCGTGTTTCTGATGATCTTGATGTCGGTGATCTTCTTCGCGATCGTCGACTTTTCGCTCAGCACGATCGTGCGCTTCGTCCTGAACGCGGTGTAACGGCCATGGCATCGACCCAAACCGCAAGCACGACCCCGCTGCGTTGGTACATCGTCCACGCTTACTCGAATTTCGAGAAGAAGGTGGCTGAGGAAATCAAGAAGCAGGCGCAGCAACACGGCCTGAGCGATCTCTTTGAAGAGGTGCTGGTACCGACCGAAGAGGTTGTCGAAATCCGCCGCGGTCAGAAGGTCAACGCCGAGCGCAAGTTCTTCCCGGGCTACGTGCTCGTGAAGGCGCGCCTGACGGACGAGGCCTATCACCTCGTAAAGAACACGCCGAAGGTGACGGGCTTTCTCGGCACCAACAACAAGCCGATCCCGGTCAGCCAGGCCGAGGTCGATCGCATTTTGAATCAGGTGAAGGAAGGCGTCGATCATCCGAAGCCAGCCGTCACCTTCGAAGTGGGCGAGCAAGTGCGCGTGGCCGACGGTCCGTTCACCTCGTTCAACGGCACCGTCGAAGAAATCGACGAAGATCGCTCGCGGCTCAAAGTGGCCGTCTCGATCTTCGGACGTGCGACGCCGGTGGAATTGGATTTCGGTCAGGTCGAAAAGCTCTGATCGAGTTGTCTGCGGGAGGTGAGGGTGCAAGCCCAAGCCGCTGAACCGCTAAGCCAGAGATAGAGGAGAAAAACTCGTGGCGAAAAAAGTGATGGGGCAAATCAAGCTCCAAGTGCCGGCGGGGGCAGCAAACCCGTCACCGCCGATCGGGCCCGCGCTCGGTCAACGCGGTTTGAACATCATGGAATTCTGCAAGACGTTTAACGCGCGCACGCAGGAATTCGAGAAGGGCATGCCAATCCCGGTAATCATCACGTATTACCAGGACAAATCCTTCTCGCTCGAAATGAAGACGCCGCCCGCGTCGTTCCTTCTCAAGAAGGCGGCGAAGATCGACGGCGGCTCTAAGAAGCCGGGCCTCGAGATGAAGGGCTCGGTCACGATGGCCGACGTGCGCAAGATCGCTGAAGCGAAGATGAAGGACCTGAATGCGAACGACATCGAGGCCGCGATGAAGATCATCGCCGGTTCCGCGCGTTCGATGGGTCTAGAGGTCAAGGGGTAAGCGCCATGGCAGACAAAAAGAAAGCGCCGAAGGAAGGCAAACGTTTGGCCGCCGCCCGCAAAGGCGTCGATACGCGCAAGCAATATGCGCTGGCCGATGCGGTGAAGATGGTCAAGGAACGCGCGAAGGCGAAGTTCGACGAGACGATCGAGGTTGCGATGAACCTTGGCGTCGACCCGCGCCACGCCGATCAAATGGTACGCGGTGTCGTGAACCTGCCGAATGGCACGGGCAAGAATCTGCGCGTCGCCGTTTTTGCAAAGGGGCCGAAGGCCACCGAAGCGAAGAACGCGGGCGCCGACATCGTCGGCGAGCAAGATCTGTTTGACGTCGTCAACGGCGGCAAGATCGATTTCGACCGTCTCATCGCGACGCCCGACATGATGGGCCTCGTCGGCCGGCTCGGTAAGGTGTTGGGCCCGCGTGGCCTGATGCCGAACCCGAAGGTCGGCACCGTGACGATGGACGTGACGAAGGCCGTGAAGGACGCCAAGGGCGGCGCCGTCGAATTCCGCGCCGAGAAGGCCGGCATCATTCACGCCGGTGTCGGCAAAGCGAGCTTCTCGGAGACCGCGCTGATTGAAAATATCCGCGCTTTCTTTGACAGCGTCATGAAGGCCAAACCGGCCGCCGCGAAGGGCAACTATCTCAAGAAGATAGCGATCTCTTCGACGCAAGGTCCGGGCGTGACCGTCGAACCCTCGACGGTGATGGGCGCCTAAGGAGAACCGAAATTCCGGTGGCAACACCGGTGGACGGAGGTCATTCGGACCTCCGCCTGTCCGAGACTGCAGGCGGCCCACAAGGCCTTAAACACGAACGCCAGCATAGACAGGAGTTGAGTGCGTAAGTGCTTCAAACTCTTGGGACAGGACGTGAGAGCAGGGCAGGGCGGGGCGACAATCTCGGCCTGAGAAAACCAAAAGGCAAAGGAGCCAAAAGTGGATAGAGCGCAAAAAGCCGAAGTCATTGGCAAGCTGAACGAACAGTTCGGCAAAGCCGGTGTCGTCGTGGTCGCGCGCTATCAAGGCATGACCGTGGCGGATATGACGAAGCTACGGTCGCAGATGCGGGCGGTTGGAGCGGACTTCAAAGTCTCCAAAAACCGTCTCGCCAAGCGTGCTGCGGAAGGCACGATGGCCAAACCCATGCAGGACCTCTTGAAGGGCCCCACGGGTATTGCCGTCTCGCTCGATCCGATTGCCGCGCCGAAGGCCGCCTTCGAATACGCCAAGACGAACAACAAGTTCGTAATCCTTGGCGGCGTCGTCGGCAGCCAGTTCTTGGATGCGAAGGGTGTTGAGGCTCTGGCCTCATTGCCGTCGCTGAATGAACTCAGGGCGCGTCTCGCAGGCATGCTGAAGCAGCCGGCGACGAAAGTTGCCAGCATTCTGCAGGCACCGGCCGGGCAACTCGCCCGCGTGGTCGGCGCTCATGCCAGGAAAAGCGCGACTTAATCACTGACACATGTCCCAGAATTGAAAGCAGCAAAGGAACGCATACATGTCCAAACTCGAAAAAATCGTTGATGAACTCTCCGCCTTGACCGTCATGGAAGCGGCTGAACTCTCCAAGCTTCTCGAAGAGAAGTGGGGCGTCTCGGCGGCGGCTCCGGTTGCGGTTGCCATGCCGGGTGGCGGCGGTGGCGCCGCGGCGCCGGCGGCTGAAGCGAAGACGGAATTCTCCGTCTTCCTCGAAGCGGCGGGCGACAAGAAGATCAACGTCATCAAAGTCGTGCGCGAACTCACGGGCCTCGGGCTGAAGGAAGCCAAGGACCTCGTCGAAGGCGCGCCGAAGGAAGTAAAGGGCGACGTCCCGAAGGCCACGGCCGAAGAGTGGAAGAAGAAGCTCGAAGCCGAAGGCGCGAAGGTCGCGTTGAAGTAAGCGCATGGGAGAAGCGGCGTGACGCTGCATTCCCCTGCGAAACACTGTGCCTGACATCACCGTCCGCGGGGGCTCTCTCCGCGGGCGGTGAGGTCGTTTCATCGTTTGGCCATGCTCTCAGGGCACAAACGAAGAAGTCGGAAAACAAGAGAGCGGCGAAGACGAGACGGGATTTAAGGATCGATCATGGTGTTGTCGTTCACGGACCGCAAACGGGTGCGCAAGACGTTCGGACATATTGCCGATGTCGCGCAGTTGCCAAATCTCATCGAAGTGCAGCGCGAATCCTACGCGCACTTCCTTCAGATGTACGTAAAACCCGATGCGCGTGAAAACTCTGGGCTTGAAGCGGTGTTCCGTTCGGTGTTTCCGATCACCGATTTCGCGGAAGTGTCGCGCCTCGAATACGTGCACTACGAATTCGAAGAGCCGAAATACGACGTCGACGAATGCCGCCAGCGCGGCATGACCTATGCGGCACCGCTGAAGGTGAAGCTGCGCCTCATCGTGTTCGAGGTCGATCAGGAAACCCAGGCGAAGTCCGTCAAGGACATCAAGGAACAAGACGTCTACATGGGCGACATGCCGCTGATGACGGAGCACGGTACGTTCATCATCAACGGCACCGAGCGCGTGATCGTGAGCCAGATGCACCGCTCGCCGGGCGTCTTCTTCGACCACGACAAAGGCAAGACCCACTCGTCGGGCAAGCTGCTGTTCGGCGCCCGCGTGATCCCCTATCGCGGTTCGTGGCTCGATTTCGAGTTCGACGCGAAGGACATCATTTACGTCCGTATCGACCGTCGCCGGAAACTGCCGGCGACGACGTTGCTCTACGCGCTCGGTCTCTCGGGCGAGCAGATCCTGGAGCACTTCTACCGCCCGGTCATGTTCAAACAGGCCAAGGACGGCTGGACGACGGCGTTCGACGCCGAACGCATGCGCAACCTGAAGCCGACGCACGATCTGAAGAACGCCAAGACAGGCGAAGTCGTGATCGAAGCCGGACGCAAGCTGACGCCGCGCGGCGCACGCAAGCTCGCCGAAGAAGGCCTGAAGCAACTGTTGTTGCCGCCGGAAGAAATCTTCGGCCGCTATCTGGCGCTCGACATGGTCAACGCCGAAACCGGCGAGATCTACGCCGAAGCCGGCGACGAAGTGACTGAAAAGATGTTGGAGGAGCTCGACGACGCGGGCTTCGACGAACTCGCTTTGCTCGACATCGACCACGTCAACACCGGCGCTTTCATCCGCAACACGCTGGCCGTCGACAAGAACCAGTCGCGCGAACAGGCGCTGATCGACATCTACCGCGTCATGCGCCCCGGCGAGCCGCCGACGCTCGACACGGCCGAAGTGCTGTTCAACGGTCTCTTCTTCGATAGCGAGCGCTACGACCTCTCGGCGGTCGGTCGCGTGAAGATGAATTCGCGTTTGAACCTCGACGCGCCGGATACGCTGCGCGTCCTGCGCCGCGAAGACCTGCTCGCGGTGGTGAAGATTCTGCACGACCTGCGCGACGGCAAAGGCGAAATCGACGACATCGACAACCTGGCGAACCGCCGCGTGCGTTCGGTCGGCGAATTGATGGAGAACCAGTACCGCATCGGCCTCCTGCGTATGGAGCGCGCAATCAAGGAGCGCATGTCGTCGGTCGAAATCGACACGGTCATGCCGCACGACCTGATCAATGCGAAGCCGGCGGCGGCCGCGGTGCGTGAATTCTTCGGCTCCTCGCAGCTGTCGCAGTTCATGGACCAAACGAACCCGCTCTCCGAAATCACCCACAAGCGCCGCCTCTCGGCGCTTGGGCCAGGCGGTTTGACGCGCGAACGCGCGGGCTTCGAAGTCCGCGACGTCCACCCCACTCACTACGGCCGCATCTGCCCGATCGAAACGCCGGAAGGCCCGAACATCGGTCTGATCAACTCGCTCGCGACCTACGCGCGCGTGAACAAGTACGGCTTCATTGAAAGCCCGTACCGCCGCGTGAAGGACGGCAAAGTCACGGCCGAAGTCATCTATCTGTCGGCCATGGAAGAATCGAAATACGCCATCGCCCAGGCGAACGCGCCGCTCGATCCGCGCGGCCGCTTCGTCGACGAAATCATCTCTTGCCGTAAGGGCGGCGACTTCGTTCTGCTGCCGCCCGACCGCATCGAGTTCATGGACGTCTCGCCCAAGCAGCTCGTCTCGGTCGCCGCCGCGCTCATCCCGTTCCTTGAGAACGACGACGCGAACCGCGCGCTCATGGGCTCGAACATGCAACGCCAAGCGGTGCCGCTGCTTCAGTCCGAGGCGCCATTCGTCGGCACCGGCCTTGAAGGTGTCGTTGCGCGTGACTCCGGCGCCGCGATCGCGGCCCGCCGCTCGGGCGTCGTCGACCAGGTCGACGCAACCCGTATCGTCGTCCGCGCGACGGAAGAAACCGACGCCGCAAAGCCCGGCGTCGACATCTACCGCTTGCAAAAGTTCCAGCGCTCGAACCAGTCGACCTGCATCACGCAGCGTCCGCTGGTGAAAGTGGGCGACCGCGTGATGGCCGGCGATATCGTCGCCGACGGTCCGTCGACGGACATGGGCGAGTTGGCCCTTGGCCGCAACGTGCTCGTCGCGTTCATGCCGTGGAACGGCTACAACTTCGAAGACTCGATCCTGATCTCCGAACGCATCGTCCGCGACGACGTGTTCACCTCGATCCACATCGAGGAATTCGAGACCATGGCCCGCGACACCAAGCTCGGGCCTGAGGAAATCACGCGCGACATCCCGAACGTTGGCGAAGAAGCGCTGAAGAACCTCGACGAAGCCGGCATTGTCTACATCGGCGCCGAAGTGAATCCCGGCGACATCCTCGTCGGCAAGATCACGCCGAAGGGCGAGAGCCCGATGACGCCGGAAGAAAAGCTCCTGCGCGCGATCTTCGGCGAAAAGGCCTCCGACGTCCGCGATACCAGCCTGCGCTTGCCGCCGGGCGCCTCAGGTACGATCGTCGAAGTGCGCGTCTTCAACCGCCACGGCATCGAGAAAGACCAGCGCGCGCTGGCGATCGAACGCGAAGAAATCGAACGCTTCGCCAAGGACCGCGACGACGAGCTCGCGATTCTGGAACGCAACATCTACTCGCGTCTCGAAGAGCTTCTGCTGCACAAGCAGATCGCCAACGGACCGAAGGGCGTCGCGCCGGATTCGAAGGTGACCCCGTCGCTGCTTGAGACGCTGACGAAGGCCCAGTGGTGGCAACTCGCGCTGCGCAACGAAAAGGCGCAGGGCGAGGTCGAAGCGCTGCGCAAGCAGTACGACGATGCCAAGAACCGCCTCGAAGCCCGCTTCGCCGACAAGGTCGACAAGCTGCGCCGCGGTGACGAACTGCCGCCGGGCGTGATGAAGATGGTCAAAGTGTTCGTCGCGGTGAAGCGCAAGCTGCAACCGGGCGACAAGATGGCCGGCCGTCACGGCAACAAGGGTGTCATCTCCAAGATCGTCCCGATCGAAGACATGCCGCATCTCGAAGACGGCACGAACGTCGACATCGTTCTGAACCCGCTCGGCGTGCCGAGCCGCATGAACGTCGGCCAAATCTTGGAGACCCATCTGGGCTGGGCCTGTAACGGCATCGGCCGCCAGATCGGCGAAATGGTCGCCAAGTATCGTCGCGACGGCAAGGCCGAACCGCTGCGCAAGCAGCTGAAGACGGTCTTCGGACAAGACGGCCACCTCGGCGAAATGAACGACGAGCAGATGGCCGACATGGCCGAAAGCATGGGCCACGGCATCCATATTGCGAGCCCTGTCTTCGACGGCGCGCATGAGGCCGACATCAACAAGATGTTGGAACTCGCGGGGCTGACAAACAGCGGTCAGGTGACGCTGTTCGACGGCCGCACGGGTGAACCGTTCAAGCGCCAAGTCACGGTTGGCTACATCTACATGCTCAAGCTGCACCACTTGGTCGATGACAAGATTCACGCACGCTCGATCGGGCCTTACAGCCTCGTCACGCAGCAGCCGTTGGGCGGCAAAGCCCAATTCGGCGGCCAGCGTTTCGGCGAAATGGAGGTCTGGGCGCTCGAAGCTTACGGCGCGGCTTACACGCTGCAGGAAATTCTCACCGTCAAATCGGACGACGTCGCGGGCCGCACCAAGGTCTACGAAGCGATCGTGCGCGGCGATGAGAACTTCGAAGCGGGTATCCCCGAAAGCTTCAACGTGCTCGTCAAGGAAATGCGCTCGCTGGGTCTAAACGTCGACCTCGTCACGGCCGAACCGCAGAACCAATAAGCGAACAGAATTCGAAGAACTGAAGGAGATTACAACTCCCATGAATCAGGAAGTCCTCAACGTATTCGGGCCGGTTGCGGCCGCCCCGACGTTCGACCGCATCCGTATCGCTCTGGCCTCGCCGGAGAAGATTCAGTCCTGGTCGTACGGCGAAATCAAAAAGCCGGAAACGATCAACTACCGGACGTTCAAGCCCGAACGCGACGGCCTGTTCTGCGCGCGCATTTTCGGTCCGATCAAGGACTACGAGTGCTTGTGCGGCAAGTACAAGCGCATGAAGTATCGCGGCATCGTCTGCGAAAAGTGCGGCGTCGAAGTCACGCTCTCGAAAGTCCGGCGCGAGCGCATGGGCCACATCGAGCTCGCCTCCCCGGTGGCGCACATCTGGTTCATGAAGAGCCTGCCGTCGCGCATCGGCATGCTGCTCGACATGACGCTCAAGGACCTTGAGCGCATCTTGTACTTCGAAGGCTACATCGTCATTGAGCCGGGGCTTACGCCCCTCAAGGAGCGCACGCTCCTCAGCGAAGACGAGTACCTGAAGGCGCAGGAAGAATACGGCGACGACAGCTTCACCGCGCTGATCGGCGCGGAGGCCATTCGTGAACTGCTGATGCGCCTCGACCTGAAGTCGCTCAAAGTCTCGCTCCGCGAAGAGATCGCGACGACGACCTCGGAACTGAAGCCGAAGAAGCTGGTCAAGCGTCTAAAGCTGGTCGAGTCGTTCCTCGAATCCGGCAACCGTCCGGAATGGATGATCCTGCAAGTCGTGCCGGTCATCCCGCCCGAACTGCGTCCGCTGGTTCCGCTCGATGGCGGCCGCTTCGCCACGTCGGACCTGAACGACCTCTACCGCCGCGTCATCAACCGCAACAACCGCTTGAAGCGCCTGATTGAGCTCCGCGCGCCGGACATCATCATCCGCAACGAAAAGCGCATGTTGCAGGAATCGGTCGATGCGCTGTTCGACAACGGCCGCCGCGGCCGCGTCATCACGGGCGCGAACAAGCGTCCGCTGAAGTCGCTCGCCGATATGTTGAAGGGCAAGCAGGGCCGCTTCCGTCAGAACCTGCTCGGCAAGCGCGTCGACTACTCCGGCCGTTCTGTCATCGTTGTCGGTCCCGAACTGAAGCTGCAACAATGCGGCCTGCCGAAGAAGATGGCGCTCGAGCTCTTCAAGCCGTTCATCTACAACCGGCTTGAGGCGAAAGGCCTGTCGGCGACCGTCAAGCAATCGAAGAAGATGGTCGAAAAGGAACGTCCGGAAGTCTGGGACATCCTGGCCGAAGTCATCCGCGAACACCCCGTTCTCCTGAACCGCGCGCCGACGCTCCACCGTTTGGGCATTCAGGCGTTCGAGCCGGTCTTGATCGAGGGCAAAGCGATCCAGCTTCACCCGCTGGTTTGCACCGCGTTCAACGCCGACTTCGACGGCGACCAAATGGCCGTGCACGTTCCGCTGTCGCTCGAGGCGCAGCTCGAAGCACGCGTCCTCATGATGTCGACCAACAACATCCTGAGCCCGGCGAACGGCAAGCCGATCATCGTGCCCAGCCAAGACATCGTGCTTGGCATCTACTACTGCTCGCTCGATCGCGATGGCGAACCCGGTGAAGGCAAGTCGTTCGTCGACATGGGCGAGATCGAGCATGCGCTCGCCAACGGCGTGATCTCGCTGCACTCCAAGATCAACGTTCGCTACAAGACCGTCGACGCCCAGGGCAAGCCCACCGTGGTCCGCGTGAACTCGACGCCGGGCCGCATGATGATCGCGGAGCACCTGCCGCGCCATCCGAACGTGCCTTTCACGATGGTCAATCGCGTTCTGCGTAAGCCGGAAATCTCGGCGCTCATCGATATCGTCTATCGTCACTGCGGTCAGAAAGAGACCGTGCTGTTCGCGGACGCGATCATGGGTCTGGGCTTCCGCGAAGCGTACAAGGCCGGCATCTCGTTCGGTAAGGACGACATGGTCGTTCCGCACACGAAGGAGCGCCTGGTCGAAGAAACGCGCAAGCTGATCAAGGACTACGAAAAGCAATACCAAGACGGCTTCATCACCGAAGGCGAAAAATACAACAAAGTCGTCGACGCCTGGTCGAAGTGTACCGACCGCGTCGCCGAAGAAATGATGCGCGAGATTTCCTCGCAGCAGCGCGATCCCGTCACGAAGCGCGTCAAGGAGATCAACTCGATCTACATGATGTCGCATTCGGGCGCCCGCGGTTCGCCGACCCAGATGAAGCAGCTCGCCGGTATGCGCGGCCTGATGACGAAGCCTTCGGGCGAAATCATCGAGACGCCGATCATCTCGAACTTCAAGGAAGGTCTGACCGTTCTCGAGTACTTCAACTCGACGCACGGCGCGCGTAAGGGCTTGGCCGACACGGCGTTGAAGACGGCGAACTCGGGTTACTTGACCCGCCGCCTCGTCGACGTCGCGCAGGATTGCATCATCGTCGCCGACGATTGCGGCACGAAGCTGGGCATCACGGTCGGCGCCGTTCTCGACGCCGGTAACGTCGTCGCGACGCTCGGCGAACGTACGCTCGGCCGCACGGCCGCGGAGGACATCCGCGACCCGTCGTCGAACAAGATCCTGGTCAAGCGCGGCGAAGAAATCACCGAAGACAAGGTCGAGGTGATCGAAGCCGCCCAGGTGCCGAAGGTGAAAATTCGCTCGGTTCTGACCTGCGATCTCAAGGTCGGCGTCTGCGCGAAGTGCTACGGCCGCGACTTGGCGCGCGGCACGCCCGTGAACGCCGGCGAAGCGGTCGGCGTCATCGCCGCCCAATCGATCGGCGAACCGGGTACGCAGCTCACCATGCGCACGTTCCACATCGGCGGCGCGGCGCAAGTTGCCGAAACGTCGTTCTTGGACGCGAGCCATGAAGGCAAGATCAAGATCTTGAACAAGAACGCGGTCAAAGACTCGACCGGCATGTTCCGCGTCATGGGCCGCAACAGCCAAGTCGTCATCACCGACGACAACGGCGTGGAGCGGGCCAGCTACAAGATCCCGTTCGGCGCACACTTGCGCTACGACGAGGGCGACCGCGTGAAGCGCGGCGAGCGCCTCATCGAATGGGACCCGTACACGATCCCGATCCTCACCGAGCGTGCGGGCTACGTGAAGTACGAAGGCCTGGTCGAAGGCGTGAGCTTGAAAGAGGTCACGGACGAATCCACCGGTATCTCGAACAAGGTCGTGCTCGACTGGCGTTCGAGCCCGCGCGGCAGCGACCTTCGCCCGGCGATCTCGATCCGCGACAAGAAGGGCGAGGTCATCAAGCTCTCGAACAAGGCTGAGGCGCGCTACCTGCTCGCCGTCGACGCGATTTTGTCGGTCGACGACGGTGCCGAAGTGCGCGAAGGCGACATCGTCGCCCGCATCTCGACCGAAGGCGCGAAGACGCGCGACATCACCGGCGGTCTGCCGCGTGTTGCCGAACTCTTCGAAGCCCGCAAGCCCAAGGACCACGCGATCATCGCGGAAGCCGACGGCTGGATCGAATTCGGCAAGGACTACAAAAACAAGCGTCGCGTCATTCTCAAACCGAAGGACGACAAGCTTGAGCCGATCGAGTACCTGATCCCGAAAGGCAAGCACATCACGGTGCAAGAAGGCGACTTCATCGAGAAGGGCGACTTCCTCCTCGACGGCAACCCGGCACCGCATGACATCCTACGCATCAAGGGTGTCGAGGCGTTGGCCGCTTACCTCGTGCAGGAAATCCAGGACGTCTATCGTCTGCAGGGCGTGAAGATTAACGACAAGCACATCGAAGTCATCGTCCGTCAGATGCTCCAGAAAGTGGAGATTGAAGACGGCGGCGACACGACGCTGGTCCAGGGCGAGCAGCTCGATTTCATTGAGTACGAGGAAATCAACGCGAAGGCCAAGGCGGAGGGCATTAAGCAAGCCGTCGGCAAGCCTGTACTCCTCGGCATCACGAAGGCGTCGTTGCAGACTCGCTCGTTCATCTCGGCCGCCTCGTTCCAGGAAACCACCCGCGTCCTCACCGAAGCGGCGGTTTCCGGCAAGGTCGACACGCTCGAAGGTCTGAAGGAAAACGTTATCGTCGGTCGCCTGATCCCGGCCGGCACGGGCGGCATGATGACCCGCCTGAAACAGGTAGCCGCAGATCGCGACAAGGCCATCCTGGCCGCTCGCGAATCCGCCCTCCCGGCGCCGACCCCGTCGACGCCAACCCCCACCCCAACCCCGCCGACGGCAAACGCGGCGGAGTAGGGCAAGGGCCGGAAGGTGACGAAACAAAGGGGCGCAGCTCGTGATGGCTGCGCTCCTTTTCTTTTGAGAACCTGTGCGATTCCGACAATGATCACCCTGCGACAGAAAATTTCGCATCGCTCGTTGACTATGGGAAATCCCCAGCGTAGAACCCGCGCCATCATTAGACGGCAGGCCGTAGGGCACGTCCCTAAACGCTCCCGCTTTTAGTCCAATGAACAGGTTTGAAAGCACGTCCCTCCGGGTCCCCGGACGGTCCTCTGCACGTTGAACCAAGCGCCATGGGGTTTGAGCAGGACCCTCCATGCGCGCTTTGTGCGTTTTGGTCGTGCGTCTGAAGGAATGAAGCGCAAAGCGAATGCCGACGATCAACCAGCTGATCCGCAAACCGCGCCACCCGAAAGTTCGGCGCACCAAGGCGCCCGCGCTGCAAAGCTCGCCGCAAAAGCGCGGCGTGTGCACGCGCGTCTACACGACCACCCCGAAGAAGCCGAACTCGGCGCTTCGCAAGGTCGCGCGCGTCCGACTGACGAACCAGCAGGAAGTCATCAGCTACATTCCCGGCGAAGGCCACAACCTTCAAGAACACTCGGTGGTGTTGATCCGCGGCGGCCGCGTCAAGGACTTGCCCGGCGTCCGCTACCACATCTTGCGCGGCGTGCTCGACACGCAAGGCGTGAAGGACCGCAAACAAGCGCGCTCGCTCTACGGCGCCAAGCGGCCGAAGTAAGGAGACCTCACGATGTCACGTCGCCGCCGCCCCGCTAAACGCGAGATCATTCCGGACGCCAAGTACGGTGATCTCATCCTCGCGAAATTCATGAACTGCTTGATGTACGACGGCAAGAAATCCGCCGGCGAGCAGATCGTCTATGGCGCGCTCACCTCGATCGAGCAGCGCTCGAAGTCGGACCCGGTGAAGCTGTTTCACGCCGCCCTCGACAACGTCGCCCCGGCGATCGAAGTCCGCTCCCGCCGCGTCGGCGGTGCGACCTACCAGGTCCCCGTCGAAGTCCGCCCGGAGCGCCGCCAGGCGCTCGCGATCCGCTGGATCATCAACGCGGCCCGCGCCCGCAACGAACAAACGATGCAGCAGCGCCTGTCGGCTGAGCTGCTAGACGCCGCCAACAACCGCGGCACCGCCGTGAAGAAGCGCGAAGACACGCACAAGATGGCGGAAGCCAACCGCGCGTTCTCGCACTACCGCTGGTAACCGAAGAGTCCCCGTATCATGGCCCGCACCACGCCCCTCGAGAAATATCGCAACATCGGCATTGCCGCGCACATCGATGCCGGCAAGACGACGACGACCGAGCGTATTCTCTATTACACGGGTAAGTCCCATAAGATCGGCGAAGTCCACGACGGCGCCGCGACGATGGACTTCATGGAGCAGGAGCAAGAGCGCGGCATTACGATCACGTCCGCCGCCACGACCGCTTACTGGAACGACCATCGCGTCAACATCATCGACACGCCCGGCCACGTGGACTTCACGATCGAAGTCGAACGTTCGATGCGCGTCCTCGACGGCGCGGTCGCCGTGTTCGACTCGGTCGCGGGCGTCGAGCCGCAATCGGAAACCGTCTGGCGCCAGGCCGACAAGTACCACGTGCCGCGCATTTGCTTCGTCAACAAGATGGACCGCACCGGCGCCGACTTTTATCGCTGCGTGCAAATGATGATCGACCGCTTGGGCACCAAGCCCTGCGTGACTCAACTGCCCTACGGCGCCGAAGCCGACCACAAAGGCATCATCGACCTCATCAATATGAAGGCGGTCGTCTGGAAGGACGAGAGCCTGGGCGCGAAGTTCGAGATCCAAGAAATTCCGGAAGACTACAAAGCTAAGGCGGCCGAGTGGCGCCACAAGATGGTCGAACTGGCCGTCGAAATGGACGACGCGGTGATGGAAGCCTACCTCGACGGCAAGGAGCCGGATGCCGCCACGCTGAAGAAGCTCATCCGCAAGGGCACGATCAGCTTCAAGTTCGTTCCCGTCACCTGCGGCGCCGCCTTCAAGAACAAGGGCGTGCAGACGTTGCTCGATGCGGTCGTCGACTTCCTGCCGTCGCCGCTCGACATTCCGCCAGTCAAAGGCATCAAGCCCGGCAAAGTCGAAACTGAAGTTGAGCGCAAGGCCGATGATAACGAGCCGCTCGCAATGCTGGCGTTCAAGATCATGGACGACCCGTTCGTCGGCTCGATCACGTTCTGCCGCATCTACTCGGGCAAGCTCGAAAGCGGTACGACGCTTCTAAACTCGACGCGCGACCGCAAGGAGCGCGTTGGCCGCATGCTCCTTATGCATGCCAACAGCCGCGAAGACGTCAAGGAAGCGCTCGCAGGCGATATCGTGGCTTTGGCCGCGTTGAAGGAAACCCGCACCGGCGACACGATCTGCGATCCGCAGCATCCGGTGATCCTTGAGAGAATGGAATTCCCGGAACCGGTCATCGAAGTCGCAATCGAACCGAAGACGAAGGCCGATCAGGAAAAGATGGGCGTCGCCCTCGCGCGTCTCGCGCAGGAAGATCCTTCGTTCCGCGTCTCGGTCGACCAAGAGTCCGGTCAGACGATTTTGAAGGGCATGGGCGAACTCCACCTCGACATTAAGGTCGATATCCTTCGCCGCACCTACAAGGTCGACGCCAACA
>CAZJOM010000033.1:0-8647 GCA_964547645.1 uncultured Flavobacteriaceae bacterium
TTCTTGTCGATCAAGAGCGCGATGCGGCGTTCGGCGAGCGCGCCGATCTCGGCGAGCGCGAGCGCCAGGTGGTCGGCGGCAAGTGCCACCGGCTCGGCGTGGAAGTTGCCGCCGGAGAGGATGTCGCCTTTGTCCGCGAAGACGAGCGGGTTGTCGCTGACCGCGTTCGCTTCGATTTCCAGCGTCGTCGCGGCGTGGCGCAGCGCGTCGAGGCAGGCGCCCATCACCTGCGGCTGGCAGCGGATCGAGTACGGGTCCTGCACGCGGTCGTCGCCGACTTCGTGGCTCAGGCGGATGTCGCTCCCGTACATCAACGAGCGCAGCGCGGCGGCGGCGTCGGTTTGGCCTTGGTGGCCGCGCACGGCGTGGATGCGCGGATCGAACGGCGTGTCGGAGCCCTTGATCGCGTCGGTCGTGAGTGCGCCGGCGACGAGGGCCGCGGAGAAGATGTTCTCTGCCGCGAACAGGCCTTGCAGCGCGAGCGCGGTCGAGACCTGCGTGCCGTTGATGAGGGCGAGGCCTTCTTTCGCTTCGAGCGTGAGCGGCTCGAGGCCCGCGCGTTGCAGCGCGTCGGCGGCGTTCATCTCGTAGCCGCGGTACTTAACCTTGCCCACGCCGATCAGGGCGCAGGCGAGATGGGCCAGCGGCGCGAGGTCGCCCGAGGCGCCGACCGAGCCCTTCACCGGGATTTGCGGCAAGAGGTCGAAGTCGAGGAATTTCTTCAGCCGCTCGATGACAACCCAGCGGATGCCGGAGAAGCCGCGGGCGAGGCCCAGGATCTTCAGCGTGAGGATCAGGCGCACCGTCTTGTCACCGAGCATTTCACCCGTGCCGGTGGCGTGACTTAAGACCAGGTTGCGTTGGAGGTCGGCGAGCTTGTCTTTCGCGATGCGCGTAGAGGCGAGCTGGCCAAAGCCGGTGTTGATGCCGTAGACGGGCTCGTCTTTCGTGAGGATCGCTTCCACGACCTTGCGCGAGGCATCGACGCCGGCGCGGCATGCGGGGTCGAGGGTGAACGGTTGCTTCTCGCGCGCGATTTTTCGGAGAGCGGTGAGTGTGGCTTTGCCGGGGGTGAGCGTGGTCATCGCTGTGTTTCCCCCCTCTCCCTTCCCACTTCTGGAAGGGAGAGGGGACGGGGGTGAGGGATGGGTGCCGTGCGAGGTTGGGCGTTTGCGTTTTTCATTTTTGGTCGTGTGCGTCTCATTCGTTGTTGCCCTGCGTCGAGGCCATCCCTCACCCCCTGCCCCTCTCCCTTCCAGAAGTGGACGGGAGAGGGGTGTTACTTGGCGACCATCGGCAAATCCAACTGGTGTTCCTTCGCGCACTTGATCGCCTCATCATAGCCGGCGTCGGCGTGGCGCATGACGCCGGTGGCGGGGTCGTTCCAGAGGACGCGTTCGATGCGTTTGGCGGCTTCTTTCGTGCCGTCGCAGACGACGACCATGCCGGCGTGTTGGGAGAAGCCCATCCCTACCCCGCCGCCATGGTGGAGCGAGACCCAAGTGGCGCCGCTGGCGCAGTTCAGGAGCGCGTTCAGCATCGGCCAGTCGGAGACGGCGTCACTGCCGTCTTTCATCGCTTCGGTTTCGCGGTTCGGACTCGCGACGGAGCCGCTATCCAGATGATCGCGGCCGATGACGATCGGAGCTTTCAGTTCGCCACTCGCGACCATCTCGTTGAAGGCGAGGCCGAGGCGATGGCGATCGCCCAGGCCAACCCAGCAGATGCGCGCGGGCAAGCCTTGGAATTTGATGCGCTTGGCGGCCATGTCGAGCCAGTTGTGGAGGTGGCGGTCGCGCGGGATCAGTTCGCGCACTTTCGCGTCGGTCTTGGCGATGTCTTCCGGGTCGCCGGAGAGTGCCGCCCAGCGGAACGGGCCAACGCCGCGGCAGAACAGCGGGCGGATGTAGGCGGGAACGAAACCCGGGAAGTCAAAGGCATTGGCAACGCCCTCTTCCTTCGCGACTTGGCGGATGTTGTTGCCGTAGTCGAACGTCGGCACGCCGCGCTTCGCAAACGTCAGCATCGCTTCGACGTGTTCTTTGATTGAGGCGCGGGCGGCGCGCTCCACCGCCTTTGGGTCGGTGCGGATGCGGTCTTGCCATTCGGCGACAGTCCAGCCCTTGGGGCAGTAGCCGTTGAGAACGTCGTGCGCCGACGTCTGATCGGTAACGAGATCGGGCGTCGCGCCGCGCTTGACGAGCTCCGGGTAGATCTCGGCGGCATTACCGAGCAGGCCGACGGAGAGCGGTTTCTTCTCGGCGCAAGACTTCTTGATTAGGGCGAGCGCTTCGTCGAGCGAGGCAGTCGAGGTGTCGAGGTACTTTGTCTGCAGGCGCTTCTCGATGCTGCTTTGGCGGCATTCGACGGCGAGGATTGACGCGCCGGCCATCGTGGCGGCCAGCGCTTGCGCGCCGCCCATGCCGCCGAGCCCCGCGGTCAGAATCCACTTTCCGGCGAGATCGCCGCCGTGATGTTTGCGGCCGGCCTCCACGAACGTCTCATACGTCCCCTGCACGATGCCTTGGCTGCCGATGTAGATCCACGAGCCCGCCGTCATCTGGCCGTACATCATGAGGCCTTTGCGATCGAGCTCGTTGAAGTGGGCCCACGTCGCCCAGTGCGGCACGAGGTTCGAGTTCGCGATCAAGACGCGCGGGGCATCTGTGTGGGTGCGGAAGACGCCGACGGGCTTGCCCGATTGCACGAGCAGCGTTTGGTCGGCTTCAAGCTTGCGCAGCGAAGCCACAATCGCGTCGAACGAGGCCCAGTCGCGCGCCGCACGGCCGATGCCGCCATAGACGACAAGTTCGTCCGGGTTCTCCGCGACCTCGGGGTCGAGGTTGTTCATCAGCATGCGCAGCGGCGCTTCAGTCAGCCAACTCTTGGCGCTGATTTCGCTCCCGCGGGGACTCTTAACGGCGCGGCTGTTCTTGCGGCGGTCGATCATGGCGGCGCTCCAAAGTGGGGCAGTCATAGCGCGGACCCTGGCGGTTTTGAGAGTGCCGTTTTGGGGCAGTTGGGGAGGAAGGCCCCCAGAAAGCTGCAATCAGCGGTTCGCTCGACAGATTTTGCACCACCAAAGGTCGCAAAACTCGACCACAGGATGCACCGACCCCTTAACGCAATCGATTGCTGTCAAGAGAAAATATTACCGATTTTGGAGCCCCCATTGGCTGTCGAATACGCCTGTCGCGGGAAGGGTCCTATCGGGGCTCCGCGGGACACGGTGAAGCGCCCGACCGCTCAAAAACGGCTTCTTTACCTAAATAACTTACGCTGCGTCGGTTGAAGGACCGAATGGTTAAGGTGTCACCGCTTTCTGATTGGGCATACACCGCAACTCAACCGGCGACTGTGAATGGTTACGGTTGATCTGTGCTCATGACGCAACACGGATAACCTAAAGACTGATTCGTGGCCCCTGATTCGCATGATTTCGTTGTTCGCAAAACAGAACGCTCGGTATTGTTTTTCGCAAGGGTAGCTCCAAAACCAGTTGGGGGTTTCATGAGCACGAAGACTTCGTCGGTGACCGACATACAGGTCACCGAGGCACTCAGGGCTGTTGCCGGACCGGTGTTCGCCGCGACGTGGGGCGAGAACCGCGGCGAGCGGCGTCTGACGGTGCACGCTTCGGCCGGGCGCGCTCAGCGCGCGCTGAAACTAAGCCTTCGGAACGCTCTGAACGGCATCGGCGTCGAGCGCGTGCGGATCAAATTCCATGCGCCGTCCGCGTTGCTTTCGCCGCGCAGCCTTGAGCGGTTGATCGAGAAATTTGCAGGCAGCGAGATCGCGTACGATCCGACAAATTCGCTGTCGCGCGCGAAAGCGCTCGTCGAGGCGAGCCACGCGGTGCGGGCATCGCTGACCGATAAGGTCCGCGGGCTCTACTACGCACCGATGCTTCGCACTTACTACGTGACGCTGGAAGCCTCGCGCGTGATTGTGGGCGACAAAGTCAAAGTGTCGGAGCTTGCCTCGATCGAGCGTGCGGTGCTGGCGGCCGTTGCCGGCGCTTTTGTTTCGCAGGAATGCCCGTCCGTTCGCGTCGGGTTCGGGTTGCCGGCAGCGAGCCTGGTTCCGGTCGATCAGCGTTCTGTTATGGGCTGGGCATCGCGCGTCGCGGGCGCGGTTCGCCGCTATTGGAAGCCGGTCACGGTCGCCGCGCTGTTCGGCTTCGGCTCGGCCTCGGTGGCGCGAGCAGCCGGCCCCGCGGTCGAGGCGCCGAACTTTAAACTCGGCGGCCAGTTCGGCGAAGTCATCGACGACGAGACATGGCTGGTCCAGGGTCAATTCGCGGCGCCGCTCGGCAACAAATTCGGCTTCCAAGCGGATGCCGCCATCGGCGATGTGGCCGGTCACGATCTCTACGGCGCGGGCGGACATTTGTTCACGCGCGACCCGGACAGCTATCTGCTTGGCGTGTTTGCGGCCTACGCTCAGTCGAGCGACCTTGGCATGGACCTGACGAAGGTCGGTGCCGAAGGCGAAATCTATCTGAATGCGATCACGATCTCGGGCGCGGCCGGTTATCAGTTCTCGTCGGCGCTCGGTGACGGCGCGTTCGGCTCGATCGACCTGCGCTGGTACGTGACCAACAACTTCTACGTCTCCGGCGGTGGCGAATTCAGCGAAGACAATTCGACCGTGAACGCCCGCGCCGAATGGCAGCCCGGGTTCTCGGCGCTGCCTGGCCTCGCGTTCAATGCGCAAGGCGTGTGGGGCGAGGACGACTACCACAGCGTCATGGGTGGTTTGACCTATTACTTCGGCGAGTCTGCAAGCTTGCGCGACCGCCATCGCAAGTACGATCCGGATTCGGCGTTGCTCTCGCTGTTCCAGCAGGTGCAGCAAGAGCAGCAAAAGTTGTGCGCCCAGTACGGCGGCACGAACTGTTAGTTTTCGCCTAGCATGCCCCTCGACTTGAGGCGCGGGTCACACCGCGCCTTCTTTTCTTGTGCACCACCATATGGGGCTGGCGATTTGTCTTCCGCGGGGTGCTCGCCCTAGGATGGCGACACAACCGCGCAGGTGCCTCACGTTGGCGTTCGACGGCAAGACGATCTTGTTTGCATGGGAGCTCGGCGAGGGGCTTGGCCATCTGCCAGCGCTGAAGGCGATTGCGCTGGGGGTAAAGGCGCGGGGCGCCAAGCCGGTCTTCGTGCTGCGCGATCCGGTGCTGACGCGGGCGGCGCTTGCGGACGTGGATGCGCCGATCTTGGCCGCGCCGCATTGGCCGAAGCCTGCGCCGCCATCGGCCTTGAGCGGCACCTACGCCGATATTCTGGCTGGCAACGGGTATGGGTCGGTCGAGAACTTGATCGCACAGGTCGGCGCCTGGGACCAGGTGTACGATCTCATCAAGCCTGACCTCGTCGTTTGCGAACATGCGCCGACCGCCGCAGTGAGCGCGTTCAAGCGCATTCCGGTGGCGCTCGTCGGGAACGGATTTGTCGTGCCGCCAGTGGACGCGGAGGAGTTTCCGCCGTTCGAACTTGGCAAAGGCGAGCCGCAACGGCAGCGGCCAGTGCTTGAGGTCATGCAGGCGGCGCTCACAGGCTTAAGGCGCTCGACGCCAGCGACGATCTGCGAGCCTTTTCGTGGCGTGTTTCGCGGCATCTATTCGTTCCCGATGTTGGACACTTATCGCCACGCGCGGCGCGAGGCTGTGTTGGGTCCTATCGAGCCGATGCCCGCGATCGCGCCATTCCCGGTAAAGAGGCGACTGTTCGCCTACTCGG
The DNA here is from genome assembly GCA_964547645.1 of uncultured Flavobacteriaceae bacterium. GTDB lineage: Bacteria > Pseudomonadota > Alphaproteobacteria > Micropepsales > Micropepsaceae > SZUA-430. Next base: position 5,745 of record CAZJOM010000033.1, read on the forward strand.
CCGCCGACTATGCGCTTGTCGCCGAGGTGACCCAAGCGCTGATGGATTTGGGGCCGGAGGCGAGCGCTTTTTTTCGCGGTTCGCTTGGCGCACGCGGCGCGGTGATCAAGAGCCGCGGCGTTCAGGTGTACGACACCGCGCCGTCGCTCGCCGCAGTCTTGCCAGAGGCGAGCGCGGTGTTCTCGCACGGCGGCTCGGGATTCACGAATGCGGCGCTTGCCGCGGGGCGGCCACAGGTCTTCGCGCCGCGCCACTTCGAAGCGTACGCGACGGCGCGCGCGGTAGAAGAACTCGGTGCGGGCATCATCGTGCAACCCTTCGAGATCAAACGCTTCAAAGACGCGGTAAGTCGCGCGCAGGACGACGGCGCAATGCGCGACGCGGCCCTTAGCGCTGCAGCCACTGCTCAAGAGTTCTTGGCGCAGGCGGAACCGCTCGACAAGACGTTGGCGGCTCTTCGCGATGCCCTCGGTTAGGCCGTCAGGAGGCGTAGCGCCTCGCGGTACTTATCCGCTGTCTTGGTGAGCACGTCGGGCGGAAGCTTCGGCGCGGGGGCCTTCTTGTTCCAGGGTTGCGTTTCGAGCCAATCGCGGACGAATTGTTTGTCGAACGATGGCGGGCTGATGCCGGTGCGGTAGCCTGCCCTCGGCCAGAAACGGGACGAGTCGGGGGTTAGGATTTCGTCGATCAGATGGAGCCTTCCCGCCGAGTCGACACCGAACTCGAACTTCGTGTCGGCGATGATGATGCCCTTCGTCGCGGCGTGGGCAGAGGCTTCGCTGTAGAGGCGGAGCGAGGCATCACGCACTTGAGCGGCGTAAGTGGCCCCCACAATCTTGACGGCTTCGTCGTAGGAGATGTTTTCGTCGTGTTCGCCTGCGGGCGCTTTGCTGGCGGGGGTGAAGATCGGTTCGGGAAGTTGTTGCGCCTCGGCGAGCCCCGCCGGCAGCTTGATACCGCAGATCGCGCCGGTTTGCTTGTAATCCTTCCAGCCGGAGCCTGCGACGTAGCCGCGGACGACCGCTTCGATCATCAACGGCTTCAGGCGTTTCACCACCATCGCCCGGCCGGCGACGGCTTCGCGCTCAGATGCGCTCACGACAGACTCGGCGGTGACGCCAGTCAGGTGATTGGCAACCACATGGTGGAGCTTCTCGAACCAGAAGAACGAGAGTTGCGTCAGCACGTTGCCCTTCCCCGGAATCGGATCCGACAAGATCACGTCGAAGGCCGATAGGCGATCGGTTTGGACGATGAGAAGCTTATCGTCGCCGACCGCATAGATATCGCGCACCTTGCCGCGGTGCAGGAAGGGCAATGACTTCAGATCGGATTGGAGCATAGTTCTCATCGTGATGTTCTTTCGGACTGATGTTACGTTTCCAAACCGATTTCAAGGAGTGCCATCGCCGCGACTTTGGCGGGCGAGTGCGCCATAAAATCACGATGCGCACGGGCGCGCACCTCTTCCGCTTTGGCTTGGCCGTCCTGTGTGCGGACGAGCCACTCAATCAAGCCCGGAATTCGATCCGGAGCTTCTTCAAAGTAGTGGATGCCGGGTTTGTAGATTGAATGCGGAAAGCACGGTTCCGTCACGACGACGGTCTTGAGCCAAAATGCCTGCATGAGACGCCACCACTCGAAGTATGTGTAGTCGTCCCTGTGCAGATTGAGCAGGAGCTTCGATCGCAGCAGCAGCGCGGCGGTTACCGCGGTTGCGGCCATTGGGTCAGTCGCGGGCTGGAGTGGTCGATCCATGTGCCGCCGATGGATGAACGTCTGCAAGTCCGCGAAGGCATCGGCGTAGGTTGCGAGTAGGCGTTCGCGGCGCGCGGAGTGACTGCCCAGAAAGAGGAGATCGAGCGGTCTGTCGGCAAGGCGCGGGGCAGTAATGTCGAACGCACGGACGTTGTCGGAAAGAGGCGCCAAGGCGGACAAGGCCGCGCCCGACGCCGGCGTTGCCAGGGGTTTGAACGCCGCACTAAAACCCGGCTGAACTGAAACGGCACGGACACCGGCCTTCCGCAGGATCGCGGTGCTCTGCTCGTTCATGTCGGCCACCGCCTTGGCGCGCAACAAGAAGACGAGCGAGCGCGCGAACCAAGCGGTCTGAATTTGTTCGGTGGCAACCATGATTGCGCGCGATACGAATGCATCGTTGGCCCAGCGCCGCCCGTCTCCCAGAAGGAAGAATTCGTGCGGCGCGACGACAATGTGGTGTGTGGCGTCGCGAGGCTCAGCCGTCTCGTCACACAATTCGGCGCGTACGCCAAGATCGTCGAATCCGGCCTTCAGCGCTTCCGCGATCTCGGTCATGAAGAAGTTGCCGAGGCTAGAGACGTAGATCGCGACGCGGTAGCGGGCCGAATCCGTCATTGGCGCCGGAGAGACGACAATCGGGGCGTTCTCCAAAACCTCGCGCCAGAGGCGGGCGATCGTTTGTTTGCTGGTGAACGTCCGCCCGGCATGGACACCGACGAGAGCGAAGTGGTGCAACGGGTCAAGACCGGACTTAGCGACATCGGGATAGGTGCGGAGATACTCGTCGCGATCAAACAGGCGCGTTTGAGTCAGGAATGCTGCAACGGCACCTGCGATCGCTTCGTTCTCGCCCCGCAGGGCCCGCGGGTCGGTGACAGCGTCCGGCTTGTCTTTCGCTGGCCGTGGCCGGAAGAAGCGCAGCAAATCCATGGCGCCTCCTAAAATGGGCTAGCAACAGTTTCGAAGCGCGGAAGCGCCGCGTCTTTGGGCGAAAGGTGCGCGCGGTCCGCTGCGACCGGCCAGGCGATGGCGAGCGACTCGTCGGCCCAGAAGATACCAGCGTCCGCTTCCGGCGCGTAGTGGGCGTCGACTTTGTAGAGGACGATCGTATCGGGTTCGAGCGTACAGAAGCCGTGCGCGAA
>CAZJOM010000033.1:8747-25966 GCA_964547645.1 uncultured Flavobacteriaceae bacterium
GCGCCGCGTTCCAGGTAGCGGGCGTTAACGTCGGTGATTTCGAGTTCGCCGCGCGCCGACGGTTTCAGATTGCGGGCGATGTCGACGACGCCGTTGTCGTAGAAATAGAGACCGATGACGGCCCAGTTCGATTTGGGCTGCTTCGGCTTTTCGACGATGGAGAGCGCCCGGCCCGCGGCATCGAAGTCGACCACGCCGTAACGCTCCGGATCCGGAACGTGATAGCCGAAGACGAGACCGCCGGTCTTGAGGCCGGCGGCGCGCTGCATAACGGCTTGCAAACCCTGGCCGAACAAGAGGTTGTCGCCGAGCGCCAGCGCGACTGAGTCATTGCCGATATGGTCGGCGCCGATGAGGAAGGCTTGGGCGAGGCCTTCGGGCTTCGGTTGCTCGGCGTAAGTCAGGTTCAAGCCAATGTCGGCGCCGTCGCCCAGCGTGCGCTTGAACATCGGCAGATCGTGCGGTGTCGAGATGATCAGAATGTCGCGGATGCCGGCGAGCATCAGCATCGACATCGGATAGTAGATCATCGGCTTGTCGAAGACGGGCAAGAGCTGTTTCGAGAGCGACAGGGTCAGCGGGTAAAGGCGCGTGCCGTGGCCGCCGGCCAGGATGATGCCTTTCATGACTGCGGCCCCGCGAAGTGTGCGTTCAGCATGCGGGACAATCCATCATTCCAGTGGGGGAGTTCAACCGCGAAGGTGCGCTTAACCTTGGCGTTGCTGAGGACCGAATTGGCAGGACGGCGAGCTGGTGTCGGGTATTCTGCGGTTGTGATGGGGACCAGATGCGGCGCGCGCGCACCGTGGCGGGCGGCATTGGCGAAGATCGCGGTGGCGAACTCGAACCAAGTGGCCTCACCCTGCCCTGATACGTGGTAGATGCCGGCCCGCGGCTTCGTCGCGATCGTCAGGACCGCATCTGCCAAATCGTCGGCGAAGGTCGGGCAGCCACGCTGGTCGTGGACAACGCGCAAGGTGTCACGTTCGGCGCCCAGACGGAGCATCGTTTTGACGAAGTTCGCGCCCTCCAAGCCGTAGACCCACGCGGTGCGGAGGATGGTGGCGTTCGGCTTTGATGCGAGGACCGCGGCTTCACCCTCTGCCTTCGAGCGGCCGTAGACGCCGAGCGGCGCGATGGGGTCCTCTTCGGTGTAGGCGCGGCTCTTCGCGCCATCGAAGACGTAGTCGGTCGAAAGGTGGATCAACGGAAGTCCCGCGTCCGCCGCTGTGCGGGCCAGGTTTGCAGCGCCGTCGCGGTTGACTGCAAAGGCGCGTGCCGACTCGGATTCGGCCTTGTCGACCGCGGTGTAGGCAGCGGCGTTGACAACGACGTCGGCCCCCGCTCGCGCGAGCGCGGCGCGTATTGTGGCAGCGCCGGTGATGTCGGCGGCCTCGCGGTCGAAGGCGGCGACGGCGATGCCGCGCCGTTCGGCTGCGCCTGAGAGCGCACGGCCGACTTGGCCCGCAGCGCCGAAGACCGCGACCTTCATTCCGCCCCCGCCCGGCCGAGCCCTAAGCGTTCGCCGCGATAGGCGCCGGATTGGATCCGTTGCCACCACTCCTTGTTGTTGAGGTACCAGCGGACGGTTTGCTCGAGTCCGGCCTCGAAAGTGGTGCGCGGGCGCCAGCCGAGATCGCGTTCAATCTTCGTACAATCGATTGCGTAGCGGTGATCGTGGCCGGGGCGATCGGTTACGAAGGTGATCAAGCGCTCATAGGGTTTGTCCTGCGGCGCCAGGCGATCGAGGATGTGGCAGAGCGTGCGCACGACGTCGATGTTCTTGCGCTCGGCGCGGCCGCCCAGGAGATAGGTTTCGCCGGGCTTGCCCTTGGTTGCGACGTCGATCAGGCCCTCGGCGTGATCGTCTACATAGATCCAGTCGCGGACGTTCTCGCCCTTGCCATAGACAGGCAGCGGCTTGCCGGCGAGGGCGTTCAAGATCATCAGTGGAATGAGCTTTTCTGGAAACTGATAGGGGCCATAGTTGTTCGAGCAGTTGGAGAGCACGACCGGCAAGCCATAGGTCTCACCCCACGCGCGCACCAGATGGTCGGATGACGCCTTCGACGCCGAATAGGGTGAACGGGGCGCATAGGGCGTCGTCTCCGTGAACAGGCCATCGGCGCCGAGCGCGCCGAAGACCTCATCGGTTGAGACGTGGTGGAAGCGAAAGCGCGCGCGCGCCACCTCGCCCAACGACCGGTACCAAGCGAGTGCCGCGTCGAGGAGTTGAAAGGTCCCAACGACATTCGTCGTGATGAAGGCGGCGGGTCCATCGATCGAACGGTCGACGTGGCTCTCGGCCGCGAGGTGCATGACGACGTCGGGTTTGGAACGGTCGAAAGCGGCCTGCAGGGCCGCGCCGTCACAAATGTCAGCCTGGAGGAAGGCGAAGTTCGGAGCGTTTGCGACCGGCGTTAACGAGTCGAGGTTGCCGGCATAGGTTAACTTGTCGACGACTAGCACGTTCGCATTGGCGCGGACCAGGCTCCGGACGACAGCGGATCCGATGAACCCTGCTCCACCCGTAACAAGGACGTTCATACTCCGCGTTCCCTCCCTAAGGTTTCGGCACGCCTTTCTTGCGGCGATGGGACCCCGCACGCAGTGGTAAAAGCCCAAGATGTCGATAGCAGCGCTTGCAACGGACACATCTCTTGAACGGCAAACTTGCACGGGACGCCGGGCGCTGTATATCGTCGTTTCGAGAGGGTCGTTAGCGTTACTTTCGGTGGAGCCTATGTCGAGATCAGGACTTTATCTTGCGGGAGCGATCGCGCTTGCCGCCGTCGCCGGGGGCGTGCTGTTCTTCACGAATTTTCTAGGTATTCAGCAGCTGATGGGCGTCCCGCCCACGGCGGAACAGTTGATGGCGGAGATGGGCGAGACAGCGGCGGCCGGCGGACAGGTGGCTACGTTTGCGGAATCAAACATCAAGACATGGAGCATCGCCGAGGGACATACGCTTGAGCGCTTCAGCCTGAATGGGTCCGACGCAGTTTATGCAAGGTTGACAAGTGCGACAGCGCTCGACCCAAAGAGCTTTGCTTGGCAAGCTCTGGGCCTGAGCCATTTGTTCACACGCGAGTTCAACAACTCGACTGCGGGACGCGACATCGAGATAGCGGTGATCGCACGGCGGGCTCCCAGCAATTCGTCCGACACTCTTTTTGTCATGTACGCGACACAGCAGGCCGGCAACACGGGTTGGAAGCCAATAGCGCTGTCGAACGACTTCGAACTGCACAAAGTGACGTTCAAAGTCCCGCAGCCGGAGGGTGGATTCCAGAACCCTTCCATCCTAGTGCTGCAAGCAGACCCCGCGGGTAAGGGCAGAGCGGTCGAGCTTTTGGGTGTTTACGTGCGTCTAGCTCGTCCCAGCTAGCCATTGCCCGATATGCCACCCAAATTCTTGCCCGATGATTATCTTGCCAGCAACGACGATCTGAGATCGAGCCTCGCTGACGGCGACCCAACATCGGCCGAGCGCCACTACCACACCTACGGCCGCAACGAGCTTCGGGCCTATCAGTATCTCGACGCGACGCTCAATATCGAAGCGGCCGTCACGAGTTTGGGCGGGAGCGTCTTTCTTTCGGGTTGGATCAATCGCAAACTCCATGCCGAATTTTCCTTAACAATCCGCATCGGCCACGAGGAGTTCGAGATCCCGGCGGATCGCTTCGCGTACTACAAGCGCGAAGATGTTTGCCGCCATCTTGAGGAACCCGACGTTCGTGCAGCGTTCGTGTGCATGTTCTCCATGGGTGCGCCGATTCGGGCGACGGAGATGTCATTCAATCTCGGACAACGTCGTGGCATCTACGCGCGCACCGTGCATCCGCTGTCGGAAGAAGCGTTCTTGCAAGCGGTGCTGAACCGCTGTGCCTTCGTCGCGCAGCTGCCGGTCTCGAACAGCTACGCGGCATGCGCCTTCATGGGGCGGGCGCTAATGCCGGTCTGGAAGTCCTATGTCGGCGGGGTCAGCTACACCGAAGTGTTCACGTCGCAAAAAAAAGCGACTCCTGCGGCCGACCGCGTCAGCTTTGTGACCGTGCTCTACAACGATCTCACACTCTTTCGACTGCAACATCTGTTGTTGAGCCGCGTCTTGAAGCGGCCCGACGTCGAGTGGATCATCGTGCTGAACAAGTGCGATGGGTTGGATGGTTTTCTTCGTGAAGCGGCCGCCGTCGATGCTTTGGTGCCGTTCGCAATCCGCGTCATAGCAGCATCGAGCAATTCGGGGTTCTCGGCCGCGAACAACCACGGCGTCTCGGTCGCGCAATCCTCACGCGTGGCGCTCGTGAATCCGGACATCTTTCCGAATCCAGAGGCGCGCATTGGCGTTGGCGCGCTTCTCGATCAACCCCTGCCCAAGAACGGACTGATGGGCGCACGAATGGTCTACGGATCCGGTGCACTCATGCACGACGGGATGTTTATCGCCGAAGACCCGACTTATGACGAGGACGCACGCACGAAGCGATCGCTGTTGCGCGTTGAGCATTATGGCAAAGGCAGCATTTCCCCCGATACAGCGAAGCCGTCGCTGCGCCGCGTCCCCGCCGTCTCGGGCGCATTCTGGATGATCCAGCAGGAGAACTTCTTCAGGCTTGGTGGGCTTTCGACCGACTATCTTTTCGCGCACTACGAGGACGCGGACTTTTGCCTGCGGGTCTGGGAGCAAGGCGGACAGGTGCAAGTGTTCGAACCGGCCGTCCTCACGCATCTGGAGGGCGTTGGAGCGCACAATTCCCCTGTTGGCATATCAACACGATGGATCAACCGTGTTCAGTTCTCCGAGCGGTGGGGCTCCCGATACAAGGCACTGAGCGCCCCTAGCGGCGCTGACAACAACATCGGTACTGCGGGAGCGCGTTCATGACCTGCAAGTATTTAGTGATGTCGCTGTATCATCCGCAGGTTCTGCGTGGGGGCGCCCAGATGGTCGCCTACGATCTGTTCGATGCGGCCCGGGCCGATGCGGCGTACACCGCAACATTCGTCGGGGCGATCGATGCTAACGCGTTTCCGCGGCACAATCGGACGGGGGCCGTGGTCTCGCGACTTGGCGAGCGGGACGACGAGTTGCTGCTGCTAACGCAAGGCTTCGACGGATTTTATCATCTGTCGATTGACCCGCGTCGAACCCTTGCACTTCGCAAATTGTTCAAAGAGACGGCGCCGGACGTCATTCACTTTCACCACAGCCTGTTGATCGGTCTGGAGACACTGCAGATCGCGCGCGACTGCTGCCCTAACGCGACAATCACCTATACGCTGCACGAGTACCTGCCGATTTGCCGGCACAACGGGCATCTCATTAAGGTCGGTTCGAACCAGACCTGCCATACGCCCTTACCGCATCAATGCGTCCAGTGTTATGCGGACTATGACGTCGACCGGTACGTTCTGCGGCGGCGGATGTTTCAGACCTATTTCGAGAACGTCGATGCTTTCATCACGCCCACGAGCTATGTCCGGGACCGTTTCGTCGACTGGGGCCTGCCGCGAGACAAGATCGAGGTGATCCCGAACGGCCATCGCGCGATCAGCCCAAACAGACCCGAGCAACCGCCATCGCGGCGGACCAACGTGTTCGGCTTTTTCGGTCAGTATGTCGATGCGAAAGGGATCGATGTGTTGATCGACGCGGGAATTCGGGCGGCCCGCCAGACCGACAGCGATGTCCGAATACGGATTTTTGGCGGCAACAAGGCGTTCGCCAGTGCGGCCTATGTTCAGAAGATCGAGAAGCTGACGGCCAACGCGCCCGAGAACTTCTTTCTCGAAGAGATCGGCGACTATGCTCGCGAAGGCGTCATCGATCTGATGGGCCAGGTGGATTGGGTCGTCGTTCCGTCGATCTGGCCAGAGGTTTTCGCTCTTGTGGTCTCAGAAGCGTGGGAGGCAAAGCGTCCCGTTATCGCGTCGGATACCGGCGGACTCGGCGAGCGCATCCGCGCCACCGGATCAACGCTGCTTTTTCAACCCGGGAACGCGGAGCAGCTTTCGGAGATCATGTTGCGCTGCCTCGACAACCCCGAACTTTGGACAAGCGAGAGCGCAAGCATCCGGGGCGAGGTGTCGCTTGACGAAGCTTGGAAGAGGCACAAGTCTCTCTTTCGAAAAGTGTCCAAAGCCAGCGCACCCGCATGAGCGTCAATCTCTTCGTGGTCGGCACAACGCGCTCGGGGACGAGCGCGCTTCGCAATGCGCTGACGGAGACCAGATACACCGGGCACGGCGAGGGACATACGATCGGTCTGTTGGGCGCTCTGTATGAGGCGATCGAACGCAATTTCGAAGAGTATAAAGAGGCTCTCAAATTTGGAACCATGCTCGCCGATTGGAAACGGGACCTTTTTTGGAAGGACATCGTCAATGCCTATGTGCGGCAGATCAGACTCCAATTTCCCGGCGGCTTTTACTTGGACAAGACGCCGAACATCCTGCCGTTGAAGTATGCGAAGCTTATCGAAGCGTCCTTGGATGGTTCGCGGTTCATTTTCTGCCGGCGCCGCGGGATCGACAATATCATCTCGAAGCAGCGCAAATGGCCCGACGTCAGTTTTCATGAACACTGCACGGAGTGGAGCGACATCATCGAACACTGGGACCGGCTTAAGGGCGAGTTGAAGTCCCCGATTCTCGAGATCGACTTCTACGAAATGTTTGCCGAACGCGAGCTCTTGGCCACCCGGATCGCGGATTTTCTTGAACTTCCGGAAGACGAGCGGGCGAGATTTTACGAGCATTTGGTCCAAACACAACCGGCGGCACACCCCTGGGTGCCGTTGAGTCAATCCGGCTGGTCCGACGAAAAAGTGCGAACATTCCTCGACGCGTGCCGGCCAGTGATGGACCGATACAACTACGGCTTGGAATCCTATTGGGCGGCGCGGTAGACCATCAAGGCAGCGCTGCGCGTTGCGAAAACTCGAACAGGCGATCGTTGATCGCGTCGGGATGATCGACCATCGACAACGGCAGGATCAGTGTGTTCGGGCGCGACCGGAGGCGCTCGGCCTGGGCGCCCAGGTCGAAGACGCAGATCGGCAGCGTCGTCGCGATGGCCGCCGACAGCGCGTAGCAATAGGTCTCGGGCCAGACGGACGGCAGGAAGATTACATCGGGTTGTGCCGCCTCTAGAATGCCACCGAGGTCGAGTTCTTCATAGGCGCCGGTGATATCGACGCCGGCGCTCCTCAGGCGATCGTCGATGTCGCTGTAACCCACGACCACAAAACGAAGGCGCTTGTGGTGCTCCCTCGCGTCTAAGGCGCATTTCAGGATTGTCTGGGACCCCTTCAGTGGTCCTATCGCACCAATCGTGGCGATGCGCACGGGCTCGCGCGAACTCGGCCGCGCGCGAAGCGGTCGAATGTACGCCAGAGTTTCCGGGTGCGGTTCAACCGCAATGTTGAGGTTGGGGAAATAGCGACGGAAACGGGCAGCCGTGTCGGAGCTGGGCGCTGCGATCTCGTTGGCAGCGGTCAGCAACTGAGCGTACGCACCTCTCCAGGCCGCGATGTCGGGCAATCCGGTGCGAAAGTCGGGATGAACCGTCAACGGCTGGGCGTTGCTTTTCGACAAGCATTGGCGGCATTGCGCAACGCCTTGCTCGCCGCAATAGCGCCCGGTCTCGTCGATCAGATTGATCTGCGGACACAAGAAGACGTAGTCGTGGAGGATCACCTTGAGCGTTGCACCCGATTGCTGGACCAGTTGCCGAACGGTTTCGACGATCTTGCCCGACCATCCGACGGTGCTGTGCAGTTCAATCCGTCGAACGCCGAGTTGACGCAGAGCGACGGCCACATCAGCCAAGCCCGCGCCGAGATCGACAAGCAGCTTTTCCTCGGCCGGCGCTCCTTCGACGGTGAGCGCGCCGAGCAGCGTTCCCGGCGCAGACGGCTGCACTACAAGTAGCTCCATCGATTCCCGTGCGAGGCGCTCTTTGCGATCACGAATGTGGCGGGCGATGCCGCCGCCGAGGGTATGGCTTACGCAAAGCACGGTCTCTTGAGGCACGCGATCCAGTCTGCAGGCGATGCTCAGCGCCAGGCGGCTCGGCTTCGCGGGGTCAGCGGCGATGAAGCGATCGATCTTTTCTTGGTAGCCCGCGTGCTTCGCTTGCAAAGCCCGTAAGCCTCGCGCCTTTCCTTCGGACGCCTCCGCGCCAAAGGATGCTTCGCCCGAGTGGAATACGAACGTGTCCAAGGCGTGAAGGTGCTTCCAGCCACTTGCCGCCGCGCGCATGCAAAAGTCGTTCTCTTCGCCATATCCGCGACCGAACGTGGCTTCATCGAAAATGCCGACGTCGCGCAGGGCTGCCCGAGCGATGTACATGCAGAAGCCAACGGCTGTGGGTATCTCCATCGCGCGCGCGCGATGTAATTTCTTTGCCAGCTCGTCGATACGCTCGAGCCTGGTGCTTCTGGCGACCGGGTTGTCGGCGCAGAAATTCGGAAAGCTACAGATTGTGCCGTTGTTGGTGAACGGCGTCACGGTTGCGATGCGATCGCCGCCTCGCGTGTGCGCCCTGAGGCGGTCCAACCAGTCGCCAAACACGAGCGTGTCGCTGTTGAGAAGTACGACATCCCGGCTCTCGGAGAGCGTCATCCCGCGATTGACCGTACCGACAAAGCCGCGATTGTGCTCGTTCTTTAGCAGCGTGATGAGGCCGAGGTCCGCGATTTCGTCCAACGCCGCCGATAGTTCGGGCTCGGGCGAGCAATCGTCGATGACCACCACTTCGTGTTTGACGACATTGCTTGCCGTGAGCACGGACGCGAGACAGGCGAGAGTTTCGTCGTAGCCGCGATAGACGGGAATGATGACCTGTACATCCGCGATTTCTTTCTCAGGCGTCGGCAGCCGATGAAAGAACGCCATCGGCGGTGCCGACTGCGTGAACGACGGTGCCGTCAGCGCCTGCCCGCCGGTCGGGCGGAGGGGCTCGTCTCGGCGGATCTTGCGGAGCTCCCGCCTGCCCCATCGCAGGTAGTGCAGCAGAGGATTCACGCCCGACCGCCGCACGTCGGGATAGGTATCCAAGTACTGGCGCGAGGAGAAACGTTCGCTGGGATCGCGCCCTTCGTACCCGCCAAACAAGACGAAATGCACGATGGGATCGATGCCGCTCGCCGCAACATCCGGATAGCTGGCCGCGTACCAATCCGCATCGAAGAAGCCGGAACCCTTGATTTCGCGATAAGCATCGGCGAGCAGCCCGCTACGGCGCGTCGCCTGGCCAAGGAGTCCCTTTCGCAACTCGATGAGGCCTTCGGGTTGAAGAAATTGCGTCACAACGGCGTGACGCGCGCGAAGCTCAACGAGTTCATTTGAGATCGCCTCCTTCTCACGGTGGAGAATCGTGACAGCGCTTTTGGCTTTCCTTTCTGCTTCGCGAAGGTGGCGAATACCGTCTTTGAGAGGCGCGAGGTGCCGTTCGATACTCGTTTTCGCAGCCGTCGCGTCTGACGCCGACCGCTCGGAGGCCAGTGCCTTGAGCTGCACGGATTTCAGCCGCGCTTCAGCCTCTTGTGTAGCCGCTAGCTGCCGGTGTGTGACCTCTTCAAGCTCCAAGACGCGTTGTGCGGACGACTTCCGTTGCTGCTCGAGCTCATCGCGGATACCGGTCAACTGTTCGGAAAGTGCGTCGCGCTCGTTCGTTCTTGCTGCCAGATCGAGCGTGGCGGATCGAAGCGCCAATTCGTGTTGGCCGGCGATCCTACGCGCCTCGTCAACTTGAGCGTTCTTCCGTTCGATCTCGCCAGTGAGCGCGGCAAGCTTCGCGGTGAGTGCCGCCAGTTCTTCTTCGTGCCGCGCTGCGCGTTGATCAGCGCTCGCACGTAGTGCGGCGAGTTCGGAACTCTTGTGATCCAGCAGCGCTTGAGTTTGTTGATCGCGTGCCGACTGCCGTTGGTCAAGTCGCGACTTGGCCGCTACTCGCTCGATCTGCAACGCCGCCTTCAGGGCGGCTGCGTCGCGGTCGATCGGACTCTGATCGCCAAATCGCGGCGCCGCGAGAAACGCTCTCGCTAGATCTTCTACAGTTTCAACCGGATCGACGCGGCAGAGCTTTGACGCCTCCGGCGCGATCCGGCCGGGTGGAACAAAGGCCAATGCGGTTTCCGCTGCGTAGCCGAAAATGTTTCGCACTTCCCCATTGAAGTTTCCCGGATTGAAGGCCCGTGTGGTCATCAGGAACGCGCTAAAGCCATGTGGTTTCATGGCGGCCAAGACGTCCAACGCAGACTGGAGCGTGTTTACTTCGGAAAGGATCACGGGGCGCGACTTGGCGATCAGCTGCTTTGCGCCCGATAAGGCTGCAGCCTCAGCGCCCTCGATGTCGAGCTTCAGAAAGGTCACATCTTCGAGGTGAAGCGAATCGAGCGTCTTGACCGCGATACGGTCGGCGCCGTCTTGCCCCTCATTCATGAGAGAAGTGGCACCCGCATTGCCGACGACACTCGTGTCCAACCGCGGCATAAAGCCGGTTCCCGATCTTGCGCCAAGTGCAAACTGGTGCACGGTTACCCGATCGCTGAGGCTGGCGACGTTTGCGCGCAGAATTTGAGCGATCTGTGGGTGAGGTTCGATCGCGTGGATCTTTACCCCTGGCCGGGCCCGAGCGACCGCTAGCGTGTGAACGCCGATGTTCGCGCCAGCATCGACGAAAACGCCATTCGGCTGCACGCGCGGCAGAATGGCGTCGATTTCCGCTTGGGCCCACTCACCGTACAGCGCCAGCGCCTGCGAGACGGGCCTGTCGTTCGGAATGATCTGCAGTTGGCCGTGCCTCGTCTCGACGAGATCGTCTCGCTCGATCGGAGGCTCCTCGGGCGCACGGTCGTTCGGATTCTCAGGTTGCATCGATGCTTGCGTTTCCGACGAACGTGCGGGGGTTAGACCTCCCCTCGTTTAGCAACCCACTCCGCCGCCGTCATCTCCCAATAGAGCGAGCGTCTTATTGTGCCGTCCGGCCTTATGCTTTCGCGCTCGCCCAGCCGGCGGAAGCCTATGCGGTCTATGAGTTTGGCGGAGCGGATGTTGTCGAGGGCGGCGGTTAGGCCGATGAGGCGGACTTTGAGGGTTGAAAAAATCCAGCCGAACGTGTGGGCGGCGCCGCTGCCGCCGGCGCCGCTGTTTTGCAGCGTGGCGCGGATTGCGCCGCCGAGTTCGGCGGAGGCGCGGTCGGGCCAGACGGAGATTTTGGAATAGCCCACGATGGTGCCGTCGGGTGTGGCGGTCAGGATCAAGAGGCCGTCGCCGGTTTGGCGCTGCCGTTCGGCCTCAGCGATCCAGGCAGCGATCGACGACAACGTGAACGGGCGCGGCAGATCGTAGATCGGTTCGGAGACTGCTGGATCCGCGAAGAGGTCGAGGACGCCCGCGGCATGGGTCTCGTTCGCGATGATGCGGCCGGGGCCTAGCGTCAGCGGATCCGCATTGCGCACGGCATCGCGGATCGCTTGTTCTTCTTGCCGCGTGGCGGTGAGGACGGTTTTTGGGGGAGCAGACATTATCAGGCATCAGGGATTCAGGGATCAGGTATCAGAATAGCGGGGCGGCGACGCTTGCGCATCTGATCCCTGATCCCTGATTTCTGATCCCTGGACTACTGTCCCGACACAATCCGCCAAGTGCCGTCGCCCTGGCGGCAGGCAACGCCGGTAGCGGTTTCGGGATGGCCGTCGATGTAAACGCGCTGCTCGAACTCGCGGCAGGGGCCAGAATAACCTTGGTAGCCGTCTTCGTAGTAGTCGCCGGCCGACACATAGCCGTAGTTGTTCGTGTACGGATTGCGCCACTCATACTCGTCGCCTTCATCGGGATCGTTGAAGGCGTCGTAGTAGGTGTTGTTGTAGTAATAGGCGTCGTGGTTCTTGTCGCGGCAGGTGTCCTTCGCGATCGCGTTGCCCGCGATGCCGCCGAGGATTACACCGCCGATGGTCGCTGCGGTCTTGCCCGAACCCTTGCCAAATTGATTGCCGATAACGCCGCCCACGATCGCACCGAGGCCGGTTCCTACCGCCACGTCCGCGTCGCAGCTTGAGCTGTGCGAGGGCTGGCCTTGGTAGTAGCCACCGCCTTGCGGCTGACCGTAGTTGCCGTAGACTTGGCCGGTCGCAAAGGCCGGCGCTGCGAAGGCGGCAACCAGGGCGGTGGCGGCGACGGCGGATGTGAGGCTCTTGAACACGCGTCTATCTCCCGATTTGGCGAGGGGGAATATAGTCGCCAGTGCGATCCTGCGCGAGTGGCCTGCATCACAAGGGGTGATTGGGGAATGGTGAATGGGGGTTAGGTTTTCCAGCCCCCATTCCCTAGTCCCCATTCCCTAGAGCGAGAGGATTTTCCAACCGCGCTTTTTCAACTCGGTTTGCGCCATGGCGGACACTTTGCCGGTGGTGGCGAATATCGGGGCTTTGGTCTCACCGCGGGTGGCGAGCTCTTGGCTGATCGTCGAGAGGCTGCGCGAGACGGCGTCGGTCCAGCTTAGGCCGTCGAATGGAAACGCGGCGACCAAGGCGCCATTGCTGTCGCGGTTCAGGGCGAATTCGGCGACGACGTAGAATTCCTTCAGCGTGCCGAGCTTTGCGTTGTTCTTCGCCAGAAGGTCCGCTCGGAAGCGGTGGAATTTTGCCAGGTCGGAACTGTCGGCCTTCGCGGCGCGCAGCACGAAGGCTTCGCTGTTGGCGGCGCCGAGCGTCGTTAGCGCTTCGGCAATCGCGAAGGTGTCGCCCGGCGAATAGGCCTTGTTTTCGACAAAGGCTTCGATCGTCGTTTCGTTGACGCTAAGGGCTTTCAGCTTTTTCGTCACCAGCTCGGCGATCTCGGCGGAACTCTTGTCGCGGATCGGGTTCGCGAGGCCCGAGGCGGTTGAGGTCGCGGATACTGCGACGCCGGCACCGCCGGGGATGGCAGAGATTGCGGCGGAGATGGAGATGTCACCTGCCGCCATGACCCGCGCGACGTCTTCCAAACCGTCGCGCAAAGGCGTGAAGTCGGTGTAAGGATCGACCTTCAGCTCGAACGCCAATTCGCGCATCGCTTTCTTGATGCCGACGACGCTCTCGACGAAGTCGTCACGGCTGGCGCCGGAATGTTCGACCTCGCTGACCGCCTTGTCGAACATGTTGGCGATTCCGGAGAATAGGTTGCCGGTCGTTTCCACCGGATCGAGAACCAGATCGCGGCCAAACTTGATGGGGGCGAGACCTGCCGTGCCGATCGCGTCGGCGAAGACTTTCGTCGACGACATTTCTTCGAGTTGTTTCAGCGCGCGCAGTTCCTGCAAGCGCTCATCCATGCGGCGCTGGCCGTTCACCTGAAAGTCGCCGTAGGGTGTGGCCACCGAATACAGGCGGACGAAGCCGTCGCTGCGAACTTCGGGCGCGACGGTCCAATTCGGACCCTTCGCCTGGTCGCCAAGGAGCGCGGTTGCCATGGCGCCTGCGGGGACTTCGGCGGCCGAGGCGACTGGCGTGAGCGCGAGGAGCAAAATAGCGGCGGCGTTGAGCTTCATGGACCCCTTCCTTCAATTCGAGCGTGCAGGGTCCTTCGATTCCGGGCCGGGTTACAAGCCCACCCGGCCGAAGCCAAAATCCTTGAGAAAATTCAACATGTTCCCGTTCGAAGCGAAATTTTACCTTGAAGCAGCCTTGTGCGGGAGGCGGCATTGGGGTTTCATCCCCATGGGGACTTCCTTGGGGAATTAATCAAAACATAGCTGGTGGGGGACGATGGGGCTCAGGTTCCTGTTGTTGGCGGCCGTAGCGCTTTCGCTGGGCGGTTGCTCGGTAGTGCGCACTTACGTAGCCGATATGGATATGAGTGACGCGGTGAAATACTGCGAGAAGAAGCGCTCGAATCCGGAAGTGGCGATGCTTAGGGGCAAGGTGCCGCTCGTCCATGTCGACGAGATCACGCCGGAAATGCTGGCCATCGATGACACGCCGACACCGGCCGAGGTCGAAGCGATCCGCGCGCTCTCGCGCGATCAGCGCGACTGCCGGGACAAGATCGATGCGACTGCGAACGATCACTGGCCGACGCAATCGGCGACGCGCAAAGAACTGGCGATGAAGCTCGACCTCGTCACCGCGCAACTCTTGAAGCGCAATTTGAGCTACGGCAATGCGAACCGGCTCTATCAGGAAGCGGCGCTTGATGCCGAGGGCAAGCTGACCGACGACCGCAAGGAGCAGTTGGCGCAAGCGCGCGAGCAAGAAAAAGAGGCATGGCGCACAATCGGGGACAGCGTGCGGGCAATTGCCGGCAAGCAAAAGCCGGAACCTTCGGGCGACCCCTGCAGCTGGGTCGACAATAATGTGAACTGCATCGCGCGTTAGTCGGTCACTTGCTGCCCTACCCTTCGACCGCTTCAATACGGCGGTCGAATCGGTGAGGAGAAGACATGGCCGAAGGTCTTGAGCTTGAGTTCAACGAAACCAACAAACGCATCGGCATTCTGATCGCCGTGATGGCGGGCGTGTTGGCGTTCTCCGAAGCCGGGGGCAGCAACGCTTCGGCGGATGCGCTCAAAGGGACGGTCGAGCTCTCGAACACGTGGGCGTTCTTTCAGGCGAAAACCATTCGCATGACGACGCTTAAGGCACAGGCGGAGTCGCTGGAGCTGCTCAGTTCCGACCTCGAAGAAGGCCCCAAGAAGGAGGCGATCAAGAAGGCGATCGCCGATTGGCGCGCGACGGCCGCGCGCTACGACAGCGAGCCGGAGACCGGCGAAGGGCGGAAGGAGCTCTCCGCAAGGGCGAAAGTCGTCGAGACCGCGCGCGACGATGCGGCGGCGGCGAACGCGACGTTCGACCTCTCCAGCGGAGCGCTGCAGCTTGGGATTCTGCTCGCCTCTGCTGCTGTCGTGACGTCGGTGCGCTGGCTCGCCTATATTGGCGCGGGGCTCGGGGTGGGCGGTACGGTGGTCTACGCGCTCGGCCTGTGGGCGCCGCATGTGTTGGGCGGCTAGTTGAACGGATAACAAGGGGCAATATGCGGCGAATTCTGGTTTGGGGCGGCGGCGTTCTCGCGTTGCTCGTTGTGGCGTTCGTCGTTTTTTTGCAGCCTACGTTCGTCGGGCCATTTGCGGGTTCCTCCTACTTAACGAATGGGGAGAGGTACGACGTGCGCGTGTTGCGCGACACGTTTGGGGTGCCGCACATTTATGGCAAGCACGACGAGGACGTAGCCTTCGGCCTCGCCTATGCGCACGCGGAAGACGACTTCGCGACTATTCAGCAGTCGTTGATGACGAGCCGCGGGCGGTTGGCGCTGGTCGACAATCAGACGCCGCGGTTGATGAACGCGCTGACAAAAGCGGTCGGGCTTGGCGCGTTGTTCGATACGGCCGGCGGAGATCCGGTCGTGACGGATTATCTGGTGCAGCTGCTTCGCGTGCGGGCGCGGATCGACGGGGGGATGAAGGACAACCTTGCGGACGGGCGCATTTCGCAGAAGACTTACGGCGTTCTCTCTGCCTACGCCGACGGCATCAATCTCTATGCGGCGCAGCATCCGGACCAAGTGGTCGCAGGGTTCACGGGCGTTACCGCGGACGATATCGCGGCCGGGTTTGTGTTTTTCACACCGTTATTCTTCGGACTCGAGAGACACTTGAGCGAGTTGTTCGGGCCGGAGCGGGCGCACGAATTGAGCATCCCGCAGGGCGCCGGGTCGAATGCGATGGCGGTGGCGCCATCGCGTTCGGCGGACGGACATACGCGATTGCTCATCAATTCGCATCAGCCTTATGCCGGGCCGCTCGCTTGGTACGAGGCGCGGTTGAAGTCGGAGGAAGGTTGGGATCTGGCGGGCGGCGTGTTTCCGGGCTCGCCGTTCATTCTGCATGGGTTCGGGCCGCGCTTCGGGTGGGCGAACACCGTCAACACGCCCGATCTGACCGACATCTATGTGCTGACCGTCAATCCGGACAATGCGAACCAGTACAAGTTCGACGGCGCATGGCGCGATTTTACGCGCGAGCAGGCCGAGATGCAGTTGCGTATCGCGGGACCGATTGCGATCCGGGTGAAGCGGGACGTTCTGTGGTCGGTGTACGGGCCGGTGATCCAGCGGCCGCACGGCACCTATGCGATCCGCTTTGCGACGATGGACCGGATCAATCAAGTCGAAGAGTACTATCGGATCAATAAAGCGGATGGGCGCGAGGCATTCCTTCGCGCACTGGCGCTGCAGGCCATCCCAAGCCAGAACTACACGTTCGCGGATGCGCAGGGGCACATCGCCTACATTTACAACGCAGTCTTTCCGAAGCGCGATCCGGCCTACGATTGGCAGAAGTATTTGCCCGGCGATACGTCGCGGACGCTGTGGACGGAGAGTCTACCATTCGATGCCGTGCCGAAGATCGTCGATCCGAAGGCGGGCTTCGTCTACAACGCCAACAATACGCCGTTCACGTCGACGGCGGTGGAAGAAGATTTGAGGCCGGAGAGTTTCTCGCCCACGCTCGGGATCGAAACGCGCAAGACGAACCGGGCACTGCGCTTTCAGGAACTGCTCAGTGCGGACTCGTCGATCTCGGCCGAGGATTTTCGGACGATCAAATACGACAAGAAATATTCGGCGCGATCCGAGCTCGCCAAGATGATCGCGGCCGTGGCCATGATGGACTTCTCGAAAGAGGCCGACGCGGCGGAGCTGAAGAAGGCGCAGGCGATATTGGCGGCCTACGACATGTCGACGGACGCAAAGAACCGTGGCGCAGCGCTGGCGGTGATGGTGGGCCTTCCGGTCGTAGTGCCGACTTATGCGGGGAAGCCCGCCGGCGAGATTCTTCCGGCGCTGCGGGCGGCGATCGCGACGCTTACGAAGCACTACGGGCGGCTGGACCCGGAATGGGGCGAGGTCAATCGCTTCCGGCGGGGGACGATCGATGCGCCGGCGAGCGGCGGGCCGGATGTGCTGCGCGACTTCGAGTCCGATATCGTGCCGCAAGCTGACGGGAGGTTCGAAGCACGCAAGGGCGATACGCTTTACTACTTCGTCGAGTGGGACAAAGATGGCAAGGTGAGCGCGCAAGGCATTCATCAGTTCGGCTCGGCGACGCTCGATAAAGCGTCGCCGCACTATGCCGATCAGTCACCGATCTTCTTGCGCGAAGAGATGAAGCCGATTTGGCTGGACGAAGCCGACCTGCGTCAGCACCTGGAGCGGGAGTACCGGCCGGG
>CAZJOM010000033.1:26066-34737 GCA_964547645.1 uncultured Flavobacteriaceae bacterium
TTTGGCTGGACGAAGCCGACCTGCGTCAGCACCTGGAGCGGGAGTACCGGCCGGGACATTGAGCGCCACGGCTACGCCCGTGGCCTCCAGGCGCCCGCCTCCGCCTTGTGATTTACGCGGCGGCAGTGGAAGAAGAAAAAGACAGATGCGATGACTGCGATGAGGAAGACAGCGGCTGCAATGTAACGCAGGCTCTCGACCCACCACGCGGGGATCTTCGTCACAGCGCTCCACTGGAGACCCTTACCCGCGGCTGCAAACGCCCTGATTTGTTCTGCAAGACCGGCGAGAGACTCCATCTGACGGAACTGAGCCAGAATCGAACTGAACGCGGTAAGAACAAAAAGCCCGATGACAACGACGACCATGGGGCGCGTTAGCCGATGGGCGCCGACATAAGAGGCAGCCAAGAACGCACTTAAGAGCGTGAAAAAGAACTGGGTTCCGTTCGCGAGCGCAACCAACATGTCATTTTGCAAGTATGCCATTTCGAATTCGGTCATTGCTGGTTTCTCCCTTTCTGCCGAGAGTTTAGACCAACAGCAGTTTGGCGCCGAGTCAGTCGGCCAAAACTCGCTAGACCAAATCTCTCAGCAACATGTTGATTGTCAGATGCCCTGTCCCGCGGGCGACGTCGAGGATGAGGTTCGTTCCTGCCGGCGCCTTCTTGAGGAGGCGGAAGTCGGCGAGCGTCAACTGCGAGACTGCGCGCTTGCCGTTCGCCGCGAGGATGCGATCGCCGGCTTTCAGGCCCGCAACGTCGGCGGGGCTGCCCGGCGTGACGTCGACCACTACGAAGGCGTCGCCGTCGATGTTGGCCCAGAAGCCCGCGCGGTCGTAGACGTCGCGTTGGCCGTAGAGCTTGTTCTTCTCGAAGAAAATTTGGTGGCGGCCATAGTCCCATACAATATTGAACTGTTTCAGCACGCCGGCACCAACGTTACCCGCGAGGTACGCGTCGCTGTTCGATCCAGCTTTGCTTTGCGAGAGTTCAACGACGGGGTCCTCCACAGCGGCGCCTCCCATGGCGAAGCGCTTGCCGCGCACGATCCAAGAGCGCGCGGCGCCGCCGACACCCCAGCCGGTGACGCCTTGGTATTTCGCGCCATAGCGGGCGACCAGATTGTTCTTCTCGACGAACGGCGATGCGAGGTCGAGCGTCGAGCGCGAACCGGTGTCGAGCGTAAACTTGCCCTTTAGGCCGTCGATTTCGCCTGCGACCTCGGGGGTACGGTCGTTCAGGGCCATTTCAACGCGGGTACCGGGACCGCGATAGGCGAAGCCCTCCGGCTCGATCAAGGTGATGCGCGCGTTTTCATAGTCGGTGACGACGACGAAGCGCTTGAATATCTCGTAACCGACGATGCCTGTGATCGGCACACCTTCGACCGCGCCGAACGATTCCAAGCCGATGACGACAAACGTCTGATTCTCTAGGAATGCGCCGCCGACGTCGACGCGGTTGACGGTCGTAAAGCCAGCCTCTTGGCTCTTCTCGCCCGAACCGCGCGCCTGTATCGCGCCTTCGGCCTTCAAGCCCAGCTCGCGCGCGATCGTAGGCGTGATGACGTTGAGACCGCCGGTGTCGAACAGGAACTCATAGGGCCGGCCGTTCAGCCGCACTTGCATGTAGATGTGGTTGTTGACGAGGCGAAAAGGGAATGTCGTGCTCTTACCGCCCGCGATGCCGAAATCGCGCTTCGGCGGGCCGGGGGGCGCGAAGGCCGCTTGCGGTGCATCGTTCTCGAAGGCGACCGAGTCGGTTTTGATGATCGTGTCGTACTTCGTTTCGCCATTCGTTTGGCGAGTGAAGAACGGCACGAGGCGACCGCCAACCGGACGATAATCGCTGCTGAATGTCGTTCGCAGTTCCTGCGCGGTGCGTTCAGCGACGCGATCGATCAGGAACGTCTTGGCGTCGATCCAGAGGTCGAATGGTCGACCGCCCTCCGGCGTGATCTTGAGCACGTGAAACTTGCGTCCGGCGTCCGGCGTTTCGCCGCCATACGCGATGACTGCCTTTGCGCGGTCGGTGTACCAATAAGCGTGCGAGCGGCGGTAGGCTTCGTTGACGGCGCCGTGACGCTGATCGTCGGAGCCTTGTATGGCGACTTGGCCTGAGGAGTCCTGTTCCCACGCCGTCTTGCCGTCGTAGCCTGAGGCGCCGCTGAACGCGCCGAGCTTGTAGGTATCGACGAAGGCGCCCGTGCGCGCGTCTTCAAGGCTTGCACCGGGACCTTTGAGGCCCGAAGTTTCAATCTGCGTCTTCGTACGAATAAAACGGACATTGTCCCACGCGGTGCCGCCCGCTGCCGCTTTGGAGCGGGCCAAAATGTCGGCAACCCGTGGATCGGGGGCGGCGATGGCCGGCGCCACCAGAAGGCTCAAGAAGATCAACGTCAGAGCAACACGCATCGCCGTCCACCATTGCAGGGGTTGAAATATTTACTAGTAGTAGCTAATACTACTAACATGCGATTTCAAGCCGCCAAAGCGCTCACTTTTTTGGGATTTTCCGAGATCGAAGCGCTCGTCTATTGCTTCCTGCTGCAGGAATCTCCGGCGACGGGCTACAGGGTGAGCCACGCGATCGGAAAGCCCACCGCCAATACCTACAAGGCGATCGCGGCCCTGGCGCAACGTGGCGCCGTCGTCGTCGACGATAGTGCGAACCGGTTGTGCCGTGCGGTTCCTTACGGCGAACTCTTCGACCGGATGGCGCGGTCGTTCGATCTTCAACGGCAGCAAGCGGAGATCGAGCTGGCGAAGCTGCGTCAGGCCGAGGGCGACGATCGGGTCTATCAGTTGACGTCGGTCGAGCAGGTGCTGGAACGCGCGCGCGCGATGCTGGCGGGGGCTAAGCGGGTGGCGTTGCTCGATGTATTTCCGGAAGCGTTGCGGCTGATCACCGCCGACTTGCAGGCTGCGGTGCGGCGCGGCGTGAAGGTCGCCGCCCGGGTTTACGCGCCGGTCGAGTTGAAGGGCGCTGCCGTCTTTGTAACGCCGGAGGCAGAGCGCGTCCGCGCTACCTGGCCCGGCGAGCAATTGAGCATTGCGGTCGATGCGGAACAGTTCGTCACCGCACTTCTGTCCAGCGACGTGCAGTCCGTGCATCAGGCGGTGTGGAGCAACAGCACGTTTCTGTCCTGCATGCAGTACAATGCCCTGCAGTCGGAGCTGCAGCTGACGGCGCTGCAAAGCGGCGAGCCGAACAAGAATGCACTTGAGGCGCTAAGCCTTACCCGACTGCCACCGTCCGGGTTCGAACGGCTCAATGCGCGCTACGGCGATGCGGCGGCGCCGAAGCGGCGGAAGAAGTAGCGACTTACATCGTCATCAGCCGGACGGCGAACCAGGCGAGGTTGCCGGCGAGTGCGCCGAGGGCCGCGCCTGCAATCGGGCGTTTGCGCCAGAGGAGCCAGCCCAGTGCGGTGCCAACAATGGCGCCGGGCCAGCCCAGGACGGGGGAGAAAATAAGAAGCTCCCACCAGGTGATATTGATCGAAATGTCGGACATGCCGTCCCCCGCCTTGTGCGCGCGAGCATAATCGGGTTCTCCTGCGAACGCGACAACGGGAGAGATCATGCGGCGCGATCACACGACGGCAGCAGGACAGGTTCATCGGCTTTGGCTCGACAGCGAGGTACTGAAGTCGAACATGCTGGGCGATCCGACGCGGCGGATGGTCGACGTTTATGTGCCGGCCGGCCACAACGGGCGCGGGTTGCCGCTCTTGGTCGATGTCGTTGGATTCACGGCCGGCGGGCCGGCGCACACAAACTGGAAGAACTTCGGCGAGAACATGCCGGAACGACTCGACCGGTTGATTGCGTCTGGGGCTATGCCGCCGGTCGTTGTGGCATTTCCGGATTGCTTCACCAAGCTCGGCGGCAATCAATACATCAACTCCTCCGCCATGGGGCGCTGGGACGACTTTCTGCTGCAGGAAGCGGTACCGCTCGTCGAGAAGACGTACGCTTGCGGCGGGGCGGGCAAGCGCGGCATCTTCGGTAAGAGTTCCGGCGGGTATGGCGCGATGGTGCACGCGCTGATGCATCCCGACTTCTGGAGCGCTGCCGCGTCACACTCCGGGGACATGGGGCACGAGCTGATGTTCTTCGGCGATTGGCCGAACGTGTTGCGCTCGCTGGCGCCGTTCAACTTCGACATCAAGGCGTGGCTCGACAACTTCTTCGCGCAAAAGAAGACGAAGGACAAGGACGTGCACATCTTGATGATGTTCGCGATGTGCGCGTCGTACGATCCCGACCCGAGCGCGTATTGCGGCGTCAGGCTTCCGGTCGATACGCACACGTGCGAACTGATCCCGGAGCGTTGGGCGAACTTCACGAAGTGGGATCCGCTGGTGATGGCGGAAACGATGGGTGCGGGGCTGAAGAAGCTGAAGGCGCTTTACATCGATTGCGGCGACGTCGATCAGTACAACCTGGTTTACGGGGCGCGGCGGATGCACCGGCTGCTGAACCGGCTGGGGGTCGCCCATACCTATGAGGAGTTTCCGGACGATCACTCGTCCGTGGACTACCGGATGGATGTGAGCCTCCCGATTTTGGCCAAGGCGCTCGCCGGTTAACCCATATCGGCTTGCAGGCCGCGCCGCATTCCTTTTCACTGTCATTGTCGGCCACGGTCGGCCATGACAGACAAGAAAAGACTGCGGGTGGAAATGCGCATACGGGCTGCAATTCTGGGCGGAGGATCGTGGGGGACCACGGTCGCTTCGCTGGTGGCGAGAAATGTGCCGGCGACGATTTGGGCGCGGTCGGCGGAGACCGTTGGCGAGATCAACGCCAAGCACACGAATGAGCGCTATTTGCCCGGGGCGCGGCTGACGCCGGCGCTGCGCGGCACGACGTCGATCGAAGAGGCGGTGCGCGACGCGGACGTCGTCGTAATGGGCGTCCCGTCACAGGCCATGCGCGAGACCGCACGCGACGTGGGCAAGTACATTCGCGCTTGGGTGCCGGTGATCAGCCTGTCGAAAGGACTTGAGCTCGGCACGCGTTTGCGGATGACGCAGGTGATCGAGCAGGAGCTGCCGGGGCATCCGGCGGGCGTGCTGTCCGGACCCAATCTCGCGCGCGAGGTGATGTCCGGTTATGCCGCGGCGAGCGTAATTGCGATGGAGGACGAGGTTATCGTTCAGGAGTTGCAGTCGATCTTCAAGACCGGGCTGTTTCGCGTCTACACCAATACCGATGTCGCGGGCTGCGAGCTTGGCGGCGCGCTCAAGAACGTGATGGCAATTGCGACGGGCATGGGCGACGGCGCGGGTGCGGGCGAGAACACGCGCTCAGCCGTGATCAGCCGCGCGCTGAACGAAATCACGCGGCTTGGCGTCAAGATGGGCGGTAAGCCGGAGACGTTTGCAGGGTTGGCCGGGATCGGCGATTTGATTGCGACGTGCACCAGCCCGCAGAGCCGCAATCGCACCGTTGGCTTCGAGTTGGGCAAGGGCCGCTCGATCGGCGATATTCTGGCCGGGATGCGACAAGTGGCGGAAGGCGTGAAGTCGAGCAAGACGGTGCTGCAGCTTGGCGAAGAATACGAGTGCGAGATGCCGATCGCCACGGAGGTCAACGGCGTGATCAATGAAGGGCGCACGGCGCAAGACGCGTTTCGCGGTTTGTTGAAACGCGTTGCGGGTGCGGAGGCGGATCCGGGATGAACGAGACCGTCTCACCGCAAGTTTCAGGCGAACCCCTGCCTCAGTGGCCGGCGCCAGCCGGCGTGCGCGTCGTGTTCCTCACCGACTGCAAGACGGCAACCGAACGCGGTGTCGTGGAGCGCTGGATTGCGCAGACGCGCCCGCCGGGCACGCGCGAAGATCAGGTAACGTTCCTGGGACTGCCCGCGAAACCCGACGATCTCCGCCCGTTTGCGGGGCAGTTGGAAGGCTTCTTCAAGGAAGAGGGCGTGCTGCTGGCGCCGGTGCGGATCGCGTGGCTGCCGCGCGAGCATGGTGGCGAGCGCTCGGCGCGGCTGACCGATCTTTTGTTGCTGCGCGATCCGCGGAAGCCCAAGGAGAAAGAGCAAAAACGGATTGTACAGGTCGAGCCGGAGCGCTGCCGTATTGTGGCAGGACAGCCGGCGAGCATCGGCGAACTGAATGCTCGGGCCAAGGCGTTGGGCGATGCGGACGCGAGCGACAAGGAAGCGTTCGCGGAATTCGTCACGCGGCAGGCGCGGCTCGCGCTGGAGCGGGCGGCCTATCGGTTGATCGGGCGGCGCTACAAGCTGCCGAGATTGGTGGGCGAACAGATCGCGGCGTCGCGGCATTTTCGCGACGGCGTTGTGGAGGTTGCGAAGAAGCTCAACCGCAACAGCGACTCCGTGACGAAGGAAGCGCTCGGTTATCTGCACGAGCTGCGCACGGCGCACAGCCCCTACTACATCGACTTGATGATGCACATCGCACGCGGACTGTTCAGCCGCGGCTATGGCGCCGAGATCGACTACGACCCAGCGCAGATCGAGCGTACGCGGGCGGCACTGGAGCGGGCGCCGGGGATCATTCTGCCCAGCCACAAGTCGAATCTGGATTCCGCCGTCACGTCGGTTGCATTCGCGGACAATCGATTGGCCACGCCGACGACGTTCGGCGGGATCAATATGGCGTTCTGGCCGATGGGCACGATCGCGCGCAAAGCGGGGCGCGTGTTCATCCGGCGCGACATCAAGAACAACCCGGTCTACAAGTTCGTGCTGCGCGAATATCTGGGTTACCTGGTGCAGAAGCGCTTCAGCCTCGAGTGGTACATCGAGGGCGGACGTTCGCGCACGGGCAAGCAGTTGCCGCCGAAGCTTGGGCTCCTGACCTATCTGGTGTCGGCGTATCGCGAAGGACGCGTCGATGATCTGATGCTGATGCCGATCTCCATCGCATACGACCAGCTACACGAGGTGAGCGAGTACGCGGCCGAGGCGTCGGGGGCCAAGAAGAAGGCGGAGAACCTGGCCTGGTTCGTGCGCTTCTTTAGGGCGCAGCGGAAACCGTTTGGGCGGATTTACTTCCGCGTTGCCGAACCTGTGTCCTTGCGCGAGATGCTGGGGCCGCCGGACGGCGGCAAGACCGAGGGTGATGAGGAAACGCTGGCGACGCAGAAAGTCGCGTTCGAGGTGTCGTGGCGCATCAACGACGTCACGCCGATCACGGGCACGTCGCTCATCGCACTGATCCTGCTATCGCATCGCGGGCGAGCGCTGACGCTGGCGCAGATCAACGAGGAGCTTGGCGAGTACATCGCGTCGGCGACACGCCGCCGGTTGCCGTTGGCGCCGAGCGCGAAGATCACGGACGTCGAAGCCGCGAAGCGGGTGCTCGACTCTCTGCGGCAGCACAATGTTGTGCGCGAGCATAAGGGCGGGCTCGCGACCGTCTACAGCATCGGGCCGGATCAGCACATGGCCGCAGCCTTTTATCGCAACACGATCCTGCATTTCTTCATCAACGACTCGATTTCGGAATTGGCGCTGTTGAAGGCCTGCGAAGCGCCGGACGCGCGCGAGGCGGCGTTCTGGGACGAGGCGCTTCGTCTGCGCGATATCTTGAAGTTCGAGTTCTTCTTCAAAGACAAATCGGAGTTCCGCCGCAGCTTTAGCGCGGAGCTCGACGTGCTGGCGCCGGGCTGGCGCGAGGCGTTGATCAGCGGTCGCGATGCCGTGACCGCGTTGCTTAAAGGTGCGCGCCCGCTCACCGCACATGGCGTGCTGCGCTCGTTCGTCGAGGCATACACGGTGGTTGCGGACACGCTGGCCGCGCGAGATCCAAGTTTCATCGACGAGAAGAAGCTGCTCGTCGATTGCGGCGCGGTAGGTCGGCAGTACCTGCTGCAGAAGCGCATCCAGAGCGAAGAGTCAGTGTCGAAGCACTTATTCCAGACCGGGCTTCAGCTGGTGAAAAATCAGAAGCTGATGGACGCGACCGACAACGTCGCAGCTCGCCGTCACGCCTTCGCGGCCGAGTTGCGCGATATTATGCGGCGCATTGATACGGTCGAGGCGCTGGCCGCTGAACGCGTGCGGGAACAGGCTGCCGCTATGCTTTGAGCAATCCGAGTTCGGTGCGCAGCTTCTTCGGAAGGCCCTCGGCGACGAGGGCGTAGGAGAGGCGTAGGTGCTCCTTCAGGTCGCGGTCGGGGAGACCGGGTTTTTTGTAGTGTTGGATCCAGGTCATGCCGCGGGAGGCGAGATAGGGTGCTGGGCGAAGGCCGGGGCGGTCTTTCAGGACTTCATAGGCGATCGGGCTTACCTTGAATGTGAAGGCGGGTTTGTCGTCGGCCCAGCCGCCGATCGCGAAGACTTTGCCGCCGACTTTCCAGACGTGCGAGCCGCCCCATTGGATAACGTGCGTTGTGCCGGGGAGCGCGGCGCAGAATTTGTTGAATTGCTCGTAGGTCATGGTTCTTCCTGGGACCGCGGGCATCCTTGCCCGCTCTTCTTCTGTTTTGACGCGACAAGAAAGGGCGGGCAAGGATGCCCGCGGTCCCAGGGAGAAAGGAAGTTAGCGCTTTCGTTTGATGCCGAGCAGCTTGACGCCGCCGTTCGGCCAGTCATCCAGTGTCGCGACGAAGAGTTCGCGGACGGCTTCGATGCGCTCGTCTAGGTCTTCGCGGGTCCAGTCGGCGACGGAGATCGCGGGGAGGACGC
>CAZJOM010000033.1:34837-40495 GCA_964547645.1 uncultured Flavobacteriaceae bacterium
CGCTCGTCTAGGTCTTCGCGGGTCCAGTCGGCGACGGAGATCGCGGGGAGGACGCAGACGTCGACCGTGCCGGGGCGCATGAAGACGGCGTCTCTGGCGCCGATGTCTTCGGCGTTGCGCAGGACGATGGGTACGATCGGGATTTCGGCCGTCATCGCCATGCGGAAGGCGCCCTTTTTGAACGGCAAAAGCTCGCGGCCTTGGGCGCGCGTGCCTTCGGGGGCGATGGCGATCGAGATGCCTTTGCGCGTGAGGTCGGTCACCGACTTCATCGATTCGATCGCTTTCTTCGCGTCGCCGCGGTCGATGAAGGCGACTTGCATCAGGCGGCCGATGGGGCCCATCACTGGGTGGTACTCAAGCTCTTTCTTCGCGATGCCGGTGTAGTTCACGCGCAGGAGCTTTGAGACGATGAAAGCGTCGAAGTTGTTCTTGTGATTGAAGATGAAGACCGCGGGCCGATGGGCCCAGAGGTTTTCTTCGCCGATGACGTTCAGTTTCACGCCGGCGAAGGCGTGGATCACGTCGGCCCAGGCGGGTCCGAGAATGTTGATGGCGGTGCGCACATCGTTGTTCAAAACGCCGGCCGCTGTCGCAAGTGTCGCAATGGGTCCTGCCGCCGCGAGCGAGGCGACGGTGCGGCCGATCGTGTCGATTGTTGGGCGGCCGCGGCTTTGGAATTTCTGGACCGGCCAGCCGCGGCTGCGCGCCGTGGTCTCGAGCCCCGGAAACGGGTTCGTCGGGCGCGGGTTGCCGACGCTCATCATCAGCGGGACTTCTTCGTTGCCGTCGGCGTAGGCGTAGGAGCGGTGCAGATCGATGCGATGCTGCCTAGCGAACGCCTTGACCGCGTTCGCTTTGCCCTCGCCCCACATCGGCGCGCCCGTCGGGTTGCCGGTGAGGCGTCCGTCTTTGATTTCGAAGCGCGAGCAGAGCACGTTGTCGATGCCCAAGAACTTCGCCGCCGGTTCGACCTGATAGGCGGTCGCGGACGAAGCCAGGATCAGCGTGTGGCCCTTCTTGCGGTGCGCTTCTATGCGGCGCTTCATTTCGGGGTAGACGCGATCGGCGATCTTGGCCTTGAACAGCTTTTCGCCCTCAGCCATCAACTCGCGTTCGTTGCGGCCCTTCCAGTTTTGCGCCGTGAACGCGATCAAGTCGTTGAAGCCCGCCCTGCCGAGCACGCCGCGGGCGGCAAGCGTGGCGAGGCCCAGCCATTCGCGCGCGCTCACCTGGCGGCGCATGATACGCATCTGTGCGACGTCGAGGGCAGAGTAACCGGCGATCAGCGTGCCGTCGTAGTCGAAGACGGCGGCGATCGACTTGCCCGACGGGCCTTGCTCGATTTCTTCGATGGAGCCGGCGCGTGCGGGTGTCTTGCGCGCAGGACGCGGCGCGCGCTTGGGCGCGACGGGCGCCTCGGCCTCGATGTTTTCGGCTGTCTTCTGCACGTTCAGAACCACCCCAGGCCGGCCTTTTCTTTTGAGCTAACACCCGGGGCGTTCCTGGGTCAAAAGGCCTTTGGCACTATAGGAAAAAGTGGCGAACGAAGTGCAAACGACTTAGCGGGAAGCGGTGTCCAAACTCGCGGAAATGGCCGCTAATCCGCCGGTCAATTCGGCCGGGAGCGGCCAGCCGAAGCCGATGCGCATGAAACGGCGGTCCTGCTCGAACCAATGACCGGGGCCGACGCAGGCGGCGTGATCGTGCTGCAGCGCGCGATAGAAACGCTCCACATCCACGCCGGCGTCGGCGCGGATGCGGGGAAAGCAGACGCAGCCGCCCTCTGGCCGCACCCACTCCATCCGCCGCTCGCGGGTGAGCCATTGTTCGACGGTGGCGAGCGCTTCGCGAAGCGTTTTCTCCACGGTTGCAATCCATTGCCCCGATTGGTTCAGCGCGGCTTCGGCGATGTGTTCGTCGATGATCGAACCACAGATGCCGATCTGTTCCTTCGCAGCGAGGAAGCGTTCCATCAGCTTCGCGTCGCGGTTGACGATCCAGCCGACGCGAATGCCGGGAATGCCGTAAGACTTTGACATCGAGGCGACGCTGATCGCGCGCGGACTGAGCGATGCCGCGACCGGGAGCTTCGGCACGAAGGACATCTCGCGATAGGTTTCGTCGACGAGCAGGTGAATGCCGCGCGCTTCGGCGATCGCGATCAGGCGCTTCAGCGTTTCTTGGCCAAGTGCGATGCCGGTCGGATTGTGCGGCGTGGTGACGGAGATCAATTTCGTGTTGGGGCGGATGAGCGCTTCGATGCGCCCGGGGTCGAGACGGAAACCGTCTTCGAATTTCAGGTCGACGTAGTCGATCGCGCAGCCGATCGCGCGCGGCGTCTCGATGTTCGTGGCGTAGTTCGGGCGGACGACGACGAGGTGGTCGGATTTCTCCAGCAGTGTCGTCGCAATGATAAAGAGCGCGCCAGCGGCACCCGCGGTGGTGAGGACGTCGGCCTCGGCGACGTTTGCCTGTTGTGCGATTGTCGTGCGGAGGCCAGGGGCGCCGCGATGGACGCCGTACATGAGCACCAGGTCATCGAACTTGAGGCCTAAGTCCGAAAGCTTGCGATCGCGCATGGAGCTTTCGGAGAGGTTGAAGCGGATCGTGTCGTAGCCCTGCTCCTCGGGCGACTCGATCTCGATCGGCATGCGGACGTATTTCATGGGGGTGCGATTCCTGCGCCAATGCTCCTCATCTTGTCATGGTCCGCGAAGGCGGACCACCCACGACTTTCTTTGAGCGTGGCGTAGACACGGAAATCACGCGGAGCCGCGGAGGCCGCGGAGTTTTGGGGTGAGTTCCGTTCCTCCGCGCGCTCCGCGGCTCCGCGTGCGAGAACAACGTCACGTACCGCGACTCAGAAAGTCGTGGGTGGTCCGCCTTCGCGGACCAGGACACATTTATGGAGCGATGTCGGCGACCAACCCCGGGCGTGAAGGCAACTGCTTCAACAGCGCGAGCAGTTCACCCTTCGCTTGGGCGTTCGAGAGTTGGTGGCGTTCGGCGAGGATTAGTTCGTTTTTCAGCGAGTGTTCTAGGCCGACCAACTCCGTCACGCGGACTTTGTAGCCGTGGGCTTCCAGGTAGAGTGCGCGGATGACGTTGGTGAGGTTGCTCGCGAATTCGCGGCGCTGGATCGGGTGGCGCCAGAGTTGGTGCAGCGGGTGCTTGCCTTCATGCTCCAGCGCGCGGGCGAGTTCGGCTTGGCAGCAGGGCACGAGCGCAATGACGCGGGCTTCGTGACGCAAGGCGAAGCGGATGGCGTCGTCGGTGGCCGTGTCACAGGCGTGCAGCGCGGTGACCATGTCGAGCTTGCCGTCGATGGTCACGTCGTTGATCGCGCCGGCCACGAAGCGCATGCGGTCGAACTTACTTTCGCGGGCGATGCGTTCGGCGTTGTCGATCAGGGGGCCGCGCGCCTCGACGGCGATGACTTCGCCCTTTCCCTTTGGGCCGAAGATCAGGTCGTAGAGAATGAAGCCGAGATACGACTTGCCGGCGCCGAGATCGGCGAGGCGCGGCGCCTCCGTCGTTTCCAGCAGGCGGTCGAGCGGCTGGCGGATCAGTTGGGTGAGGTGCAGGACCTGTTTCAGCTTGCGCCGCGAGTCCGCGTTCAGCGCGCCGTCGCGGGTAAGAATGTGCAGCGCCTTCAACAGCTCGACCGATTGGCCCGGCCAGAGGTCTTTCAACGATTCTTGTTTTTGTGGCTTGCGCGACATTCATCACATCCAAGTTCACGCTCCCCTCGCCCTCCCACTTCGGGAGGGAGAGGGGTTGGGGGTGAGGGAGGCCCGCCGCGCGTCGAGCGCCGACCGTAGCGGTTGGGCGGTGAAATCTGAAGGGCGCATGTGCGCGGCCAGCCCTCCCTCACCCCCCGCCCCTCTCCCTCCCGAAGTGGGAGGGCGAGGGGTTGACAAGGGCGGTCGTGGTGAATCTGCTCGTGGTGAACATGTGGAACAGAGCGATGAAACTCACCCGACGCGAAGCCTTGATAGCAACGGCTGCTGTGGCGGTGCCGTTTTCGGCGCGGGCGGCGGAGGATGAGGGTGTTGGTGGCGTCGCCGATATCGTCAACGTCGCTTGGTCGACCGTCGCGCCCAGTCCTCGGGAGGAGATCGAGTTCGAGGACTCGGTCTATATGAACGAGATTATCGAGACCGACGACGAGAGCGCGCTGATCGTGAAGTTCTCGGATGGGTCGAAGTTGACGCTGGGTGAGAACGCGAAGGTTGTGATCGACAAGTACGTCTATGACGCGGGGGCAAAGACGGGCGAGCAGGCGATCAGCCTAACCAAAGGTGCGTTCCGGTTCCTGTCGGGCAGTCTGCCGAAGGAGAGCGTGAAGATCTCCACACCGACGGTGACGATCGGCATTCGCGGCACGGAACTCATTTTCGACGTGGCTGACGACGGCGAGACGGAAATGTCGACGGTCGCCGGCGAGGCCGATGCGACGGACGGTTCGGGCGAGACGCTGACGGTTCGTGTCGATGAGTCCGTCGTCGTCGACCGCAACCGCCGCTTTCGTGGGCGGGTGCGCAAGTTTCGGCACAAGTCGCGCTCGATCGCGATTGCCGAGGGGCTGGACGGTGCGCGCAAACGCTGGCGCATTCGCAAGGTGCGTCAGCGCCGCGTGATCCGGCGACGGCGCCGGCGCGACAACTAGGCTTGAAATCGGCGGATTCGCGGGCATTTTGCCGCTCGACAGGGCGGGGCCGAGCGGCTATTTCCTCGCCCTCCCATGACCGACCTTTCGCTCATCCGTAACTTCTCGATCGTCGCCCACATCGATCACGGCAAGTCGACGCTTGCCGACCGACTGATCGAATTTTGCGGCGCGCTCGACGCGCGCGACATGAAGGCCCAAGTGCTCGACTCGATGGACATCGAGCGCGAACGCGGGATCACGATTAAGGCGCAAACCGTGCGCTTGGTTTATCCGGCGAAAGACGGCAAGACCTATATCTTGAACTTGATGGACACGCCGGGGCACGTCGACTTCGGCTATGAAGTGTCGCGTTGTCTGGCCGCGTGCGAAGGCGCGCTCTTGGTGGTGGACGCGAGCCAGGGCGTCGAGGCGCAGACGCTGGCCAACGTTTATCAGGCGATCGATGCCGGGCTCGACATCGTGCCGGTCTTGAACAAGATCGACCTCCCCGCGGCCGAGCCCGAGCGCGTGCGGCAGCAGATCGAGGACGTGATCGGCATCGACGCGTCGGAGGCGGTGCTGATTTCGGCGAAGACGGGGCTCAACATTCGCGACGTGCTGGAGGCCGTCGTTACGCGCCTGCCGCCGCCGAAGGGCGAACTGAACAAGCCGCTGAAGGCGCTGCTGGTCGACAGTTGGTACGACGCGTATCTGGGAGTCGTGGTGCTGTTCCGCGTGATCGACGGCGAGATCAAGAAGGGTCAGCGCATCCGCATGATGCAGACGAACGCGGTCTATGAAGTCGACCGCGTCGGCATGTTCACGCCGAAACGCGTCGCCGTCGACAAGGTCTCGCCCGGCGAGATCGGCTTTCTGACCGCCGCGATCAAGCAGGTTTCGGATACGAAGATCGGCGATACGATCACCGACGAACGCAAGGGGACGGAGACGCCCCTGCCCGGCTTTAAGCCGGCGCAGCAGGTGGTGTTCTGCGGACTGTTCCC
>CAZJOM010000034.1:0-39147 GCA_964547645.1 uncultured Flavobacteriaceae bacterium
GAGAACGGGTTCATAACGGAATTTTTGGCTCAAATGAGCGGAAATAACGCATATAACGGATTGGCAGATATCATTCGCCCGCCGGGGCGCCTGCCCGCAAACGGACGCCACACGGATACCAAACGGATTTCAAACGGATCTTTTGGCTCATCTGAGCCAAAGAAACGGATCAAACGGATATTTGCATCTCAATTGATCCGTGATCGCTCAGCCCACGATTTCGGTGTCGGCGAAGAAGTATTTGATTTCGATGGCGGCGTTTTCGGGGCTGTCGGAGCCGTGGACGGAGTTGGCTTCGATCGACTCGGCGAAGTCCTTGCGGATCGTGCCGGGGGCTGCCTTCGCGGGGTCGGTCGCGCCCATGACTTCGCGGTTCTTCGCGACGGCGTTCGCGCCTTCGAGGACCTGCACCACGACCGGGCCGGAGGTCATGAACTTCACCAGGTCATGGAAGAACGGGCGCGCTTTGTGGACCGCGTAGAAGCCTTCGGCCTGCTTTTGCGTCATCCAAATGCGCTTTTGCGCGATCACGCGCAGGCCTGCCCCTTCGAGCCGGTCGATCACCTTGCCGGTCAGATTGCGGCGGGTCGCGTCGGGCTTGATGATCGAGAAGGTACGTTCGGTCATAGGGGCATTCCTTGGGAAATCGCTCAAAAAGGGAGGCCTTCATACAGACGGGGCTTAACCCCCGCAAGGCGCGGCGGAACGCGCTTTGTCGCGGGCTTCCCCTTTGGGCCAAAGGCCTTTATTGAGCGCGGCCCCATGATACGCATCAACGCCATTACCTATCGGATCGAAGGCCGGCCGCTCTTTGAGCAGGCTTCGGCCAGCATTCCGACCGGCCATAA
This sequence comes from uncultured Flavobacteriaceae bacterium, assembly GCA_964547645.1. Classification (GTDB taxonomy): domain Bacteria; phylum Pseudomonadota; class Alphaproteobacteria; order Micropepsales; family Micropepsaceae; genus SZUA-430. The sequence continues at coordinate 849 of CAZJOM010000034.1, forward strand.
GGTCGGCCTCGTCGGGCGCAACGGCACCGGCAAGTCGACGCTGTTCCGGCTCATGACGGGCGAGACCGAGATCGACGGCGGGGAGATCATCATCCCGCGTAACTGGCGGATCGGCGGCGTCGCGCAAGAAGTGCCGGGCGGGCCGGTGTCGTTGCTCGACACGGTGCTGGAGGCGGACACGGAGCGCACGGCGCTGCTTGCGGAGTCCGAGACCGCGACCGACCCGATGCGCATCGCGGAGATCGAGACGCGGCTCGTCGACATCGGTGCGCATCGGGCCCCTGCCCGCGCGGCGGAAATCTTGGCGGGTCTTGGCTTCGACGCGGAGGCGCAGCTGCGGCCGTGTTCGGAGTTCTCCGGCGGATGGCGGATGCGTGTTGCGCTGGCGGCCGTGCTGTTCTCGAATCCGGATTTGTTGCTGCTCGACGAGCCCACGAACTATCTCGACCTCGAAGGGTCGTTGTGGCTGGAGCAATATCTGAAGCGCTTTCAGGGCACGATGATTTTGATCAGCCATGATCGCGATCTTCTGAACACGGCGGTGAATTCGATCCTGCATCTGGAGGACAAGAAGCTCACCTTCTATACCGGCGCCTACGACACGTTCGAGCGCACGCGCTCGGAGCGCTTGGCCGTGCAGGAAGCGGCGCGCGTGAAGCAGGATTTGCAGCGCAAGCACATGCAGTCGTTCGTCGATCGTTTCCGCTACAAAGCGTCGAAGGCCCGGCAGGCGCAGAGCCGCTTGAAGGCGATCGCGAAGCTGCAGCCGATTGCGGAAATGTCGAGCGAGCGCGTCGCGCCGTTCCGGCTGGGCGAGCCGGAGGAATTGTCGCCACCGTTGCTGGCGCTCGATCGCGTCAGCGCCGGCTACGATACGCGCGTGGTGCTCGACCATATGGAGCTGCGCATCGACCCGGACGATCGCATCGCGCTCCTGGGGGCGAACGGCAACGGCAAGTCGACCTTCGCGAAGCTGATCTCAAGCCGGCTGCAAGCGATGAGCGGCACGATCACGAAGTCGCGCAAATTGCGGATCGGCTATTTCGCGCAGCATCAGCTGGACGAGATGGACCCGCGGCAAACGCCGGTTCAGTTCTTGATGAAGCTGTTGCCCAAGCTGAACGAGCGCGAGGCGCGCACCCGGCTTGGGGCTGCCGGGTTTCCGGATTTCAAAGTATTGACCGCGATCGGCGACCTGTCGGGCGGCGAGCGGGCGCGGCTTTTGATCATGATCGCGGCGTTGGAAGCGCCGCATCTCTTGATCCTCGACGAACCGACGAACCATCTCGACATCGATAGCCGCGAGGCGTTGGTGCTGGCGCTCAATGATTATCCGGGCGCGGTGCTTCTCGTCAGCCACGATCCGCATTTGATCGAGACCTGCGCGGATCGCTTGTGGCTGGTCGCAGGCGGGCGCGTGACGCCGTTCGAAGGCGATATGGACGACTATCGCAAGCTCTTACTCGAGGAACGGCGCGCACCTGGGTCGAAGAAGGCGCCGAAGTTGAACAAGGCGGATGAGCGCAAGGCCGCTGCCGATCGGCGCGCGGCTGTGACACCGCTGAAGCGTGCGGTCGATGACGCCGAGAAGCGCGTGACGAAGCTGCAGGCAGAGGTCGCGAAGTTCGATGCGGCTTTGAATGCGCCCGATCTCTATTCGAAAGATCCGGCGCACGTGACGAAGGTGACGAAGCAGCGCGCGGACGCGGCGAAGCTGCTTGAAGCTGCAGAGAGCGCGTGGTTGAGCGCGATCGAGAGCTTCGAGACGGCGCGTGACGAAGCTGAGCGCGGAGAGGTGTGAGGGCCGTTAAGTGGCGATTAACCCGCGGAGCGCAAGTTGGAGGCTCGTTGATTCGCGATGGTTTCAACCACTTGGGGCATGGGTAGCGAATGAAGTCGGCCACTACGCCGGAAGCGCAAATGCGCGCCTTGAAGACATGGGCTGTCGATCGCATGACGAAAGGCACGGACACGCCTTTCGCGTGGTTTCAGTTCATGAAACTGCTCGAAGTGATCGATACGTTTCTGGAGGCCGGCGAGGAGGCCGGCTTGCGCGATCGTCTCGCGCCGCCGCCCATGCCGAAACGTGCCGTGCGCCCGAAATCGCTTCCCGCCAACGTCGTCGCCTTCGACGTGATGCGTCAGCGCGCCGCCGAATAAGTCTCTCAGCCTTCGAGATTCTTCTTCGCGACGAGATACCAGTCGCGATTGAGTTCCTGCGCGTGGCGGGGGAGTTGCTTGTAGGCCTTCGCGACAGCTTCCAGCATCTCGCGTCCGCGCTGCGCTTGGCCGAGTTTGAGCAAGTACAGCGCGTAACGGACCTTCGCCTCGAAGCCGGGATAGTAGCCCGCGACCGCCTCGTACTCGTGCATCGCTTCGTCCTGCTTGCCCTGGCCCTCCAGCGTGCGGGCGTAGAGCAGATGGCCGTCGGCGGATTGAAACGTTGGGTTTTTCTCGCGCAACTGGTCGAGCGCGCGTTGGGCTTCGGCGGGGTCCCCCTTATCCAACTGCACCTTGGCAAAGCCCAAGAGCAAATTGGGATCGTCGGCGAAATGTCCGGTGAGCGCCGAGCGATAGAGTTCCGTCGCGTCGTCGTACATGCCCTTGCGCGCGCACTCTTCAGCGAGGGCCGCTTTCGCGGCCGGCGTGCCGCTCAGTTCGACCTGCGCTCTGCGCTCGCGGTATTCGCGATCCGGGTCGATGACGGTACGGACGTCCAGAAACGCTTTGCGGCCGCGCCTTGTGTTCGCCAAGTCGGGCAAGATTTCGAAAAAGAAATAAGCGGCAGACCCGATACCAGGAAGCAGCAACAAGATCAGCATCCATTGTTGCTGACGGCCGGTCTGGGTCGCGTGATAGAGGCACAAGCCCTGGATCATGAGGACGGCGAGGACGGCGATAGGCATGGGAGGCGCTCGCTTGCGGCAGGCCAATGCTGGACTCAATCGAACAATAATCGGTTGAGAGCGAAGTTCAAATTCGCGCAGTTAGGCGCGTTTTTCCCATTTTCCGCCTGCAGCTTGTTGCCAATAGGTGACGGCGTGGCCCGATGCTTTGGCGCGCTTCCACTGCTCGCGGGCGGCTTCGAGAGCGGCGGGATCCCGGCCGTCAAAAATGAGAACGACACGAGCGGCCTCTGCGACCGAGCCGGACCAATCGTTCGTTTCCGCGCCGTCAACGAAGAAGAGCACCTCGGCGCGATTGGCGTTGCCAGGGCCCGTCGTGAGCAAGATCGGCTGCTCCGCGGCGTTCGGGTCGCGGTCGAGCGCGTGGGGCAGAAAACTTTCTTCGCGGTAGGTCCACAGGTGCGAGTCGAGCGCGGCGGCGCGCTCGTCAGAACCGGTTCGGACGAGCGCCTTCCAGCCGCGCTCGCGGGTCTTCTCCAGCAGGCCGGGCAGCACGTCTTCGAGTGCCGCCCGCTCCAGATGGTAGAAGAGAACCTCCGTCACCTAGCCCTCGTAGTGGTCTGCGACGAGCCGGTTGAGCAAGCGGACGCCGAAGCCCGTGGCGCCTTTCGGTGTCGAGTTGCGCGCCTCTTCGGTCCAGGCGGTGCCGGCTATGTCGAGGTGCGCCCAGGGCAGCTTGTTTACGAAGCGTTGGATGAACTGCGCGGCCGTGATCGAGCCGCCAAATTGACCGCCGATGTTCTTCATGTCGGCGATGGGGCTGTCGATCAGCTTGTCGAATCGCTCACCCATCGGCATGCGCCACAGCTCTTCGCCTTCAGCCTTTCCGGCATGCGCGAGGCGCTCGGCAAGTTCGTCGTTGTTGGAGAACAGGCCAGCGATTTCGAGACCGAGCGAAATGCGGATCGCGCCGGTGAGCGTCGCGAGGTCGACCATGAACTTGGGCTTGAAGCGGTTTTGGCAATACCAGAGCGCGTCGGCGAGGACGAGGCGGCCCTCGGCGTCGGTGTTCAGTATCTCGATCGTTTGGCCGGACATCGATTTGACGACATCGCCCGGACGCTGCGCCTTGCCGTCGGGCATGTTCTCGACGAGGCCGCAGATGCCGACGGCGTTGACCTTGGCCTTGCGTCCGGCGAGAGCGTGCATGAGGCCGGTCACGGCGGCCGCGCCGCCCATGTCGTACTTCATCGCTTCCATGCCGGGGCCGGGCTTGAGCGAGATGCCGCCAGTGTCGAACGTCACGCCCTTGCCCACGAAGGCGATCGGTTGGGCGTTGCGGTCGCGCGCGCCCTTCCATTGCATGACAAGCAGCTGCGACTCGCGTTCGGATCCCAGGCCCACGCCCAAAAGCGTGTGCATGCCGAGCTTGGCCATGTCTTTCTCGCCAAGCACTTCGACTTCGAGGCCGAGGTCCTCAAGCTTGCGGGCGCGTTTGGCGAACTCTTCTGGGTGGAGGACGTTCGGCGGCTCCGTCACCAGATCGCGGGCGAAGAAGATGCCGCGCGCCAGAGCTTCAGGAGCGCGCCAGGCCTTCTTGGCCTCCGTCGGGTCGGCACAGCCGATGTTGACCTTGGCCAGCGTCGGCTTGTCGGTTTTCTTCTGGGTGGTGCGGTATTGGTCGAAGCGGTAGCTGCGCAAAGTCGCGCCAAGGGCAACGCGAGCGGCCGCCTCCGTTTCCTTGTCGGCCGGCGTCCCCTTGGGCGCGTCGAACAGGATCGTGACTGCCTTTTCGCCGCTCGTGAGCAACTTGGCGACCGCGCTCGAACCCAGGCTTTCGGCAGCACTGCCGTTGAAGTTGTCAGCCTTGCCAAGTCCGACGGCGATGAGGCGGTCGAGGTCCAGGCCGGCGGGGGCCAGAAGTTCGGTCACCTGACCTTTGGCGCCGGTGAAACGGGCTGCCTTGAGGGCGCGGGCGATGGCGCCCTTCGACTTCTTGTCCAGTTGGTCGAGCAGACCCGTCAGGTCGTCGCTTTCGGTGGTGCCTACAACCAGGGCCCCCTCGTCGGGGATTTCGGCCTTCACAAAGTTGATCTGCATGACCTCGTTATCTCTTAACGGAAACAAAAACTGGGGTTAGGGTCTCGGCGATTGCGTGGGCGGCGCGGCTGGTTTATCCGCTTGGATGGCAGTGGCGACCGGCGTTGATTCACCAGGGGAATTGGCGGACTGGTGGGAAAGACGGGCGCGGGCGTTGTACCGGGCCAAAAGCGTGTTGTGAAGCGGTCGCGCTTGGCGGCCATGTAAGGTGGCTTGGAGCCTCATGTCCGGAATTCAGAGCTATATGTTCCGGCAGATCGGCGGCCCGCTTTTGTTCTTCACGTTCGTTCTGACCGGCGTGGTCTGGCTATCGCAATCTCTACGCATGCTCGATCTGGTCATCAACCAGAGTCAGTCAGCGGCGACGTACATCTATCTGACGCTGCTCGCCCTGCCCCAGCTGATGGCGCTGATCTTGCCATTCGCACTTTTTCTCGCGGTGCTCTACGCGCTCAACCGGCTCTATGTCGAAAGCGAGTTGGTGGTGTTGTGGGCTGCGGGCTTCAGCCGGTGGGTTGTCGCAGGTCCGGTGCTGGTGGTCGCCATTGCCGCCACTGTCGTTTGTTATCTCTTCAACTTGGTCGTGATGCCCGCAGGCATGCGAGAGATGAAGGACCGCGTGTTTGAGATTCGCGCCGATCTCGTCAACACGTTCGTGCGCGAAGGGTCGTTCACGAACCCGATCACCGGGCTCACCGTCTATGTCGGCGAGAACAATCCGGGCGGCGATATTCGCGGGATCCTCGTACACGACGCGCGCAACCCGAAAGGTATTGCCACTTATATGGCGCAGCGCGGTTTGCTCGCCAGCACGCCCAGCGGCCCGCGCCTAATCATGATGGAAGGTAACGTGCAGTGGCTTGAGGGTGGTGAAGGGCGGCTGAAGGTTCTGAATTTTGAGAAGTATACGTTCGACCTAGGGCAGTTTGACAAGCAGCGCGACACACGGGTGGCCGAAGCGAGCGAGCGATATTTGGGCGAGCTGCTGCATCCCGAGAAGACCGTAACCGACAAGCTGCGGCGCAAGTTTTACTCAGAAGCGCATAGCCGGCTGAGCACACCGCTTTACTGCCTCGTCTTCGCGCTGATCGGAATCCTCGCACTGATCGGCGGCAACTTCAATCGTCGCGGCTATGGCGGACGGATTGCAATTGCGATGGGGGCGGTACTCGCGGCGCGGATGCCTGGCTTTGCGATCCAACAGGCGGTGAACAATTCGCCGGACCTTGCGCCGTTGCTCTACGTTTGGCCACTGCTTTGGGTCGCCGGATTGTTGTTCATGCTGGCTTTCCCAAGCTTTGACCGGCTCAAGCGGGGATCGATGGCGCCTCTCTCGGCAGAGCCCGCGCAATGAACATGAGCTGGACCCTGTCGCGATATCTTGCGACTCAGTTTGCGTTGAGCGTGCTCACGATCTTCGGCGTGTGCGTGACGTTGGGATTCGTGATCGACATCGTCGAGTTGCTGAATCGCACTGCCGGCAAGGATGCCGTTCCGCTTTGGACGATCATCGGCATGGCGCTGTTGAAGCTGCCGAACCTCACCGAAAAGATGATGCCGTTTGCAGTGTTGTTCGGCGCGATCTGGAGCTTTGCGCGAATGACACGCAGTCAGGAGTTGGTCATCGCGCGAGCGTCGGGCGTTTCGGCGTGGCTGTTCTTGGCGCCGGCTCTGGTCGTGTCCCTGTTGATCGGGATATTCATGACGACGGCCTACAATCCGTTCGCAGCGCGCCTGATCTCGCGCTACGAGGAACTGGAAGCGCGATACATTCGCGGACGTTCGTCCTTGCTTGCGGTGTCGAGCAACGGTCTCTGGCTTAGACAGGGCGACGAAAAAGGCCAGACCGTGATTCACGCACTCCGTGTGTCGGACAGCGGACTGAAACTACAGGACGTGATCCTGTTCATCTATGAGGGCAAAGACCTCTTTCGCGGCCGAATCGACGCGAAGGCCGCCGCACTCCAAAAGGAGAAATGGCACCTTGAACGAGCCTGGGTTACAGGTCCGGACCGTCCAGCTGTGTTCTATCCGTCACTCGACGTCAAAACGTCGTTAACTCCGAACCAAATTCAAGAAAGCTTTGCAACCCCAGATACCATCGCATTTTGGGACCTTCCCGCCTTCATTGCGCAGGCCGAGGGGGCGGGCTTTTCGGCAACAAAACATAGGCTCCACTACCACGCTTTGCTTGCGGGGCCGGTGCTCTTATGCGCTATGATATTTGTGGCGGCGGCATTCTCGCTAAGGCTGGCGCGTCTTGGGGGGGCTGCGAGGCTCATTCTCTCGGGCGTACTGACGGGGTTTCTCTTGTACTTCTTCACGGACGTGACTCACGCCCTGGGGGTATCCGGAATCGTTCCCGTAGCCTTGGCAGCATGGGCGCCCGCGACGACTGCTTTGTTGCTTGGTATGGCGTCTTTGTTCAATCAGGAGGATGGATGACGGTCGCGTATCGCCTCATCACCAGCCTCCTTGTTCTGTGCTGTTCAGCTTCGCTCGCGGCCGCGTCAGGTCATGCGTCGTCGGTGGTGCTTGGGCTGCGCCTGGCGGATGATCCCACGGGCGGCCACAGCGACACCTCCGCCGGCGAGAAGAAGCAAGAAGTCCTGATCCGTGCCGACAAGATGACCTACGACGCGAACACGAATGTCGTGACCGCGGAGGGCAATGTCGAAGTGACGTACGGACCGCGGACATTGCTCGCGGAAAAACTCTCCTACAATCAACAGACCCGGGTCGTTATCGCGGAAGGCAACGCGACGATCCGCGAGGCGAACGGAACGACGCTGTCGGGCAATCGCATCGAAGTCACCGACGATATGCGTGACGGCATCATCGAGAGCATGAACGTGGTGATAGCGGGGCGCGGCCATCTCGCCGCGGCGCGCGCGACGCGCAGCGGGGGAACGACGCTGACGCTGGAGAAGGCCGCCTACACGACTTGCAAGTCTTGCAAGGACGAGCCCGCAAAGGCACCGACCTGGCAGATCAAAGCGTTTCGCGTGATATACAATCAGGAGAAGGCACGCGTCGAGTACGAGGATGCGTTCTTCGAGGTGTTCGGCGTCCCTATCCTGTATATGCCCTACTTCTCGCACTCAGACCCCGAAGCGCCGCGTCAGTCGGGTTTCCTCGTCCCGGGGATCGGACATTCGACCGACATCGGCTACTTCCTTGAGGTTCCGTATTACTTCGCTTTGGATCCGAGCTACGACTTGTTGCTGGCGCCGGTCTACACCGAGAATGACGGTCCACTTTTGAAGGGCGAATGGCGGCAGCGGACGGAAACGGGCTCATACAACATCCAGGCCAGTGGTCGATACGGCGAGGGGCGCGACCGCTTTGGCGCGGAATTCGGTGACGAGACGCTGCAAGGTCACGTGTTCGGCCGCGGTCGGTTCCAACTCGATGAGGTTTGGCGGTGGGGCTACGACGCACAGCTGACTTCGAACGATACCTACCTGAAGCGGTACGATATCTCGTCGCTTGACCGGCTTGAGAACAACCTGTTCATCGAGGGTATCGACGGTCGCTCCTATGCGGCGGTGAACGGTTGGTTCTTTCAGGGCCTGCGTGAGACAGACGATCCCGGATTGACGCCGCTCGTGCTCCCCTTGGTCGAGCTTGAGTATGTGCCGGACGAAACTGTTCTGGGCGGTCGCTTCTCATTGGTCGGCAACGCTCTTTATCTTTATCGCGGCGAGGGTCGCGATACAGCGCGAGTCTCTTCGACGGCGGCGTGGAAGTTGCCTGTGACGACACCTGGAGGTCACTTGCTGACCTTCTTTGCCAACCTGCGGGCCGATGCCTATCATGTCACCGACACGGGAGTGAGCGGCACCGACGAGGAAACGGTCGGACGCGTATTACCGTCGGCTGGTGTCGAGTGGCGCTATCCTTTGGTTCGCACCGATTGGGGATGGAAGCAGATCATCGAGCCGGTCGTGCAGGTGATCGGCGCACCCTATGGCGGCAACCCGGACGAAATCCCGAACGAGGACAGCGCGAGCTTCGAGTTCGACGAAACGAACCTCTTCTCGTTCAACAAATTTCCAGGACTCGACCGCTGGGAAACGGGACCTCGCGTGAACGCCGGCGTCCGTGCAGCCGCCTACTTCGACGAAGGGTTCGCCGAAGCGATAATTGGGCAGACCTATCGGTTTCACGAAGACAACGCCTTCTCTGAGCAGTCGGGGCTGCGTAACCAGCAATCCGACTATGTAGGGCGTTTGACGATTCAGCCTGATGCCAATATTCGGCTGGTCCATCGCTTCCGAGTCGATCAATCGGCGTTCCGCTTCGAGCGCAATGAAGTTTACGCCGAGGCTTTCGATCCGAATTTCTATTCTTTGAAGGCTGGCTATCTGCTTCTCGAGCCTGACCCTCTGATCCCGCAGCAGCGCGAAGAAGTGTCGCTCGCCACGAGCATTCGCGCGATAGACTATTTCTGGTTCCGAGCCTCCGGTCGGCGCGATCTCGCCGACGATCAGATGATCGAGAGCAAGGTCGGTTTGTCTTATGAGGACGACTGCGCCGAGTTCGGTATCGACTTCCGCCGCCGGTTCACGCGCGACCGCGACATCGAGCCGTCGAGTTCGTTTCTGTTCACGTTCCGCCTCAAAGGCGTGAATTAGGGCGCAATTTGGGCGGCCGGCCCCTGTCAGCGTGCACCATTGATCGCGGCGGGGAAGTGGTTATTCTCCCGGACGTTGTGACGGTTCTGCGGGGTTGAGTCTCGCTTCCCAGCCGGGTCGTCTCTCGCTCTCGTTTCTTGGAAAGTACGATGTCCCCTCGTCGTTCGGTTGACGCGTTCCGTTTTACCGCCGTTGTCGCATCTTTGGTCTTCTTAGCGCTGGGTGTTTGGGGCGATCACTCCAATGCCGCGGGCGCGACGAAGGAGCCCACGACGATGCGCGCTGCTGCCGTCGTCAACGACATCATCATCTCGACCTACGACCTCGACCAGCGGATCAAACTCGTTCTGGTAACGTCCGGCGCGCAAAACAACGATGCCGTGAAGCGCTTGCGACCGCAGGTGCTACGGCAGCTGGTCGACGAACTGCTGCAACTTCAAGAAGCTCAAAAGTACAACGTCAAGATCACGCAGGAAGACCTCGACAAAAACTTCAAGCGCATCGCCCAGCAGAACAACATCAGCGTCGACCAGATCTTCAAGATGCTCGACGAGAACAATATCTCGCGATCGACGCTGCAAACGCAGATCAAGGCCGATCTTGCCTGGCAAAGGCTAATCCAGCAGCGTCTGGCGCCGCGCGTTACCGTGTCCGACGATGAAATCGACCTTGCTTTCCTCCAAGCCCAAGCATCTTCACAGCAGACGCAGTACCTCGTATCGGAGATTTTTATCGGGGTCGATACGCCTGAGGCGGAAGAGCAGGCGAAGCAGAACATTCAGAGCATCCTTAGCCAGCTTCGATCCGGTGCCACGTTCTCGGCGATCGCACGTCAGTTCAGCCAATCCGCTTCCGCAACGAACGGCGGCGATATCGGTTGGGTCACCGAAGGTGACCTTGCTGGGCCGGTGGCAGCCACTGTTAAGAGCCTCGCGCCGGGTGCTATCTCCGAACCCGTTCGTGCGGCCGGCGGTTACTACGTTGTTGGCGTCCGCGAAAAGCGTCTGTCGGCCGGCTCGAAAGAACAACCGGTTGCCGCGGCTGCTCCCAAGCCTCAGGCCGCGCAGAAGATGAAATCGACACTGACCCTCGCGCGAATTTCGATCCCGTTGCCTCAGGGTGCGTCCAAGGCAAAGGAGGATCAAATCCGGCAAACGTCGATGGAGTTGTATCGCTCGATCAATGGCTGTTCGACGGCAGGCGCAGTCGCCAAATCTCGTGGCGCGAAGTTCGACACGATCGGACAAATGTCCGTGGCCGAGATGGCGCCGCAGTTCGTCAAGATTCTGGAGCAAACGCCGAATGGCCGATCCACGCCGCCATTGCGCGGTGCTGGCGGCGTGGAAATGTTCGTCATTTGCGCGGGCGGCATGGTTCCCGCGGCACAGGTCGGCGGCGGCGGCCCGACGGTCAGCACGTCGAAGGAAGTCACGAAGGAAGAGATTGAAAACCGTCTCTTCAATCAGGAACTTTCGATGTTGGCGCGGCGCTATCTGCGCGATTTGCGGCGCGATGCGACGATCGAGATGCGGGACAATTAGAGGCCGATGGGCGCAAAGGCGCGGCCACTTGCGCTGACCATGGGTGAGCCGGCTGGTATCGGCGGCGAAATAGCGATTAAAGCTTGGCATGCGCCGGACGGGCGACCCGTTCCGGCGTTCGTCGTTTTTGGCGACCCCGATTGGCTCAGGGCCGAGGCGCATCGCATCCGCAGCCATCAACGGATTATTGAGGTCGCGTCGCTCGCGGAGGGTGGCAAGCGCTTCTTTGAAGGCGTGCCCGTGTTGCCGGTGCGGTTGATAGCGAAAGTGGCACCAGGCGTGGCCGACGCGAAGAACGGCACGGCTGTCATCGGTGCTATCGAGCAGGCGGTCTCGTTGGCGAAGAGCGGTGAAGCAAGCGGTGTCGTCACGAACCCTATTCACAAGGCAACGCTCTACGGTGCCGGGTTCAAGTTCCCCGGTCATACCGAGTACCTGGCATCGCTGTGCTCTGGGTCCACGCCGGTCATGATGCTAGCGATTTCGGGGCTGCGCGTCGTGCCCGTGACCGTGCATCTCTCACTCGGCGAAGCGGTGCGGAGCCTGACCACTGAAGCCATTGTCGCAGCGGCCACAATCGCCGCCAAGGCGCTTACGAAGGACTTTGGCGTGGCGCGGCCGCGGCTTGCGATCGCGGCTCTGAACCCTCATGCCGGGGAAGGCGGCGCCCTGGGGACAGAGGAGCAGACCGTGATCGCACCCGCCGTCAGCGCGCTCGCGGCGCAAGGCATCGATGTGACCGGCCCGCTCCCCGCCGATACGCTATTCCATACGACTGCGCGCGCGCGGTACGACGCGGTGATTTGCATGTATCACGACCAGGCGCTGATCCCACTCAAGACATTGGACTTTGCCGGCGGGGTGAACGTCACGTTGGGGTTGCCTATCGTGCGGACGTCGCCGGATCATGGGACTGCCTTTGACATTGCGGGCAAGGATCGAGCTGATCCAACCAGCTTGCTGGCGGCGCTGCGGATGGCCGAACGCATCGCCCTGCAGCGCGCCGCCGGCGCATGAGTGTCGACGATGGCTTGCCGCCGCTCCGCGAGGTGATTGCGCAGTTGGGGCTTAGTGCGCGACGGTCGCTCGGGCAGAATTTTCTTTTCGACCTCAATCTGACCCGCCGGATTGCACGTGAGGCGGGGCCGCTTGCAGGCAAGACCGTGATTGAGATTGGGCCGGGTCCCGGCGGGCTGACGCGCGCTTTGCTCGCCGAGGGGGCACAACGCGTTGTCGCGATCGAGCGCGACGAGCGCTGTCTTCCGGCGCTGGAACAGGTCTCACAGGCGTTCGGCGGACGGTTGTCGGTGGCCTCGGCAGATGCGACGCGGGTGGACGAGGCGACGCTGCTGCAGCCCGGTGAGCCGGCGCTGGTGGTGGCGAACCTGCCCTACAATGTCGCAACTGTTCTGCTGGTCAACTGGCTTACCGTCGAGCGCTGGCCGCCGTGGTACCAAGGGCTGACGCTGATGTTTCAGCGTGAAGTGGCGGAGCGGATCGTCGCCAAGCCACGCACGCATGCTTATGGGCGGTTGTCGGTGATCAGCCAATGGCGTACGGCGCCGCGGATCTTGTTCGATGTCCATCGCAGTGCCTTTACACCGGCGCCAAAGGTGACCTCCAGCGTCGTGCGGTTCGATCTGTTGGCGGCACCGCGCGGCGAGGCGTTGCCGGGGTTGATGGAGCGCGTGACGGCGGCGGCGTTCGGGCAGCGGCGGAAGATGCTGCGGTCGAGCTTGAAATCGCTTGGCGCCTTCAGCGACACATTGCTGGCCGAAGCGGAGATCGACCCGACGGCGCGGGCGGAGGAGATTCCGGTCGAAGGATTTGCGGCGCTCGCGCGCGCGCTTCTACGCCATCAAGGTGCGGACAAAGTCTGAGAGGCCGGTTTGGCGGGCGCGTTTCAGGCGCTCGGCCAGCACGACATCGGCAATGCGGGCTTCGGCGAGGCCGATGTCGTCGTTGACGATCACGTAGTCGTATTCGGCCCAGTGGCTGATCTCATCGTTGGCCTTGGCCATACGCTTGGCAACCGTTTCGGCCGAGTCCTGTGCGCGGGATTTTAGTCGGCGTTCGAGCTCCGAACGGGAGGGTGGCAGGATAAAGATGCTCACGACGTCTTCGCGCGCCTTCTCCTTCAGCTGCTGGGTGCCTTGCCAATCGATATCGAAGAGAATGTCGCGGCCTTGCGCCAGCGCCTGCTCTACCGGTGCGCGTGGGGTGCCGTAAGAGTTTCCGAACACAGTGGCGAACTCAAGCAGCTCGTCGCGCTTCACCTTTTCCGCGAACGTGTCGGCGGTGATGAAGTGATAGTCTTGACCCTCTACCTCGGACGGGCGCTTCGCGCGCGTCGTCACGGACACGGACATCGTAAAGTTCCGATCGGTCTCCAACAGCCGTTTCGCCAGCGTCGTCTTGCCCGCGCCGGAGGGCGAGGACAGAACCAGCATCATGCCGCGGCGCTTGATGTTCGTGATTGCGGTCATTCGACGTTTTGCACCTGTTCGCGCAACTGATCGATCGTCGTTTTCATTTCCAACCCGATACGCGTGAGCTGGATGTCGGACGACTTCGAGCACAGCGTGTTGGCCTCGCGGTTCAGTTCCTGGGCTAGGAAGTCAAGGCGACGGCCCTGCGCCCCGCCATCGGCGAAGAGATTTCGCGCTTGGGTCAAGTGCGATTTCAGACGGTCTATTTCTTCGCGCACGTCAGCCTTGGCGAGGAGCAGTGCGATCTCTTGAGCCAACCGATCCTCGTTGAGGCCGGGGCGTGCTTTCAGCACCTCATCGATCGAGGTTTTGAGGCGAGCGCGCATTTGCTCGGGTTGCGTGGCCGCGAGACGTTCGGCGTCGGAGACGAGGCCGTCCAAACGTTGCGTGTGCTGGCGCAGGATCGCGTCGAGGCGTCCGCCTTCGTCGCGGCGGGCCGCCTTGAGGGCGTCGAGTGCAACGGCGAGGCTGCCGAGCACGGCGGCATCTCGTGCGGCCAGTTCCGCCTCGGACATCGTGAGCGGCTGAGTGTCGAGCACGCCGCGCAGCGCCAAGATGCCGTCCAGGCGCGGCGGCTCAGCTTCGATCTTGCCTTCGAGCTGCTTGAGGGCGGCGATGACCTGCTGAAGGGCATCGGCGTTTACCCGTATCGCGCCCTTCGCAGGGTCCGCATCGAGGGTCAAAGTTCCCGTTACTGAGCCGCGCGCGAAACGTTCGCTTACGAGGATGCGGGCGGGTTGTTCCAGCCCTTCGAAGCCTTCCGGGAAGCGCAGGCGGGCGTCTAGGCCGCGGGCGTTTACACTGCGGACCTCCCAATGCCAGCGCCAGTGCCCTTGCGAACCTTGGGCGCGGGCAAATCCTGTCATACTGGAAAGCGGCATCGGCCCCGTCCGTTCAAGTGAGTCAGGCCCGGACATTAGGCCGGTCGTTGCTTGCACTCAACGCGGAGCGGAGGCTGCCGCCGCGGCGCGTTGGCGCTCAATTTCGCGCCAGTTCTTCACGTTGCGCTCGTGCTCCTGCAGGGTCGCCGCGAAGACATGGCCGCCGGTACCGTCGGCGACGAAGAACAGGTCCTCGGTCTGCGCAGGGTTCAGGACGGCAGCGAGCGAGGCCTTGCCTGGGTTCGCGATCGGCGTCGGCGGCAAGCCTACGATAACGTAGGTGTTGTAGGGCGTCGGCTTGTCCAACTCGCTCTGGCGGATGCCGCGGCCGAGGGGGACGCCCTTCGTCAGGCCATAAATGATCGTCGGATCGGACTGAAGCTTAATGCCCTTGCGCAGGCGGTTGATGAAGACCGCCGCGACGCGCGGCCGCTCCGCCGCGACGCCGGTCTCCTTCTCGACGATGGAGGCCAGAATGACAGCCTCTTCCTTCGTCGCAATCGGCAGGTTCGGCGCGCGATTAGCCCAGAGTTGATCGAGCACCTCAAGGTGATCGTTCTGCATGCGCTTGATGAGATCGGCGCGGGTCATGCCGCGATTGAAGATGTAGGTCTCGGGCAGCAACGATCCTTCTGCCGGAATGTCGTTGACGTCTCCGGTCAAGGCGGGTTCGCCCTGCACGAGCCCCACGATCGTCGCACTCGTCAGACCTTCGGCTAGAGTCAGTTTGTAGACGATCGCCTTGCCTTCGATCAGGATGTTCATGATTTGCGCGGGTGACGCGCCCGAGGGTATGGCGTACTCGCCGGCCTTCATGGCGGCTGCCTTGCGGTTGTACATGACGCCGGCGCGGAAGATCAGCGCGCTGCGGATTACGCCGCGTTGCTCAAGGATGTTCGCAAGTTGGTTCAATCCGGTTCCCATCGGAAGGGACACAATGGTCTGCGCGTCGCCGTTCATCGCTTGAGGTCCGGGGGCCTCGAACTGTTGCAGGGCGTACCACGCGCCGGCACCCGCGACAGCGGCGCCCAAAAGCAAAACGACGAAGATGAAACGGAAGAACGAACGCAAAAGCTTGCTCCGCGAATGGGGGGACGGCGGCTGTTGCGATTATTAACTAACGGGGCGCCGCGGTCAAAATCAGGGACGCGTTTGTTCCACCGAATCCGAAGGAATTCGAGAGGGCAGCGCGGATGGGCCGCTTCTTCGCCTTATGGGGTACGAGGTCGATCGCGGTCTCGACCGAGGGGTTATCGAGATTCAACGTGGGCGGGCAAATTTGGTCCCGCATCGCCAGAATGCAGAAGATCGCTTCGACTGCGCCGGCTGCGCCCAAAAGGTGGCCGATCGAAGATTTGGTCGACGACATTGAGACATTCGCTGCGGCGTTGCCAAACAGACGTTCGACCGCTCGCAGTTCGATCTCATCGCCGACCGGCGTCGAAGTGCCATGGGCGTTGACGTAGTCGATGTCGGCCGGCGTCAGCCCCGCGCGCTTCAGCGCCATCTGCATCGCGCGGTAGCCGCCATCGCCGTCTTCGGCGGGCGACGTGATATGGAACGCGTCGCCTGAAAGCCCGTAGCCGGTTACTTCCGCGTAGATTTTGGCGCCGCGGCGTTTGGCGTGTTCGAGCTCTTCGAGGACGACGACACCAGCGCCCTCCCCCATCAAAAATCCGTCGCGGTCCTTGTCGTAGGGGCGCGAGGCGCGATGTGGCTGATCGTTGAAGCCGGTCGACAGGGCGCGGCAGGCGGCAAAGCCCGCCATGCCAAGCCGCGAGATCGCCGCCTCAGACCCGCCCGCCAACATCACGTCGGCGTCGTCAAGCGTGATCAGGCGCGCCGCATCGCCGATAGCGTGGGCGCCGGTCGAGCATGCCGTGACCACCGCGTGGTTAGGGCCCTTCAGTCCAAAACGAATGGAGGTCTGGCCAGACACCAAGTTGATCAGCCTACCCGTGATGAAGAATGGGCTGATCTTGCGCGGGCCTTTTTCGTGCAGCGTGATCGAGGCTTCTTCGATGCCCGGGAGGCCACCGATGCCTGAGCCGATCAGCACCCCTGCCCGGCAGCGCTTCTCTTCGGTGTCGAGGACAAGACCCGAATGAGTGAACGCTTGCTGGGCGGCCGCGAGGCCGAAAATGATAAAGTCATCGACGCGGCGCTGCTCCTTCGCGTCGACCCATTGATCGACGTTGAAGGTTCCGTTGGAACCGTCGCCACGCGGTACGTTGGCCGCGATGCGTGCTGGCAGGTCATCGACTTTGAAGGTCGTGATCGGCTTGGCCCCGGATTGGCCCTCGAGGAGGCGCGACCACGTCTCCTCGACGCCGCAAGCCAGCGGCGTGACCAAACCCAGTCCTGTGACGACAACGCGGCGCATCGGCGTGGCGCGACTGTTTCTTAGGCCGCTTTTTCCTTGATGAACTTCACGGCATCGCCAACGGTCACGATGGATTCGGCCGCGTCGTCCGGAATTTCAACGTTGAATTCCTCTTCGAACGCCATGACGAGCTCGACGGTGTCGAGGCTGTCCGCGCCCAGATCGTCGATGAAGCTTGCGTTCTCTGTGACCTTTTCGGCTTCAACGTTCAGATGCTCGATCACGATCTTCTTCACGCGGTCAGCGATATCGCTCATTTTTTCGTCCTTTGAGAGAAACTTATTGGCCGGATTCGGGTTACCCCCAAGGCCACTGGCAGAATCCGGACCTACGGGAATTTGTCGGGTTGGTAACACACCTACCGCGAGCTTGCCAACTGCTGCTCGCGTACGGTTAAGTCCTTCAAATCATGGCCATTCCGCCGTTTACATGCAGCGTTTGGCCGGTGATGTAGGAGGCCTCCTCACTCGCCAGATAGGCGACTGCCGCGCCGATGTCCATGCCGGCCCCCAGTCGACCGGCCGGAATCTTCGTCATGATGGCGGCGCGTTGCTGGTCGTTCAGGACGTCGGTCATCGGCGATTTGATGAAGCCCGGCGCCACGCAGTTCACCGTGATGTTGCGGGAGGCGATCTCCTGGGCCAGCGACTTGGTCATGCCGATAATGCCAGCTTTGGTGGCGGCGTAGTTCGCTTGGCCCGGGTTTCCGGTCACCCCCACGACCGAGGTAATCGAGATGATGCGGCCCCAGCGCTTCTTCATCATGGGGCGCATCACGGCGCGGGAGAGGCGGAACGTCGCCGTCAGGTTGACCCTGATTACCTCATCCCACTCTTCGTCCTTCATGCGCATGAAGAGGTTGTCGCGGGTAATGCCGGCGTTGCAGACCAAAATGTCGAGCCCGCCCATAAGACCTTCGGCCGTTTTCGGAAGTTCATCGACCTGCGCTGAATCGCCCAGATTGCAGGTCGCGATATGCGTCCGCTCGCCGAGTTCGGCCTTCAGCGCCTCTAACGCTTCTTGCCTTGTGCCCGACAACGTGACGGTCGCGCCCTGCTTGTGAAGCGCACGAGCGATATCGCTTCCGATGCCGCCGCTGGCACCGGTGACGAGCGCGGTTTTGCCGTTCAAACTAAACATCGGTTCTTCCTTCGCTAGAGCGTTGCCAGGAACGCTTCGATTTCTTGCGGCGTTTCGATGGCGGTTCCGGGCAAGTCCTTGTCGATCCGCTTGGCCATGGTGGTGAGCACTTTGCCGGCGCCCACTTCGACCAGCGAGGTCACGCCACGCCCGCGCATAGCCTCGATCGTTTCGCGCCAGCGTACCCGACCCGTGATCTGTTCGATCAACAAACGCTTGATGGTCGCTGGATCGCTTTCGGGATTGATGCTGACATTCGAAATTACCGGCACGCGCGGCGGCTTGATGGTCTCGCTACCCAGCACATCTTGCATCTCATGCGCGGCGGGGGCCATGAGCGGCGAATGAAAGGCTGCGGCAACCGGCAGCATCATCAGTCGCTTAATGCCCTTTGCCTTGGCAACTTCGGCGGCGCGTTCCAGCGCGCCTTTGTGACCTGAAATCACGATCTGACCCGGCGCATTGTCGTTCGCGACAACGCAGACCTCGCCCTTCTGCGACGCTTCTTTGCAGACTTCATCTGCTTGCGCGAAGTCGGCGCCAAGCAATGCGCCCATGCCGCTGGTGCCGACCGGTGCAGCGCGACGCATGGCGGTGCCGCGTGCTTTGAGAAGGCGTGCCGCTTGCGGAACTGTGAAAGCGCCGGCTGCCGCCAGCGCCGAGTATTCGCCGAGCGAGTGACCGGCGACAAACATCACGTGCTTGCTCCAGTCGAGTTTGCCTTCCTTTTCGAGCACGCGCATGACGGCAAGGCTTACGGCCATCAGAGCCGGCTGCGCGTTCTCGGTCAGGGTCAGATCGGTCTCAGGGCCTTGCCACATGAGGCGGGAGAGAGGTTGCTTCAGCGCTTCGTCAACCTCCTCGAATAGCTCGCGGGCAATAGCGAAGTTTTCCGCCAGCGCCTTGCCCATACCAACGGCTTGGCTGCCCTGCCCCGGGAACGTAAGTGCGCGGCCCATGAATACCTCTCGACGACAATTGGCGCGCTTAGAAACCGCCCTCCCGTCGTGAGTCAAGGCTTTGGCCGTTAGCGGACCAAATCCATGTTCGTTCGCCAGGATTGCGCGACGCCAAGGCCAAGAATGGCAGAATAGGTGACGGCAACGGCGGGGACCTGCAGGCTGAAATCGACAAGCGCGTGCAGTCCCACTGCTACTGAGGCCGCAAAACCCACGGCAGGAAACAGGCTATCGCGGCGCCGGCGAAGGCAGCCGGCGAAGCACATGCCGGCGAGCAGCATGGGGCCTGCCATGAAAGCGAGTCCCGCCGGCAGGCCGAGGTCCGCCAATGTTTCGAGCAGATCGTTGTGTGCTTCATCGACGTCGCCTTGAACGCTGCCGTCGGCGAAAAGAGGATAGTAGCGCTGGAATGCTCCGAAGCCGTGGCCGAGCAGCGGCGCTGCTTCGATGGCGTTGATCGTGGAGACCGCGAGCGAGGCGCGTGCGTCGTCGGTTGCGCCTTGATCTCGCACGCGGCCGAGCAGCGGATCGGCACTTAGGGCGGCTGCGATTCCGAGGACGGCGAACACGAGGGCGGCCATGGCGCGTTGGCCGGTTGCCTCGCCGTTGCTCCATTTGCGCCCGACGCTGAGCGCGACAAGCAACGCGATTGTTCCCGCGAAGAAGGCGATGACACCGCCGCGCGACTGCGTCAGCAAGAGTGCGGACAAGATTGCCACCAACGCCGCCAGCCACAGCGCGTTCACGCCGGTCAGCGCTTGAAGCGCGGTACGAAAGAAAACGCGCGCGCCGCGGTCCCAGATGATTGCCTGCCGCAACCCTTCAGCAAAGAGCCCAAAGCCTGCAATGGCAGCAACCGAGAGAAACGTCGCGAAATGGTTTGGGTTGACGAAGGCGCCGCTGACCCGGCCGCTGTCGGGCTTCGGATCGGGCATCAGCCAGGACTGATAGTCGACCTTCAAATAGAAGCTCGCGATCGCGACGGCGGCGTAGAGGAAGGCGATCACGATGACGCCGGACAGGAGAAGTGTTGCGCGATCGCGGTCGCGCGCGAGTTCGAAAGCGATCAGGAAGGCGGCGACGCTGAGCGCGGCCGCGAAGATGGCCTGCCGAGTCAATTCCGGATCGACGGAGATGTAGGTGCCGGTGCCCTCGACAAGCGCTGCGGTTGCCATGGGCCAAACCGGATGTGCGAGGGCGCGGAAGTCGAGGCCTACGGTTTGAGCGAACGCGGTCAGATCAAGCGACTGTAGGAACGCCCAGGCGAGCGCGCCACCGACGCAAAGGCCGGGCAGTATGAGCCTTCTGTTCACGGGCGACACCGTCGCAAATCCGGTAAGTGCGACGCCTGACCAGGCCAGGAGGATAGCGCCAAAGCCAAGACCCAATGCCATCTCGGCCCAGGCTCGGTTCGATCCGTAGGGAAACGGCGCCCAGGCGAGCACAACCAGAAACACAAGCAACAGGGCTCGCTCCGGCGTCAGGGTGCGATCGTAGTTGGCTTCGCCGCTCATCCGCCCGCCATCTCCGCGTGCTTGACACGCGTAGTCCGTGGCGCACCTATGCCGGTCGCTGCAACAACAGAACGCGTGCAATGAGCGAACGAATTGCCGTACTTGGCCTTGGCTATGTGGGTCTTCCCGTGGCGCTCGGATTTGCGGCCAAGTTTCCGGGCACGATCGGTTTCGACATCGATCGGGGCCGGGTCGAGGCGTTGGCGCGGGCTGAGGATTGGACCGAAGAGGCGTCGGCGGAGGAGTTGCGGTCGAGCCAACTGAAATTCACGCATCACGAGGAGGACCTTAAAGGCGCGGACGTCTTCATTGTATGCGTGCCGACACCGATCGACGATCAGAAACGCCCAGACCTTCGCCCCTTGCGCAGCGCTTCGGAAACCGTCGGACGCGCACTCAAACGCGGCACGATCGTTTGCTACGAATCGACGGTCTATCCAGGTCTAACAGAAGACTTTTGCGGACCGATACTCGCGCAGGTTTCGGGTTTGAGCCAGGGGTCTGATTTTCGCCTGGGCTACTCGCCGGAGCGGATCAACCCTGGGGACAAAGAGCACACGCTGCAACGCATCACCAAGGTTGTTGCGGGTGAGGATTCGGCGACCGCTGCAACCCTTGCGCGACTCTACGGGACGATCGTTCCGGCGGGAGTGCATCTAGCGCCCTCGATCAAGGTCGCGGAGGCCGCCAAGGTACTCGAGAATACGCAGCGCGATTTGAACATAGCGCTCATGAACGAGTTGGCGCTGATCTGCGACCGGCTCGATATTCGCACCTCGGACGTGTTGAAGGCGGCGCGGACGAAGTGGAACTTCTTGCCGTTCTCGCCAGGCCTGGTCGGCGGCCACTGCATTGGGGTCGATCCGTACTACCTCACGACCAAGGCGGAACTGATGGGCTATCACCCGGATGTCATTCTGGCGGGGCGCCGGATCAATGACGGCGTCGGCGCGTTCGTGGCGCAGCGGTTGGTGCGTTTCTTGAGCCGCAACACAACGCCGTTGAACGAGGCACGGGTCGCGATCTTTGGCCTTACGTTCAAAGAGAACGTCGGCGACATCCGCAACAGCCGCGTACCGGATATCGTGCGCGAGCTCGGCAGTTTCGGCATTGGCGCCACCGTCAGCGATCCGAAGGCGCGGCCGGAGGATGCTGTGCACGAGTACGGCATCGCGCTCACCGATCAGGCGCAGGCCAAGCAGCTCGATGCGCTCATTCTGGCGGTTCCGCACCGCGAGTTTTTGAGTGATCCAAAGAAGCTGTTCGCGAAACTGAAACCGCAGGGCGTGTTGATCGACGTGCGGTCGGCGATCGATCCGGCGATTGTGCCGAAGGGGATCACGTACTGGAGTTTGTGAGCGCCTGCGGCCCTTCGCCGACCACGTGCCACGCTCTTCCGTCGTTAGCCGCCGTTTGCCTTGACGGCCTTGTCGATTTCTTTCAGCGCGCCGTCAATGTTGGCTTTTGCTTTTTCGACGTTGCCGTAGCCCTGCCGGTTCGTTCCTGAGGCATCCAGAAGGGCTCTTGCCTTGACCAGGAAGTCGACCGATGAGTTCAACTTGTTGACGGTGTCAGTGCCGGCGCTCTGAGCTGCCCCCGCCAGGTAGGACAGACCCATCAGGCCGGCGACGCCAACGATCAGAAGCGGACGTGCGATAAAATTCAGTTGCATCGGTCGTTCCCTTTGTTGCGGCCACAGTTTGCCCTGCCCGGCCTGTTTACGCCAGGGCTGTGGTCGGATAGACGGCGTGTCGGAGTTCACACCATGCACGTTCTTTTGACCGGCGCTGCCGGATTCATCGGGTTTCATGTGACGCAGGCTTTGCTGGCGCGCGGCGATACGGTCGTCGGGGTCGACAACCTGAATGCGTATTACGAAGTGTCGCTGAAAGAGGCGCGGCTGAAGCAGCTGCAGGCGCAGAAGGGTTTTCAGTTCGAGCGGCTGGACATCTCGGATCGCGAGGCAATGTTGGCGCTTGGCGCGAAGCACCCGGGCGTCACCCACGTCGTTCATTTGGCGGCTCAGGCCGGGGTACGGCACTCGCTGACCGATCCCTACACCTATGTGATGTCGAACGTGATGGGCCAGGTGGTGCTCCTGGAGCTGGCCCGGAAATTCTCAAAGCTACAGCATTTTGTGTATGCGAGTTCGTCGTCGGTCTATGGCGGCAACACGAAGCTGCCGTTTTCGATCGACGATGAGACGGAGCAGCCCAACTCACTCTATGCGGCGACGAAGAAGGCTGATGAGTTGATCGGGCATACTTACGCGCATCTATATGGCTTGCCGTCGACGGGGCTGCGCTTCTTTACGGTCTATGGGCCGTGGGGACGGCCGGATATGGCGGCGTTCTTGTTCACGCGCGCAATCATCGCGGGCGAGCCAATTCGCGTCTTCAACAACGGTGAGATGTGGCGGGACTTCACGTTCGTCGACGACATTGTGGCCGGCGTACTGGCTGCAGTTGCCCACGTGCCGTCGGGCAAGCCGCCACATGCGGTCTACAACTTAGGCAATCATCGTTCAGAGAAGCTGACCGATTTCATCGCGACGATCGAGCAAGCCCTGGGGCGCAAGGCGCAGTATGTGTTCGAGCCGATGCAGCCTGGCGATGTCGCACGCACGTATGCGGACATCGATGCGTCGCGTCGGGATCTGGGCTTTGAGCCGAAGACGCCGATCAGCGCCGGCATTCCCAAATTCATCGATTGGTACAAAGATTACTATCGGCCTTGGCCAAAGAATTAAGGCCGGAGATTTCTCTCCGGCCCCTTTGTTCGTCTTACCAGCAGAAACGCCAGCGGTAGTTGTTCCACTCGCGCGGCCAGTAGCGATCGCGCCATCCGTAGTTGCCCCAGCGCGGATAGTCTTGGCGCCAGCACAGACCGCGGTAGTCCCAAACCCACCACGCGTCGTCGTAATACCACCAGTAATTGTCGTCGAAGAAGCGTAGCGAGATGTACCAACGCCAGCTGTCGTCCCAACCATTGTTGTACCAATGCGGGTACCAATAGTTGCCGTAGTAGTAGTGATAGGGGCGCCAATAGCGAGGATGTCTCACGCTCGGCCAACGATCGTTCCAATCGCGATTGCGCCAACGATCATCGCGCCAGCGATTGTCGCGCCAGTCGCGGTCGCGATGACGCCAATCGCGATCACGCCAGTTTCGATCGGGCGATGCGCCAGGTCCGCCACGAGGGCCGGGAGGGTTTTCCCAGTTCGTGCCGGGGCCGCCGCGCGGTCCGGGCGGATTGTCATCGCGGTCGCGCCAACGCGGTCCTGCCCCCGGACCGCCAACGGGCCCAGGAGGATTGCCCCAACCAGGACCAGCACCTGGTCCACCACGCGGGCCAGGAGGGTTCTCCCAATTCGTGCCAGGTCCACCGCGCGGTCCTGGCGGATTGTTGTCGCGGTCACGCCAACGCGGTCCTGCGCCTGGACCACCAACGGGTCCCGGCGGATTACCCCAACCTGGGCCAGCGCCGGGTCCGCCGGCGGGGCCTGGCGGATTGCCGCCCCAACGCGGGCCGGCTCCAGGGCCGCCTACCGGTCCGGGTGGATTGCCCACACCCGGGCCACCCGCTGGGCCTGGCGGATTTCCCCAGCGTGGGCCTGCACCCGGACCACCGGCGGGTCCGGGCGGGTTGCCTGCGCCGGGTCCGCCGACAGGTCCAGGCGGATTTCCACCGCCATTGCGCCAGCCGCCGCGGCCGCCGTCGCCTTGTTCGCCGCGCGCACCGTCACGCCAGCCGCCGCGCTCGCCGCCTTCGCCGCGATCGGCCCAGGCGGGTGCCGCTGCGACGAGGCTCAAGCTCAGCGCTGCCGCAAGTGCCGGAGCGAGAGTTTGCAGTCTCATTTCGTTTGACCTTTTCAGAAGGGTGTCCCCAGGTTCGGCTTTTGCGCCCGGCGCCCTGAATGGTGCATGAACGGCGCGTTTAGTTTTGAGGGTTGGATGCGCGTTCTCCTCATCGGCGGGGCTGGCTACATCGGCAGCTCGCTCGCCTGGACATTGTTGGATCGCGGGCACGAGGTCGGCGTGTTCGACAATCTGTCGACCGGATTTCGGGAAGCCGTGCCTTTTCAGGCGCAGTTCTTTGAGGGCGATTGCGGCGACGCGGGGGGGCTGAACGCGGTGCTCGAGAAGTTTCACCCACACGGCGTGGTGCAGCTGGCGGCAGCGATTCGGGTTGAGGAGTCGGTAGCTGAGCCTGCGAAGTACTATTTCAACAACACGGTCAAATCTCTGAATGTGTTCGACACCTGCGCGAAGGCGGGCGTCCGCGATTTTGTGTTTTCGTCGACGGCGGCGGTCTATGGCGCGCCCGAGCAGGCGTTGATTGCGGAGGACGTGCCGACCGTGCCGGTGAACCCTTACGGGCACTCGAAGCTGGCGTCGGAGTTCATGCTGAAAGACATCGCTGCAGTGTCGGGGATGCGGGCGACGATCTTTCGGTATTTCAATGTGGCCGGTGCCGACACCGCTCTGCGAACGGGGCAGCGGGTGAAGGAAGCGACGCATTTGATCAAGGTGGCGGCGGAAGTCGCCACCGGGCGGCGCGAGGTGTTGAACATCTTCGGTACCGATTATCCGACGCAGGACGGGACCTGCGTGCGGGACTATATCCATGTGATGGATTTGGCGGCAGCGCATGAGTTGGCGCTGACGAAGCCCGGCGCTGAAGGACAGACGCGGCTCTACAATTGCGGTTACGGCACCGGGCATTCGGTGCGCGAGGTCGCGACGGCTTTCGACCAGGTGCTGAACCATGCGCTGCCGACGCGGGACATGCCGCGGCGCGCGGGCGATGCGCCGGCGCTTGCTTGCGATTCACAAAAGCTGAAGCGGGAGCTTGGTTGGGTGCCACAGCATGCGCGGCTGACGACGATCGTGGAGACGGCGTTGAATTGGGAACGAAAGCTCGCCGCGCAAGCCTAGCCGGCACAAGTCGAAAAAAAATGCGCCCGATGCTGCGCGCTGGTGCGCGGTCATCGGGCGCTTGGAATTACCCTGGCCTTCTTCTTCGACTGTTATGCGCGCAGATAAACGATGATGCGCGCGCGGACGCAACAACGTTCTGCCAGAATTCACAGTTAAGACTTTTGACGCGCGTCCTGCGCGTAGTCGTTCGTCGCAACCAGCACTGCGTGTTCGTCGGCAATGAAGCGCGCTGTCAACGCGGGATCCTCCATCGGAATGAAGTGCGTGAGATGAAACAGCTGTACGTCGCGACCGTGCGTGAACGCGCGTGCGGCGCCTTCCCATGTTGGCGACGCGGAAAAATCTGCGCGATCGCGCGGGCCGTCGCCACGCGGCTTTGCGCGTAGAACGACAACCGGCACGTTAACGCGCGCTGCGATTGCGTAGATGTCGGTGCCGGCGCTCGCCGTATAGATCGAGGCTTCGATCTCCGGCGGACAGGCTAGCTCGAAGCCCTGCCCGTTTGCTGCGGGCACGAGACCGTAGCGGCAATAGTCGGCGAGCACGTCGACGTTCCAAAGCGAATAGGGCGCGCGGGACTTGAAGGCATCGAACATCGCCTCCCACGAAGCCCATGCGTTGCGGCGCTTCGCGACCGGGTGCACCTGCCCTTCCGGCATCGCGAAGAATTTTGGGTTCGCGTAAACTTCGGGCGGCAGCATGACGGGGTCGACGAGGACGAGGCGCTTGAACGCGCGCTGGTGTTCGGCGGCGACTTGCACGAGCACGTGGCCGCCCATCGAGTGGCCGGCGCCGATGACGTTTTTCAGATTCAAATGTTCGACGAGTTCGCCGATGTCGTGCGCCGCGACGGTCCAATCGGGCATCGCGCCCTTCTTCTCGCTCTGCCCGTGGCCGCGCACATCGACGGCGAAGACGTGGAAGCCGTCGCCCAGCGCCTTGACCGTTTGGTCCCAAACGCGAGCGTGAAAACCGGTGGCGTGGATGAGGAGCACAGCCTGCCCCCCGGGCTCGCCCCACTCCACATAAGCGATGCGGGCGGCGGAGGCGGCGAACGTGTGCAGGGTGGGTTCAATGGTCATGCCCCCGGTTTGCGCAAAATCGATGAGAAAACCAAGTGGCGACGGCGGCCGGGCGGATGCAATCGCGCAATCGTAAGCTGCGCCGCCACACCAGAACGAAATGTGTACTTTGACAATCGGAAAGCCATAGCTGCGACGGTATGCACAGACTTTTCGCAGCACCTTCACCCGCCCGCGCGGCGTGACGACGCCTGCGTGCGTGACGCGGTGAGTCGGGCGACCCAATGTAGGCGCCATGCACATCCTGATTCTCGGCAATGACCCCAAAACGATGGTCAATTTCCGCGGGCCGCTGATCGAGGCGATGCTGGCGGCCGGGCATATGGTGACGGCGGCGGGCACGGGCGAAGACAAGCACCTGCTGCCCTGGTTCGCAGAGCGAAATGTCCCTTACGTGGAAGTGCCGATCGAGCGGACGGGCCTGAACCCGCTGTCCGATTGGCGAACATTGCGCGCGTTCGGAGCGCTGATCCGCTCGGTACAGCCGGACTTGCTGTTCACGTATTCTATCAAGCCGGTGATCTGCGGATTAATCGCCGGCCGCCTTGCCGGCGTTCGGCGGCGCACGGCGATGATAACCGGGCTCGGCTATGCATTCACGGAGGGCGGGCAAGAAGGTGCGCGCGAGTGGTTGAAGCGTCGTGCGGTGAACCTGGCCGCGCGTGCGGCCTATCGCGTGGCACTCGGCCAAGCGGACACCGTGATCTTTCAAAACCCGGACGACCGTGACGTGTTTCGACGGTTGAAGCTCACGCGCGTTGGACAGCGGGTAGGGATCGTCAATGGCTCGGGCGTGGACCTCGGTCACTTTCGGCCGGCACCGATGCCGGACGGACCGACGAAGTTTTTAATGATCGCGCGGTTGCTGCGCGACAAGGGTGTCTATGAATACGTCGAGGCCGCGCGTCTCGTGAAGCAAGCGCGGCCGGAGGCGCGGTTCGTGTTGGTCGGTCCGTTCGATCGCAATCCGACCTCAGTGAAGCCCGCGGAAGTGGACGCGTGGGTGCGCGAGGGACTGATCGACTATCACGGCGCCGTCGACGACGTGCGCCCAGCAATCGCGCAGTGCCACGTGTTCGTGCTGCCGTCTTACCGCGAGGGCACGCCGCGCACCGTGCTCGAAGCGATGGCCATGGGCCGCCCGGTGATCACAACGGATGTGCCGGGGTGCCGGGAGACGGTGATGGAGGGCGAGAACGGGCTCTTGGTGCCGGCGCGCGATGCGAAGGCGTTGGCGCGGGCGATGGAGGTGGTGAACTCTCAGGGAAAGCGCGAACTCATGGCAGTCGCCGCGCTTGCTCGCGCGCGCACTAGATACGACAAAAACATCGTCGCTGCGGCTACGATGAATGAACTCTCTCGTCCAACCACGCTTGAAACATCAGCACCGGCCACAAACGCGCCTCCCAATTCCGCTGACCGCTTGAATGCTGCGACCAGCTCTCTCGAACGAGCTTCGTGTTGAAGTAGCCGCCTTGGGCCACCTTGCGTTCGTCAAGGAGCGACTCTGCCCAGTCACGCAACGGGCCGCGCAGCCACTCGCCGACAGGAACACCGAACCCCGTCTTGGGTCGATCCATCAGCTTCGGCGGCACGTAGCGATGAACCAGCTGCTTCACAATCCGCTTCCCCTCGCCTCCTCCAATCTTATGAGAGAGCGGTAGCCGCCACGCGAACTCGGCCACGCGGTGATCAAGGAACGGGATTCGACCTTCTAAGCTGACACCCATCGTTGCTCGATCGACTTTTGTCAGAATGTCACCCGGCAGGTAGGTGATGAGGTCGAGATACATCATCTGTTCAACGAAGCTCATGCCGCTTGGCATTTCTTTCCGGCTATCAAGCACGGTTCTTGGCAGACTACCGCCTAGAACGATTTCGTCGGTCGCCTGCCACGAGCTGACAAGTTGATGGTAACCGTCGAGCCGCGTTGGCGCGGAAAGCAGCTCTGCAAACTTCAAGGCGCGATCGCCAATCGACATTTTGCTGCGGCCCAAAGTCAATGCTTGGTAAAGGCTATCCCAGACGCGCGCGCCTACATGACGGATCGTTGATGCCGCGATCCGTCGAAGCATGTATGGCGCCGCGGTCAAACCCGGAAGTAGCTTGGAGGCTAAGAAGTAGCGATTGTATCCGCCGAACAGTTCGTCGCCGCCGTCACCGGAAAGCGCGACGGTCACGTGCTGCCGTGCGAGTTTGGATACCAGGAAGGTCGGAATCTGTGAGCTGTCTGCAAAGGGCTCATCGTAGAGTGACGGCAGACGCGGTATGACTTCCATCGCTTGGGGAGGCGTTACGTAGAGCTCCGTGTGGTCAGTGCCGAGGTGACGAGCGATCGCCTTCGCAAAGGGTGCTTCATTAAACCTTGGCTCGCTGAACCCAATTGAGAATGTGCGCACTGGACGCGATGATTGCAGCTGCATCATCGCGACGACGGCGGTCGAGTCAAAACCACCAGATAGAAATGCACCCAGTGGAACATCGGCCTCCATCCGCATGCCAACCGAACTGCGAAACAGCGCATCAAACTCATTGAGCGCGTCAGTTTCAGAAATCCTCAACCGTGTTGCACGACTTCGCTCGACCATCTCGTGCGTCGACCAGTATCGCTCGAACCGTATGCCAGGGGGCTGACCTGGCCCTTTGGTGGCCTCTATCGTTGCGATTGTGCCCGGCTCGAGCTTGCATATGCCGTCGATGATGCTGCGGGGTGCCGGAATGTAGCCATACCTCATCAGCAGCCTTAGCGCGTCGCGATCAATTTTCGGATTCCAGCCGGGAAATTTCCGCATCGACTTCAATTCCGATGCAAACAAGAAACTGCCGTGATGAAGACCGTAGTAGATTGGCTTTTCGCCAAAGCGATCGCATGCAAGTTGGAGCGTCCGCCGCTGGCGATCCCAAAGCGCCAATCCAAACATCCCATTGGCCTGTTGTAGCGCCCGCGTTAGCCCCCAAGTTGTGATCGCAGCCAGGAGAACCTCTGTATCGGAGTGCCCGCGCCAACGCGGCGATCGCCCTTCGCCGTCCAGCTGGGCGCGAAGACTCTTGTGATTATAGATCTCTCCGTTGAAGACCAGGACGAAGCGCCCGCACTCCGAGAACATCGGTTGCGCGCCGGCTGGCGACAGGTCCACGATAGCAAGCCGGCGCATCCCTAGGCTTGCACCGCTTTCTTGGTCGCACCAATGCCCGCCGGCGTCAGGGCCGCGATGAACGATCGCATCTGTCATAGCAACGATCGCGCTTTGCGAGTCAAACCCGCTTCGCGCCTCGAGAAAGCCGGCTATCCCGCACATTTTCTAGTGCGCCCCCCGCGTGGATCGCCATACATCCAGGAACTGACGCTTGCACAAATCGAGTGAAAACTGCTCGTGAATCCGGGCCCGGGCTTTGATGCCAATTTCCCTTCGCTCATCGCGCGTCCTTGAAATACTCGCCTCAAGCGCCCGAGCGAGAGCTGCGGAATCCCGTGGCGGCACAATGCGCCCCGTGTCCCCCACAATTAATTTGCAGTCGCCTAAATCCGTTGCAACGCAAGGAACACCGCAAGCCATCGCTTCGCCGAGGACGTTTGGAAAGGCCTCGCCATACGCAGAGCTCAAGGCGCACACATCTAGCGCCCGAAAAACATCAACGACATTCGCGGTTTCGTCACGCAAAATTACCTTATCGCCGAGCTGAGCAATTAGGGAACGCGCCTCTCCCGGCTCCAACGCTAGCGATGGCACACCTCGCCCTGCGAGGAGGAACTTGGCGTTGCGCGCGCGCTCCGAAACCTTTGCAGCTGCCTTCAGGAAGTTCAATTGATCCTTCATGGGATCGAGCCGCGCTATGTGCCCCACCAAAACGTCACCGTCCGCAACCCTGAACGCCGCACGCATCTCTGTCCGAACAGCAGGGTTCGGAGAAAACTTGGCAATATCGAACCCGTTCGCGATCACCTTCGAGCGATCGCGCCGATATCCCAGTGCCTCATGCTCTTTCTGCGAACGGCTTGAATTGTAGACAATTGCGTATGGCAAACCCGACAGATAGCCCCCCGTTCGCATAACGAGGCGAGTGAGCAATTTCTCCGACTTCATCGGATCGACGGTGCACCGCACGGACCAATTCAATGCCCAAGTGCGAGGGGCAAGTAGCTTCACGAAGGCCGTAGCCAAGTTTGCATGATACATCCACGCCTGGACAACGTCCGGTTTAAGGGTTTGGATCTTGCCAGCAAGATCGAGCACGCCGCGCATTGAAATACGACCTGGCGACATCCCGAGCGCATGAACGTCAACGCCATCAGCAACTAAGCGCTGGCCGACAGGGCCGATCGAAGCGAGCGAAATTACAGCGTGACGAGCTTCCGACCGGGTCGCCCCAACGATCTTGTGCAGCATCGTCTCCGCGCCACCAGTGTTGAGACCAGTGATGACGTGAACGATCCTCATTTGGCGTGAGCGCCAATCTTGGAACGGCGCTGCTCTGCCAATGTCGTGAGAAGATCGTGCCAGCTCTTGAGAATCTGCGCTTGGCCAAATCGTTTGCGAACATCTGTCGCGCAAGCGGCGTATCTTGCGCGCGACGGCTCATCTCTCATTAGCCTATCCAAGGCATGTTCAAGCGCATTGAGATTGCCGTTCGGAACAAGCTCCCCATCTACCTCGGGTCGAATGATGTTTCTTGGACCAACATCGCAGTCGAAACTCACCGAAGGAAGGCCGCAGGACATCGCCTCGACGAGTGTGTTGGGGAAGCCCTCATACTTCGATGTCATCACATAGATGGTGGCGCGCTCATACCAATCCGCTACGTTGCCCACGATACCGGGAAAGAACACGCGACCGTTCAACTTGAGCCGTACCACCAGGTTCTCCAGCTCCCTACGTTGTTCGCCTTCGCCCAATATCACAAGGTCCCAGGTCACGTGCTTAGGAGACAAACGCGAGAACACTTCTAGTAGGTCCGGGTATCCCTTCACGGGATCGAGGCGACCTACCGCCAGCAGTACATTTCGTCCCGGTCGGCACGCGACATCCGGGGACACAACAGGATCTTGCCGATGGAGCGGCCAGCGCGCCGCGTTGGGAATGACACGAATCGTCTTTGCAAGCGTGTGTTCCCGTATCCATTCTGCGCTTTGATCTGTCAGCGCCAGCACGCCGTCGAGAGCGCGGTATGAAATGGTCCGAGCTGTTTCTCGAATGAATCCCAGGGGCGTTGCCGGCGGATGGCTTCGTTCGGTTCCGAGGGTCTTACAGTCCAGTCCAAGCGCACTTACCGCGAGAAGAACGCTCGAGACCGTCATGAAGCCGACGGCAACATCTGGTCGAAACTCCAGCAACTGCCGCCGCACCGCCCTGATGCGGGTGGCGTTGTTTTTTAAGGTTGCCCAAAGGCCGGAGCTGGGCTCAGCTAACGACAGCGCGACACGCGCGACACGTGGATCCAAGACATAGAAATCGCTGCGCTCCGACTCCAAGGTCACGAGCCTCACGACCTTGCCCTCACGCACCCAGTCGTTGGCTAAGCTCGCCGCCACACGCTCCGCCCCCCCTCCGAGAAGTGAAGAAATGAGGAGCAGCACTCGGATCGGCGCGTCACTCGATGCGTCGTGGCTCATCGCGGCTCCCCTCGCGACACCATGTACCATGCGGTCATCATCGCTGACGCGTACATCAGAGCCGTCCCCACCAGAACACCGGCCACTCCATAAATGTCGATGAACACGAAATTGCCAGCAACTTTGACCGCGACATTGAGGGCCGATATCTGGAGAATCCGCCGGTACTGCTGGCGCGCGGCCAAAACTTGCACCGCTACCAAGCTTGCAAAATAGAACGGCATTTGCAGCAGGCCGATCCTCAGAATTGATGCAACTGCAGCCGTCTGATTGGGCTCGAAGGCACCTCTCTCGAAGAGAACCTCAATGATCCATGGTGAGGTAAACCATAGCGGCACGATCGACAGTGCGCCGATAGCAAAGAGCGCTTGCGCCAACCTCCAGGCGGTTTGGACCGGACCAACCTCCCCTTGGATAGCCGACAGCACTGGAAGGGTCGCTCGTGCAACGGCGGTCGTGCCGATGCCTAAGATGAGAGCAAGCACTCGGTTTGCATAGCCAAGCTCTGAGATCGCGCCGGTACCCAGCTGAGCGATCAAGAGTTGGTCAAGGATCGTCGTCGCGCTGAGGATCAATTGGCCGACAGCGATCATCCCAAAGCCGGACCAGAAAGTGGGCCAAAGCGGTGATGACTGTATCCGGTGAAGCTTCGTTTCAAATATTGCGTCGGCGCGAGGCAGGGCAAAAGCGAGTGCAAACGCATGGGTGCAGTAGCCAATTGCCGTACCCCAGGCTAAAGCGGCGCTTGTGTGGTCAAAAAAGCTGAAGATGCAAATGATGACAACGAGCGCGGGCACCCCTTCGGCCAGCGTGTTGATGTGCCGTTCCAGGGAAATGCATCGCGCCGAGAGCACGCCAACAATCATCCCTGCCGGCAACATCAGGCTCATCGGAAGGGCCATGTCCATCAGTTCCCGCGCGGTACCAGCGCCAAAAACGCTGGGGGTCAGATGAGCGAAGCTGAAAGCCGTCACCATCATTGCCAACGCTAGCCCGAGCCCAATCACGCCACTCAGCGCGGCAAGTTCGCGAACGAACACCGCCGCCTCCCCGTCCGGACGGTCGGCCGACCGCACAAATATTGGAACTGCGACTACTGTTAAGACGCTAAGCCACACTGAGATCGGCCAGTTGGCCAAGTTCCAAAGAAAGAGGTAGGCGTCCATTACCTCGCCGGTGCCGTACTTCGCCGCCAGCAGAATCTCTCGACCGGCTCCTAAGGCCCTTCCGACGACCAGGAACATTCCGACGACAACGACCGAGCGGGCGATGCGGCTATGCGTGACTGCGCCCATGCGTCGAACCAACCCGGATAACGGCGTTTGAGAACTTGGATTCCTCGGTGCGCGGCGCGCCACGAGTCCTTCGAGCAGCAACGGCGTAGAGCGCAATTGCCATCGCGACGGCCGGACGCTCCAAGTGATTGTGCGTAAAGAGGCCCGTCACCAGGATGACAAGGAATGCCAGTGCTCCATATGGCCGACCATAAGACCAAAGCGACCAAAGAAAGAGCACGTACCAAACGCCGCCGACGAGACCCATCTCGGCAAGCATCAGTACCATCATGTTGTGGACAGAGACCGGAAAGTCCCACGCGTAGGTGTACCCAACGCCATTGCCGAACAGAGGAGCCGCCGCAAACGCCTCAAACCCGCGTTCAAGGACCATCATGCGTTCTTGCGTTGAATCATTACTCAGAAATTCGATGCGCGCGCTCGTGTTCGCGTCGAGATATGGCCACAGCGTTTCTGTCATCAATCTCGCGATGTCCGTGCTGAACAACGAGATGATTCCGATAGCGACAAAACCTCCGAGACCGAAGACCATCGCTCGGACACCCCAACCGCGGCGATGACCTTGCGCCAACTCTGACACCGCCACAAACAGAGCCCACGCGATCAGACCACCTCTGCTGAACGTGACATAGACCCCCGCTAGGGTCAGACCGTAGAAGGCCCAACGTGCCCGCGTGTTCGTGTTCAATGCGACCAGCGGGATCGCCATGGCGATGAACATCGCCGAGTCATTTGAGTTCTCGTAGAAGCCCGCAGCGCGGCCCGGCACGTTGCTAAGCCAAGCGATCACCGATCCTGCAAGGAAGAATTCGCCCAGATTGATTACGCATGAGACGACGACGACCGTCGCCACTACTCGGACAATCAGATCCAGCCGCGTGCACGCGCTTAAGATCGCGCTCATCGCCATGAAGGTCAGCAGGAAATGAACCCGACCGACGAACAAGGCCAAGCCCTCCTGCCCCACGTCCACCACGATGAACTGGAGCGCCATCAAAACCAGTAGGGACGCCAGTGTGGCAATCAACAGCGAGTGCTGAGCCACTCCCTCGCTGCCGCGCCGATCGGTCACGAGAACCAACACCGACAAGACATAGATCAACAGGTAGACGAAATTGGGTTGGAGCAACGCAACTCCCTGCCCGAACAGGTAATAGGCTGCATACGAGTAAAGCAGCAATAGTGCAGCGATCGCGGCAAATTCAGGCACGCCGATTGCGGAGGTCTTCATCCGTTCAAGCCGCCGTAAGCGAGGCGGTGACTGACCCTGCCTTCAACGGCCTCTCACCGCCGCCCATCACCGCGGACTTTGGCGCTGAGCCAGCGGATGGCGTCGGCGATCCATTTTTCGCCGAGGCTTGGGGCGGGTATGGCTTGGTGGGCGGCGCGTATGTCGTAGTACGGGATCTCCCCGTTCGGTCCGCGTTGTTGCTGCGTGTGCGCGCGCGGTTCAAAGCGGATGTCGTCCTCTTGAATTTCCCACGCCGTGTCCAGAACGAGGGTGTCGGATGTGCCGTCCATGAATGCTCCCAGCGACCGAATGCGAATCGATCTGGGAATGAAGGTTAGGGGTGCTCATTTTTGCTGACCCGCACGCGCACGTTGAGGGATGCCGGTTTGCTGGGGGCAAGTTGCGGATGAGCAACGTTTTCCAGAACCGGCTCACCTGCCGCCCATGCCAGCGAGAACGATGCGCGGCGTCATCAACAGGACCAGTACGTCTAGGATCAGCGAGTAATTTTTCACGTAGTACAAGTCGTGCGCGAGTTTTATGCGGGCGTCTTCCTGGGTTGCAACATATGCGAAGCGGACCTGTGCCCAGCCGGATACACCTGGCTTCACCAGGTGGCGCAGTTGGTAGAGCGGATTCGGCTTCGACCACTCGATCACGTTGCCCGGTGTCTGCGGGCGGGGGCCGACCATGCTCATCTCGCCTTTCAAGACGTTGATGAGCTGCGGGATTTCGTCCAGGCGCGTGCGGCGCAGGATGCGGCCGACTTTCGTCACGCGCGGATCGCCGATCTCGGTCGATTGCGGGCCGATCTTTTCGGCGTCGATCACCATGGAGCGGAATTTTAGTATGTAGAAGATGCGGCCGTTCAGGCCGACGCGGCGCTGCTGGTAGAAGACGGGGCCGCGGTCCTCGAACCAGATCGCAAAGCCGGTGAGGATTGCGATCGGCAGCAGCGCGAGGGCGAGGCCCGAGGCCACGAACCAATCGAACACGCGCTTTATCGCGATGCGCAGTTGGTTCCAATTCGACGACGACGCCATGATGATGTCGTAGGCGGCGCTCTCGTCGGTCAGCGCTTCGCCGAACTCACTTTCCAGGAACGCTTCCGGGGTCTGGATCAGGACGCCTGCGTCGCGGGCTTTCAGCAGCACCGCCCAATCGGGCACGTGGGCGCTCGAGTCGCGGTCGAGGACGATTTGCTCGAACGGTGCCTTTGGGGTGGCACCCGTCGTTTCGTCGAACGCGCCGGTCAGCTCTTCGCGCGACAGACGCTTGAACGTTGCTTGATGCGACGAAGACTTGATCAGGCGATGCTCGCTCAAGCCCACAAAGGTCGCGTCGTCGGCCATCACGGCGATCGTGCGGTTCTGGGCGGCGGCTTTGGCTAGAAAATAATGCGCCGGCATCAAAATAAGCGCCGCGACCAGGTCGATCGCGATGAAGATCAAAACGATCGAGATCGGGATGCGGGTGCCCGGCTGGAGGTAGAACAGCAAGATCATCGCGAAGAAGAAAAGTGTCGCGGCAGTCACGTGCAGCTGCAGGTGCATAGCGCGGGAGGCCGCCGTCTTCTGCTCGTACACGCGCATCAAGATTTTCGGCAACATCGCACCCGCCAGCATCAATAGGCCGTCGGCGAACGAGGGCTGGTAGCTTGCCGTGAAGACGAGCGGCGTCAGGCTCTCGCGGATGTAGACGGCGACGACGAACGCCATGCCGGTCACGACGGCGGAGAGCAGATAGAGGTAGAGCTCCACCGTCTGCACGCGCTTGCCGGCGATACGCAAATGGGTCATCGATTTCCAAGGGTTTTCGCGGGTACTTAGGCGAAAGTGCGTACGCGGACGGTTTGCGGTCAAGCGCGCGCGGCGTGTGCTGGGCGAATGTTGTGGATAAGCCTTACGCGGCGGCGCGATCGCCGCTGTCGCGCATGCCGACGGCCAAATCGCGCAGGAGTTCCAGGCCGGCTTGGCTGCCGCGAACTTCGCCCGCAATTACATCGAAGAGGCACAGACATTGGTCGATGACCGACATGTGCGCGCCCAGGGCCAAAAAGTCCGCACGCACGCCTTCGAGATATTCGACGAACGGCTTTGCGTCGGCTTTGGCGATCAGTGCGTCGTAGCTGGTGCTGTAGCGGGTGAAGATCAAGCCCGCGGCCGACCAGCTATGGCGCACGCGTTCGCGGACGTTGCGGGCGTCGGTGTCATGCTCGGCGGCCTCGCTCGCCCGCACCGTCAGCCACTCGGCGAAGCGCTTCAGATTGCTTTGGCGCTTGGCGAACTCGCGCTGGAAGAACGACGTTCCGATCCAAGCGTAGAGAACCTCGGCCGTCTCGCCATCGGGGATCTTGAGGGCGGCGGCCAATGGCTTTAGGAAATTCGGATCGTTCAGTTCCCAGAGCTTACGCGCGAGCAGATCAAGGCGGCTATCGCCCACGGCGGTCGGCGAGAGCGAGAGCGCCATCGCAGCGAGCGGCTTGAGGCGCGCTTTTAGGGTGTCCTGCATCTCCGACGCTTCGGCGTCGCTCACACGGAAATAGCGCGTGTCGACGCCGACGCCGGCGCGCTCGAACGCGTCGCGCAAGAGAAACGGGCAGAAGCTCGGCGTGCGCGAGAGAATCTGGAGCTTTTTCACATCGGTTTGGCAACGGTCGTCGAGCTTGGCGCCGAAGAAGGCCTCGAGTTCGCGGCGCGTGATTGCGGCCGACGTGATCAGAGAGGCGCCGCCCTTGCACGCGCGATTGCCATCAAATGGGACGTAGAGGCGGGTCTGCAAGCCTTCGTCGGGTTCGACGGTCTTCATCAGGATCACGTTGCGCAGCAGCGTCAGATCGAAGAACGGCGGCAGCTTTTCGGCCGCACCGTGATTGTCTGCGCGCGGGCGCACGTCGAACACGATCGACGAAGCGCCGGACGACAACAAGGCTTTAAGTTGTGTGCGGCCCATGGCTTATCCGAACACGTCTTCGAGTTGGACCAGGTCGGCACGCACGTCGTGGCTGGCGAGGACTTGCTCCCAGTTCGCGACATCGACGCCATAGTGGAGGACGATTAGATGACCGCGGTCCATCAGGTGCCGCACGCGGTGCATCGGCTGGTTCAATTCCGGCGCGGCGGCACTCACCAAGCGATAGGTGGGCGCCAGGATCGTGCCGGGGCGGCGCACGACGGCGACGGCGCGCGCGGAAATGTCGACGGTCTCATGGGCCACACCCGCGAGTTCGACCATCAGGCCGTCGATGACGTACCGCTTCCACGCCCGCCGGTTGGAGCCGCCCATTGCCTGCTTCCCAGGAATTGAGCGGGAAGTGTGCCTCCACACACCTTTCGGTCGCCTTCCCGGACGTGCTTAACGCGCTCCTAACGGGCGAGGTCGCACCCGCAGGATTCGCGTATTAGGCTGAAAAATCGCGGCAGTTCGGTC
Source organism: uncultured Flavobacteriaceae bacterium (assembly GCA_964547645.1). Taxonomy (GTDB): domain Bacteria; phylum Pseudomonadota; class Alphaproteobacteria; order Micropepsales; family Micropepsaceae; genus SZUA-430. The sequence goes on from CAZJOM010000034.1 coordinate 38,927, forward strand.
ACAGGGCGAGATTCTCCCGCCACAGGGGAGCGCGACCCCTGGCAAATCATCCGGAGCGCTCTCAAACTCTCTTACTCCGGGAGGCCGACCCATTCTTCCAGCTGTGGTTGATTACCCAACACCCATAGCAAAAAGGTTTTCTGGACGCGTGTGAGATCCCAGCTCACGAAGGCCCTGCTCGAGGGGATGGAGCCTTGAGCGGGGCCTTTGCGCGTCTAGGG
>CAZJOM010000035.1:0-11039 GCA_964547645.1 uncultured Flavobacteriaceae bacterium
CGAATTCGTCTTCGCGCACGCCGGGCTCTTCGCCGCCGGTGCGCTGCGTGTAGGTCGGCAGCGCCAACTCGTCAGCGACGAACGGATCCTCGATCAGGATCGTGGCCGGAAAGAAGCGATTGCCCGCGTAGCCGTGGGCGAATGCCTGAGCGGCGGCGAGGGCTATGGCGGTGAAGGCGAGGATGAGGGTGCGCATGCACCCGTGTGTGCCGGAAATTTATTTCCGAATTGTGAATCTAGTGCTGATCGTGGCTGCCGGCGGTGGCGCCGAGGGCTTCGATGTACAGGTCAACGTCAACGGTCTTGCCGCCGGCGAAGGTCAGTTTGAAGGAGACCATCTCCTCCTCGACCAACGGCTTTTTCAGGCCGATCAGCATCAGGTGCAAGCCGTTGTGGTTCAACGCCAAGGTTCCCTTCGGCGCGATCTTGAGCGGCGGGGTCAGCGGACGCATGCGCATGACGCCCTTGTCCATGGTCATCGAATGGATTTCGACCTTTTCGGCGATGGGGGTCGACATCTTCAGCAAGCGCAGGGCCTTCTTGCCCTTGTTGATGATCTTCATATAGGCCGCGCCGGTCGTGGCGCCGGGGGGCGTTGCGGCGGCCCACGGGTGATAGATCGTGATCGTTCCGACGGTGTATTCGTGCGCCAGCGCGAGCGGAGCAAAGCTGAAACATGCGATCAGCGCGCAGACGGCGAGACGAACAAACCGGCGCATCGTTGTACTCCAAACGAGATGGCGCGACATGCGTGAGTGCATGCCGCGCCGCTTGTAGGACGGAAGAGGCGGCGACGCTAGGGGCCGCCGCCGCCGGTGTTGTCGGCGGTCAGACCGAATGAGGGCTCATAGTAGGTGCCGTCCCAGCGCATGTCCGGCGTCGGAATGGCGACCACGGAGCCCGGGTTCTTGATGTCCCAACGCAGGAGCATCGCGTTATCCTCGTGCTGCGTGTTGTGGCAGTGCTCGACGAAGGTGCCCATGAATTCGCGGAAGCGAATGACCATGTCGACTTGGTTCGTCGTGTCAGGCAGCGGGCCGATGCGATAGACGTCCTTGCGCGCGCCTTGCTCCCATAGCGGCGCCGGCGCGCCGCCACGTGCGAGGATCTTTCCTTCTTCGAAGTGGACGTGAACCGGATGCGACCAACCCGAACCGCCGTTCTTGATGTGCCAGATTTCAATGGCGCCCTTCGTGACGTCGGCCGAAATACGGTGCGGATCCATGGAGAAGCCTTGACCGCCATCGGTCTTGATCGTCCACGGCTTCGCATCGGTGCCGTTGGATCGGCCGAACTCGAACGTGCGGTGACGTGCGGTCGACAGTTCGGCAGCGGTGATGGTCGGCAGCGGGATCATCGTCTTCTTACCGGGCTCGTAATCTGCCGGATTCATACTTTTGTCGACGCCGTTGTAGGCAACGACGCGAAGTTCGAGGAACTTTCCGACGGCGGGATCGCCGTTGTAGGAACCGTTGAGGACATCTGCGAGCGGAACTTCGCCCTTCGGTCCCTTGCCGTCCTGATGTTCCATCAGGTTGACCATGTAGAGCTTCGTGCCCGGCGCGAAGTTCTTGAAGTCGATGACGATATCGTAGCGCTCGGCGATCGCCTGCGTCGGCAGATCTTGAGACTGCGCGTTCGGGAACCGAATGGCGTTCTGCATGATGTTGCCATCATTGGCGATCATGTGGAACGGCACGCGCTGACCCGACGCCGTGACGATCGCGATCTTGAAGTAGCGCGAGACGGCGCCGTTCAAGATGCGGAAGCGATAGCGGCGGGCGCGGACGTTGAAGTAGGGCTTGTAGCCCCAGTTCGTCAGCACGCGGTCGCCGAGGAAGCCATCCTTGTTGAAGATGTTGAAGAAGAGCTGGCCGTCCGCATCCCAGGCCTTGTCCGCGATCACCAGGTTCACGTCGTAGTCGCGGTTACCCCAGTCGAGTGCGGTGCCGGACGGCAGGCAGAGGTTCGGGTTCGCGGCGTTCGCGTAGTTGCACTGAAACCCTTCGCGGCCGCGATCGATGGCGCTGTAGTAGTTCATCATCGCAGCATTGCCCTTGTACACGTTCTGCGCCGTGTAATCGAGCATGTGGTCGTGGAACCAATGCGTGCTCATCGTTTCGTGCCAGTCGCCGGGCACCTTCGTCACGCCACCCGCGCCATCGGGTGCGCCGGCCCAGGCGTCGGTCGCCGACGTATTGATCGAGTCGCGGCCGGCGAGCTGCATCGGCCAGTGATAGTCGTAGTACTGGCCGGGGAAGAAGTAGGCGGCGGTGAAGCCGTCGCTTTCGGCCGGGTTGTGGCCGTTATGCTCATGCGTCGTGATCGTGTGCATGCCGAAGCCGTTGTTGGCGCCGACATCGATGGGCAACGCATTGAAGTGACGGAAGATGATCGGCTCGCCGTAGCGCGCCATGAGAAGCTTCGGCGGCATCGTGCCGTCGAACGTCCACACCGAGTTCTGCTGTTGCACCGGCATCAGCGGGTGGAAGCGGACTTGCGTGTTTTTGTTCGTACCGCCGTGATAGTAGAGGCCGGCCGGTCCGAACTCGCCGACCATGAAGTGGTGGCGCTGAACGCCGTCGCGCAGACCGCCGTTGTCGCGAGCGCCCGCTTGCGCGGATTGGAAGTAGACCTTTGCGGGAAACTCGCTCCAGCGCTGATGCGCGAACCACTCGCCGTCGGGACGGCCCTCGACCGCGCTCTTCGTCAGCGCGGAGCCGATGCAGTTGCCGATTTTGCTTTCCCAGGGGTTATGCAGCGAAGTGTTGGCGACTCGCGTCGGCTGTGGCCACAGCGGTTGCGCCAAGAACGTGTCGAGCGCGGCCGTCTGAGGTCCATCCGCGCACGTTGCCGGAACCGGCATGGGCGTGCAGGAGGGACAGGTTGAACCGGGCAGGGGCTTGGTGCCGAATTCTTCGAACAGCAGCATTTCCTGCGTGAACGGCCGCACCGTTTGACCGTTGAACGTGAGCGGACTGGGCGGCGCGCCCGTCGGAATGTCGAAGCCAGCAGCAATGGCTGCAGAGACTGGGATCGTGGCAAGCGCGACAACCAGGGTCGCGCGCCGCAGCAGTGGCGGGCACGTCAGATGCATCTTAGTTCCTCAAGCGATGCGATTCGGACCCCAACTCACACTAGGAGGAATCATTTCCCTGCGAAGGGAATAAAAGCGCTCTTGCCAAGTTTGGCGATTCCGTGTGCGCAAAATCACACAGGAACGGCGCGCATCATCGACACTTTAACGTTAGCGGCATAGCTCAACGGAGTATTGGGGACACTTTGGAGGTACCCATCGATACGCCAAAAGGCGAAGGGCCTTGCAACGCACTCGCAATCGCGGATTGCGTTCGCCGAATGGCCCTGCCGGTCGCTAGGATTTCGCGGTGCGCGCGAGCGCGGCGCCGGCGCGTTTGACCCGGCGATCGTTGTCAGCTCGCCATGCCGAGCGCGGACATATAGAGGTCGAGCAGGGCGTCTTGTTCGTCCCGCTCATTCGAGTCCATTTTCCGGATGCGGATGACTTGGCGCATGATCTTCACGTCGAAGCCTTGGCCCTTTGCCTCCGCGTAGACTTCGCGGATGTCGCCGGCGAGGGCGGCTTTTTCTTCTTCGAGGCGCTCAACGCGCTCGACAAGCGACTTCAATTGATCCTTGGCAAAATTGGCCTTGGCCATGGCGACGAACCCGGTCTGAAAATGTGAACAAATGTGGGATAAGGGCGCGGACGATAGCCGCCACCCCCACCCCGATCAATGCGCTTCAGCCGTGATTCTTGTGGGCTTTTTCAAAGGCAGCCTTTTGCTCCGCTGATGCTTCTTTTTGGTAGCGCGCCTTCCATTCGGCTTGCGGCATGCCATAGACGCCTTTGCGGGCATCGTCTTTCGTGAGTTCGATCCCGCGTTCGGCGGCCGCGTCCTTCAGCCAATCGCCCAGGCAATTGCGGCAGAAGCCCGCCAGATTCATGAGGTCGATGTTTTGGACGTCGGTGCGCTTCTGCAGATGCGCAACCAAGCGGCGAAAGGCTGCAGCTTCGATTTCGGTGCGTTTGGTTTCGTCCATAGCGGCAACTCCGGTGTTGTTCGAATCTAGGTGCGAGAGGCTGGAACGCAAGATCGGCGTAAGGCGCGCCGCCCATTTTGCGGCGCCTGCATCGTCGGCAATCAAATCCTGTCGGATTTCGATGAGCACGTGCGCGAGGCCGTGCGCGAGCGCGTGTTGGGCCATGCAGTCGCCTTCCAACTCGCCGGTGTAGGGCTGATTGTCGCCGACCGTGAGATCGCTTTCGCGGCGCAAAGCTTCGAGCAGCGGCAGCGCGAGGCGGCCGTCCTTCTTGCTCCAGAGCACGCCGACTTGCCACGGGCGTTTGTTGCCACGCCATTCGGGGGTGAAGGAGTGGATCGAGATGACGACGGGTTTGATGCCTTGCGCTTGCGCGCGCGCGATCGCGGCTTCGATCGCGTCGTGGTAAGGGCGGTAGTAGCGCTGGGTGCGTTTATCGACCTCCGCGAAGTCGGCCCTGGCGTTGCCGGGAATGATCGCGCCGTCGGAGAGTTTCATCACCAGCGTCGGATCGTCGGGACCGCGGTTCAGATCGATGAGCAAGCGCGAGTAGACACCGAGGATCGCCGGCGCGTTGAACGCGTTCGCCATTGCACGCGTCACCCTTGCGGCACCGATGTCGTAGGCGATGTGCAGGTTGAACAGCTCAGGCGCGAGGCCGAGCGAGGCATACTCGGGCGGCACCGCGTTCGAGGCGTGATCGCAGACGAAGATTAGATGCGGCGGCGCGGCGGCGTTCGCGACTTCGTAGGCTGATCGTTCGCCCGACATTTGGCTTCCCCTTTGTGCGGGCGCGAAGATAGGCATGTGACGCAGGCAACGGAAGGCCCTATCATCGGTCTCGGGAGGAAGCTCGCCATGAAACCATTCACAACACTAGCAGCGTTGATCTTGTTGTTCATCGCGGCCGTGCAAGCGGTGCGCGCCTATTTGGGTTTTGATGTCGCCATCGACGGCATTCAGGTGCCGATTGTCGCCAGTTGGGTTGCGGGTGGCGTACTTGGGCTCGTCGGACTGATGACGCTCAGCGAGGCGCGCCGCTGAGTGTTGATGCACCTGGCGCGTTGCGGCACCTGTTCGATGCAGCAGTCGCGGCCTGTCACCCTGCGCGGGTGATTGCGGCTGCTTTGCCACCGCGGCCCGCCGGGCGGATTGTCGTCGTCGGCGCAGGAAAGGCTTCGGCGGCGATGGCGGCGGCGGTTGAGAACGCGTGGGGGCCGCCGCTCGATGGGTTGGTCGTCACGCGCTATGAGCATGGCGCGTCAACGCGGTTTGTCGAAGTCGTTGAGGCTGGGCATCCCTTACCCGATGCGGCTGGAGCCGACGCGGCGGCGCGGGTGATGGCGCAGGTGCGGGGCCTAAGCGAAGACGACTTCGTGTTGGCGCTGTTGTCGGGCGGCGGGTCGGCGTTGTTGAGCGCGCCGTTGGCGCCGCTCTCGCTTTCGCAGAAGCAGTCAATCACGCGGGCGCTGGTGCTGTCGTCCGCGTCGATCCATGAGATCAATTGCGTGCGCAAGCATTTGTCGGCGATCAAAGGCGGGCGGTTGGCGGCGGCGGCGTTCCCTGCCCGCTTGCTGGCACTTTCGATTTCGGATGTCGCGGGCGACGATCCCTCAGTGATCGCGTCGGGGCCGACGGTGGGCGACGCGAGCACGCAGAGTGACGCGCTTTCTATCCTTGCCAAGTATGATGTCCCCGTACCTGAGCTGGCGCGCCAGCTATTGAGCGATCCGGCGTACGAGTCGATCAAGCCGGGCGACGCGCGTTTGGCGAAGGCCGACTATCAGATCGTGGCGCGGCCGGCTGACGCAATTGCCGCTGCTGCCGATGCGGCGCATCGGCTCGGCTTCGACACGAAGGTCTTGGGCGTTGCGATCGAGGGTGATGCGCGGAAGGTGGCGCGGGCGCATGCGGAGATCGCGCGGCATGAGGAGCCACGCGACCGGCCGCTCGTGTTGCTTTCGGGCGGCGAGTTGACATTGACGGTGAGCGGCAGCGGGCGTGGCGGGCCCAATCGCGAGTATGTGCTGGCGCTCGCCCAGGCGCTTCAAGGGGCCGACAACATTTGGGCGCTGGCCGCCGACACCGACGGCATCGATGGGAGCGACGATGCGGCTGGTGCTTGGGTCGCACCCGGCACGCTGACGCGGGCAGTGGCACTTGGGCTCGATCCGCGCGCGACGCAGCAACAGAACGACTCGGGCCGTTTCTTTGCGGCACTGAGTCAAGCGGTCGTGACGGGGCCGACGCGCACGAACGTGAACGACTTTCGCGCCATTCTGATCACACCACGCGTTTGACCGGTCATTGCTGACGGACGAAGCTTTGCGATCATTGATTCGGGCCTCATGCTGCGTTCCGGCATCTTCTTATTCGCGCTTTTGCTAGCCGCCCTGCCCGCGGAGGCCAAGTTTGCGGTCTGCAACAAGACCGAACATCCGCTGCTGGTCGCGGTCGGGCATACGAGCGGGCGCGGCTGGGTCAGCCAAGGCTGGTGGCGGGTCGAGCCAAAAACCTGCACGGATGTTTTGCGTGGGCCCTTGAAAGCGCGATACTACTATCTGCGCGGCGTGCATTTGGGGGTCGACGGTGGCTGGGACGGCAACCGCTTCTTCTGCGTCGCGGCCGACAACTTTACCATCAAGGGCCGGGAGAAGTGTACCAAGCGGGGATATGGTCAGGCGGGGTTCTTCGAAATCGACACCGGCGAACTCACCACCTGGACACAAAACCTTTCCGATTGACGCCCGCCCTCAACACACGACGTGAGATATGCGCCGACGCCGCAATGTGAAAATCGTCGCGACTTTGGGACCCGCCTCGCGCGCGCCCGCGATGATCAAGCGCCTGTTCGAAGCAGGCGCGGATGTGTTCCGCATCAATATGAGCCACACGGATCACGCGTCGCTGGCCGACTATGTCGCGCGCATCCGGGCGCTTGAGGCAGAGATCAATCGGCCGGTCGGTATCCTGGCGGACTTGCAGGGGCCGAAGCTTCGCATCGGTGCGATGGCCGGTGGCGGCGTTGATCTGGTCGCGGGGTCGACGGTTCGGATCGATCTCGATTCGCGGCCCGGCGATGCGCAACATCTGTTCTTGCCGCATAAGGAAATCTTCGCCGTCTTGAAGGAAGGCGGGCGGTTGCTCATCGACGACGGGCGGATTGCGCTACGCGTGGAGAAGGTTGCGGCGGACAATGCTGTCGCTCGTGTGGAAGTTGGCGGTCGGTTGACCGATCGCAAGGGCGTCAACGTGCCGGACGCGCTGCTGCCGATCGCGGCGTTGACGGCAAAGGATCGCGCGGATCTGGACCGGGCGCTGGAGCACGGCGTCGACTGGATCGCGCTATCATTCGTGCAGCGGCCGGAGGATGTCGGCGAGGCGCGCAAGATTGTGGCGGGACGCGCCGGCGTCCTGTCGAAGATCGAGAAGCCCTCGGCGATCGAGCGGTTGCACGAGATCGTGGAGTTGTCGGATGCCGTGATGGTGGCGCGCGGCGACTTGGGCGTCGAGCTCCCCGTCGAGCATGTGCCGGGCAAGCAGAAGCAGATCACGCGGGCGGCGCGCGCCGCCGGTAAGCCGGTTGTGGTGGCGACGCAGATGCTGGAGTCCATGATTTCGAACCCGATCCCGACGCGGGCTGAGGTTTCGGACGTTGCAACCGCTGTATTCGACGGCGCGGACGCGGTGATGTTGTCGGCGGAATCGGCGTCGGGCAAGTATCCGGCGGAAGCGGTCGAGATGATGGACCGCGTGGCGCGCTCGATCGAAGCGGACGCGTATTACCGCACGTTCATCGATGCGCAGCGCTCGGAGCCCGAGGCGACGATGCCGGACGCGATCACTGCGGCCTCGCGGCAAGTGGCGCAGACGCTGAAGGCGGCGGCGATCGTGTGCTGGACGGGCTCGGGATCGACGGGGCTGCGGGCGTCACGCGAGCGGCCGGGCGTTCCCATCATCGCGCTAACGCCGGTTGCGGGCACGGGACGACGGCTCGCGATCGCTTGGGGCTTGCACTGCGTGGTCACCGAGGACGCGCACGACTTCGAAGACATGGTCGATCGCGCCTGTCAGATCGCGTTCCGCGAAGGGTTTGCCGCAGCCGGGCAGCGAATTGTCGTGACCGCTGGCGTGCCTCTGGGCACGCCAGGCGCGACGAACTTGCTGCGCGTCGCGTTTGTCGGACGGAAGACGGGGTAGTTACGTCGGCGCGTGTGCAGTGTAGATTCGGCCTCACACAAAGCCACGAAGAATCGAAGGTAACACGAAGAAGATTCCTGCGCGCGAAGCGCGCGATCCTACCTTCGTGAGTTCTTCTGAACTTCGTGGCTTTGTGTGAGGCTCACTCGACGCTGCACCTACGTTGGCGGGCGAGTGACGACGTCGTTGGTGAGTTGGCCGGCGCGGCGGGCGATGGCTTCCAGCATCGGGTTCAGCTTGACGGCGCGGCGATAGGCGTCGAGGGCTGCTGACTTGTCGCCCGCGACGTCAGCGATGCGGCCGGCGATCGCGTAGGCTTTGAAGTGGCGCGGTTCGAGCTCGATCGTCTTCGCCAGATCGGCCGCGGCTTCTTGCTGGCTGTCCATCGCGAGCAACAGTTCGGCGCGGCGATACCAGACCTCGGCGAAGTCCGGACGCATTTCGGTGACGGCATCGAGCAGCTTTTTCGCGACGGCGAAGTCTTGCGCTTCAAACGCGGCTTGTGCGCGCGACATCAAAACGTCGACCGTATCGCTGCCGGACTCGAGCCAGATCTTGATGATTTGGACCTCGATATCGTTGGCCTCCGGCGCGGTGCGGATGACGGCGAGTTGGTTAAACAGGCGCTCGAGCCGCGGATCGTTTTGATCGGCGTGAGCGGGGAACGCGAGCGAAGCCGCGAACAAGAGTGCGAGGGGGGTGCGCATCAGGGTCCTATGCTAAGGTGAGGCGGGGCAGAAATCCAAGCGGCTTTCGGTATGAAGATTACCCGGCGTCAGTTCGGCGGATTTGCGGCGGCTTTGCCGCTAGCGGCGGGCACTATCGTGAACGATCCCGAGGTTGTGATCGTGGGCGCCGGGGCGGCCGGGATCGCTGCGGCCCAGGTGCTGATCAACGGCGGGCGGCGGGTGCAGGTTCTCGAAGCGGCGCCCAGGATCGGCGGCCGCTGCTACACCGACACGGCGACGTTCGGCGTGCCGTTCGATCGAGGGGCTGCGTGGCTGCACAGATCGGACAAGAACCCGCTGACCGGGTTGGCGAAGCTGCACCGATTTGAAACTGTCCCGCACGATCCGGCTGAGACACTTTTTGTCGATGGGCGATTGGCGCCGGCCGGTTCGAACGCGGCGTATGAACGTGCCTATGAGCGCATAAGTACAGCGCTTGCGAACGCGGCGGAAGAGGAAGCGGAGATCGCAGCGCCGGAGGTTTTGGCGTCGTTGAACGACAGCGACGTTGCAGCGTGGGGTGCCACGGCCGCCGCCAACATCGGACCCTTGAACATGGGCGTCGACTTCGAAGCCATGTCGGTGAAAGACTGGTTCGATCTCGACGAGGACGAACCGAACCGGTTGGCGCGCCAGGGGCTTGGTACGCTGGTTTCGCGGCTTGGCGCCGGTGTGCCGGTTGCGGTGAACACGACCGTTCGCCGTGTCGCGACTGCGGGTGGACGGGTTCGCGTCACGACGGAGCGCGGTACGCTCTCGGCGAAGGCTGCGATTGTGACTGTGTCCGCTGGCGTGTTGGCGCGCGGCTCAATCGCATTCGATCCGGTGCTCGATGGCAGCGCGCAAGCGGCACTTAGCGGGTTGCAGATGGGGCTCTTGGGCAAGATCGCGCTGCTCTATCAACCTGGGAGCTCTGCCCTCTCGTTCCCGGAAGGCAGCGTGTTGGTGCCACAGGTGCGGGGCGAGCGGGGGCATTATTTCCTGATGCGGCCGCTGGGCGTGCCGCTCGCGATTTGCTTTGTGGGTGGGTCGCTGGCTTGGGATTTGGCGACGCAGAACGAAGCCACGAATGTTGCTTTCGCGCGTGATCGGCTGCGTGCGCTATTGGGCGCTGACGCCGACCGCGGCTTTCGCGGCGGCACGGCGACGACGTGGGGAACCAATCCGCTGACGCTTGGCGCGTATGCTGCCGCAAGGCCGGGCGCGTGGCGGGCGCGCTATTCGCTCAACGCCCCCATCGGCGAACGCGTGTTCTTGGCGGGCGAGGCGCTGTCGGGGAAGGCGTCGCAGACCGTGCATGGCGCGTATCAGAGCGGCGAGGCGGCGGGGCGACGGGTGCTGCAGTTGCTTAAGCGGTGAAAGGTGCTGGGCCGCCGGTTGCCCAGTCGATGAGTTCTATGGTGTGGACGACGGGGACTTCGACGGCGGCTGCGATTTGGGCGTGGCAGCCGATGTTGCCGGTGGCGATGAGTTGGGGCTTCGTCGCCATCAGCGTTGCCGCCTTGCGCTGCCGGAGTTCGCCAGCGATTTCGGGTTCGAGGATGTTGTAGACACCGGCGGAGCCGCAACAGGCCGTGTCGCGCGGTTCGACGACGTCGAAGCCGAGCTGCTTCAAGAGCGCGGGCGCAGCGGCTGCTTGTTTCATGCCGTGGGTCAGCGAGCACGCGGCGTGGTAGGCGACGCGCGTGCCCTTGTGCGCCTCGCCAACTTTGAGGGGCACGTCGCGGAGGAGATCGGCGATGTCGCGGGTGCGGGTGGCAATGTCTGCGCCGTCGCGGACGTGAAAGCCATAGTCGCGGATGGTGGAGCCGCAGCCGGAGGCGGTTGTCACGATGGCGTCGAAGCGACCCTTAGCCACGATGTCGGCGACGAGGGCTGTAGCGTGACGATTGGCGGCCTCGGTTTGGCCGAGGTGATGGTTCAGCGAGCCGCAGCAGCCGGCGCCCTCGACGGGAACGACTTCGAAGCCGTGACGGGTTAGCACGCGGATTGCAGCTTCGGTGATGTGCGGGGCGACGACTTCTTGGACGCAGCCGCGATGGAGGGCGA
>CAZJOM010000035.1:11139-32128 GCA_964547645.1 uncultured Flavobacteriaceae bacterium
GCTTCGGTGATGTGCGGGGCGACGACTTCTTGGACGCAGCCGCGATGGAGGGCGACGCGTTTGATCGGCGTCGCTGGTTTTGCGATCGCGATTGATGAGGGGCCGTGTGGCTTGAGCCGCGATGCTATCCGCAGCGGTGTTGCGAGGAAGCTTGGCAATAACGGCGCGGTGAACGAACTCAGGCGTGCGAGAAGAAGTGCGGCTCTGAGTGGGGCACGGCGTGGCAGAACTTTTCCTAAGAACCATCGCATCAGGCGGCGGTGTGCTGGGCGCTTGGCTTTGCGTTCGATGTGGGCGCGGGCTTCGTCGATGAGGCGCGGGTAGTTGACGCCGGAGGGACAGGCGCTCACGCAGGCGAGGCATGAGAGGCAGCGGTCGATGTGAGTGACGACTTTGGCGCTGGGTGCGGCGTCGGTTTCCAGCATGTGCTGGATCAACTGAATGCGGCCGCGGGGGCTATCCAACTCGTCGCCGAGCAATGTGTAGGTCGGACACGTCGCCGTGCAGATGCCGCAGTGGACGCAAGTGCGCAGCTGTTGCTCGGCGGCGGCGATATGCGGGTCGGCAAGTTGCGCGGCCGAGAAGTTGGTTCGCATCAGATGTCTTTGTACATGCGGCCGCGGTTCAAGATGCGGGCGGGGTCGAAGGTTTGTTTGAGGCGGCGGGTGAGCGCATCCGTTGCGGCGTCAAGCGGTGGGAAGATGTCGTCGCGCGGCACACGTTGGCGGAAAAGTGTTGCGTGACCGCCGAGGGCGTGGGCCGTCGCGTGGACGGCGCCGCTTGGTTCTTCAAGCCAAAGGAGGCCGCCACCCCAATCCGCGACCCAGGTCTCGGGCACTAGCTGTTTGATGGCTTCTTCGGTTTGGGTCGGCGGTAGAGAGAGGCGCCAGACTTCGGTTGCTTTGCCAAATAGCGGCTGCACATCGGTCAGTGACTTGAATAAGCTTGCGCCATCGTCGGGTGTGAGTACGCGAGCGCCTTTCGCGAGCGTGCGGCGGAGTTCGTCGCTGCGTGCGGCGACGCCGTCGGGGCGGCCTTCGAGGCGGATGAGGGTGAGCGCGCGCGTTGCAACGTAGGCGAGGCCCGCCGGGTCGAACGGCGATCCGGCGATGCGGCGAAGCAAGTCCAACGCCTTCGCGGGTGGAAGATCGTCGACGGCGAGGACTGCCCTGGCGCCGCGCGGGACGGCGCGCAAGGTGAGCTCCGTCATCACAAACAGCGTGCCGAAGGAACCGGCGGCAAGTTTCGGGAGGTCGTAGCCGGTGACGTTCTTCACGACGCGGCCGCCGGCTTTGAAGCGTTCGCCCTGCCCGTCCACCGCGCTGAAGCCGAGCAGATGATCGCGCGGCGCGCCGGCGGCGAAGCGGCGCGGGCCGGAGGCGTTGGCGGCGACGACGCCTGCGATCGTGGCGCCTTCGGGCGAGGCTGGTTCGAACGCGAGGCACTGGCCCTTTGATGCCAGCGTTGCTTCGATTTCGGCGAGCGGCGTGCCGGCGCGGGCGGTGAAGACCATCTCGTCCGGCTCGTACATTGTGATGCCGGCGAGGCCCGAGAGTTTCAGGATGGCTGGCGCGTCAACGGTGCGGCCGAGATGACGCTTCGTGCCGCCGCCTTCAATTGCGAGCGGCGATTGTGCGCGCGCGGCGTCGCGAATGGCGTCGGCGACATCGGCTTCGGTGTCGGGTTTGAGGACGCGCACCACCTAAAGCCTCGGCAAGTTCGGGAACGGCATGCGGCCGTGGTGGACGTGCATGGCGCCGCCTTCGACGCAGGCTGAGAGTGAGGGAAAGACTTTGCCGGGGTTGAGCAGGCATTGCGGATCGAAGGCGCACTTGACGCTTTGTTGGATGGCGAGGTCGGCTTCGGCGAACATCAGGTGCATCAGATCGCGCTTCTCGACGCCGACGCCGTGCTCGCCGGTGAGCACGCCGCCGACATCGACGCAGAGTTTTAGGATGGCGGCGCCGAATTTTTCCGCGCGGTCGAGATCGCCGGGCTTCATCACGTCGTACATGATCAGCGGGTGCAGATTGCCGTCGCCGGCGTGGAAGACGTTGGCGACGGGCAGAGCGAATTCGTTCGACATCTCGCCGATGCCTTTCAAGACTTGCGGCAAGGCGCGGCGCGGGATCGTGCCGTCCATGCAGAGCATGTCGGGGGCGATGCGGCCCGCGGCACCGAACGCTGCCTTGCGGCCGGCCCAGATGCGGTCGCGTTCAGCGTCGGAGTTACTGGCGGTGCAGGCGAGCGCACCGGCTTTGCGCGCTATCGCTTCGAGTTCAGCGGAGGTGCTGGTCACTTCGGCTTCCATGCCGTCGAGTTCGACGATGAGCATCGCGGCGGCGTTCTTCGGATAACCAGGCGCGCAGTAGGCTTCAATCGCGTCCATCGCGAAGCGGTCCATGATTTCCATCGCGGCGGGCACGATGCCCGCGGCGATCACGTCGGCGACGCATTGGCCGGCGGCTTCGATCGAGGAGAAGGCGATCAGCAACGCTTTCGCGGTTGGCGGTTTGGGGCGCAGGCGCACCGTGACTTCCGTGACGACGCCGAGCAGGCCTTCGGAACCCGTGATCAGGCCTAGGAAATCCAAACCGCCGGCATCGATGGCTTTGCCACCGAAGCGCACACGCGTGCCGTCGATGAGCACCATCTCGACGCCCAGGAGGTTGTTCGTCGTCAGGCCGTACTTCAGGCAGTGGATGCCGCCAGAGTTTTCGGCGACGTTGCCGCCGATCGTGCAGGCGATTTGGCTCGAGGGATCGGGGGCGTAGTAGAAGCCGTCCGTTTCGACGGCTCGGGTGATGGCGAGGTTCGTCACACCGGGTTGAACGACGGCGCAGCGGTTCTCGATGTCAATCTCAAGAACTCGGTTCATGCGCGAGAGGCCGAGCAGGATGCCATCGCCTAAGGGCAATGCGCCGCCGGACAGCGATGTGCCGGCGCCGCGGGGTACGAGCTTCAATTTGTTTGCCGAGCAGAACGCCAGGACTGCGCTCACCTCGTCGGCCAATTTCGGCAATACGACGGCGAGGGGCTTTTGGCGATATGCGGTCAGCGCATCGCAATCATAGGCGATGAGAGCGTCGTCCTCGGCAATTACGCCGTCGGGTACGAGCGCACGCAGGCCGTTAATGAGTTCGGTGCGGCGCGCGAGTACGCGTTGGTCAAGGTCCGGCATCTGCATGCGCGCAGTATCGGCCGCCCACAGGGACGGCGCCAGACCTTCAAGCGGCTACAACTGGGGTTTAGCCCTGGCGCGCCTTAAAGCGCGGGTTCTTCTTATTGATGACGTAGACGCGGCCCTTGCGGCGAATAACGCGGCAGTCCTTGTCGCGGCCCTTCAGCGATTTCAGAGAATTGCGGATCTTCATGGGTGCGGTGCTCGCGAACGTCTTAAGGCTGGGCCGGTTTTGGAGGGGCGGAGCATTAGTGTGACAGCCCCACATTGTCAACGCCGAAAGGTGCTCGGAAAGGGCGCATTCCCTTGCATTTCGGGCCGACATCGTGTCATCGGAGGAGCATGTTTGTCGCACACTCACCGACCGTCTTCGCGGGCCTTTTGATTACGGCCCTAGTTTTGGGTTTCGAGACGGCCGTGATCGCGCCGGCTTTGGCCGATCCCAACGTCCGCATGGCGCACCCCGTCGCGGACGATGAAGACGAGGCGCAACCGCAGCGGACGCCTGAGTTCCAGGCTTGGATCGACGCCTTCAAGGCCGAGGCGCGGGCGCAGGGGGTTAGCCAACAAACGACGGACCGCGCGTTCGCGCGCATCCGTTTGAATCAGCGGGTAATCGAGCTGAACGAGAACCAGCCGGAGTTCAATCGGGCAATCTGGGACTACATGGACAGCGCCGTGTCCGACGATCGGGCGAAAAAGGGCCGCGCTCTGCTTCGGCAGTATCGCAAGTCGCTTGGCCGGGCCGAGCGGACGTACGGCGTACCTTCCAGCATCGTCACGGCGATCTGGGGGATGGAGAGCCACTACGGCAAGCTCACCGGCGGGTTCAACGTGATCGAAGCGCTGGCGACGCTGGGGTTCCAGGGCAGGCGCGCCGCGTTCGGACGCGAGCAGTTGCTGGCGGCGTTGAAGATCATCGACGAAGGCGACATCACGCCGGAGCGCATGTTGGGCTCTTGGGCCGGCGCGATGGGCCAGACGCAGTTCATTCCGACCGTCTATCTGCAATATGCAAAGGACGGGAACGGCGATGGAAAGCGGAATCTTTGGGACACGCGCGCGGACGTGTTCGCCTCGACCGCGAATTATCTGAGCGAGAAGGGATGGCAAGACGGCGCGCCCTGTTTCGACGAGGTTCGCTTGCCTGACGGGTTCGACTACATGCAGGCCGATTTGTCTGTCGAGAAGCCGGTGCGCGAGTGGATGGACGCTTCGGTGACCCTTGCCGATGGGCGCTCGCTCGCCAAGCGCAAGGGCCAAGACAAAGATGCACCGGCGGCGATTATTTTGCCGGCGGGCCACAAGGGACCCGCCTTTATCGCCTATCCGAATTTCAAGGTTGTTCTGGCTTACAACAACGCGATTTCGTACGCGCTGGCCGTCTGCCAGCTCTCAAGCCGGTTCACGGGCGGACGGGGCTTCAAGACGTCTTGGCCGCGGTTCGAGCAACCGCTGCTGTCGCGGAGTGAGCGCGTTGAGCTGCAGACACTGCTCGCGCAGCGCAAGTACGACGTCGGCGAGCCCGACGGCGTTATCGGACGCAAGACGCGCGATGCAGTTCGCGCCTACCAAAAGTCGGCCGGTATGGTGCCGGACGGCTTTGCAACAGTGTCGCTGCTACAAAGCCTTCGTTCGGCCCCGCCGTCGCCTTAGGCTAAGACTCGGTTTCAGACGAACGCGCGCTAGGCGGCGATGGCATTGATGCGGAGCGCTTCGGTCACCGCCTGAACACGGGTTGCGACGCCGAGCTTTCGCTTCACATTCTCGAAGTGAAAACGGGCGGTGCGGGCGCTGATGCCGAGGGCTTCGCCGATTTCGGCGTCGGTTTTGCCGGCTGCGGCCCAGCGCAGGCATTCGACTTCGCGAACGGAGAGCAAGCCCACCGGTTTGCGCGGCGGCGCGTTCTCGAGCGCGATCGTTTGTTCGAATGCGCCATGGGCAAAGAGGTGCAAGGCGGAGCGGACGACCGGGCCCATCTCAGGCTTGCTGCCCCCTAGCAAGACGACGCCCTCGAGTTCGCCCTCGATGCGAATTGGAATGATCAACCCGTCGCGGGCCGCAAAGACCGAGGCCAATCGCGCCAGAGCGCGGCGCTGCCTGCCGGCGAACGGCATCGACCAGAGTTCGGCGGCACGGTAAGGCCGCGATTCGGCGAGCGCAGCGAAGAACTCGGGATTCGAGCACCAGAAGTTCGCCGCGTCGAAATTTTCAGCGGCGCTGCCGGGCAAATCGTTGAAGAGGACGGCGGCATGATCGGCGCGTGTGCGCAAGATCAGAAGACTTTGAAAGCCGCGGGCGTTCGCGCACGATTTCACTTTACGCCAAACCATTTCGGGGCTCGACGAGCGGCTGATGCCCTCGATCGCTTCGATAGTGAAAGAACGAAATCCGCTCATGGCGCTCTCCTTCGCGCGCTTTTCGGCGGCGCGCTCTGTTTGTTGAATCGCTGAGTTCTTAGGCCGCTATCGCTTGGCGGCGGATCGCTTCGGCAATGGCCTGCACGCGGGTTGCGACCTGCAGCTTGCGCTTTGCGTTCTCGACATGAAAACGCACCGTTCGCCGGCCAATGGAAAGGATCGTCGCGATCTCGTTATCGGTCTTGCCGAGTGCGACCCAGCGCAGGCACTCAACCTCGCGTGTGGTGAGATCGTGCGACTTGAGCGAGATGCCCATCGCCAGTTCCTCAACCCGCTTAAACGCGGTCAGCGCGAGCAAGTGTAACGTCGAGCCAAGCAATCGCGACATGTCCGGGTTGGGTCCGCCCATCATGATGATGCCACGCACCTCGCCACAGAGATCGACCGGAACCGTCCACCCTTCGCGAACGTTAAGCGTGAGGTTTATGCGCTGCAGGACGCGGCGCTGTTCGGCAGTGAGCCGCGAAGCACGCGCTTCGGCGGACGAAAACGGCACCAGCGTCGACAGCGCGCGGGTTATCAACGGGTGGTTCGGACCGAATTGCTCGCGATCGAACTCCTCAGCGAATCCTTGCGGGCCGTCCATGTAGAGAATCGCGCCCGCCACACGTTGCGGCAGCTCATCGCTGCGGCGCATGGCCGTCAAATGATGGAAACCGTAGGGGGCTGCGAACGCCTTGAGATGGGCCCAAACTTCGAGGGGGGCGGTGGCCGCGTTCATTCTGCGGGCGACGCGGGCGGCTTCGGCAATCAGGGTCGGCATGGCTTCCTCGCAACGAGCAGCGACCGTGGTGGGTCAAGTGACCTCCCCAAGTTGGCTGTCCGATTACGAAGGCTGTGCTTTCGCCCTTGAGCCTTCCTCCGCCGGTTTGCAGCGGATGTGTCCATCATTGACTAGTAGGCTGTTTTTGTCAAGGTATTTTTCGTTACTCTACTCAATTTTTCGCTCGATGCTGCAATGCAGCAATTTCTTCTTTGCTGTAACATATTGTTTTTATTGCATTTATCTAACAAACCTCGTTCGTCTGATTTTCTCACTCGGTGGCGAAATTTTATTTCTCTATTTATATTTTTGCTGGCTCATTGGATTGTTTTTTACCAAGAGAGAGCCGTCGCCGCTCGCGCGCTGGCGCGAGCGGCGACTGGCGGAACTAGGCCGCAATGGCGCGAAGGCGCAGCGCTTCCGTCACCGCCTGAATGCGGGTGGCGACGCCGAGCTTCTTTTTCGCGTTCTCGATATGGAAGCGGGTCGTGCGCGGGCTGATAGTCAAGATCCGGCCGATCTCCGCATCGGTCTTGCCGGCTGCCGCCCAGCGCAGGCACTCGACCTCGCGCGGGGACAGGCCACCTTCGCGGCGGCGCGGCTTCAGTTCGAACTCGAGCATGTGCTCGAAGGCGCACTGCGCGAAGAGATGAAGCGACGAACGCACAACCGGTGCGATCAGCGGCTTGCGGCCGCCGAGCAGGACGATGCCTTCGAGTTTATCGGCGATGCGGATCGGAATGATCAGACCGTCGAGCACGTCGAGCGACAGGTTTAACTGAGCCAACGCGCGGCGCTGGCGAACGGTCAAGGGCATTGTCCAGAGTTCGGCCGCCGAATACGGGCGCGGTTCGACGATCGCGTGCGAGACGAGCGGGTTGTCGCGCGAGAAGCCGGCGGCGTCAAACGCTTCGGCAAAGCCCGCCGGCATGTCGGAATAGAGCACCGCGCCCGAGACACCTTCAAGCATGCTGTCCTTTGCCTTGAGAACGAGCATGTAGTCGAAGCCATAGGGTTTGGCGAAGGTCTTCACCGCTTCCCAGACGGCGTCAGCCGACACAGCGCGGCTGATATCTTCGATCGATTCGACAATAGTATTACGAAATCCAGTCACGACATTCTCCTCTGCGCGCTCCACGCCGCGCGGTTAGAAAGCTTGGGTTTGGCTATGGCGCTTGCGCTTCAGGCCGCTATGGCTTGCAGGCGCAGCGCTTCGGCTACAGCCTGCACGCGGGTTGCGACGTGCAGCTTTCGCTTTGCGTTTTCGACATGGAAGCGTGCCGTGCGTGCACTGATCGCGAGGATCGTCGCGATCTCCAGGTCCGTCTTGCCCTGGGCCACCCAGTGCAAGCATTCAACTTCGCGGCCGGTGAGCGCGTGCGTGCGCCGGGCCGCAGCAATCGGGCTGGCGAGCTCCTCGCTGCGTTTGAACGCGGTGTGCGCCAGCAGGTGCAGGATCGAACACGGCAGCGCGCCCATGTCAGGCGCGACGCCGCCGATCATGACGATGCCGCGTGTCGTTCCGCAGTATGAAATCGGGAAGGTCCAGCCATCGCGCAGGTTCAGCGAGACGCTCAAGTGCTGCAGGACGCGGCGCTGTTTGTCGCTGAGCGGCGCAGCGCGTGTGTCGGCGGCCGAGAACGGCTCGATGCTGGCCAAGGCGCGGGTGATCAGTGGCGTTTCGGGGCCGAAGCCATCCCGATCGAACGCTTGCGCGAAACCCTCCGGTGCATCGATGTAGACGATGGCGCCCGCAACCTTCGCCGGCAGCGCGTCGCTGCGCCGGATGACGGTGAGGTGATGGAAACCGTAGGCCGCAGCGAACGCTTTCAGCTGGCGCCAAATCTCCGCCTGGTTAGACACAGCGGCAAGATTGCGCGCCACGCGCGCAGCCTCCTGGACAGCATTGTGCATCACAGAATCCTCGCAATAGAGGCGCCGGGTTCGAATCCGGCGTCGTCCTTACGAAGGCTGTGCTTGCGCCCTTGGAGCCTTCTCGGTCGCCCGATAGTGCGCTGCACCATCGAACGATCTTATAATTAAGGCATCCTGTCGTTTTCGCAAGACTCTATTGATGAACTCCAGCTAAACGGGCGATCACATTTAAAACCTGGTGATCCTGGTCACTGTGGCGGAAACGTTGAAGAAGAGTCGTCATGTTGTTGAATTATGGCCAATTTTAGGCGTTTGTTGGTCACAACGAACAGGAACAGGGCCGCCATAAGAAGGGTGCCAAGCCAATAGGGTGAGTGCATGTTCCATGAATAGAGTGCATTTCCGATCAGGGGTGCGAAGATGAACCCTGCGGCCCCTGCTCCACCGGTAATTCCCGCAACTGCTCCTTGTTCGTCGGCAGACACGGCAAGGGAGGCCGCGGCCGCAAATCCGGGCCGGAGCATGCCGAAACCGAGGCCAGAGAGCACGAGGGCGAAGGCGATCAGGCCGTAGTTCGAAGCTGCCACCAGTAGAAGATTGGAGACGAGTGCGACCGCGATCCCCGAATAGATCAGAAACCGCGTGGTGAGCTTGAAGCGCTGGACCAGGACGAATTGCGCGAACAGGGCTGCAATTGCCGACCCCATCAAGGCGACGCCCGCGAGCTGCTGCGTCTCAGCCGTGCCCGCCTTGATCGTATCGCGAATAATGAAGGCGACGGTTTGGATCGGGATCGCGCCGGCGGTTCCTTGCATCACCGAGAAGACGACGAAGGGAAATACGCGCGGATCGAACCAGGAGAGTTGCTTCTCGACCTTCCGCTCGCGCGGCCGCGAACGTTCGGGGAGCAAGAGCCATATTGCAATCGCGGAAAGTGCCGCGAGGAACGCTACGAAATAGAGCGGCGCGATCACACCTAGAACGGTCAAAGCTGCACCGATGCCCGGGCCGATCGCGGCGCCCAAACCAAATGCAGCATTCAGCATGGCCATGCCTTCGGTGCGCTCCTGCGCCGAGGTGCGGTCGGCGATGTAGGCCTGCGAGGCCGGGTACGAGCCCGAACCGAAGATACCGAAGATCGAGCGCGTCGCGATCAATAGGAGGTAGGTCGCGAGCGGCGTGAGCATGCCCCACAGCCCGAACTGCATGACGCTGGCAAAGGAGAACGTCGAGACGGCGAAGGCAACGAGGCCGATCAAGATGACCGGGCGGCGTCCCCAATAGTCGCTGCGCGCGCCCCAGAACGCGGAGGAGAAGACCCAGATCGTCGCCGATACGGCGAAGATCGAGCCGACTTGAAACTCGCTCAGGCCTAGATCGCGCGCCAGAGGCGGCAGAATCGCGAACATCAACGTTTGACCGAGGCCGTTGGCGATCAAGCACACGAATAACAGCGCAATCGCGCGGCGGCGGCCGGCCTCGGAGGTAATGCCGTCTGCTTGTTCTGGAGCGAAGGCTGCGCGGGCGCGCTCAAGCCAGCCCGGCGCTTTGTCTTTTGGGGGATCGGGTTGCTGCATCGTCGTCATGTTCCGGCGGGCGGGTGCCGCCGTCTAAGTGGCAAATGCGCGCAAGCTATCGAAACGATGGACACGCGGTGCAGTGCATTTCGCGGGAAGAAGCCTAAGTTTCGAGCATCGCGCGGCTCACGTTGTGCGGCCGCCACCCTTGATCGAAGGACTCAAACCCCATGATGAAAACGTTGACATTGACCGTCTTCGGCGCGCTCTCGTTCGTTGCGGCGATCCTGCCTGCGCGTGCGCGCGACGCCGACATCTATACCGGCCTCTTCTCGTCGCTCGCCGTCGGCGGGTACGACGCCGTCGCCTATTTCAAAGAGAACCGGCCGGTGAAAGGCCGGCCGGAGTTCACCACCGACTACAAAGGCGCCAAGTGGCAGTTTGCGTCGGCGGAGAACCTGACTGCTTTCAAAGCCAACCCCGTCGCTTACGCGCCGCAGTATGGCGGCTACTGCGCGTGGGCGGTGAGCCAAGGCTACACCGCGTCGGGCGATCCGTTGGTGTGGAAGATCGTGAACAACCGACTGTTCCTGAATTACGATCAAAGCGTGCAAGCCACGTGGGAGAAGGACATCCCCGGCAACATCAGCAAGGCCGACAAGAACTGGCCGGGCGTGTTGGGGAAGTGAGAGCAGCCGACTAAACGCCCGCGATTCAAACTCTCTCAAATCGTCATGGCCGGGCAAGCGACGCGCGACCCGGCCATGACGATCTTTTTTTCGCGAACTAATTCTCCGCCTTCAAGCGCACTTGCGAGGTGTCGCTGCGGCCGTCGGCGTCGACGACGGTGATGCGGGCGAAGCCTTCGCCGTCCGGCGTCCACCAGGCGTTCGGCGACTCCAAAGGCAGGCCGTTGATTACCCAGCGCAGGGGTTCACGGCCGCCTTGCGCCTTCAGCGGCAGGGCTTGCGGTTTCTTCGGGTCCTCAAGCGACACGGTGGCGCCGTTCGGTGGGAACGAGATGCGCGGCGGCTGGATACGCTTCAAGCCTGCCACCATCGTCGATCTGGTGCGGAAGCGTTGCAGGGCTGGCGGCAACTGCTCCGCGTTCTGCGCGACGAAGGCGCCGTCGGGCGGCGGCGATGGGGCGCGGCCCTCTTGCGGCAACAGGTCGAACACTTTGAGCAATAGCGGCGCCGCATCGTTGCGGCCGATGTGGCCGGGGCGCGTGGAGCCGTCGGCGCGGCCGACCCAGATGCCGACCGTGTAGTGTTTCGAGAAACCGAGCGACCAGGCATCGCGATAGCCGTAAGAAGTGCCGGTCTTGAACGCGATCTGGCGGGAGCGCTCGATGCCTTGGCCCATTGACCAGCCGTCGGGCAGGTTCGCGTCTTTCAGCGTATCGGCGAGGTACCAAGCGGCGGGAGCGCCGAACAGGCGCTGGCCTTCGCCCTCGCCCGCGTTCGCGGCGAAGCGCAGAGGGCGGACTTCGCCGCCGGCCGCAATGCCGGTGTAGAGCATCGTCAGATCGCGCAGCGTGATGCCGACGCCGCCAAGGGCGAGCGGGAGCGAGGGCAGCGCGCCTTTCTTCGGGAACTGCAGTTCGGCCCCGGCGTTGCGCAACGTTGCCGCCAGGCGCACGGGGCCAACACGATCGAGGAGCGCCACCGCGGGAACGTTCAGCGACATCTGTAAGGCTGTTGCTACCGTCACGGTGCCTTGGAAGCCGCGATCGAAGTTGCGCGGTTCGTAGTCGCCGAACAACGTGGGCTTGTCGTCGATCAAAGTCTGCGGATGGACGATCAGTTCGTCGAACGCCATGCCGTAGATGAAGGGTTTCAGCGTGGAGCCGGGTGAGCGCGGGGCCTTGGCGAGATCGACTTGACCGGCTTGGCTCCAAAAGTTCGCGCCACCGAGATAGGCAACGACATTGCGGGTCGCATTTTCCACCACGATG
The DNA here is from genome assembly GCA_964547645.1 of uncultured Flavobacteriaceae bacterium. Lineage (GTDB taxonomy): Bacteria > Pseudomonadota > Alphaproteobacteria > Micropepsales > Micropepsaceae > SZUA-430. The sequence goes on from CAZJOM010000035.1 coordinate 22,853, forward strand.
ACGGCGAGGTTGGCATCGTCGTCGAAATAGCCGCGCTCACGGTGCGCCAGATCTTCGAGCTTCGTCTGCACCTGCGCGTCGAGCGTCGAGGCGATGACCGGTTCGTTGGTCTTGTTCTTGGCAAGCAAATCTTGCGCAAGGTGCGGCGCGTGGAACGGGAAGCGCTGGCGGCGGGTTGGGATAGGTTCCTGTGTTGCTTCCAATGCTTCGCGCGCGGTCAGCGCGCCGCGTTCGGCGAGGGTTGCGATCACGCGGTCGCGGGCGGCTTTCGCGATTTCCGGATGACGGTCGGGGCGGCGGCGCTCGGGCGATTGGGGGAGCGCGACGAGAAGGGCCGCTTCGCCTACCGTCAGGCGCTTCGGTTCCTTGCCGAACCAGGCGAAGCTTGCGGCGCGCACGCCTTCGAGGTTGCCGCCGTAAGGGGCAAGCGTCAGGTACAGTTCAAGGATCTGGTCCTTCGTGAGATGCGCCTCAAGCTGCAGTGCGCGGGCCATCTGCAGGAGCTTGGCGCCGAACGTGCGCTCGCGCGGTTCCATCAGGCGGGCGACCTGCATACTGATCGTCGATGCGCCGGAGACGACGCGGGCTTTCGCTGCGAGCTGGTAAGTAGCGCGCAGCATCGCCAGCGGATCGACGCCAGGATGGTCGCGGAAGCGCTGATCTTCCCAGGCGAGCAGCAAACGCTGGTAGCGGGCGTCGACGTGCTCTGGCTTCACAGGCAGGCGCCAGCGGCCGTCGCTGGAGACGAACGTGCGCAGCAACGTGCCGTCGGCTGCGGTCACGACCACGGAGCGGTCGTCGGCGCGCGTGCGCTCCAACGGATTCAGGCGATCTGTGACGGCGAGCGCGAAGGCGAGCCCTAAGAGCGTGAAGCCCGCAATGATAGAGGCGGTGCGAAGACGTTCGACGTAAGGCAAGCGCATGGCTATGTCGACCGGCCCTTCCCCATTGGGGGAAGGGCCGTCGCGGGGTGATGGGCGTGGGAGTTAGTTCGCGCCAATCGTCATTTGACCCATGTTGGTGCGGGCTTGGATGTCGGGCGCGTACATGTCTTCGACGGAGGCCGCGGGCACGACGTACGAGCCCGGCACCGTGGCGCGCACGATGTAGGCGAAGTGGAAGGTCGGACGCGTTTGCTTGGCGATCTCCTTCGGGTCGGTTGGCTGGTAGTTCGAACCGATGTCGAAGGTGACGACGAAACGGTCGTCGCGCGCTTCGGCGATGTTCGCCTGCGCCAGCACCGGCAGGAACGGATAGATCGTCGAGCCGTCGTCCTTGCGCTGCACGACGCCTTCGATCTCGAAGCCCGCCGGCAGGAGATCGAGCAGCGCCATCAGACGCGCACGGTTGTCGGCCATCTCACCCGACAGGCGCACGATGAAGCGGTCGTTCTGCTTCACACTGGCGAGGTTCGCCGGCGCGCCCGCCATGGTCAGGATCGCCTTCGAGATCGTCACGCCGTTTTGCGAAGCCGGGAGCGGTGCTGCCGGGATGCCTTCGGCGGAGACGATGCGCCAGACGTCCTTCTGGCCGTTGTTCTTCAGCGATATGCTCGTATCCATTTGAGCGAGCGTCGGGCTGAAGCGCAGGACCTTGCCGGTCTGGTTGGCGGTGGCGCCTGTAACGGCAACGTTGACCGGCGGCGTCGCTTCCTCGACTTCGTGGGCAGCCAGCAACATCCAGGCCTTCTCTTGCGTGGTCGTGTAGTTCAGCCGCGGATCGAAGCCTTGGACACGGCCGACGAGTGCCGGGATCAAACCTGCCTGCCCGGCCTTTGCGGACATTGCGGTCAAGCCCGCGATGTCGCGAAGCAACGAGCCGTAGTACGTCGTGTCGCTGACGTATTTCTTCGGATCGGCACCGGCCGAGAGGTCGCGCGCCTTCGCAAACGCCGGAGCAGCGCGAGCGCGGTCGCCGATGTTCGAGAGCGCCGCGCCCATGAGACCCAAGGCAAACGGGTTCGTCATGCCTTCGACGCGGGTGTCGGCGAAGTAGCGCAGTTCGCTCGGGTTCAAGGTGCCCGCACGTGCGAGCAAGTAGAAGCCGTAGGCACGGGCTAGGTCGGTGTTGCTTTCCGTGCCGGCTGCCTTGCGCGCCCATTTCAGCGCGCGTTCGACGCCTTCTTCAGGGATGACATATTTGTGCTCCTTCGCCTGCATCAGGAAGTCGGTCGCGAACATACCGATATATGTGTCGGCTTCGCCCGAGATCGAACTCCACATGCCGAAGCTGCCGGCATAGGTCTGCATGTCGAGGATGCGGTAGGCGGCATCCTGGACGCGATCCTTGATGTTCTTGTCCTGCTTCACGTTCGCGAGCAGGGCCATGTCGTTGTAGTAGACCAGCGGGAATGCGCGGCTGGTCGTCTGTTCGATGCAGCCATACGGATAGCGGTCAAGCCAACGCAGCAGACCCGGCACGTCGTCGAAGCCGCGGCCGCCCGTCACCGTCACCGCGACTTGCGCGGTGCCGGGCTTGAACGAAGCCAGCAGTTCCTTGCCGAACTTGTTGTCGCGGCCGGGGCCGACGACGGCGACGTCCTCGGCGGAGACCGGGAGTTGCGGCTCGCGCACCTCGATCGGCCACGAGCGGTCGATCTTGAAGCCGTTCGGGCCTGTGACGTTGAGAGCGATTTGACCGATGCCGAGCGTCGACGCCTCAACGGGGACAGTTAGGAGCTTGCGCTCGCCTGCGCCGAGGTTGGTCGCCACGCGGGTTTGTCCGCCGGGGCTTGCGGTCGAACCGCTCGACTTCACGGTCGCGACGTACTGACCGGGAGCGCCTTCAACATTGTGCATGTTGAGGGCGGCCATGATCTTGTCGCCGGGGGCCATGAAGCGCGGCAGGATGACTTCGGCAACAACTGCGTCGCGTACCGTCAGCGGTTGCTCGGCATGGCCCAGCTTCGTGTTCGTATAAGCCACCGCCATCAGGCGCAGTTCGCCGTTGAAGTCGGGAACGTCGAATGTGACGCTGCCCTTACCGGCACTGTCGAGGGCGATCAGCCCAGAGAACAGCGACACGGTTCGTTGCGGCACGACCGCGAGCGAGCGGCCGCCTACCCCGTCACCACCCGTGCGAAGTTCGCCCATAACCGCGCGCTCGCCGGAGATCAGGCGGCCGTAGTCGTCGCGCATATCGAGGCCGAGCCGGCGTTTGTCGAAGTAGTGCTTGTTCGGGTTCGGGCTGTTGAAGTCGGTCAGCTGCAAGATGCCTTCGTCGACGGCGGCGAGCGTGAGGTAGACCGCTTCACCCGAGCCTTGGTTCTTCACCTCAACCGGGATCGTGACCTTGCGGCTCGGCAGAACTTTTTTGTCGGCCTTGATCGAGACTTGAAGCGTGCGCGGCGCCGGATCGACGCCGAGCCAAGCGACGCCGATCGAGCGCACGGGGGCGCGCGTCTGCGCCGACGACAGCGGCCGGTAGTGCGTCACGAGCACGTAAGCACCTGCGCCCCAGTCGGACGAAACCGGGATCGAGATCGACGTGCCGGAGGCCGAGACGCTGATCTCACGTGTGAAGTGGATCTTGTTCGAGGCAACCACGATCAACGCTTTGCCGTCGGACGGCGGGTTGATCGAGACTTTTGCGCTTTCGCCGGAGGCATAGAGCGTCTTATCGGTGGCAACGGCGACGCGGTCGGGCCGGTCGTTCGTTGCGCCCGAGCCCCAGCCGGACCAGAAGCGATAGGCCGTCGTTGCACCGGACGAAGGGTCGGCGACGGTGAGGCGATAAGAGCCCCAGGGCAGTGCCTTCGAGACTTTGAACGCGCTGCGGCCGTCGAGGTCGGTCTTGCCGCCGTCGACGATGCGGTCGTTCACGACGCGCTCGTACTTCCAGTCGTTGTCGACTTGGTACCAGCGGTAGTCGATGTCTTCGTTGACGAGTTCCCACGTGACGTTGTTGACGGCCTTGGGCTTGCCCTCGGCGTCAACCGCCAGAACTTCGATGTTCGCGGGCGTGTTTTCCTGGATCGAGTCCCATTCGAACGCGGGGCGAACGCCCAGCAACGTGTCGCGGGTGCGAACCGGCAGCGTAACTTGGTCGGCGGTGGTGCGACCGCCGGGTTCGTAGATCGCGACGTTGATCAGTGCTTTCAGCGGCAGCGACGTTTCGGCGAGTTCGTCGATCGCAGCCGTTGCTTGTGTTTTGCCGGCCGCGTCGGTCTCCGGCACGCTCATGGTCACTTGCGTGCCTTCGAACGTGTCGTCGACTTTGCCGAAGCGGTAGCCCTTCAACGCGGCGACGGAGGCGAACGGATCACTGTCGCTGGTGATGGTCATCGTTCCTTCGCCGCCGAGACCTGCCGCCGGCGCGCCATAGAGGAAGCGGCCATTGACGTTGATGACGACCGGGTTGCCGGGGCGCAGAATCTTGTCTGCCGGTTTCAGTTCGACCTTCAACTTTTGCGGCACGAAGTCCTGCACGTCGAAGGCGACGCGGCCGATCGGCTCACCCTTCGGGTCGACATAGGCTGCGACTTGCCAGCGGCCACGCGGTGCGGTCGCGGTCAGCGTGACCGGGGTCGAGATGCCGCCCGCTTGCAGATCGTTCACCACCCACTTCTTCGCTTCCAAGCCGTCGGGGCGCGACAGCACGAAGTTCAGTTGGGTGTCGCCGAGCGCTTTCGCTTGCTGATCGCGCAGCAAGGTGACGACATTAACGGTCTCTGCCGGGCGATAGACGCCGCGGTCGGTGTAGAGATAGGCGTCGATCTGTTCCGGCGAGGCGCGGCCTTCGACGCCGCGGTCGGTGAGGTCGAACGCGGGGCGGCGCAGGTCGAGGAACGTGAAGTCGCCGTTGGCGCCATAAGCCATCACGACGACCGGTTCCGACCCGCCTGTTCCGCGGGCGATGGCGGCCGGGAATACGGCGCGGCCATCGCCGTCCGTGCGGACGCGCATCAGTTCTTCGTTGTTGCGGGCGACGAGCGCGACGTTGACGCCGGAGAGTTCGCCAGCGCTTTTCAGCGAGCGGACGAAGACGCTGAGACCGTCTTTGCCCTTGAACGTGGTCAAGCCTAGGTCGGTGTCGACGACGAATTGCGCGGCGCGCGGCTTCCATTCGACGTTTTCTTCGGTCGAACCTTTGTCGGCCGAGTCTTGCGCGATGATCAGGTAGGCGCCCGGCTGCTTTTCCTTCAGCGCCGTGCGGAGCGGGAACAACGTGATCGCCTCATCGTTGCGGCGGTTGTTGGGGACGGTCAGTTGGCCGGTCCACACGACTTGACCTTGTTCGTCTTCGATGGTCGTGCGTTCGTAGTCATAGAATTCGCGCTGATCGACGACGCCGGTTTGCAGCTGAGACAGCAACCGGTCGCCAACGCGAACGACTTTGATGTCGAGCTTAGAGACGTTGACGGTCGTGATCGGAACGCCACCGACGTTGTCACGCGGCAGGACGAGACCGTTGCCGAAGCGCACAAGCGAGGGCTTGTCGCGCAGTTCGACGGGAAGCGTTTCGGCCTTCGTCAGCTTTTCTTGTTCCTTGCCGTCGACCTTTACCGCCGGCAGGCCCGGCTTCAGTTCGAGCGTGTAAGCTTGACCAAAAACGAGACCTTGGATGCAGAGGCGATCTTGCGTGACGCGAACGGCGATCTTCGCTTCGGGATCGAATTTCAAATAGTCTTCGTACTTCGTCGCGCCGGTGTCATCGAGCTTGCGGGTGAAGACGAGGCAGGCTTCAGGTTCTTCGCCAGAGGTTTGCACTTCGAGACGGCGGAACGCGAAGTAGGGGGCCGGCGGTTCGGGAGTTGCGGTGACGGGCGTTGTCGTTCCCGTGGTGTCGGTGGTTCCGGAGGTGGTGCCGGTTATTGTACCATCGTCGGCGGTTTGGACCGGCATCTGTTGGCCGACATATTTCACAGACAAGAAGATCGCCGCCGTGAGTGCCACGACGACAGCCAGAACGATCAGCACACGCTGCATAGAATTTTACCCCGAGGTCACGAGTTCGCCGGCGCGAAGGTCCGCCGCGCCACGGCCCGTTGTTAGCACATCATTCTTCCGGTGCGCAGGTCAGCGGTGAGCGTCACACTGCGCGCCTATCGTGACGGCTTTTTGTCCTAAAAACGAGAGGTTTGCCGCAATTGGCGGCGATCGTGCGGGCTCAGGTTCCACGGCCGCGGTGCTAGGTTCCGGATTGCGAATCAGTGTTGCGGCGGACAGCCGCCGGTTGTTCAATGCCGCTGCGCTCTCGCGCAGGCGGCGTGTATGGGGAAGCTCTATGGTGGCTTGGTTCAAAGTGCCGGAATTGGGCCGCGCGGTTAACCGCTTTATCCTGGTCGTGGCGCTTGCTTTTGGCAGCGCCGGCGCCGCCGTCGCCGGCGACTGTGGCGATATCGGGCGTTCTCTGCGCGGCAACGAGGCGGGGCTCGATAACAAGGCCGTTCAGGCGTTTTACGACTCGTTCGGCAGCGGTTGCGCGTGGGACGAAAAGGCAGGAGCCGCGTTAATTGCAGTGCTGCAGGGGGCCGAGGACCATGGGCTGGAACCTGCGCTTTTCCATGCCGACGCGATGGCGATGCGGGACGATGCGGCGCGGGACATTCTGATGACCGACGGCGCCCTGAAGTACGCGTCGGTGATGACCTATGGATTGAGCGGCAATCCACCGGCGGCCCAGGATCGGGCGCATTCGAAGTCGAAGGGCGAGTTCGTCGACGGGCTGATCGACGCGTTGATCCAGGGCGAGGTCACGGCGTGGCTCGGCGCTTTGCCTCCCAAAACCGATACCTACGAACGGCTGAGGGCCGCACTTACGACCTATCGGGCGATTGCACAGACGGGCGGCTGGGAGCCGGTTCCGGACTCGGTGGCCGGAAAATGGCGGCGGAAGTCGAAGGACTATTCGGGGTTGCGGCGGCGGTTGGCGATGGAAGGCGATCTCGCCGCCGACAGCGGTTCGGCGCGCTATGACGACGAGCTTTGGAATGCAGTCGTCAAGTTTCAGGAGCGGAACAGTCTGCGCGCCGACGGACGGCTGACGCCGAAAACGATTGAGCGGCTGAATATTTCGGCGAGCCAGCGGGTGGCCCAGATTGCGCTGAATCTAGACCGGCTGCGCGTGGCGGAGCGCGATACGCCGGCAACACGCGTGGAGGTCAACGCACCGGCGGCGACCGCGGTGTTGTTCCGCGATGGGGCGCCGTTCCTGCGCATGAACGCCGTTGTAGGGGCGCCTGACGGGCATGAGACGCCGACGCTGACCAGCACGATCGACACGGTCATCTTGAATCCGACATGGACCATTCCGCAGTCGATTATTGAGAAGGAGATCAAGCCGGCTTTGAAGCGCAACAAGAAGTACCTGGAGCAGAACCGGATGTACTGGGTGCGCGATCAGCTGGTTCAGGAGGCCGGGCCGCATAATGCCTTGGGCCGGATCAAGTTCGATTTTCCGAATCGCTACAGCGTCTATCTGCACGACACACCTTCGCGACGGGCGTTCACCGATCCAGAGCGGGCGCAGAGCCATGGCTGCGTAAGGCTTGAGAAGCCGCTCGACCTCGCGGTGGAGTTGTTGAGGGCCGATCCTGCGTGGGACCGGAATGCCATAGAAGACGTTATTCGCGAGGGGGCCACACGGCGCATCGCGCTTAGTGAGCCGATGCCCGTGGTCATTACCTATCAGACCGCGTTCGTCGCCGAGGATGGGGCAACGCATTTCCGGCCGGATATCTATGGCCGGGATACGCAGCTGACCTTGGTCCTGTCGGAACGCGCAGCCACGATGAGGTCCGAACCGCCACAGTGGTAATTTGGTGTGCCGGACCTACCATTAACATCTGGCGCGTGTGCGGCTCTCGTTATATTGGTGATTCTCGATTGTGGGGGACCGACCGGCAAAAGCCGGCGGCATGACTGGTGCGCATTTTCTTTGTCGTCATAGGGCTATTGCTGCTCACGGGCTGTGCGTCGACAGACGTCGACACGGCCGATTCGGCGACTTCCGAACGATTTCAAGCGTTTAAGACCGGCAATGTGATCTTGCCGATGGGTACGCTTGAGGCGGCCGACTGGACGATCAATCGCCAGGCGGCCTATTCGCTGCTCGCTGCCGGGCGTTGGCGCGAACTCGCGGACCTGGTCCAGCGCAAGGGGATCAACAACGATCTCGCATGGTACTACCTCGGCCGCGCGGCGGAGGGGCTTGGCGAAGCCGATTTGGCGCGGAGCTATTATCAAAAGAGCGTCGATCGCACGCAGTCCGACAAATACAGCCAGCGCTGCCAAGGCAAAGTCGTGAGTCTGTGCGACGGGTTCGACTTCCCGGACGTGGCGCAGGCGCGGCTGTCGTCACTTCAGGCGGCGGCGCCGGCCGATCCGACGGGACCTGCGGTGGCCGACAGCGGCAGCAAGCTGCTGCGCACGGGGACGGGCTTTGCGGTCGATCCAGCCGGCTTCGTGGTCACGAATTATCATGTGGTGCAAGCGTGCGGCGCGGTATCGTTTCTGCTGACGAACAGTGCGTCGGCGGATGCGAACGTGGTCGCGAGCGATCCGGTGAATGATCTGGCGTTGTTGAAGCTTGGCTCCGCCTTGAAGTCGACCGCGACGTTTCAGGACCCGGAGAAACTGCGCGCTGGCGACGACATCATCGTGTTCGGCTATCCGCTGCTGGGGCAACTCGCAAGTTCGGGCAACCTGACGCGCGGGTCGGTGACGGCGATGTCGGGGCTGCGCGACGACACGCGTTACTTCCAGATGTCGGCACCGATTCAGCTCGGCAACTCAGGCGGACCGGTGTTGAATCAAGGCGGGCGCGTCTCGGGGATCGTGACCTATAAGCTGAATGCGGCCCGGGAGCTGAAGGCGACGGGCGATATTTCTCAGAACGTGAACTTTGCGCTGAAGACGTCGGTGCTTCGCGCGTTCCTGGACAGCAACGGCGTGAAGTATGCGCACACGGACAACGCCAGCTCGCAGGCCGCCGCCGACATCGGCAACGATGCCGCGAAGTACACGGGCATCGTCGGCTGTTATAAGAATTAGAGCTCGTTCGTTCGGTCTGAGGTCGCTTTCGAGTCAGCATCACACGAAGAACTAAGAGCACCAAGTTTCACGAAGTTGGATTCTTCGCGCGCTTTAGCGCGCAGTCGGCGCTCGACGGGCGCTACGCGCCGAAATAGTACAATCTTCGTGAGACTTGGTGCTCTTAGTTCTTCGTGTGAGGCTGACTCAGTCGAACCAAATCCGCCTCAGGGTTCGCGCAAAGCCGTGTCCCAGGTGCGGGTCACGGGTTTGAGCAGGTAGGCCAACACCGAACGCGAACCGG
>CAZJOM010000035.1:32228-38486 GCA_964547645.1 uncultured Flavobacteriaceae bacterium
TCCCAGGTGCGGGTCACGGGTTTGAGCAGGTAGGCCAACACCGAACGCGAACCGGTCTTTACGTCGACCTCTGCGTCCATGCCCGGCAGGATGCGCGCGTCCAGGCGATCGCGCATGTGATCGTCGTTCAGGCGTACGCGGATCTTGTAGAAGGACTGGCCGTCCTGGGTCGCGAAGGTCGAGGCCGAGATACGCTCAATCTTACCTTGCAGCGTGCCGAACGTCGCGTAGTCGAACGCCGAGACGCGGATGTCCGCGTGCTGGCCCACGGTCACATGACCGATATCTTGCGGCTTCACGTCCGCCATCACGACCAGCGGCTCGTTCGTCGGCACGATTTCCATCAACGTCTCGCCGGGTTTAACGACGGCGTTGATCGCCTTGATCGAGAGACCGGTCACGATGCCGTCGACGGGGGCCGTGATGTTCAAGCGGCCAGCACGACCTTTTTCGTTCTTCAGTGCCGCTTCGACCTCGGCCAACTCGCCCGTCAGCTTGGCGATCTGTTCCTGCGACGAGGCGCGGGTCGTCGCCTCGAATTCCTTGTACTTGCGATCGTATTCTGCGAGTTCGCTTTCCGCCCGCGCGAGCTGATCCTTCGCGCTCAAGCGCTGCTTCATGCGATCGGCGGCGTCGCGCTGGGCACCGTAGTAGCGGTCGCGCGTGGTCAGTTTGCGGTCGAACAAGTCCTTTCGCATAGCGAGTTCGTCGTTGGCGATGCTTTCGTCACGGCGCAGCACGAAGAGCTGCGAGGTCAGGCGTTCGACTTCGGACTTGCGCTGCGCGATCTGAGCGTTCAGCACCATGCGTTGAGTCTCGTTCGCCTGGAGTCGGGCGGTGTAGAGCGATTGCTGCTCAATCTTCTGGCGCTCGAAACCGGTGACGATCTTGGTGAACTCCGGCACGCGACCTTCGAAGATCGCGCGCTCGCCTTCAATGGCGAGCAATTGGCTCGCGCGCTTGGCATTCAGCTGATCGAGCCGGCCTTCGTTGTCGAGGGCCGCGAGCTTCAACAGCGTTTGACCGGCGCGCACGTGCTCGCCTTCGGCCACCATGATCTGCGAGATCACGCCACCTTCGAGGTGTTGGATGGCAACAAGCTCGCCGGCCGGCGTCACGCGTCCGTGGGCGTTCGTCACGACGTCGACATAGGTCAGCGCCGACCACACCAGTCCTGCAACCACGACGCCGCAGAGCGCGTAGACGAGCTGTGTCACGCTCTTGGACGGCGGGCGCTCCTCAAGCTCGATCGCCTGGTTCAACGCGATGACGCCCGGATCGAACAGAAGTTTGACCTTCGTTGCGGCCTCTTTGATGACCTGCTTGTTGAGCGTGTCGATCATGCTGCTAACCCACCTTTGGCCGGTTGGCCGAATAGTTTCCCGACGGCGCCGTCCGGGGTGCCGCCGTACTCGATCGCGGAACCGCGCATGAAGACGCCATAGTCGGCAACGCGAATGAAGCTTGGACGATGGGAAACGAACAGCACCGTGCGCGTGCCGCGCAGTCGCTCCAGTGTCTTTTGGATAGTCGAGGCGCCCTCTTCGTCCAGCATCGCTTCGGGTTCGTCCAAGAGCAGGATCGGCGTCTTGCGCACGAGGGCGCGCGCGATCGCCAGCTGGCGCAGGAAGCCGGAGGGCAGGTTCGAGGTCGAGGCGTCGCCGATGCGGGTGTTGAAGCCTTCGGGCAGCGCGTCGATCGGCGCCAGGATGCCCGCCTGGTCGACGGCGATACGGAGGGCGTCGTCACTCGCCAGAGGGTCGGCGAGTCGCAGGTTCTGCGCGATCGTGCCGTAGAAGAAATCACTCTTCTGCGGCGCGACCGCGATGGCTCGCCGCAACACTTTTGCCGGCAGCTGGCGAATGTCGATGCCGTCGATCAACACGGCGCCGGATTGCGGCTGATAAAGGCCCTGGATGACGCGAAGGATACTGGTCTTGCCGGCGCCGTTCGGTCCGGTCAGCGCGATCATCTTGCCGGGTGGGACCACCAGGCTGACGTTCATCAGCGCGGGTTCGGCTTCCTTGCCGTAACGCAGGCTCACACGGTTCAACGCGATGCGACCTTCCTTTGGCGTGCGCGCGAGATTGGGGATCGCTGCTTCGTACTCGTCGGTCAGGCGCAGCATCTGATCCATCGAGCGGATCGACGACCGCAGACGGCCCAACCGCGCGAGCGTTTGGAACAGTTGCTGCGCGGGGCTCAGAATGCGCCAGGTGAGCGCCATGGTCGCGATGAGCGCACCGACCGTGATCGACCCTTGGAGAACCATCAACGTACCGAAGAGCAGCACGCCGAGCGCGGCGGCGCTGTTTAGGAACTGACTCAAGGCCTCGACTGCGGCCGAGCGAAGCTGCAAGTCGGCGGCGCGCGTTGCGGCAGACGCCGATTTGAGGCGGAAACGATGCAGCCAGACCGACTCCGCACCTTCGCGTTTGATGCTCTCGTGGTGCAGCGTGGTGTCGGTCACATGGTTGAAAAGGTCGTTTGCGCTGGCGCTCTGCGCTTGCTCGAAGGTCTGCAGCCACTTGGCACCGCCGAAACCGGCGGCCGCGAAGACGATGCAGGCCACCAAGGGCACGAGAGCGAGCCAACCGCTGAGGAAGAAGACAGCGGCGAGCGCTACGATCGTGAAGGGAAAGTCGATGATCGCCGACGCGGCGGGTCCGGCGAAGAGGTCGCGTACCGATTGGAACTCGCGCAGTCGCGCGATCTGAGCACTGATGGCGGGGCCGTCGGTGTAGCTCAGCGGCAGGCGGATCAGCTTGGCGAAAGTCGCCGTGCCGATCAGGTAGTCGATGCGGCCGGCCATGGCGCCCAAAAGCCTTGAGCGTAGCGTCTTCAGATAGAGATCAAAGGCCATCACGAACGCGATGCCGACAAAAAGCATCGGCAATGCGTCGAGTGCGCGCAATGCGATCACTCGGTCGTAGATCGTCATTACGAAAAACGGAATGGCGAGCGAGAGGACGGTGGAGGCCGCGGTAATCGCGAGCAGCTGACCCGTGAACGAGGAGAAGCGGCGGATCAGTCGAGCGGACCAATCCAATCGCTCGGCGGCCGGATTCGGTTTGAGTGGGGTGGCGAAGTAGGCTCGACCTTCGCGCGCGGCCTCCGCGGCGGTAAGCGCACGATAGGTGCCGTTCACAAAGGCGAAGAGCGAACCGTCGCTCGCGCCCAAGAGAACGATCACCTCGCCGGTGCCCGCGACATCGTGCAGGCATGGCATCAGGCGCATATCGAGATCGCAGGGCCTGGCCGGCTGCGCTTCCGTCGCGAAACCGAGGTTGACCAGCGCGGCACGCAGATCGGCGATGTCCATGCCCGTTTGAAAGTGTTGAACAGCTTCACAGCGATGCAATTCGGTGCCGCGGTAGCCCAGCGCCTTCAGGAACGGCGGCAAGCATTGTGCAGTCGCCACGGTTCGTTGACGCGGCGACTCGAGCGGTTGCGACGCCGTTTGGTCCAGCTTGACCAACGTGGCGATATAGGCGGAGCCAAATTCGATCGCTGCATTCAGCGTTTCGATCGTGCGGGCTTGGACTTGCCGGGCGAGGTCTTTGATGCGGTCGCGCGTCACCATGGCGATTACCCCGCGATACTTTGAAGTTGCGCGGCTGGCGCGAGCGAGGCCGGGCGTGCGACGAGCTTGCCGCCGGTCATTTCGTAGACCTGATCGCACATGCGCAGGTAGGACGGGCGGTCGGTGACGAAGACCGCGGCACGCTTGCCCTTTTGGTGCGTGAAGAACTTCAACAGGGCACGATCGGCCTCGTGATCGAGAGCCGCGTTGGCCGTGTCGAACAAAACGATTCGAGGATTTTGCGCGAGCGCGCGAACGATCGAGATGCGCTGCGCAACTCCAAGCGGCATGTCACTTGCGATTTGCGTTTCGAGGCCACGGCTCAAGTTTGCGACGTAGGATTCGAGGCCGAGCAGGCGGCAGAGCACGAGCGCCCGGCGCTTGACCGGGCCATCTTCAAACAGAGTCAGATTTTCGAGCAATGTGCCCGCGTAAATCGTCGGCGACGTCGCCATGAGCGCGATCTGACGACGAAGGTTCTCGGACTGATAGAGGGACAAAGGCACGCCGTCGTAGCGAATGCTGCCGGCGGTGGGCGTCAAAAGGCCGTTCAACAACTTCAAAAGCGTGGAGCGGCCGGAGCCCGACTGCCCCGTGATGCCGATATAGGCGCCCGGCGGGACGTTCAGCGAAAGGCCATCGACCAAATTACGCGTCGTGCCGGGGTAGGCGAACGAGACGCCAGTGAGCTGCAGGCCCGTCTTGCTCCGGCGCGGGAGACGTTCCGTTCCGGTTAGCTGCGGCGGCAGTGCCTGGATGCAGCGCATCTTCTCTTCCGCGAGGCGGATAAACGGATAGCGCGACCAGAGGTTCAAGCCTTTTAGAACGGGCTGCAGAAGGCGACCGGTCAGAATTGTGGTTGCCGCCAGGCCGCCGATGGTGAGCGCGCCGCCAACCACGGCGACGGCTCCGATCATCACGGTGACGACCGATGCGGCTTGCGCGAGCTCACCGGCGATCGACTGCATCTGTGCGTTGACGCGAGCAATCGCTCCGAAAGCATCGGCTGCTTCTTCCTGGAGGCGCTCGTGACGGCGCTGCATCAACGCTTCGGCGCCCAGGGCTTTTATGGTTGCGACACCGCTGACGGCTTCGACAAGGAAATTGTGACGCTTGATGTCGGTGCGTTCGCGGCGGCCGGACTCAGCGGTCAAGCGGCGCGAGACCGCGAGGCCGAGCCAACCGAAAGCGACGAGCAGTGCCACCGGCACGATCGCCATCCAACCAGCGATGATCGCGATCAGGCCGATGAAGATCAGCATGAACGGCACGTCGGCAATTAGCGAGCCGGCCTGGCAATAGAACGAGCGGATCGACTGGATTGCCTGAAACCGGTCGGCGTGAACGCCGGGCGTGTCTTTCTTGAAGGAGTCGATGTCGGTGGCGAGCAGGCGTTCGAGCGTGTCGCAATTCTGCTTGTGATCGTAGCGCGCGCCCTCGGCGGCCATGATTTGCGCGCGCAGCGTGCGCAGCAGGAACTCCAGTGCAAAGGCGCCAAGCGTGATCAAACCCAGGACCACGAAGGTGCTCAGCGATTGATAGCGGATGACGCGATCATACATCTGCAGGATCGCTATCGGCAGCGCGAGCGCGAGCACGTTGATGCCGAGCGACGCGGCCATCACGTCCGCTCGCATCCAAATGCGATGCAACGACTTTGCGCTGTCCATCGTTCGCCATTGCCGGCCGCTAAGCCGAACCCACCCTTGTTCTTTGGAATAGGTTTACCAATCCGCGCTTACCGGACGCTGAACGAAAGACGAAAACGGCCCCTCTATTTTTCGTCAATCGCCGGACGGTCCGTTTCCACTTTGTTAAGCGCGTTGCGAAATCGGAGGTGTTAAGGGCGTGAGTTAGAGACTCCCTCATTTGTCTTAAACATTGTGGGAAGTTGGACAAAGCCCGTAGAGGGTGGAGAGAGTCATGAGTACGTCTGAGACGCCAAGCGGTCAGCAAGCGTCGGCTTCGTCGACGCAGGATTTCGATCCGGCGTTGGAACGCGAGATCCGCGACGCGACCGACGACGCACTGAAACCGGCGCGCGCGCCGGCCGGCGACACGGGTTCGCCGGGCGGCGACGGCTCATTGTATTTGCAGAATGCGCACTATGGTTCGCTTTCGGTCGAGGGCGACGATGCCGGCGGCCAACCCGGGCAGACGGACGGTGGTGCGCCGCCGCCCGCGGCGCTCGATCTCGACTCGCATCCGGATGTGCCGTCGTTGTTGGGACAGGGTAGCGACGGCAAGAGCATTGCCGCCGGGGACGACCCGGATTTCGGGTTTGGTAATACAGGGACGGATGGGGCCCAGCACCGCGCGGCCGATCAATCGAACTTCCAGGGTGGCCTTAGCATCGATGGACCAAGCGATGTGCCGCCGGAGACGGTTGTGTTTCAACCGCAGTCGTTCAGCCCGCTGGTGCTACCGCCGCTGAATGCCGAGACGCCGCTCGCGCCATCTGTGGACGAGCCGCCGCCGCCCCCTCCGCCGCCGCCTGAGGACAACAAAGCGCCGACGGATATTGCGCTCGACAACACGACGATCGCCGAGAACGCCGCTGGCGCAGTTGTCGGAAAGCTGTCGACTGTCGATCCTGACGCTGGCGACACGCACAGCTACACCGTTTCGGACGCGCGCTTCGAGGTTGTCGGTGGGCAGTTGAAGTTGAAGGACGG
>CAZJOM010000036.1:0-6560 GCA_964547645.1 uncultured Flavobacteriaceae bacterium
CGCTGAGTCATCTCGCGCGCATGGATCAACGTCTCGAAGCCATAGCGATCGATCGCCGTCGACGTCACCGCGCCAAGTACGCGAAACATGCTGTCGAGATACGGCACGTCGCTGAGTGAACGGTCGGGTTGCGCCTGTCCGTCGACGCTAACGATCAACACCCGCTGCAGCCGCTTCGCCCGCTCGTTCTCGACTGCGGTCGTCTCCTCCAGCGGCGCCATCATCTGGATGAGACCCCGCAACGCCAAATTGTCCGACACGCCACCATCGAGCAGATGCACGTAGGCGCTATCGCGCTTATCCAGATAAGACGACGCGAGCTCCGCCAGATGCCGCCGCCGCGACAACTGATCGTCGATCTGCAGATAGCGGTCCACCCACTCCGGCCGCGTACACGACTGCTTCTGATCGTAGGCATAGTTGTGCAGACTGATCGGCGAGAACAAGATCGGGAAACCGTTCGACGCCGCCACAGCCCGCGCGACAGGCAACATCGTAAGATCCGAGCAAATCCAATCGAACGTATCTTGGCTGAACAAGAACGGCGCCTCGTTGGCAAAGTCCGTCGCCTGTACGCCCAGAAACGGCCGCCCTTTGCGCGCCAGGTCGCCGTAGTTGGTTCCCTGGAACAGCAACTCGTCGTAGATCCGCGCCATCTCGTCGTTCGTCCCCCAATTCGGGTTGAACAACCAGTCCCAGCGCCACGGCATGAGATAAAGTCCAAAAATCTCGCCGTTCAAATCGTACTTGAGAAACTCATCGACATAGGTGTCGAACAAAGCATCGCGCTTCAGCGCAAAGGCCGATGCCGTAAAGCTTCCACCCGAAACGCCCGTGACAACGTCGATCTCATCCGTCATCCGCCGCGGTCCCGACCCGAAGTCGACGGTAATTTCGCGCAACGCAGTGAGCACGCCATAGCCGAACGCCGACGAACGTTTGCCACCCCCCGAAAATGCCAGCGCCACAAAAAGCTCCGGCGACGTGTCGTCGGGGATCGTGGTGATCCGATAGGCGGGACCGTTTACCGCCGTCTCCATCGGCCGGTTCGTTTCCGCCGTCAGCGACGCACAGGCAGCCAAGGCGAGCGCCGTTACGCTCAGCAGAAACACGTGAACCCGAACCATGGATCAACTCCCCGCAGCGCCAGTCCCCGAATCACTGGCTCAGAGGGAGTCTAGGCTCCAATAGAAACCATGCCGCACAATTTCCCTGCGAGCGGAGGTCCCGCCGCTACCACTTGTTGAACACGAAGAACGCGCCCGCCGCGATAAACGCGAACCCGATCGCATGATTCCACTTCAGCGCCTCCCCCAAATAGAGCACCGAGAACGCCGCAAACACGATGAGAGTAATCACCTCCTGCATCGTCTTGAGTTCAGCCGGCGAGTAAACCGCACTCCCCCACCGGTTCGCCGGCACCGCAAAGCAATACTCGACGAACGCAATCCCCCAACTAACCAGAACCACCAGCCAAAGCGGTTGCCCCTTGAACTTCAGGTGCCCGTACCAAGCAAAAGTCATGAAGATGTTGGAAATCGACAACAGCAGGATCGGTGTGAGGCTGGAGGGCATTGGCGGATCGTCCGTCGCTGAGAGGTTTCTCTACTTGACTTGAATTTCCGGCGATCCACAATTCGTCTACTTGACCCTGGGGGACACAATGCGTTGGTCTTGGATCGCTGGCGCGCTGCACGGCGTCATCGGCTCTGCAATATTGTTCGGAACGTTGCACCCTTTGCGAGACATGCTCGACGCCCATGCTCTTGAGCTCTCGCGTGTAGGATCCGCGACCCAAATTGCACAAGGACTGGCGCTCATGGTGCTGTCCCGCATCCCATCGACTCAGATTCCCGCCGCTTTGATCGCGGTCGGTACGGCCGCGTGGACGGCGATCCTGTACGTTATCGTCTTCACCGGACAGCATCCTTTAGATCTGGGCGTTCCCGGCGGGGGGGCCATCATGCTGCTCGGTTGGATCGCGCTTCTCTTTGTCAATCCACGATCCACGACCTAGCTTCATTCAAGCGCCTTCAAAACATCTGCAGCGAACTTTTCGACCTCAAACCGCACGCCATCCCCATCGTAACCGCGGCGTACGATCACGAGCCCGCGCGACGGGACGACAACGACGTATTGTCCGCGGTTGCCCAGTGCCGCCATCGTGCCGTCCGGCAACCCGTGCCGGGCGCCGTAGAGCCATATCTGCATCCCGTATCCCGGCGCCGCTGTTCCATCTGCACGCGCGGCAGGTGGTTGCGCGGACGCCGGCGTTGCCATCAAGCGCACCCAACCGCGCGGCAAAATTTCCTCGCGCCCCCACCGGCCATCATTCGCAAGCAGCAGGCCAAAGCGCGCCAAGTCCCGTGCCGTCGTCCACACTTGGCTCGACAAAATGAACGTCCCGCCCCAATCCGTCTCCGCCCAGGTGTGGTGCATCCCGATCTTGCGGAACAAGCGCTCATAGGGATAGGCGAAGTAGACCCGGTCATCGCGGATGCGCGAGCGCAACGCGTAGCTCAGCATCATCGTATCGTTGTTCGCGTAGTTGAACCGCGTGCCAGGCGCCGTTGCCAACACATGCGTGACGGCAAGCTCCTCAATCAACGCGCCGCCGAAATAGATTTCATCAGTCCGGTTCCCGGCCTTGCCCGCATCGAGGCCGCTCGCCATGTTCATCAAGTTTTGAAACGTGATCCGTCCGCGCGGATCGCCCGGCGCCGACCACGAAAAAAAGCCAACCGGTTCGTCGAGCCGAAGCAACCGCTCCTTCACGGCGATGCCGATCAGCGCCCCCATCAAGGACTTCGCAACGCTCCACGTCCGCTGCGGCACGTCGATCCCGCTGTCAGGACCATATGCCTCTGCCAACAACTTTGCGCGCGTTGTCACCACGACGCCGGACGTCCGCGTATCGCGGCCATAACTCCGGCCATCGAACGCCTTCTTCAACACAACGCCAAGCTTGTCCCGGCTGCTTGCCGTCGCCGGCGGCTCCGCCGTGCGATCGCCCGTGGGCCAAAGTTGGTCGCGCCCAACCTCCCGCACATCCGGCAGCGTCACCCCTACCACGCGAAGCGACGGCCCTGCCCCCGGCGGCAGCAACACACACCCCAACGTACCCCGATAAAACGCAGTCCGCGGCGGCATGGCCGGGTCGTAGGTCACCGACACCCAACCGCGCTGACGCTCGATCGCAGCCGCTGGAAGCTTCCGCATCTGCGGCTCGTAGTCGGCGTAGATACCGGACAATTCGTTGCGCGCAATTTGCGTCGGCGTGCGCTGCCCCAAAAAAGTCGCGCTACACGTGAAGAGCGCCTTGTACCCGGCGACAAGCCACAACGGCGCCACCTCGTCGTCCGCAGCGAACGACGACTGAGCGGCCAGCAACGCAGCCAGGAACCATATGAAAAACGCGCGCATCGGGTCCCCTCCCTTTAGCGCGGAGAGAGCCCCATCATACGACGCTTTCGTCGCTTGACCAGCGGCGGCCTCGCCGCAGTTAGCGACCGATGCGGTCTTGACCCACCCGCAACGCGATCGCCGCACCGGTGCTGATTACGCCCGCCGCGCCGCGCAGATCTGCGTCGCCCAGGTGCCGGCGCGCCGAGCCGATGCGCATGCTCTTGCCCGGCGTCGAAGTCAAACCGGCCGACACCAACTGGCAGGTGCCGCCGTAGTTCACGCCCTCGCAAACCTCCCACAAGCCGTAGCCGGCGACCGAAAGGCTCGCGGTGACGCCGCCGAGCGCCGGGATGTTCGGCATGTTCTGGGCCACCACACGCGCGGCGCCGTCAAATTGGGGCCCGGCGAACAACGTCAGAACCGACGGCACGCTGTTGCTGGGTGCCTGCGCGACAATCGCGCCGCTCTTGGGCACATAGGACGCGTAGATCGCTTCGAACGTCGGCAGCAGCTGCGCAAAGTTTTCCGTCTTGGAGAGGCAATTGATGAAATGGAGGCTTCCTGGAATGACATTCAAAACCAACTTGCTCTTAGCCGCAACGGGACCGGTGGCATTCGTGCCCGTCATCGTCGCGATCGCGAAGTAGGTCTTCCGCCCCTTTTGCTCGGCCTGTCCCGTCTCAACAATCGTCACATCCTTGCCGGCGCCCGCCCCAACCGTCGCTTCCCAAAATTCCCTCGTGAGCATTGTCCCGAAGACGCTATCGAGCTCTGCTTGCGCGACACCCTTGGTCTCCGGCGTGCTATTGATCAGCACGACACAAATCCCACCCGTACCCTCCTTGACATCGCCACCGGCCATCACGAGCGCGATCTTGTCGTCACTCTGCGGTTGCGCGGCCTCCCAAGCCTCAGGAACCGTCAGCGCAAATCGACCCTGCGGGTCCGCGTACGAGGTGCCGGCCGCCGAAGCAGTCAGGGAACAAAGACCAACAAGTGCAGGAACCATCAACCAGGAACGCAACATGAGCCACACCTTTGACCGTTGAGTAGGGTAGCAATCTGCTAACACGCCCAACCCATCTAGGCTGTTCAAATCCGCACACGTGATGGATGAATCTGAATCGAACCTGCACTCACCGCGTTACGATTACGCCTCCGCTCGTTCCGTGATAGCTCTGCTGAAACCCACGGGTGTCCTCATGTTTAGTCGCATTGCTACTGCACTGCTCATCGCTACAAGCAATGCCGCTCTGGCCGATGAAATAGCGGGCGGCAAGATCCAGGTCCGCATCCCAAACGGCTGGACTGCGGAGACGATTCAGGTCGACGACGCGAGCGCCGTTGCCCTGGTTGCACCGGACTACAATCGGACGGGTGCTGCCTGCCTGCTGGCGACCACCGATGACGCCGGTTCCTCCGGCAAGGCGCAGCAAGAGCTCAACTTGATCGCCGATGAAGTCGCCAACGAGGCATTCTGGAAAGACTTCTTCTCCCGCCCCGGCGTGACCAACATCGTCGTCATCGCAAGCGGGAGCAAGACACATAGCGGCCGCAGCGTACCCTTCGCCAAAGCGAGCTATGACGACGCCGAGGATGGCCCGATCGTCGCCAAAGACGCCCTGCAGCTCGTCCCCGGACGAATGTTGATCGTGGACTGCAACGCAAGGGCGGCCGCCTACCCAGCCGCAGAGGCCTCGTTCGATGTGGTGATCGACTCCTTCGGCCCCCTAGGTGGCGACGTCATCGCCTCCCTGCCCCGCCCGAACGGCCAAGTCGCCTTCTCAAAGAACGCCCCGCCGTCGCGAGTTCTGCAAGCCCTGGTCAAGGAGGCTCGCACGCAGCTCCGTCAATCCGCAAAGCGTCAGTAAACCACAACACTGCGGATCGATTCACCGCGCGCCATCAGATCGAATCCCTCGTTGATCCGCTCCAGCGGTAGCTTGTGCGTGATCAGCTCGTCGATCTTGATTTTCTTGTCCATGTACCAGTCGACGATCTTCGGCACGTCGGTGCGCCCGCGCGCGCCACCAAAGGCCGAGCCCTTCCAGACACGACCAGTCACGAGTTGGAACGGTCGCGTCGAAATCTCCTGCCCCGCACCGGCGACACCGATGATCGTCGAAACGCCCCACCCTTTGTGGCAGCACTCCAGTGCCTGGCGCATCAACGTCGTGTTGCCGACGCATTCGAACGAATAGTCCGCACCACCGCGCGTCAGCTCCACCAGGTGCCCAACCAGGTCGCCCTTCACGTCCTTTGGGTTGACGAAGTGCGTCATCCCGAACTTCCGCCCCAGTGCCTCGCGCGACGGGTTCACATCGACACCGACAATCATGCCCGCGCCGGCTAGCTTGGCACCCTGAATGACGTTAAGCCCGATCCCGCCGAGCCCGAACACGACGACATTGGCGCCCGGCTCAACTTTCGCCGTGAAGATCACCGCGCCGATCCCGGTCGTGACCCCGCAGCCGATGTAGCAAATCGTCTCGAACGGTGCGTCTTTGCGCACCTTCGCCAGCGATATCTCCGGCAACACCGTAAAGTTCGCAAAGGTCGAACAGCCCATGTAATGCAACACCGGCTTGCCGTTCAGCGAAAAGCGGCTGCTACCATCCGGCATCACGCCCTTGCCCTGCGTGCCGCGAATTTTCTGACAGAGATTGGTCTTGCGGCTGAGACAGTACTCACACTCCCGGCACTCCGGCGTATAGAGCGGGATCACATGATCGCCGGGCTGCAAGCTCGTGACGCCCTTACCCACCTCACGCACGATTCCCGCACCTTCATGCCCCAGGATGGCTGGAAACATTCCCTCGGGATCCTCCCCCGAAAGCGTGAACTTGTCGGTGTGGCAAATGCCCGTCGCCTTCAGTTCGACCAAAACCTCACCCGCGCGCGGACCATCCAGCTGAACCGTCTCGATTGTGAGCGGCTTCCCAGCGGCGTGCGCAACGGCAGCGCGAACATCCATGATCGTCTCCTCGTTAATTCGGCGTTTGCTAAACGAACCAAGTCACAGCAGCAAGCACCAAGGCGGCGATCCAAGCGGTCTCCGCCACCATCAACGCCACCGGTCGCCAACCCACCGCAATCAAATCCTTGAATGACGTCTTCATCCCCAATGCCGCGATCGCAGTCACGAGGCACCACCG
>CAZJOM010000036.1:6660-19604 GCA_964547645.1 uncultured Flavobacteriaceae bacterium
GCCGGTGATCGAATCCAATCGCGCTCACCAGCATCGGATAGGCGATCATCGCCAGCGTCGACAGCGCGGTCACCGATACCACCGTCAAGATCGTGTCGCGCTCACTTTGCGCATTCCTGGGCAACACCGACGCAATCGCGAGCGCTGCGGCCACACCGCAGATTGCCACCGCGCCGCCCGATAGCACGCCAAAAATCCGGCTAAGTTTCAGACCCTGCGCCAACGCGAGACCGAACACGATCGTCGTCGTCACACCCACGACAACCATTGCGACGGGCATCACGCCCAGACTGGCGATCTGATCGAAGGTGATTCGAATGCCCAGCAGCGCCACGCCAAGTCGCAGGACAGTGCGCGAGGCGAACTCGATCCCCGCCACGCACCGTCCTTCTTCATGCAGAAAGTGAAACGCCATCCCAATCAACAGCGCGAACAGCATCACCGGCGCGCCATAGTGATCGGAAAGAAACGTCGACGCTAACCCGATCGTCAGCGCCACCAGCACGCCCGGATAGACCGCATGCAACAACGCCCCGCGCGGCAGATACCGCAGCAACGCTGGAACGGGCGTCGCCTCTGCGCGCGCAATCCCTTCCATGCTGTCCAGCGATTCAAGCCGGTCGAGCTCGGACGCAACGCTTCGCCAGGGCGCGTTCGTCATACCCGCTAGCGATCCGTGAAGTTTGGCGCCCGCTTCTGCAGTTGCGCCATGACCGCCTCTACCTGGTTCGCCGAACCGCCAAGTGCCGTCTGCTCCTTCGACTCCAACATCAACGCATCGGCCTCGCTCGCGAGCGGCAACGCATTGAACATCCGCTTGGCAGCACGAATAGCATCGGGCGACTTCTGCGCGATATCCCGCGCCGTCGCCAAAGCTTCCGCCCGCGGGTCGGCACAAACTCGCGTCACCACACCTAAGCGCGCGCCCTCTTCCGCCAGGAAAATCCGCCCCGTGTACGTCAGCTCGCGGATCACGTCATCGCGCACCAGGCCGCGCATCAGCACCGTGCCTGCCATGTCGGGCACGAGACCCCACTTGATCTCCATCACCGACATCTTCGTATCGGGCGCGGCGTAGCGCATGTCGGCGCCGAGCGCGACCTGAAAACCACCTCCGAAGGCCACGCCATGTACCGCAGCGATCACAGGCACCGGCACCTCACGCCACACCCAGGCGGCATACTGCGGACGGTTTGCGATCCCATGCGTCCGCCCGATCAGCCGGTCCATCGAGCGCGTCTCACGCCCCGCCTCGGCCGTGCGCTGGAAATTGCCCATATCAAGCCCCGCACAGAACGCCCGTCCTTCCCCGGAGAGCACAACTGCGCGCACGCCCTTCTCCGTCTTGAGACGGGTGCCCGCTCCAATCAACGCCTCGAACATCGCGTCGTCGAGCGCATTCATCTTGTCGGCGCGCACCAGACGTACGTCTGCGACGCCACCCTCGATCGTAATCGTCACCCGGTCATTCATGGCGCTGCTCCCGTCGATAATGTCCACATCACAATCCCGGACTTTCCGCTCGCCCGCAAGCGCTGGCTTTCCGCACCAGCCCTCCCTAGTGTGGGCAAAACCCCACCGCCACTGGAGCCCGCCATGATCAAGGTCCACCACCTCAATAACTCACGCTCGCACCGCGTTCTCTGGCTGCTTGAGGAGCTCGATCTCCCCTACGAAATCGTCCAGCACAAACGCGATCCGATGACCCGTTTGGCCCCGCCAGAGCTGAAGAAAGTCCACCCGCTGGGCAAGTCCCCGGTGATCACCGACGGCGAGCGCACGGTGGCCGAGTCCGGCGCCATCATCGAGTATCTCTGCAAGAAGCACGGCAAGGGCAAACTATGGCCCGCCGATAACGCACCGAACTGGGTAGACCACACCCACTGGATGCACTTCGCCGAGGGGTCGGCAATGTTGCCGTTCTTGCTCGCCCTCTACACCGGCATGTTGGGTGAGAACGCCGCGCCGCTGCGCCCTCGCGTCGAGGGTGAGATCAAGAACCACCTGGACTACATGGAAGGTGCGCTCGCCAAGCAGGACTTTTTCGCCGGTAACGAGCTAACCGCCGCGGACGTCCAGATGTCGTTCATCCTTGAGGTTGCCGACACCTCACAGCGCCTCGCCCCATACCCAAAGCTAACGGCGCTGCTCAAGCGCCTGCGCGACCGGCCCGCCTACAAACGCGCCGTTGAAAAGGGGGGCCCCCTTGAACTTATTCGCCGATAACATAGATTAGAAGAATTCTAATATATAGTTGAGGAAAGCCACCGTGGCCAAGTCAGCCGGCATCGACATCGGCATTTCCGCGCCCGCTCGCAAAGACATTGCTGGCGGCCTGTCGCGCGTCCTCGCCGACACCTACACGCTCTATCTGAAAACCCACAATTACCACTGGAACGTCACCGGGCCGCAGTTCAACGACCTGCACGCAATGTTCATGACCCAGTATACAGAACTCTGGAACGCGGTCGATCTAATCGCCGAACGCATCCGCTCACTCGGCCATTTTGCGCCCGGCACGTATAAGGCCTTCACCGAGCTGTCGTCGATCAAGGAAGAAGACGGAGTTCCCAACTCGAACGCCATGCTCGAAAATCTCCTTGCCGGTCACGAAACCGTCGCCCGCACCTGCCGCGCCGCCTTCCCGACTGCAGAAAAGTCCGCCGACCAACCCACCATGGACCTCCTCACGCAGCGCCTACAGGTCCACGAAAAAACGGCGTGGATGCTTAGGAGTATCCTTGGAAGGTAGCCTTTCCTGGGACCGCGGGCATCCTGCCCGCTCTTTCTCGTTTGACACACAGAAAGAAGAGCGGGCAAGGATGCCCGCGGTCCCAGGAAGAAAAAACGCCTACTCCGCCGCCATCGGCTTGCGTTCGCGAACGGCATAGTCCTCCCACTTCACGTTCTCGACGCCGGCCGCATAGTCGCGGGTGTGCGAGGACCAGTTCTGCGTGATGTGGCCCTTGGCGTTTTTGTACCACGAATGGCAATGCGGGTCGGCCCATGTGGTCTTCGCCAACCCTTCTTGCAGCTCTTGATTGAAGCGCTCCTGCGCCGCCGGCTTCAGTTCCATCGCCGCAATGTTGCGCTTATGCATTTCGCTGATCGCCTTCACCGTGTACTCGACCTGCCGCTCCAACATGAACGTGATCGAGTTGTGGCCGAGGTTCGTATTCGGCCCATAGAGGATGAACATGTTCGGGAACTGCGCTGCCGTGATGCCGTAATAAGCCTGCGGCTCCTCGGCCCAGGCATCGCGCAGGTGCAGGCCGCCCCTTCCGACAACGTCCACCGACCAGTGCCACGCCGTCGTCTCGAACCCGGTCGCGTAAACGATCACGTCGAAGTCGTGCTTCGCGCCATCCTTCATCTCGATGCCATTGGCCGTGATGCGTGCGATCTTGCCTGTCTCAAGCTCGACGTTGTCGCGCATCAGCGCCGGATAGATGTCGTCGGCATAAAGTATGCGCTTGCAGCCGATCGGATAGTCCGGCGTCAGCTTCTTCTGCAGCTCCGGATCCGGCACCTGCTCCGCCAAGTGGTTCAGCGCGATGCGCGTGTAAGCCGCGCGACCCTCCTTCGTCCAGCTGAACGCCTGCCAGAACAGATAATCGGCGTTCTGATAGATCAGATCGCGTCCCATCATCGCCACATGCGGCGCCGTCATCATCAGCGCCTTCTCTTCGTCCGTGATCGGCCGGTCGAGCCGCGGCACGACCCAGTTCGGCGTCCGCTGGAACACGGTGAGGTGCTTCGCCTCCTTGGCGATCTCCGGAATGATCTGCACCGCACTGGCTGCCGAGCCGATGATTCCAACCCGTTTGCCCTTCAGGCTGACGGAATGATCCCAACGCGCCGAATGGAACGACGGTCCGGCGAAGCTCTCCCGGCCTTCGATGTCCGGAAACTGCGGCCGGTTCAACTGCCCAAGCGCCGCGACGATCGAGTTCGCTTCGTAGGTCTTGCCGGTGCTTGTGGTCAGCTTCCAAACCGCCCGCGCATCGTCCCACACCGCCGATTTCGTTTCCTCGTTCAGCTTCAAATGCGGCCGCAAGCCGAAATTGTCGGCGAGATCCTCCGTGTACTTCTGAATCTCGTTGTAGCGTGGAAACAAATGGCTCCAATTCAAACTCGGCGCGAACGAATACTGATAGAGCGCGACCGGCACGTCGCAACAGCAGCCCGGATAGGAATTGTCCCGCCAGGTGCCGCCGACCTTCGCGGCCTTCTCCAGGATGACAACGTCCTCGAACCCCGCCTCTTTCAGCTTGATCCCCGCGGCAAGGCCGCCTAGCCCGGCGCCGATCACAGCCACCGACGGTTTCTTCGACATGAATCCTCCCAGGTTCTTGAATGTCTGTTGGGCGGATGTTCCGACAGCCGCGCGCGCCGCGCAATGGCCAATCTCTGGTGGCGCTAGCCGGTGCGGGCGATCTCAACCTTCACGACCGGCTTCTTGCCCCAAGCGTCCTGGACGCCTCGCCGCACGGCCCGGCGGATTTCCTCGGCCGCATACTTTTCGTCGCTGAAGCGCTTGCCTAGCTTGTCCTGCGCTACCGAAGCAACCTCCTGCGCGGCTTCCACGACCTCTTCCGGCAACCCGGCGCAGATCACGACCGGTTCCGTCGCGGGCCGGTCGCGCTGATCGAGCACGATCGTGACCGCAACATACCCGGCATGAGAAAGCGATCGCCGCTCCTTCAAGGCCGTATCGTCCCTCGCGGTCAGCACGGTGCCGTCCAAATGCAACCGACCGTGCGGCGCCTCGTCGACGATCGTAGCCGGCCCCGGCGCAAGTCGCACCACCGACCCGTTCGGCGCATGCAATGCTTCCGGAATCTGCAGGCTCTTGGCGAGCCGCACATGCTCCATCAAGTGCCGCTCCTCGCCATGCACCGGTACTGCGATCTGCGGCCTGAGCCAGGAATACATGTCGGCGAGCTCGTCGCGCGCCGGATGTCCGGATACGTGCACGTCGTGGTCTTCGGCCGAAATGACCTCGACCCCACGCATCGCAAAGTCGTTCTGCAACTGATGGATCAACCGCTCGTTCCCCGGTATCACGCGCGAGGAAAAAATCACCGTATCGCCCGGCCCCATTGTCACGTGTGGATGCTCGCCGGTTGCGATCCGCGACAGCGCCGCCCGGCTCTCGCCCTGACTGCCCGTGCAGAGATAAAGCACCTTATGTGCCGGCAGATCCGCCGCGCTCTCTTCGTCGATCAACGAAGGGATGTCCTTCAGATATCCGGTCTCGATCGCCGCCCGCGAAATCTTATGCATCGAGCGCCCGACGAGCGCGACATGCCGGCCGACACGCTTGCCCGCCATGATAACCGACTGCATGCGCGCGACATTGGAAGCAAACGAAGTCACGGCGACCCTGCCCTTGCACATCGCAATGACGGCCTCGAGGCTCTTCGCCACGTCGGCTTCCGAGCCGGATCGGCCCGGCACGAACACGTTCGTCGAGTCGCAGATCGCGGCCAACACGCCTTCCTCGCCGATGCGTTTCAGGGCGGCGATGTCGGTCTTGCGCCCAACCACGGGACTGCCGTCGATCTTCCAATCCCCTGTGTGCAGCACCGTGCCGAGCGGTGTCCGGATCGCAATGCAGTTAGGTTCGGGAATCGAATGCGTGATGTCGATGAACTCAAGCTCGAACGGACCGAGCCTCAACTGCCCGCCGAGCGGAATCACATGCAACGGCACGTCATCCAAGATATCGGCTTCCTCAAGCTTGCCGCGCACCAGCGCCGCCGTGAATGGCGTTGCATAGACTGGCACCTTGAAGCGCGACCACAAATGACCGACCGCGCCGATATGATCCTCATGCGCATGTGTGAGCACGATGCCGAGCAGGTTGCGCCGGTGCTCTTCGATAAACCCGGGGTCCGGCATGATCACGTCGATGCCCGGCGTATCGTCCCCGCCGAACATCACTCCCAGATCGACCATAATCCACTGACGCTTAGCCTCCGGCCCATAGCCGTAGAGGTTCAGGTTCATCCCGATCTCACCCGCACCGCCAAGCGGCACGAAGATCAACTCGTCATGGGTACCGGCAGTCCGCTTTTTCATTCGACAGGCTTAGCAGCAATCGCGCGGTTGCGCTCATAGATATAGCGCAGCCCGCGGATTGTAATGTCGTGATCGACATGCTCCAGCGCCGACGTAGAGTGCCGGAATAGATGCGCAAGGCCGCCCGTCCCGATCACCTTCATCGGCTTGCCGTACTCCGCCTTGATGCGTTTCACCAGTCCCTCGATCAACCCGATATAGCCCCAGAATATGCCGGACTGCATCGCAGGCACTGTGTCCTTGCCGATGATCATCTGCGGCCGCTCGATCGCGATCCGCGGCAACTGCGCGGCGGCGAGATGCAACGCCTCCATCGATAGGTTCACGCCCGGCGCGATCACGCCACCCTCATAACTCCCCTGCGCGCCGACGATATCGAACGTCGTCGCGGTACCGAAGTCGATCAGGATCAGGTCGCCGCCATAGTCGCGGTGCCCTGCCACCGCGTTGACCACACGGTCTGCACCGACGGCGCGCGGGCGATCGGTATTGATCGTTATGCCAAGGTCAACTTCCGGATCGCCGACCACGAGCGCCGTGCGCTTAAAGTACTTCGCGCAGAGCCGGCGCAGGTTGAACACCGCTTGAGGCACCACGCTCGCGATGATCGCGGCCTCAATATCATCCGGCCCGATCCCCTCAAGCTGCATAAGCTGCGTCAACCAGACGTAGTACTCGTCGGCGGTGCGGCTGTCCTTTGTAGACGCGCGGAACTGCGCCCGGATTGCCTTGCCGTCATGAACCGCGAACACGATGTTCGTGTTGCCCGCGTCGATCGCCAGAAGCATGCCCGTCCTCCTTAGGCAAAGAACACCTCACCTGCCGTGATCGCACGCCGCGACCCATTCGGCAGGAGCAAGCTCAGCGCGCCGTCCGGCATCAACGTTTCGAACCGCCCGCTCAACGTTTCGTTGGGCAGACGCACCTCGATCGGTTGACCCAAACCGGCCGCCACCTCAAGCCATGCCTCACGAATGGCAGCGAAGCCACTCACGCGCCACACACGAAACCGGGTTTCCCAGGCCTCCGCAAGCTCCGCCAAGGCCTCCGCTGGCGATGGCGCTGGCCCATGTGCTCCCATAGTCGAAGCCGGAAAAACAGTCTCTCCAGGGGCGTGAACAAGGTTTACGCCGATCCCGATCGCCAGCCAGGGCAGTACACCAAGGCTCTCCTCCCCGGCCGTCTCGAGCAGAATGCCGGCAACCTTCCGACCTTCGATGAGAACATCGTTCGGCCACTTCAACCTGACCGGCGCCAGCCTCACATAGCGTGTTACCAGATCGTGCACGGCCAGTGCTGCCACGAACGACAGCCGCGCCGCATCGGCCGCGCTCACGCCGGGTGCGATCAAAAGCGTCGTCATCAGATTGCCGTCCGGCGACGCCCACGCCCGCCCGCGCCGTCCGCGGCCCGCCGTCTGCCGTTTCGCCCAGATCCAGACCGGGCCGCGCTCGCCAGCCATAGCCCGGCGGCGCGCCTCCTCATTCGTCGAGTCGATCTCGTCGAAGCCCGCGACCGCGTACCCCGCCGGGACGCGCGGGTCCATCGCCCCTTACGGAAACAGACTCTTCGCCGCTGCGGTCGCCGCGTCGATCAGCGGCATCGGCACCACGACGAAGAAAATCACGAACGCACTCGACGCCGCCAGCAGCGCGGCATTGACCGTGCCGAGCGGCTTCTCGAACGCCGCCGCAGGCTTGTCGAAGAACATGAGCTTAATGATGCGCAGATAGTAGAACGCGCCGATCACGCTCGTGACGAAACCGATCACCGCCAGCAAATACAGCTTCGCCTCGACTGCAGCCAGGAACACGAACCACTTGCCCCAGAAACCGGCCAGAGGCGGGATACCGATCAAGCTGAACATCAAGATTGCAAGCAGATACGCTGTCGTCGGATCGCGCTGCGAGAGACCGGCCAAATCCTCGATGTTCTCGACCGCCTTCCCGTCGCGGCGCATCAGCAGGATGCAAACGAACGTTCCGATCGTCATCGCCATATAGATGACGAGGTAAATGAGTACGCCCTGCACACCCGCCTGCGTTCCCGCCGCAAAGCCGATCAGCGCATAACCCATATGCCCGATCGACGAGTAAGCCATCAGCCGTTTGATGTTCGATTGCCCGATCGCGGCCAGTGCACCCAGGATCATCGAGGCGACGGAGAGGAACGCCACGATCTGGAACCATTGCTGCTCCGCGCCGGCGAACGGACCGAACACGACGCGCAGGAACAAAGCCATCGCCGCAATCTTCGGCGCCGCCGCGAAGAACGCGGTCACCGGCGTCGGCGAGCCTTCGTAAACGTCCGGCGTCCACATGTGGAACGGCACCGCCGAAACCTTGAACGCCAAGCCCGCCATCAGGAACACAAGCCCGATCATCACCCCGGTCTGCACACCGCTTTGCGCAATAGCCTCGGCAATGCCGCTGAACGATGTCGTGCCGGTAAAGCCGTAGATTAAGCTGGCGCCATAGAGCAGCATGCCCGACGACAGAGCGCCCAAGACAAAGTACTTAAGCCCCGCCTCAGTCGAGCGCGCGCTATCTCGCGCAAACGACGCCAGCACGTAGAGCGCAAGGCTCTGAAGCTCCAGCCCGATATAGAGAACGATGAGATCATTCGCCGATATCATCGTCATCATGCCGAGCGTGGCCAGCGTGACCAGCAGCGGATACTCGAACCGCGTCAGCTTCTCGTCCTTCAGATAGTCGATCGACATCAGCATCGCGATCGCCGAACCGCCCAGCACCAAAACCTTGGTAAACCGCGCAAAATCGTCGATGATCGTGGTGCCACCGAACGCGAGAACCCGCCCCTCAGTGCTGGTCACTACCATGGCCGCAACAGTGCCGAGCACCGCCACACAAAGCCACGTCAACGCCGCCGACCGCCGATCGCCGGCGAACACGCCAACCAGCAGCAGAAACATCGCGCCGCACGCCAAAGCGATCTCGGGAGAGAACGCCCACGCGTCGCTATAAAACCGCGCCAGATCGGTACTGTTCATGGCCGCGCCTCCGCTTGGGCGGTTTTCAGCTTACCCTCGATCCCCTCAAGCGTCGACGCCACCGCTGTCCCGGTCATGTCGAAAATCGGCTTCGGATAGAACCCAAAGAACAACGTCGCGGCGACCAACGGAACGATCACCACGATCTCACGAAGGTTCATGTCCTCGATATCGGCCAGCGATTTCTTCTCAAGCTCGCCAAAAACGACGCGCCGATAAAGCCACAACGCATACGCCGCGCTCAAAATCACACCCAGAGTGGCAATCAGAGCCACCGTGGAATTTGCCTTATACGCCCCGACCAGCGACAGGAACTCGCCAACGAACCCGCTTGTTCCCGGCAATCCCACATTGCCCATTGTGAACACCATGAACACAGCCGCGTAAATCGGCATCCGGTTCACAAGCCCGCCATACGCCTTGATCTCTCGTGTATGCATCCGGTCGTAAATCACGCCGACGCAGAGGAACAGCGCCGACGAGATAAAGCCGTGGCTGATCATCTGCACCACAGCCCCGTCCACGCCCTGCCGGTTCAGCGCGAACAGCCCCAGCGTCACAAAGCCCATGTGCGCCACCGACGAATAGGCGATCAGCTTCTTAATATCTTCCTGCATCAACGCGACCAGCGACGTGTAGACGATCGCGATCACCGACAGGGCGAACATCAACGGCGCCAGCTCAACCGACGCATCTGGGAACATGGGCAACGAGAACCGCAAGAACCCATAACCGCCCATCTTCAACAGAATGCCGGCAAGGATGACAGAACCCGCCGTCGGCGCCTCAACGTGCGCGTCGGGCAACCAAGTATGCACGGGCCACATCGGCAACTTCACCGCAAACGACGCCAGGAACGCCAAGAACAGCCAGAACTGCATATCCTTCGGGAAGTCGTAGGCCATGAGGGCAGCGATGTCCGTCGTGCCCGCGGTCACATACATCGCCATCACGGCAACCAGCATCAACACCGAGCCGAACAGTGTGTAGAGGAAGAACTTGAACGACGCGTACACCCGCCGCGGCCCGCCCCACACGCCGATGATCAAGAACATCGGAATGAGGCCGCCTTCGAAGAACAGGTAGAACAGCACGATATCGAGCGACACGAACACGCCGATCATCAGCGTCTCGAGCACCAGGAACGCGATCATGTACTCCTTGATCCGCGTCTCGATCGACGTCCAGCTCGCCAAAATGCAAAGCGGCATCAGGAACGCCGTCAGGATGACGAACGGCAGCGAAATGCCGTCGACGCCGACGTGATAGCGGATCGCGCCGCCCAACCACGCGTAGTTCTCAACGAACTGGAACCCCTTCGCGGCCGGATCGAACGCATACCAGGCCCACAACGTCACGACGAAAGTCACGATCGTCGCAAACAGCGCGACTTGCTTGGCCAGCATATCGCCGGCTGCGCCAGCGCGCGCCATCAACAGTATCATCACCACGCCGAGCAACGGCAGGAACGTGGCCAGCGACAGAAGATAGGTCATTTCACCCCTCCCGCCATGAACCACGTGGCAAGCAACGCGACGCCGATCAGCATCGCGAACGCATAGTGATAAACGTAGCCACTCTGCAGCCTGACGATGCTTTTCGTCCAATCGCCGATCCCGGCTGACACACCGTCAGGCCCAAGCCCGTCGATGATCGCGCCGTCGCCGGTCTTCCAAAGGAAATGTCCGAGCCGCTTCGCCGGTCGCACGAACAGGAAGTCGTAAAGCTCGTCGAAGTACCACTTGTTGTACAGGAACAGATAAAGCGGCCCCTGGCGCGCCGCCATCAACGCCGGCCACGTCGGACGAGCGATGTAGAAGAACCACGCCGTGATCAAGCCCAACAGCATCACAGTCGCCGGTGCAAAGAAAACCCAAAAAGGCACGTGATGCCGCGCTTCCAGCGCAGTGTGGTGCTGCAAGTTCACGATAGCACCGCGCCAGAACTCAGCCTGGTGATGCCCGATGAACGAACCTTCGAACACAAGCCCGGCCAGAACGGCGCCGGCCGCAAGCAGCACCAACGGCACCAACATCACCGGCGGCGACTCGTGCGCATGCTCCAACGTATGGTGATCGCCGCGATAGGTGCCGTCGAACGTCATGAAAATGAGACGCCACGAATAGAACGATGTCATCGCGGCCGCGATCACACCCATTCCAAACGCATACATGCCGACACCGCTGTCCGCTGCGTACGCGCTCTCGATGATCGCATCCTTCGACCAGAAGCCCGCCATGAACGGGAAACCGGTAATCGCCAGCGTCCCAATCACCATCAACCAATAGGTCGCGGGGATCACAGGCTTGAGCCCGCCCATCCGGCGCATGTCTTGCTCGCCGTCCAACGCGTGGATCACCGAGCCCGAGCCTAGGAACAACAGCGCCTTGAAGAACGCGTGCGTGAAGAGGTGGAACATGGCAGCTTGATAGGCGCCCACACCCGCCGCAAAGAACATGTAGCCAAGCTGCGAGCAGGTCGAATACGCGATCACGCGCTTGATGTCGTTTTGGAACAGGCCGACCGTCGCCGCAAAAAAAGCGGTCGTGGCGCCGACGATCGTCACGAACTGCAACGCTACTGGCGCCAGTTCGAACAACGGCGAGCAGCGGCACACCAGGAAGACGCCCGCCGTCACCATCGTCGCCGCGTGGATCAGTGCGGACACCGGCGTCGGGCCTTCCATCGCGTCCGGCAGCCAGGTGTGCAGCAGAAACTGCGCCGACTTGCCCATCGCGCCCATGAACAGCAGCAGGCATATCGTGGTCAGAATATCGACGTCGAACCCGGCAAACTGGAACGTCTTTCCGGCCTCGCCCTTCGCCGCCTCGAACACGGTCGCGAAGTCGAGCGATCCGAACACGAAGAAGATCGCCATGATGCCGAGCGCGAAGCCGAAGTCGCCGACCCGGTTCACGACGAACGCCTTGATCGCCGCCGCGTTGGCCGATGGCTTCTTGTACCAAAACCCGATCAAGAGATAGGACGCGAGGCCGACGCCCTCCCACCCGAAGAACAACTGCACAAAGCTGTCCGAGGTAACCAGCGCCAACATCGCGAAGGTGAACAGCGACAGATAGGCAAAGAACCGCGGCCGGTGCTCGTCGTGGCTCATGTAGCCAATCGAGTAGACATGGACGAGCGACGACACGCCCGTCACCACGACCAACATGACGGCGGTCAACGCATCGACCCGGATCGACCAATCGACCTGTAACGTGCCGGAATCCAAGAACCGGAACAGCGGAATGATCCGCGCGCCTTCCATCGTCGGCAGATCGACGAGGAACGCCCAGAACGACAGCAGCGCGGCAAGGACCAGAAGCCCGGTCGCCAAGTACTCGGCCGCGTGCTCGCCCAAGCGCTTGCCCATTGCGCCCGCCAGGATGGCGCCGAAGAGCGGCAGAAGAAGGATCGCTTGATAGATCACGAGGCGCCTAACCCTTCATAATGTTGACGTCTTCGACCGCAATCGTGCCCTTGTTGCGGAAGTAGACGACGAGGATGGCAAGGCCGATCGCTGCCTCAGCCGCGGCGACGGTCAGCACCAGAAGCGCGAACACCTGACCGGTCATGTCCCCCAAGAACGACGAGAACGCGACCAGGTTGATGTTCACGGCGAGCAAGATCAGCTCGATCGACATCAAAATGATGATCACGTTCTTGCGGTTTACGAAGATGCCCAAAATCCCGATCGTAAACAGGATCGCGGCAACCGTCAGATAGTGCCCAATGCCGATGGCAGCCATAACTAAAGCCCCTCCCCCGGACGAACCTTGCGAATCTCAAGACCAGTGGCGGGCGTGCGGCCAACCTGCGCGCTCGCACTTTGCCGTTTGACGCCTTCGCG
>CAZJOM010000036.1:19704-24098 GCA_964547645.1 uncultured Flavobacteriaceae bacterium
TGGCGGGCGTGCGGCCAACCTGCGCGCTCGCACTTTGCCGTTTGACGCCTTCGCGGTGCCGCAGCGTCAGCACGATCGCCCCGATCATCGCGACCAGCAGCACCATGCCTGCCCCCTGAAACACATGGACGTAGTTCGTATAGAGAATCCGCCCCAACGCCTCGGTATTCGTGACATCTTTGGGCGTCGGATGCGCCGCCACCACATCGGCTGCCGGCGACACCACCCACGCGCCGCCAACGATCACGAGCTCGGCTAACAACAGCAGCCCAACCGATACGCCGATAGGCAGATAGTTCAAGAAACCCTGCCGGAGCTCCGCGAAGTCGATGTCGAGCATCATCACGACAAAGAGGAACAGCACCGCAACGGCACCGACGTAAACCACGACCAACACCATGGCCAGAAACTCGGCGCCCAGCAGCACGAACAGCGCCGCCGCGTTGAAGAACGCCAGGATCAAGAACAACACGGAATGCACCGGGTTGCGCGCGCTCACCACCATGAGTGCCGAAGCAATCAGCACGGTCGCAAACACATAAAAGGCGATGGTCGCCGGCAGCACGTTCGTTCCTCAACCTCTTCTTTTGGACTCACGCCTTAGCGATAAGGCGCGTCCAATTCCAAATTCTTCGCGATCTCGCGTTCCCACCGGTCCCCGTTCGCCAGCAGCTTTGCCTTGTCGTAAAGCAGCTCCTCGCGGGTTTCGGTCGCGAACTCGAAATTCGGTCCTTCGACGATCGCATCCACCGGACACGCCTCCTGGCAGAAGCCGCAGTAGATGCATTTCACCATGTCGATGTCGTAGCGCGTCGTCCGGCGCGAACCGTCGTCACGCGGCTCCGCCTCGATCGTGATCGCCTGCGCCGGGCAAATCGCCTCGCAAAGCTTACACGCGATGCAGCGCTCCTCGCCGTTCGGATAACGGCGCAGCGCATGCTCGCCGCGGAAGCGGGGGCTAAGCGCCCCCTTCTCGAACGGATAATTCAGCGTGATCTTCGGCCGGAAGATGTACTTCAGGGCGAGCCAGAAGCCCGACAGGAAGTCCACCATGAAGATCATCCGAAGGAATTGCATGGGCGGGCCTCAGGGCAACTTGTCGAAAGCGAGCAGGTAACCCGCGGTCAAAACTACCCAGAGCAACGAGATCGGCAGGAAGAACTTCCAACCGATCCGCATCAACTGGTCGTAGCGGTAGCGCGGCACGATCGCCTTCACCATCGCGAACAGGAAAAAGACAAACCAAACCTTGATGACGAACCAAACAAGTCCAGGGATCCAAGTGAACGGCACAACCTCAAGCGGCGCGTGCCATCCGCCCAGGAACAGGATCGTCATCATCGCGCACATCAGGACGATCGAGACGTACTCCGACAGCATGAACAGCAGATACGGCGTCGACGAATACTCGACCATGAACCCCGCCACGAGTTCGGATTCGGCCTCCGGCAGGTCGAAGGGCGGCCGATTCGTTTCCGCCAGCGCCGAGATGAAGAAGATGACTGCCATCGGCAGCAAATGGCTGAACACGTACCAGTGATGAATGCCGCCCGCCTGACCTTCGACGATCGCCGAAAGGTTCAACGAGCCGGCGGTCAGCAACACCGTAATGATCACAAAGCCGATAGAGACCTCGTAGGAGACCATCTGCGCCGCCGACCGCAGCGCACCCAGGAACGGATACTTCGAGTTCGAAGCCCATCCGCCCATGATGATCCCGTAAACGCCGAGAGACGAGATCGCGAAGATGTAGAGAATGCCGACATTGATATCGGCGAAGACAAGTCCCGCGCCGACGGGTACCACCGCCCACGCACCAAGAGCCAACGTGGTCGATACCAACGGCGCCAAAAGATAGACACCCTTGTTCGCCCCGGACGGAATGACGATTTCCTTGAATACGAATTTGAGCAGATCCGCGAACGACTGCAGCAGTCCGTATGGTCCCACCACGTTCGGACCGCGCCGCATCTGTATCCCAGCCCAAACCTTGCGGTCGAACAGCAGGATGAACGCAACCATGAGCAACAACACGACGATGAACAGCACGATCAGTGCCATCAGGCCGACCACGTCCAACCACCAGGCGTTCGGCCAATAGAAGTCGAGCAGCCCCTCGTTGATCGCGCTCAGTTGGGAGTAGATGTAGTCCATCGCCTACTCCGCCGCCTGCGCCGTGCGCGGTTTCACGAACATCGAGCTACACTCGGCCATCACGTGGCTCGCGCGCGCGATCGGGTTCGTAAGGTAAAAGTCGTTGACCGGATACTGGAACGGCGTCTTGGTGATCGTGCCCGCCGCGCCAATAGTCGTCCACACGGCAGCGTCGGCTCCCGGCTGCGCTGGCGCCTGATCCACCGCCGCGAAGTGAGGCACGTCTTTGAGCATCGCTTGGTTCAGGGCGCCCATGTCGTCATATGGCAACTTTTTGCCCAACACCTCTGACAACGCCCGAATGATCGCCCAATCCTCTCGCGCCTCGCCCGGCGGGAACGTCGCGCGCCGCGCTTGCTGTACGCGGCCCTCGGTGTTCACGTAGGTGCCGTTCTGCTCTGTGTAGGCCGCACCCGGCAAAATAACGTCGGCGCGATGCGCGCCCGCATCCCCATGCGTGCCTTGATAGACGACAAACGCCTTGCCCAACTTCTTCGTATCTATCTCGTCCGCGCCGAGCAGGTAGACGAAGTCGATTTCGCCCCGCGACGCCGCATCAAGTATGGCAACCGTATCGCGACCGCCCTTCTGCGGAAGGAACCCAAGATCCAGCGCACCGACGCGCGCCGCTGCCGTGTGCAGCACGTTGAAGCCGTTCCACTCGCCGGCCGGTCCGATCATGCCGGTGTTGCGAGCAATCTGTGCCGCGGCCGCCAGCACCGCCGCACCGTCAGGCCGCGCCAGCGCGCCTTGACCGACGATCAACATCGGATGCTTCGCCGCCTTCAGGACATCGAACGCGCGATGCTTACCCGCCGCGACGTCGCCCAGGTCGGCCGGGCTATTGTCGAGTTCCATCACCTGATAGGTGAGATCGACCGGCGCCCCGAACCGCATGATCTTCAGGTCGTTGCGCAGCCAAGCCTTACGGATACGCGCATTGATAATCGGAGCTTCCCAGCGCGGGTTCGTGCCGATAAGGAGCAACGCGTCCGCACTCTCAATGCCCGCAATCGTCGTATTGAAGAGATAACCCTGCCGCGGCCCGTGCCCGATCTTCGCGCCATCCTGCCGGCAGTCGAGGCTCGAAACGCTCAGCGCCAGCATCAAGTCCTTAAGTGCCTTCACCGGCTCCGCGCTGACGAGATCGCCGACGAGTGCCGCCATTCGCTCTGGCTTCGTCGCGCGCACGCGCTCAGCGATCGCCGCGAAGGCCTCACCCCAGGTCGCCGGCTGCAGCTTTCCGTTCCGCCGCACATAGGGTGTATCCAAACGCTGCCGCCGCAAACCGTCCCAAACGAACCGCGTCTTGTCGGAGATCCATTCCTCGTTGACCTCTTCGTTCACCCGCGGCAGGAAGCGCATAACCTCCGTCCCGCGCGCATCGACACGTATGGCCGAGCCAACCGCATCCATCACGTCGACGGACTCGGTCTTGGTGAGCTCCCACGGCCGAGCATTGAACTTGTAGGGCTTCGACGTCAGCGCCCCGACCGGGCACAGATCGATCACGTTGCCCGACATCTCCGACGACACCGCACGCTCGAGATAGGTCGTGATCTCCATATCTTCGCCGCGGCCTGTCGCGCCGATCTCGTCGACGCCCGCAACCTCCGCGGCAAACCGCACACAGCGCGTGCAGTGGATGCAGCGCGTCATGATCGTATTGACCAGCGGCCCCATATTCTTGTCGGTGACCGCGCGCTTGTTCTCGTCGTAACGATTGAACTTCGCGTGGCCATAGGCCATCGCCTGATCCTGCAGATCGCACTCACCGCCCTGATCGCAGATCGGACAGTCAAGCGGGTGGTTGATGAGCAGAAACTCCATCACCCCTTCGCGCGCCTTCTTCACCAGCGGCGTCTTCGTATTCACGACCGGCGGCTCGCCATTCGGCCCCGGGCGGCAGTCGCGCACGCCCCAGGCGCAGGACGCCACCGGCTTCGGCGAACCTTTCAGCTCGACAAGGCACATGCGGCAGTTCCCGGCGATCGAAAGCCGCTCGTGATAACAGAACCGCGGAATCTCCGCCCCAGCCGCCTCACACGCCTGCAGCAGTGTGTAGTCCGCCGGAACCTCAATCTCTTTGCCGTCAACGATGAGCTTGGTCATGAGCGCCTACTCCGCCGCCACAGCGGCTGCGGGTTTCGCCGCGCGCTTTGCGTTGATGCGCCGTTCGACCTCGCCGCGGAAGTGGCGGATCAAACCTTGGATCGGCCAAGCCGCCGCATCGCCGAGCG
>CAZJOM010000036.1:24198-37880 GCA_964547645.1 uncultured Flavobacteriaceae bacterium
CCGCGGAAGTGGCGGATCAAACCTTGGATCGGCCAAGCCGCCGCATCGCCGAGCGCGCAGATCGTGTGACCTTCCACCTGATACGTAACCTCGAGCAGCAGATCGATCTCCTTCGGATCGGCATCGCCCGTGACGAGACGTTCCATCACGCGCCACATCCAGCCGGTGCCCTCGCGGCAGGGCGTACATTGTCCGCACGACTCGTGTTTATAGAACCGCGCCAACCGCGCGATCGCCTTCACGATATCGGTCGAACGATCCATCACGATCACGGCCGCGGTGCCCAACCCGGACTTCACGTCACGCAGACTGTCGAAATCCATCAACACTGTGTCGCAAATCGACTTCGGCAACAGCGGCACCGACGAACCGCCGGGGATCACCGCCAGCAGATTGTCCCAACCGCCGCGCACGCCGCCGCAATGCTTGTCGATCAGCTCGCGGAGCGGGATACCCATCTCCTCTTCGACGTTGCATGGCTTGTTCACGTGGCCGGATATGCAAAAGAGCTTCGTGCCGGTGTTGTTCGGTCGGCCAAGCGCCGAGAACCACGCCCCGCCGCGGCGCAAGATCGTCGGCGCCACCGCAATCGACTCGACGTTGTTGACGGTCGTCGGGCAACCATAGAGGCCGACGTTCGCGGGGAACGGCGGCTTCAGGCGCGGCATGCCCTTCTTACCCTCAAGGCTCTCCAGCAACGCCGTTTCTTCACCGCAGATGTAAGCACCCGCTCCGTGATGAACGTAGCAATCGAAGTCCCAGCCCGATCCAGCGGCGTTCTTGCCGAACAAGCCCGCCGCGTAGCACTCCTCGATCGCCGCTTCGAGTCGCTTGTACTCGATGCGAAACTCGCCCCGCACGTAGATGTAGCAAGCATGCGCGCCCATCGCGAACGAGGCGATCAGGCAACCTTCCAGCAACGTCTGCGGATCGTGCCGCATGATATCGCGGTCTTTGCACGTACCAGGCTCCGACTCATCCGCGTTGACCACCAGATACGCAGGCCGTCCGTCCGATTGCTTCGGCATGAACGACCACTTCAAACCCGTCGGAAAGCCCGCGCCGCCGCGTCCGCGAAGACCCGACTTCTTCATCTCATCGATGATCCAGTCGCGACCCTTCGCGATGATGGCCGCCGTGCCATCCCAGTTGCCGCGCTTGCGCGCGGCAGGTAGGCGCCAATCGTGGACGCCGTAGAGGTTCGTGAAGATGCGGTCTTTATCGGAAAGCATCAGCTGCCCTTCGTATAAAGAGATGCGTCGGTGAGTGTCTGCGGCCCGCCCTCAGGCGCCGACGTCTGACGTCCGATCTGCGAACCCGGCTTCGGCTTACGGCCAGCGCGCAGGTCGTTGATGATCGCCTCCGCCCGCGCGCCATCGACATCCTCGTAGAAGTCGTCGCCAATCTGGATGATCGGTGCGTTCACGCACGCGCCCAGGCACTCGACCTCCATCCACGACAGCTTCCCGTCGTCGGACACGGTCTCGGCATGCGGGTGAATGTGCTTCTTGCAAGCGGCGACCACGGCGTCGGACCCGCGCAGCCAGCACGGCGTCGTCGTGCAAACCTGCAGCAGGTGCTCGCCAACCGGCTTCAGATTGAACATCGTGTAGAACGTCGCGATCTCAAGCACGCGGATCGGCGACACGCCGATCATCTCTGCAATCACGCGGATCATCGGCTCGGTCACATGCCCGCCGTTCTGTTCCTGCGCGCGCCAAAGCAACGGCACGACGG
Source organism: uncultured Flavobacteriaceae bacterium (assembly GCA_964547645.1). Taxonomy (GTDB): domain Bacteria; phylum Pseudomonadota; class Alphaproteobacteria; order Micropepsales; family Micropepsaceae; genus SZUA-430. Next base: position 25,936 of record CAZJOM010000036.1, read on the forward strand.
CAGATGCTTGGCGTCCGTCCGGATACTTCTTCATCTGCTTCTGCGCCCAAGCGAGATTCTCCGCCGTGAACGCGAACGAAGCGGGCTGATTGGGGGCAAGACGGCGCAGGCTCATCGATCGATCTCCCCGAACACGATATCGAGCGAACCCAAGATCGCTGACACGTCGGCGATCATGTGGCCCTTGCAGAGCAAATCCAGCGCCTGCAGATGCGGGAACCCCGGTGCGCGGATCTTGCAGCGGTAGGGTTTGTTGGAACCGTCGCTGACCAGGTAAACGCCGAACTCGCCCTTTGGAGCTTCGACGGCCGCGTAAACTTCGCCCGCCGGCACATGATAGCCTTCCGTGTAGAGCTTGAAGTGATGGATTAAAGCCTCCATCGACTGCTTCATCTCGGCGCGTTTCGGCGGAACCACTTTACCCGACGTCTCGTGTACCGGGCCTTTCGGCATTTTCTCGATACACTGCTTCATGATCTTCGCCGATTGGCGCATCTCTTCGATGCGGCAAAGATAGCGATCGTAACAGTCGCCGTTCTTGCCCACCGGAATGTCGAACGCCAGATCGGAGTAGCACTCGTAGGGCTGCGCCCGGCGCAGGTCCCACGCCATGCCCGAGCCCCGCACCATCACACCCGAGAAGCCCCAGGCCAGCGCCACCTCCGTCGACACAAAGCCAATGTCGACGTTGCGTTGCTTGAACACACGACTGCCAGTCAACAGCGTTTCGATGTCGTCGAGAACGCGCGGAAACTCGTCGCACCATTTGTGAATGTCGTCGAGCAACTTCTGAGGCAGGTCTTGGTGCACGCCGCCGGGACGGAAATACGCAGCGTGCATGCGGCTGCCCGAAGCACGCTCGTAGAATATCATCAACTTCTCGCGCTCGTCGAAACCCCAGAACGACGGCGTCATCGCGCCGACATCCAAAGCTTGCGTCGTAACGTTGAGAAGATGCGAGAGAATGCGGCCGACTTCACTGTACAGCACGCGGATCATCTGCGCGCGCAGCGGCACGGTGATCCCGCACAGCTTCTCTACCGCCAGCGCGAAGGCGTGCTCCTGATTCATCGGCGCGACATAGTCGAGCCGGTCGAAGTAGGGCACAGCCTGCAGGTAGGTCTTGTTCTCGATGAGCTTCTCGGTGCCGCGATGAAGCAACCCGACATGCGGGTCGAGGCGCTCAACCACTTCGCCGTCCAACTCCATGACCAAGCGCAACACGCCGTGCGCGGCCGGATGCTGCGGCCCGAAATTTAGATTCAGATTGCGGGTCTTTGGTTCGGTCGCCGCCGTCATGGTTTCGACGCCTTTTCATCGCCGGGCAAAATGTGCTTGGCGCCTTCCCACGGCGACTGGAAATCGAACTTGCGGAAATCTTGAACGAGCTTCACTGGCTCATACACGACCCGCATTTGCTGATCGTCATACCGAAGTTCGACAAACCCGGTCAGAGGGAAATCTTTCCTGAGCGGATACCCCGAGAATCCATAGTCGGTGAGGATGCGCCGCAAGTCCGGATGATCGGAGAACTGAATGCCGTACATGTCGAACGCCTCGCGCTCGAACCAATTGGCGGCCGGCCAAACGCCAGCGGCTGACGGCACCGCCGTCGCCTCGTCGGTTTCGATCCGAACGCGAATACGTTGGTTCCGGTACATGCTGAGCAGATGATAGACGACGTCGAAGCGCTTCGCGCGGTTCGGATAATCGACCCCGCAGATATCGATCAGCGTCGAAAACTTGCACGCCTCGTCGTCACGGAAGAAAGTCAGAAGTCCGATCAACGTGTCCGCCGATGCCGTCACCGTCAACTCGCCATAGGCGACCTTCGTCGAGATTCCAAACCCACCGCGCTTCTGCTGCAGGTAGTCCGCCAGGGCTTTGATGTCGTTGCTCATGAGCCAGCCTCAGCGAATGATATTGCCGGTGCGGCGAATCTTCTTCTGCAGAAGCATGAAGCCGTAAAGCAGCGCTTCGGCAGTCGGCGGGCAGCCTGGGATGTAAATGTCGACCGGTACAATGCGATCGCAACCGCGCACAACCGAGTAGGAATAGTGATAGTAGCCACCACCGTTAGCGCATGATCCCATCGAGATCACGTAGCGTGGCTCCGGCATTTGGTCGTAGACCTTGCGCAAGGGTGCGGCCATCTTGTTCGTCAGCGTGCCCGCCACGATCATTAAGTCCGACTGGCGCGGCGACGCACGAGGCCCGGCGCCAAACCGCTCGATGTCGTAGCGCGGCGTGATGACCTGCATCAGCTCGACCCCGCAACACGCGAGGCCGAACAGCATCGGCATGATCGACCCGGTTCTGGCCCAGGTGATCAGATCGTCGGCGCGCGCAACCAAGAAGCCCTTCTCGTCCAGCGACTCGCGCACGTTGAGAAAGAACGGGTCGTTCGGATCGACGGGCGCTGCACCTTCGACGCCTGCGCGGCCCGCTGCCAGTGCCGGAGGGGTCACTCCCATTCCAACGCCCCCTTCTTCCACTCGTAGACAAAGCCGACGGTCAAAATCCCCAAAAACGTCACCATCGACCAGAACCCGAACACCCCGGTTTCCTTCAACGTGATCGCCCACGGAAACAGGAAGGTGACCTCGAGATCGAAAATGATGAAGAGAATCGCGACCAGGTAAAACCGAACGTCGAACTTCATGCGAGCGTCGTCGAACGCGTTGAAACCACATTCGTAGGCCGAGAGCTTCTCCGGATCGGGCCGGTTTGGCGCCACGATGAGCGGCAGCACCATCAAGACCAACGCCAGAACGCCCGAAATGCCGAGGAAAAGAATGATCGGTAGATAGTCGACGAGGATGTTCGTCATTGTGCCCAACCGGACGTCAAGCGCGGGCGGGAGTGTCCGCGCGTCGGCCCTGCCCTCTTAGGAATGTGCGCCTCGCGGGCAGACTCGCCGCAGGCCACAAATCAGCCCGAATTCCGGCGCGAACCTAAAGATTGCGCACCGCAAAGCAAGCGCTTTGGCGTGGGCGCCATGCGACAGTATGGGATCAAATTATTGAACGGGCGCGGAGCAGGGTGCCAGTTCTGAGGGGGCCCACCTCCGCCAAGGCTTCGGCGGGCACTCCTTCGCCTAAGATCGCCTTCGTGTGTCTTACTGGCGTAAGCCACCCGAAGCCGAAGGGTGGCGGGAGCGACGGGGCTCGAACCCGCGACCTCCGGCGTGACAGGCCGGCGCTCTAACCAACTGAGCTACGCCCCCGCAAAGGGCAAATAAAAGGGGCGGCCGAACGTCTGGCCGCCGAAGAGCGGTCGGTGTACTGAACGGCCTCTTGGGTGTCAAGCAAACTGCGGAAATCATGGCCGAAACCTACAAAGAGCCGGACAAGCTCCAGCAATACTTCGCCTCGCTTGAGGCGAACCTCGAAAAAGCGACCGGAAAGTCGCTGGCCCAATGGGTCAAGATCGCCAAGACCTGCCCCGAGACAAAACCGCGCGCTCGCCTGAAATGGTTTAAGGACAAGCACGGCCTGGGACAATCGCGCGCCATGCTGATCATCGAGCGAGCCTTTGGCGTAAAAAGCCTTGGCAGCGACGATCCGAACGAACTCATCGAAGCGCTCTTCGCCAAAATTCCGGAACACCGCGCCCTCTACGAAACCGTCGCGGCGTATATCGGCAAGCTCGGTAAGGGCACATTGAGCCCGCGCAGGAGCTACGTCGCGCTTTATCGCCTGAAGCAATATGGCGCGATCAAGCCGACGAAAAAGGGCCTCGTCGTCGGACTCGCCATGACGAAGTACCCAAAGACCAAGCGCCTCATCGAAGTCGCGAACCTCGGCGGCGGTGAGCGCAACAAGATGGCGATCCTCCTCGCCACTGCAAAGGACTTCGATGCTGAAGCCAAGCAGCTGATCAAGGCCGCCTACGACGAAAACTAAGGAGCACCCAGATGACGGATATTTTCCGCGGCGTTGACCGGCACCTCTTCTTGGATGGCCGCTTATTGCCGGCGAGTGGCTCGCAGGACTATCCCGTCATCGATCCGGCGTCAGAACAGCGCTACGGCGCAGCCGCAGAGGCGACGCCGTGCGAAGTCGATGATGCCATCGCGATCGCCAACAAAGTTCAGCAGACCTGGTGGCGTGGTCTTTCCGGACTGGAACGCGCGCAAAAGCTCCACGAGGTGGCGCAGAATATCAAAGCGCTCCAACCTCGCCTCGCGGAAGCGCTCACGCGCGAAATGGGCAAACCCTTTAAAGAGTCAATGGACGAGATCGGTTGGACGATAAGCGCGTTCGACTACTACGCCGAAATTGGTCGCCACGAGATGGGCCGCATCTACGCCCCATCGATGTCGGGGCAGTTGCATTGCTCCATCAAGGAACCGCTGGGCGTCGCCGTTCTGATCATGCCCTACAACTACCCCCTGCTCCTCTTCGCCTGGCAAGCGGCGGCGGCGCTCGGTGCCGGCAACGCTGTCATTGTAAAGCCGTCAGAGATCACGTCGCTGACAACGTTGCTGATGATGGAGGCGTTCACGCCGCTGCCCGCGGGCCTCGTGCAATGCGTCACCGGCGGTCCCAAGGTTGTGGTGCAGCTTCTCGAAAGCCCGCGCACCCATTGCGCGGCGTTCACGGGGACGGTCGCGACCGGCCAGATCGTCGGACGCATCTGCGGCGAGCGCTTCAAACCGGTCCTCATGGAGACCTCCGGCAACGACCCTTTCATCGTCATGCCTTCGGCGCCATTGGATGTCGCCGTCCGCGGCGCCGCCTTTGCCTCGTTTCTGAACTGCGGCCAGGTTTGCACCTCCGCCGAGCGGCTCTACGTGCATCGCAAAATCTACGACGAATTCGCCGAACGCCTCGCCGGTGAAGCGCGAAAGATCCGTATCGGTAGCGGCCTTGAGCGAGTCGATATGGGCCCCATGGCCACTCGGCAATCGCGCGATCGCTACGAAACGATCCTGAACCGCGCAATCGAGGCCGGCGCGAAACCGCTCGCCGGTGGCAATCGGCCCTCGGGCTTCAACCGCGGGTGGTTCGTCGAGCCGACGGTGTTGGTCGGTGTCAAGCCCGACATGGATATCGTCAATAGCGAGAGCTTTGGCCCCGTCGCACCTTTGGTTCCCGTCGACGACTTCGATGAAGCAATCGCGCTGGCTAATCGCAGCGAATACGGCCTCGGTGCGAACATCTACACCAAGGATCTGGAAGAGGCGATGCGCGCGGTCGACGAGATTGACAGCGGCATGGTCTGGGTCAACAACCCGCTGCTCGACAACGATGCAGCCCCTTTCGGCGGCCGCAAGCGCAGTGGAGTCGGCCGCGAGCTGGGCTCCGAAGGTTTGGAACAGTTCCGCTCGACAAAATTCGTCGTCATCAACCCAAAGGCAACTCCCGAAGAGGCCTCTTGGTTTCCCTACGCCGACGACACCGCGTTTCCGGCCAAGGGTTGACGTGTGCCGCTGTTCCACGAAGCGCAATACGACTGGACGAAGCCGGTCGACAGCTTTTGGGAGACGGGCCGCGTGTCGTCGCCGTCGCCGGACGCACAACCGCTTGACGGCGATCAAACCGCCGAGGTCGCCGTCATTGGCGGCGGTTATTGCGGATTGTCCGCGGCTTACCACCTCGCGAGGGCCGGCATCGAAACACGCGTGCTCGAAGCGGGTCCGATCGCCTGGGGTGCGTCCGGCCGCAACGGCGGCTTCAGCAGCATCGGGGCGTCGTTCCTAGGCCCCGCCGAGATCCGCAGCGCCTACGGCGAAGACGAAACGCTCGCGTTCTACAAATGCCTGGTCGACGCAGTGCGCCTCGTCGAGGACCTCGCGACGGCGGAGAAGTTCGACATCGACCGTCAGGGCGACGGCGTGTGGACTTTCGCGCACAAGCCAAACCGCGTCGAAGACCTTCGCGCGCAAGCCGAAGTTCTCTCGCGCCTTGGCATCGAGGCCCGCGTCGTCTCGCAAGCGGAATTCGCAAAGCGCGCCTTTGACTGCACGGAGCAATTCGGCGCCTTGCACGAACCGGTCGGCTTCGGTCTCAACCCAATGAAATACTGCCTCGGACTGGCGACGGCCGCTTCCCGGCAAGGCGCCAAGCTCAATGCGCATGCGAAGGTAACCGCCTGGCACCGTGAGACGGGCGCTCACCGCCTCGTCACCGCCAGCGGCACGCTGCGCGCCAAGCGCGTGATCGTGGCGTGCAACGGTTGGCTGCCGGAGGAGCTGGTTCCCGAACTCCACGGCCGCCTCATGCCGGTCCTTTCAAACATCATCACGACAAGGCCGCTCTCCGACAACGAACTCGACCGCCAGGGATGGAAAACGGAAAACCCCGCGTCGAACACCCGCGCCCACCTCGCCTATTTGCGCCTCTTGCCGGACAAGCGCCTGCTCTTCGGAGGCCGTGGGGATACGACGGGAAAGCCTGCAGGCGGCACCAAGATGCGAGCACTGTTGGAGCAGAGGTTGGCGAAACTCTTCCCCGCTTTCGCAGGCGTCGAGATCACCCACAACTGGAGAGGCTTCATTGCGGCTACTGCGCGGCTCACACCAGCGCTCGGCGAACTCCCGAGCGACAGGAGCGTCTCCTACGCCTTCGGCTGCCACGGCAACGGCGTCGCCTTCATGACCTGGGCAGGCCGTGAGTTGGCGAAACGCATTGCAGGAACTGCAGGCAGCCTCCCCGCTCCACTCAGCGGCCTACCCGACCGGTTTCCACTACCGGCACTCAGACTTTGGGAGCTGCGCGTGATGCTCGCCCGCGCTTGGGTCGAAGACGCGGTACTGTAATCAAGGCTTCCCAGTCGCCGCAAAATTCCGGTAACGCGCAAACTGTTCCGCGAGCACGCCGTCGACCGCACTGGAGATCTTCTCAAAATCGCCGCTATCGCGTCCGCCGACATCGTAAGTCAACGTCACGATCGTGCCGGTTTTTGTGGCAGTGAATTTCACGATCATCGAGCCCGCGACACCCATGAACGACAGCGGCCCCAAGCCGCCCGAAAACACGAGCCTCGCGCCCGGCGCCGCTTGGACCAATTCCATGTGCTTGACGAACCCACCCTCTTTCAGGGCCTCGCACCAGCACCCGCCCGGCTTTGCGTCAATTGAGATGTTCTTCGCGTCGCCCGAAAACGAGTGCGCGCTGCTCCACCAAGAACCGATCTTCAGAAATGCGTCGTAAGCGGCATTCGGCTCGACGGCCAAGTCCGCCTGATGCTCGACGGCAAAGCCCGTCGGCCCTTTGACCAGCACCTTTGCATCGGCGCCGATTGCCAAAGCCATGAAGCCTAGAAACACAATGAAGATACGCACGTTGCCATCCTTGTCAGGTGTGTTTCGTCCCCCTTCGCCAAGGCTTCGGGGGACACTCCTTCGCCTAATCGCCTTCGCGCGCCTTACGCCAAGTGGCGTAAGCCACCCGAAGCCGAAGGCGAAGGGTGGTGGGCGATGACGGGCTCGAACCGCCGACATCATCGGTGTAAACGATGCGCTCTACCAACTGAGCTAATCGCCCTTGCCGCCTTCGAATAGCAAAGGCCGATAGGCCCTGCAAAAATAAGAAGGGCGCGAACGTCGCGTCCGCGCCCTTGAAAATCCGCCAAATGGCGAACCGGTGCTTAGTTGACCGCGTCCTTGAGTTGCTTGCCGGCGCGGAATTTCGGCTGCTTCGACGACGGGATCTTGATTTCCTCGCCCGTGCGCGGATTCCGGCCGGTACCGGCCTTGCGCGTCGTGACGACGAACGTACCAAAGCCGACGAGGCGAACTTCGTCGCCGCCCTTCAGCGTGTTCGTGATGACTTCCAGCGCCGTGTCGATGATCTTCTCGGCTTCGGCTTTCGGCACGTTCGTCTTTTCAGCGACGGCCGCGACCAAATCATTCTTGTTCATGTGTCCTCGCGGGTTTCGGTGGGAGTTTCAAAAAAAGGGCGGTTTTGCCCCGGAACTTGGGCGCGGAATTTAGGGGCTACCGGGGGCCTGTCAAAGGAATTCGGCGGTTTTCTGCGCTCGAAGCTACCAAATGCCCCAGAAAAACGACGCAGGGGCCGCTGGTGAACCCCAGCGGCCCCTGTTTTGCTCAATTTCTAAGCATGCCTAGTGAGCGACCACCCCTTCGTGCTCTTCGTCGCCCTTCTTCGCGCGATGGAGCTCATCAGGCGGTTCCTCCCAGGTGATCGCTTTCGGCATGCGAACGAGCGCATTTTTCAGCACGTCCTCGACATCGCTGACCGGAATGATCTTCAGCCCCTTCAGGACATTGTCGGGAATGTCGGCCAAGTCCTTCTCGTTCTCCGACGGGATCAGAACGGTCTTGATCCCGGCCCGAAGCGCCGCCAACAGCTTCTCTTTCAAGCCGCCGATCGGCAGAACCCGGCCGCGCAGCGTAACTTCGCCAGTCATCGCGACGTCACGCTTGATCGGAATACCCGTCAAAACCGACACGATCGCTGTCGTCATAGCAACGCCGGCGGACGGCCCATCCTTCGGCGTAGCACCTTCCGGCACGTGCACGTGGATGTCGCGCTTGTCAAAGGTCGGCGGCGTGATGCCGATCGATGTGGCCCGCGAACGCACAAACGAGCGCGCCGCATCGATGGATTCCTTCATCACATCGCCAAGCTTACCCGTCGTCTGCATGCGGCCCTTACCCGGCAGCATGACGGCTTCGATGGTCAGCGTATCGCCGCCCACCTCGGTCCAAGCCAAACCGGTCACCACACCGACCTGATCCTCGCCCTCCATCTCGCCGAATCGGAACTTCCGCACGCCGGCATACTTCTCAAGATTTTTCGGCGTGATCTGCACCGACTTCGACTTCTTGGAAACGATTTCGCGCACGGCCTTACGCGCCAAACCCGCAAGCTCGCGCTCCAGGTTACGCACGCCGGCCTCACGCGTGTAGTAGCGGATCAGGTCCAGCAGCGCGGCATCCGTGATCGACCACTCGCCGTCCTTCAGCGCATGCGCTTCCAGTTGCTTCGGCAGCAAGTGGCGCTTGGCGATCTCGGCCTTCTCATCCTCGGTGTAGCCGGGGATGCGAATGATCTCCATGCGATCCATCAGCGGTTGCGGCATGCGCAAGCTGTTCGCCGTCGTCAGGAACATGACGTCGGACAAATCGAAATCGACTTCCAGATAATGGTCGTTGAACGTGGCGTTCTGCTCCGGATCCAATACCTCAAGCAAAGCCGATGACGGGTCACCGCGCCAATCCGCACCCAGCTTGTCGATCTCGTCGAGCAAGAACAGCGGGTTCGCGGACTTCGCCTTCTTCATGCCCTGAATGACTTTTCCCGGCATCGAGCCGATATACGTGCGACGGTGACCGCGGATCTCCGCTTCGTCACGCACACCACCCAGCGACATACGCACGAACTCGCGTCCCGTCGCCTTCGCGATCGACTTACCGAGCGAGGTCTTGCCCACGCCGGGCGGCCCCACGAGACACAAGATCGGTCCGCGCAACTTGCCGGCGCGCTGCTGCACAGCAAGGTACTCGAGGATACGCTCTTTGACCTTCTCAAGCCCGTAGTGGTCGTGGTCGAGGACCTTTTCGGCCTCGGCAATATCGCGTTTGACCTTACTCTTCTTGCCCCACGGCAACGAGAGCATCCAGTCGAGATAGTTGCGAACAACCGTGGCCTCGGCCGACATAGGCGACATCTGACGCAGCTTGCGCAACTCCGCCATCGCCTTGTCGTTAGCCTCCTTGGAGAGCTTGGTCTTCTTGATCCGCTCTTCCATCTCGCCGAGTTCGTCGCGCTGCTCCTCGCCTTCGCCGAGCTCCTTCTGAATGGCCTTCAGCTGCTCGTTCAAATAGTACTCGCGCTGCGTCTTCTCCATCTGGCGCTTCACGCGCGTGCGGATCTTCCGCTCGACCTGAAGGACGCTCATCTCGCCTTCCATAAAGCCGAACACCTTCTCCAGGCGCTCCGCCACGCTGGTCGTCTCAAGCAGCTGCTGCTTGTCGGCGATCTTGACCGTGATGTGCGAGGCGATCACATCCGCCAGCTTCGACGGATCGGTTATTTGCTGTACCTCCGTTTGCGACTCCGGCGGCAGCTTGCGATTGAGCTTCAGATAGGCCTCGAACTGCGAACTCGCCGAACGCGCCAGCCCTTCAACCTCGCGTTCGTCATTGCTCGTATCCGGCAACAGCTCCGCCTCGGCCTGGAAGAAGTTCGAGTTCGGCAGAAAGCGCTTGATCCGCGCCCGTTGCTTGCCTTCGACGAGCACGCGCACCGTTTGGTCCGGGAGCTTCAACAGCTGCACCACCGACGCCAACGTTCCGATGCGATAGATATCGTCTTCGCCCGGCTCATCCTGCGCCGGGTTCTTCTGCGTCACGAGCAGAATCTGCTTCTCTTCGAGACCCACATCCTCAAGCGCGCGCACGGACTTCTCGCGGCCAACGAACAGGGGGACGATCTTGTGGGGGAAGACAACGATGTCGCGCAGCGGCAGAACGGGAAACACGCCAGCGATTTTGGTTTCGCCTTCGTCGTGGGGGCTCGTCATTCGGAACCTGCCTTTCAGTAGCAATCGGCGAAGGTTCGAATTTCAAGCCTCTCAGGCAAGCGATCCGGCCTCACGCCGCAATTGTTAAGGTATGCAAGAAGTGGAGGCGATGCACGCTCCCTTCAAGAGCCTGTCAGATTGCGCAGCCGTGACAGACGCTTATGACGCCGACGCGGTCTCTGCACGCTTGTCCGCGTAGATCAACAACGGACGCGCCCGGCCTTCGGACACTTCACCGTTGATCACCACCTCGGTCACACCGCGCATGCCCGGCAATTCATACATCGTGTCGAGCAGGATTGTCTCCATGATCGAGCGCAACCCACGCGCGCCTGTTTTGCGCGCAATCGCCTTGCGGGAGATTGCTTTCAGCGCGTCGTCGGAGAACGAGAGAGAAATGCCCTCCATCTCGAACAACCGCTGGTACTGCTTCACCAGCGCATTCTTCGGTTTGGTGAGAATCTGCATCAACGCATCGATGTCGAGATCTTCAAGCGTCGCCAGCACCGGCAATCGGCCAACGAACTCCGGAATCAACCCAAACTTCAAAAGGTCTTCCGGCTCGATCTCGCGCAGAATAGCGCCCGTGCCCCGATCGTCCGCCGCTTGCACGTTTGCGCCGAAGCCGATCGACGAACCCTTGCCGCGGGCGGCGATGATGCGCTCAAGACCGGCGAACGCGCCGCCGCAGATGAACAGAATGTTCGTCGTGTCGACCTGCAAGAATTCTTGCTGCGGATGTTTGCGGCCGCCTTGCGGAGGAACGCTGGCGACAGTGCCTTCCATGATCTTCAGCAGCGCCTGCTGCACGCCCTCACCCGACACGTCGCGGGTGATCGAGGGATTGTCGGATTTGCGGCTGATCTTGTCGACTTCGTCGATATAGACGATGCCGCGCTGCGCGCGTTCGACGTTGTAGTCCGCCGATTGCAGCAATTTCAGGATGATGTTCTCGACGTCTTCGCCGACATAGCCCGCTTCGGTCAGTGTCGTGGCATCGGCCATTGTGAACGGAACATCAAGAATCCGCGCCAAGGTCTGCGCAAGCAACGTCTTGCCGCAACCCGTCGGCCCGATCAGCATGATGTTCGACTTCGCTATTTCGACGTCGCCGCTCTTCGTCTGATGGTTCAAACGCTTGTAGTGATTGTGCACCGCGACCGAGAGAACCTTCTTAGCGTGGTCCTGTCCGATGACGTAGTCGTCGAGCACTTTGCGGATGTCCGACGGCGTCGGTACGCCGTCACGCGACTTAACCAAAGAGGTCTTGTTCTCTTCACGGATGATGTCCATGCAGAGCTCGACGCATTCGTCGCAAATGAAGACTGTGGGGCCGGCGATTAACTTTCGAACTTCGTGCTGGCTCTTGCCGCAGAACGAGCAATATAGAGTGTTTTTGGAGTCACTGCCGCTCTTGCTCATCCTCGTTTCCCTCCAGAAGACCGGCTTAA
>CAZJOM010000037.1:0-6599 GCA_964547645.1 uncultured Flavobacteriaceae bacterium
ACGCCGGGGTAGCGGAAGCCGCCGACGAGGCTTTGGCTTGCGGGATTGAAGTACGCGCGGGAGACGGAGCCGAGGGCGCGCTCGGTCAAGCGGTGCGTGGGTGTAATCGGGTATTGTTTGACCGATTGCAGGTTCGCGTTTTGGAAGTCGTGTTCCCACTTGATCCAGTCGGCCCACGCATCGTCGAGCGATTGGCCATAGACTTGTTCGAACTGGGTCGAGTAGTAGCGCGCACTACCTTCGCCGCGCTTCATCCATTCGATCAGCTTTTCCGGCGAGCGAGTGAGCGCCATGTAGCTGATGAAGCGCGTGCCGTAGAGATAGGCGTTGACACCGACTTGGAAGTCGACGGCAGTTCCCTCCGCCTCAAGCCCTAACGGGTCGTAGAAGTGGGCTTTGTCGCGCACCATGGAGCGGAAGACCATCTCGTCGTAGGCGCCCTGGGCGCGGCCTAGGCCGCCGGCCATCCAGGTCTCCATGAAGACGGCGCTGCCTTCCAAGAGCCAGCGCGGGACGTTCACGCGGGGTGTGGCGAGGTAGTTGTAGAGGATCGATTCCGGGTGTTGGTTCATCGGCATCGGCTTGCCGTGGAGGAAGTCGCGCCACCAGGCGTCTTCGCTGTTCCAGACGTCCATCGTGGCGACGTGGACGGGCTCGTGGTTCATCAGCGTGTAGATGCGCTCGCCCGATGAGAAGGTTTCGAAGGTTTGGCTTAATGGGGCGACGTCGATGACGATGGCGTCGTTCGGCGAGGAACGCGCAGCAGCGTTGCCGTAGTCGGTGAAGTCCTTCAGCAGGATCGTGATCTTTTCCCACGGCCTCCATTCGAAGATCCGCTTTTGGAACTCGAGCGAGTTCAGAAAGCTCTTCGCGGCATAGGGCGTGAGATACGTCTGCGGCGGGTCGAAGTAGAGGAGGTCAAGCTGCTCGGTTTCGAGGCGGTCCATCTCGAATTCGTCGGCGCGTGCCGGGGCCAGGACAAGCACCAGCGCCAATAGCAGCAACGGCGCGCGCATTCGAGATGCCCCCTCGGCGAATCAGCAACCGCACAATGCTGGCGAGGGCGGCTGCACACCGCAAAGAAAAAGGCCGCCCGATTGAAGCGGACGGCCTGCAATTTCTTGGGGCGGATTGACTATTGAGTCTTAAGCGCCTGGGCGAAGCCTTGATCGCTGAGCGCTGCCGCGAAAGCCGGGTTCTGGGCTAGGGCCATGAAGGCCGGCTGGGCGGCGAGCGCTTCAAACGCTTTGGCGTTGCGAGCCAGGGCCTCGAATGCCTGCGGGCTTCTGGCCAGGGCTTCGAATGCCTTCGCATTTTTCGCCATGGCGTCGAAGGCGTTCGCGTTCGCCTGGAGCGCCGCGAAAGCGTTGGCGTCGTGTGCAAGCGCGTCAAATGCCTTTGCGTTCCTCGCCATGGCTTCGAACGCTTGCGGATAGCGGGCGGCAGCTTCGAAGGACCGTGCGTTCTTGGCCATCGCCTCAAAGGCGCTCGCGTTCTTTGCCATCGCTTCGAACGCGCTGGCGTTGCGCGCGAGTGCATCAAAGGCGCTGGCATGCTTCGCCATGGCGTCAAACGCTTGCGCGTCGGCGCGCAGGGCGGCCATGGCATTCGCATCTTGCGCCAATGCTTCGAAGGCTTGCGCGCGTTGTGCCATGGCTTCGTTTGATCGGGCGTTCTTGGCTGCCGCCTCAAAGGCCTGCACGTTCCGGCCATAGGCCTCGAACGCCTTTGCGTTCTTCGCCATCGCCTCGAAGGCTTGCGGATGTCGTCCCAAGGCTTCAAAGGCTTGCGCGTGGCGAGCCATCGCTGCGAGCGCCTCGGGTTGCGAGGCCATCGCTTCGAAAGCGTTGGCGTGCTTGGCCATCACGTCGAAGGCTTGGGCATCGAATGCCTGTATCTTGTGAATTGCTTGGGCATCGAAGGCGTTTGCATTCCGCGCCATAACTTCGAACGCGCTGGCGTGCTTGGCCATGGCGTCGAACGCTTGCGCATCAGCGCGGAGGGCGGCCATCGCATTTGCATCTTGCGCGAGTGCTTCGAAGGCTTGCGCGCGTTGCGCCATGGCTTCGTTCGCCTTGGCGTTCTTTGCGGCTGCCTCAAAGGCTTGCACATTCCTGCCATAGGCTTCGAACGCTTTCGCGTTCTTGGCCATCGCCTCAAATGCTAGCGGGTGGTGCGCAAGGGCTTCAAACGCCTTGGCGTGCTGTGCCATGGCGTCGAAAGCTTGCGCCTCTTTCGACATTGCGTCGAAGGCCTGGGCGTTGCCGGCAAGCGCGGCAAATGCTTGCGGGTGCGCGGCAAGTGCTGCGAACAGTTGCGGCGATCTTGCCATGGCTTCAAGCGCCTGCGGCTGGCGAGCGAGCGCCATGAAACCGGGATCGGTGGCGAGCGCGCGGAACGATGGGTCTTTCACCATCAGTTCGAACGCGTCGGTCTGCATCAGCTGCGCTACATCTTGATTACCGAGTTGAACGTCGGCGTCCGACACTTGCGGTGCCTGATAGCGTTCGGCGGGTACGATCGTGCCGGCGGTTTGTTCGCCGGACGGCGGATAGACGCCGCCAAGATAAAGCGCGCCAGCGGCGAGCGCGACGACCGCGGCCCCGGCGAAAAGGAACTTCTTATTCTGCAGCATATCCACGGCGTGAGGGCCTCCCTGCCCCTTGATTTCCGCGAAAGGTGGGCTCCCCTGGCAACTCCGTCAATGGTGCACTTGTCACAATAGTCCTGGTCGGAGACAGGTTGCGCAGTGCACAAAACGGCGCGTTGCGGCGCGAATCGGGTCGACGTGTCCCCAAGCGGCAGCGGTGTGACGAGCGATTCAGGCCTCCCTTTCGCGCCCGGTTTTGCCCATAAAGGCACCTTCGCTTCCTGGATCGATGGGCAATGAAATGCGGTTTATTTTCCTGTGCTTTGCGGCTTTCGCTTTGGCGTCGTGTGCGGCCGTGACGGTGGCGCCGAAGGCGGAAGACGATGCGTTCTTGTGGCTTGAGGATGTGCACGGCGAGAAGGCGCTCGCATGGGTGAAGGATCAGAACGCGCGCGCGTCGGCGCTGCTTGAGGGCGACAAGCGCTACGCGGCTTATAAGCGCGAGGCCTTGGCGATCTTCACAGCGAAGGATCGGATTTCCTATCCGGAGTTTCGGGCCGAGGGCGTCGACAGCCTTTGGCAGGACGACAAGCATCCGCACGGCGTGTGGCGGCACGCATCGATCGCGTCCTACCTGACGGGCCGTGCGAAGTGGGCGACGGTGCTGGACCTCGACGCGCTGTCGAAGGCCGAGGGGAAGAATTGGTTTTGGAAAGGGGCCGACTGTCTGCCACCTGAGGATCGCTACTGCCTGATTCAATTGTCCGACGGCGGCGGCGATGCGGTGGAGTTGCGCGAGTTCGATGCGGTCACGAAGGCGTTCGTAAAGGACGGCTTCAAGGTTGAACGCGCGAAGCAAAACGTCGAATGGATCGATCGCGATACGATTTTGCTCGCGCGCGCCGCGACGCCGGAGGAGGCGACGGAGTCCGGCTACCCGTTCGTGCTGCGCCTCATGAAGCGCGGACAAACGGTGGAGCAAGCGCAGGTCGTGTTCCGCGGCGAACGCAAGGACACGATGGTTTCGCCGCGCGTGCTGCGCGATGCGGACGGCGTTTTGCGTGCCGTGTTTGCTGAGCGGCGCGTCGGCTTCTTCGAGGTCGAGTTGCACCTGTTGCAGGACGGCAAAGCGCTGAAGGTGCCGGTGCCGTTGAAGTCGTCGTTGCGCGCGCTGGTCGACGGGCAGTTGGTGTTTTCGCTGCAGGAGAAATGGAACGCTTTCGACGAGGGCGCGTTGATCGCGATCGATCTGGCGGCGTTGTCGAAGGACGTTTCCAAGGCTCCGGCGCTCGCCAAGCTCATCATGGAGCCGACGGCAAGCCAGACGATCGACGGCGTGCAGGTCACGCGCGATCGCGTGGTGGTGCAGATGCTGGACAATGTGAAGGGCGCGGTTGACGTCTATCAGCGCTCCGGCGAGGCGTGGACGGGCGCGCGGTTGAAGTTGCCGCAAGATTCCGCGCTCGTCGTGCGCGCGACTCAGCACTCGGGTTCGCTCGCGTTCCTGACGTCGGAGAGTTTTTTGGAACCGACGAAGCTGTGGTGGGTTGACGTTGCGACGTCGAAGGCAGGCGTCGTGAAGGCTTTGCCGGCGCGTTTCAAGGCGTCCGGTCATACCGTCGAGCAGGCGTGGGCGACGTCGAAAGACGGGACCAAGATTCCCTACTTCCTGGTTCGGCCGAAGAAGGCGAAGGCGGACGGTTCGACGCCGACGCTGCTGTTCGGCTATGGCGGGTTTCAGTTGTCTAAGCCGCCAGTCTATCTGCCGGAGATGGGTAAGCTTTGGCTCGAACGCGGCGGCGCGTTCGTAATCGCGAACATTCGCGGCGGTGGCGAGTTCGGGCCCGCGTGGCATGAGTCGGCGCTGCGCGAGAACCGGCAGCGCGCGTTCGACGACTTTGCTGCGGTGGGGGAGGATCTGATCGCGCGCAAGATTACGAGCCCGCGGCGACTTGGCATCTATGGCCGTTCGAACGGCGGCGTGCTGACGACGGTGTCGATGACTCAGCGGCCGGATTTGTTCAATGCGATCGTGGTCGAGAGCCCGCTGGTCGACATGCTGCGGTATCACAAGCTTTCCGCTGGTGCGTCGTGGGTGGCGGAGTACGGCAACCCGGATGTGGCGGGCGATCGCGCGTTCATTGCGCAGTACTCGGCCTATCAGAAACTGAAGAGCGGCGTGAAGTATCCGGAGCCTTACATCACGACGAACACTGAAGACGATCGTGTTCATCCGGGGCACGCGCGCAAATATGCGGCGCGGCTCGCAGCGTTGGGTTCGCCTTACATCTATTATGAGAACACGTTCGGCGGGCATTCGAACGACGCGGACCCTTCGATGAACGCGGCGCGCTGGGCGCGGCACTATGTGTACCTGGCGCAGAAGTTGATGGATTGAGCGATCGTTCGATCCGGTATGCGGTGTGGGCGGTCGTGGCGCTGGCGATCGCCTACGGCATTTATCTGATCCCGATGTACGATGCGTTCCAGCGTCAGTTCGGCGAGGAGCAGTGGTCGTGCGCACCGCTCGTCGCGCGCAAGCCCTCTATGCGTGACGTGGGCTGGGTGTCGATGCGTACGGGGTTGCGGTTGATCGTTTCGTCGCGCTCTTCGATTTCCTATCTGGGCTTGTCGTGCCGCCGGTTTGATGTGCGCGGCTTCTGCGATGCGATCGACGGCGGTTGGCAGCGCGTGGAGACGGTGGCCGGGAACGAGGCGATTGCGTTCGACCGCAAGAGCGTCGGCGTCGACGGGTCCTGGTTCCGTGACGCTGTCGTGTCGGGCGGCACAGCAGAGCGCCTGATTGCTGCGTTCGCGCGCGGTGGGCAGGCGCGGGTGTCGGTCACGGGTGTTGATGGGCGTGTGCTCTATGTGCAAGAGGTCGACCTCCGCGGGTTCAATGAAGCGATGACGAAGTGCGAGCTCTGACGCTCCAATTTGAGGGGCAGGATGAATACGTTCACCACTTCGGATCGATCGGCGTTATCGGGGCTTCGCAGGACTCGATGACTTCGCCGGCGGCGAGGCAGAGATCTTCGCGGAAGCGGCGGGAGACGATTTGAATACCGTCGGGCAGGCCGTCGCGTACGCCCATGGGGACCGCAAGGCTTGGTAGGCCCAAAACCGGGATTGCGAGTTGGTATCTGAGTGCGCCCAGCATGCGTTGCACGGCGTCGGCGCCTTGCGTGTCGAGTCCGACCGGGAGCGACGGCTCGGCGCAGGACGGGATCAAGATCAGCGGATGCGTGTCGAGGAAGAGTTGCCACTTGATCAGGATTGCCTCGCGTTCGCGCAGTGCGGCCTGGTAGCCCGCGAGGTCGGCGCCGCCGCGCAGCTCCCAGAAAGTTTGCATGAACGCCTGCATGCCGGCGTCGCCGGTGGCGGGAATGATCGGGCGCAGCATGGCGCCGATTTCGGCGAGGCCGATGTCGGCCCAAAGTTCAGCGAGGCGCTCGACCGAGGGCGGCGAGACTTCTTCGACGTCGTAGCCCGCGTCTTGCAGGTGCGCGGCGGCTCGGCGCAGCGTCGCCTTGATGGCGTGCGGCAGTGCATCGTCGATCGCGACGGCGACGCCGTGCGGGGCTTGCAGGGGCGGCGGGTCGATGGGGGCTGGTGTCCACACGGGATCGCGCGGATCGCCCTCGGCCATCAAGCGCAGAGCAAGGCGGAGGTCGCGGACGGAGCGCGCCATTGGGCCGTTGACGGACATGAGCTGCGCTGCGAAGGCTCGTGGTGCGGTGGCGGAGGCGTTGTGCGCGGCGACGCGGCCGATCGAGGGGCGCAGGCCGGCGACGCCGTTGCAATAGCTCGGCCAGCGGATCGAGCCGCCGATGTCGTTGCCCTGTGCCAACGCGCCGATGCCGACCGCGAGGCTGGAGCCAGCGCCGCCGGAGGAACCGCCGCAGGTGACGGATTTGTCCCATGGGTTCAGCGTGAGGCCGTGCAGCGCGTTGTCGGTCATGGCGCGCATGGCGAAGGCGGGCGAGTTGGTGCGGCCGATGACGATGGC
>CAZJOM010000037.1:6699-26121 GCA_964547645.1 uncultured Flavobacteriaceae bacterium
CGGTCATGGCGCGCATGGCGAAGGCGGGCGAGTTGGTGCGGCCGATGACGATGGCGCCGGCCTTGCGCAGGCTTGCCACCTGGGGGCTGTCCTCCTTGGCGATCAAGTCTTTCAAGAGCGCGACGCCGTTGTCCGTGGGCAGGCCCGCCTGGTCGACGTTGATCTTTGTCGTTATAGGGACACCGTGGAGCGAACCGAGGCGATCGCCGCGCGCCTGTGCAGCGTCGGCCGCGGTGGCTTCGGCGCGGGCTTGCTCGTGCAGCGGCCGGACGACGGCGTTCAGCTTCGGATTCACCGCGTCGAGCCGCGCGAGGTGCGCGTCGACCGCCTCGCGCGCGGAAAGCTTCTTCTTGCGGATCAGGTTCGCGGTTTCGGTGGCGTCGAGGGTCCAGAGCGGTTTGGTCATCTCATTCTCTAGGCTGGCGGATTGCGGGGCTTGGTGGTGAAATTTTTCTTACGCCTTCTGGGCTTGGCCGCGTTGGCGGATGGCTTCGCGGCGGGATTCGATTTCGGCGGGGCTGACGGCTTTGTTGGCGGCACCTGAATAGCGGTGCTCGGTCTTCATTGCATCGCCGAAGGACTGGGCGAAGCCGTCGTCGATGAGTTTCTTGTAGCCGCTGAGACATTCGGGGACGAGCGATAGCATGTCGGCGGCGAGTTTGAGGCTGGCCGGGATTAGCTCCGCCGGTGGCACGACGCGGTTGACCATGCCCCAGTCGTTTGCTTGCTGCGCGGTCAAGAAGTTGCCGGTGAGCGAGAGTTCCTTGGCGCGGTAGATGCCGATCGCGCGCGAGAGTTTTTGCGAGAGCCCCCAGCCGGGCAAGATGCCGACGCGGCCGTGGGTATCGGCGAAGCGGGCTTCACTTGAGCAAATCAACACGTCACAGGCGAGCGCGATCTCGAAGCCGCCGGTGATGGCGACGCCGTTGATCGCGCCGATGATCGGGCCGGAGAAGCGGCCCATCGAGGTGACGGGGTCGGTCGTCGTGACCGTTCCTTGCACGGTGTCGGCGCCTTGGCCGAGCTCTTTCAGGTCAAGGCCGGCGCAGAACGCTTTACCGGCGCCGGTCAACACGACGACGCGCGTGCCGGGGTCTGCTTCGAGTTTCTCGAACGTATCCGCGATCGCGGTGCGCAGTTCGCGCGAGAGGGCGTTCATTGCGGTCGGGCGGTTGAGGGTGACGAGCGCGGTCTCGCCGTGCTTTTCGACGAGGATGACTGGGGCTAACATTTGGTTCCTTCCGGATTGCGATTTCCTGGGACGTTAGGGTTCGGCAGCGCGGCTCACAAGCGGGAACGACGTCGATTTGGCTGCTTCCTTTTTTTGGGTATGGGGCTAACATGTTTCGTATGCCAGCTAAGCTCACGAGAACACGGAAAGCTCCTGCGGCGACGATGCCCAGCGATCTCACGCGGGATTTCAAGCGTGTCGTGAGGGCGGCGAAGGCGACGAAGCTGCCGGGGATCGAGGAGGGAACGTCTTACGGTACGCCGAGTTTGAAGGTGAAGGGCAAGTTTCTGCTGCGGGTGCGCGATGTCGATGTGATCGCGATCATGTGCTCGCTTGAAGAGAAGGCGTTTCTGATTGAGGCGCGGCCTTCGATCTATTTCGAGACCGACCACTACAAGGGGTGGCCGGCGGTGCTGATCCGCTTGTCGAAGATCAAAGACGACGATCTCGTGCACCGTATCGGCGTTGCGTGGCGGCTGCAGGCGTCGAAGAAGTTGGTTGCGTCGGTCGGTGGGTAGTTGATGGCTTTGTGGTGAATTTTCTCTGACCCGACCACTGCGCATACGTAATCGGTTCACTCCCGCAGATCACACGTGCGGTCGTAGGCCCACATGGGGGCTATGTTGGATTCGAGGACGCGTTGTTCGCGGTCGGTGAGGTTCGTGAGGAAGTCGATGCCGGTGAGTTCTTCGATTTCGGCGATGGACTTTCTGTAGGGGCTGAGTTCGCGGCCGGTGTGGCGTTTGTTTTCGAGGACGAAGCCGATGGCGCGGCCGCGGCCGGGGTCGAAGACGATTTTGAAGAACGAGTCCGGGATCGCGATCTTGTTCGCGCCCAGGACTTTCGTTTGGTCTTGCGAATAGATCGGGCCGGTCATGACGTAGATCTCATCACGGCCCCCGCACATGACCCAGCCGCGGATTGCTTTCTCGAGATAGCTCCAGGCGTGGCGGTTGAAGCCGATGCCGACTTGCGGGGCCATGTTGGAGAGCAGGAACGTTTGGTTCATCGCGTCTTGCGCGAACTTGTCGTCGGCGGCCGGCGCCTGGTGGCCACGATCGAAGCGTTGCCCGTTCCAAGAGGCGTCATAGTCGGCGAGCGTGGCGCGCGCGTCTTCGGCGACGACGGTGTCGGCGGCGAAGGCGGACTTGCTGCGTGTGGCGACGCCTTTGAACGAGGCGGCGGTCAGGCGCTCGATCACCCAATCGGGCGTTTTCGTGCGCTTGTTGTAGAGCAGTGCGAAGCCCTTGAAGCAGCGGTCTTGGACTTCCGTGCCGTCGGGATCGCCGAGCGTCTTGGGAAGGCCGACCTCCGTATAGGTCGCGCGGCAGGCTTCGAAGTCGGCGCGCGCGGGTGCGGCCAACAGCGAAGCGGCGAGGAACGCGAGGGCGAGGCGCGACACGGGTGGTGCGCCTCTACTGCGCGGCGGCGGCCGGTTGTTCGTGCTCGGCGACGGGAACCGGGCCGTGGCGATGCGCTTGCGCGCGCGGTTGTTGGCGCGGCGGTTGGGCGGCGATGCCCGGGACCTTTGTGCCTTTGCCGATGCCTTTGGAGACGATGTAGCTGCCGCCGGAGATACCCAGCAACACCAGCACGCCCGGCGGCACGTCGACGAAGGTGCCGCTTTCGACGCAGATCACGAGATAGAGGCCCGCGATCACGAACGAGAACATCAGGAACTGCAGGCGCGAGAGGCTCGCTTTCTTGCTGCCGTTTTCGTTCGACTCGACGAGGATGTCGGAGAGGTCGATCTGGCCGGTGATGATCATGCCGAGGACGACGGCGCCGAAGCCGAGCAGAATGACCGAAAGTACGATGGCGACCAGCATCGCCAGATCAAAAGGAAACATGTGCTGCTATCCCCGCGTTAGAGTCCGTCCGAACTTGCCCGACAAATAGAACGTGTTGCTCGCGCCCAAGAGCATCACCAATTCTTCCGGTACGTCCGGAAGCACCTTGACCGCGGCCGTCGACGCAGACACCGCGTTCATCGTCATGATCGCATAACCGGCGATGCCGAAGATCGACATCAGCAGCAGCTGCACCCGTTCCGGGTGGAACTCGTCCGCGACGCCATCGTCGTCGATGTCGGTCGTGAAGAGCCCGTAGAGCCAGACCCGGCCGCTCAGCATCGCAAGCAAAACGACCGCCGCGAGGCCTAATAGCCAGACGACGAGAACGACGCTCAACAGATCGGGAATCGGTCCTGCGCTCACAACGGGGATCGTGAATCTGGCCGCGTGCGGGTGTCAACGCAGCCAGGTCAGAGAACTGCCTGGTGTTGCAATTGGTGACACAATGCGTTCGAAAGTTTGAACAGTGTTCAAACGAGATGACTCGGTGTGGGTGGGGCCGCTGTATTTTTCACCACCAAGACACCAAGGACCACCAAGTTCCACCAAGATGCTGAGCCCAATCGGCTAGCACCCGCGCGCGTAGCGCGCATCAATGGCGCTTCGCGCCGAACCAACGCACGACGATTGCCATGAGCGTCTTGGTGGTCCTTGGTGTCTTGGTGGTGAAATTTTTTGAGACTCACCACCGCGCCGCGTTACGAGAACTGGCGCCTGAGCGCTGTGCCGGCGGTGGAGAGGATGCCGGCGTCGGAGGCCACGGTTACAAGGTCGAAGCCTTTGGCGAGCATTTGTTTGGAGTACTCAGGGGCGATGCAGTAGATGCCGGCTTTGAGGCCTTTGTCCTTTGCTACGTGCAGGATGCGGTCGATCGCTTCGACGACAACGGGGTCGGTTTGGTCGATCTTGCCTTCGCGGCCCATGGAGAGACCGAGGTCGGAGGGGCCGATGTAGAGCATGTCGAGGCCCTTGACGCTTGCGATCGCTTCGAGGTGTTCGAGGCCAGAGGCAGTTTCGATCTGGGCGATCGCGAGGATCGTG
This sequence comes from uncultured Flavobacteriaceae bacterium, assembly GCA_964547645.1. GTDB lineage: Bacteria > Pseudomonadota > Alphaproteobacteria > Micropepsales > Micropepsaceae > SZUA-430. Next base: position 10,825 of record CAZJOM010000037.1, read on the forward strand.
TCGTTCGCGCGCAGTGCGTAGTCGTCGCCGAGGAAGCGGGCGCGGTTCGGGCCTAGGCTTCTGTACCCCAGCGGCGGATAGCGGAGCGCGCCGACGAAGTGTTCGCACTCTGCTTTGGTGTTGATCGTCGGACAGATGACGCCCATCGCGCCGGCATCTGCTGCGCGCATGATCTGGGTCGGGTCGTTCCAGCCGACTCGTACGAGCGGTACGGTTGGTGTGGTCGCGATGGCGGTGAGCATGGCGACCATATCTTGGTAACCGAGCACGCCATGCTGGGTGTCGACGGTGATCGAATCCCAGCCTTGATGCGCGAGTATCTCGGTGGCGTAGGCGGCGGGAACAGAGGCCCAGACGTTGGTGGCGGCTTGGCCGCTTGCCCACAGGCTTCTGAGCTTGTTCTCGCGCATTCTACATCCTTAGTGTTGGCGCGCCTTGCGTTGGAGGAAGCGGGGCAGCGCGTTGCCGCCCGCGTCTTTTAGCGTCGTGCCAGGTGCGTGGCCATTGCCTTGCGGCCGGTTCGGGTTGTGGCCCTTGCGGTGGCGCTTCGGTCCGTTGAACGGGCGGGCGCCGGCGCCGGCTTCCGTGACTTGCGCCGCGCGTTCGCCGTGCGGCTTGCCGCGAAACGGCTTGCCGTGGGGCTTAGCACCGTGCGGGCGCGGCGCATGCTCGCCGTGCGGACGGGGAGCATGAGCGTTGCGTTCGCCATGGGGCTTGCCGTGGGGCTTTGCGCCATGCGGGCGCGGGGCGTGTTCGCCGTGCGGACGCGGGGCGTGCGCCGCGCGTTCGCCGTAGCCCGACGCGGCTTGCGGCTGCGCGGGACGATCTTCGCGGGGTGCGTGACGGCGGTCGTCCTTGCGTGGGCCGCGGCGATCGTCGCGACGCGGGCCGCGATTTTCGCGGCGCTGTTCGTCGCGGCGCTCCGGGCGCGTGTGTTCGACGATGGCTACTTCGGCGACTTCGCCGGGTTGCAGCGGGCGGGGTTTCCATTCGCTGGCCGGGATCGTCTGGCGCGTGAGCTTTTCGATGTCGCGCAGAAGCGAGCGTTCCTCGCGGTCGCAGAACGCGATCGCGATGCCGTCGGCGCCGGCGCGCGCCGTGCGGCCGATGCGGTGGACGTAGGACTCCGCCACATGCGGCAGGTCGAAGTTGACGACGTGGCTGATGCCGTCAACGTCGATGCCGCGGGCGGCGATGTCGGTGGCGATCAGCACGCGGGTGCGGCCGGCGCGAAACGCGTTCAACGTCTGAACGCGCTGGCTCTGGCTCTTGTTGCCGTGAATGGCGGCGGCCACGATGCCGGCGGCAGCGAGCGCGCGGACGACCTTGTCGGCGCCGTGCTTCGTCTTGGTGAAGACGAGCGTGCGGTTCATGTCCTCATGCTTGCGCAGTAGGTCGACCAGAAGCGCGCGCTTCGAGCCGGCTTCGACGTGGATCACGCGTTGCTTAATGCGCTCGACCGTGGTGGCTGCGGGCGTGACTGAGACGCTGACGGGATCCTTCAAGAGATCGCCGGCGAGTGAGCCGATTTCTTCCGGCATGGTGGCCGAGAAGAACAGGTTCTGCCGGTCTCGCGGGAGATGGACGACGAGGCGCTTGATGTCGCGGATGAAGCCCATGTCGAGCATACGGTCGGCTTCGTCGAGGACGAAGATTTCCGTCTTGGTCAGATCGACGGCGCGCTGGTTGACGAGGTCAAGCAGGCGGCCGGGCGTTGCGACCAGAATGTCGATGCCGCCGCGCATGGTTTGGATCTGCGGGCCTTCGCCGACGCCGCCGAAGATCGTGGTGACGGTCTGATTCATGTAGCGGCCATAGACCTTGAAGCTGTCGGCGATTTGGGCCGAGAGTTCGCGGGTGGGCGACAAGATCAACGCGCGCGCCGTCTTGGGCGCGGCTTGACGTTTGTTCGCGTCGAGGCGCTGCAGAATGGGGAGCGCGAAGCTTGCCGTCTTGCCGGTGCCGGTTTGCGCGATGCCGAGCAAGTCGCGCCCTTCGAGGACGCGCGGGATGGCTTGCGATTGGATGGGGGTCGGGGCGGTATAGCCTTCTTGAGCGAGAGCCTTGAGAAGGCGCGCGTCTAAACCCAACGAAGAAAAATCGTTCACTTAGTTCACTTTCAATATGCGAGTCCGCGCGCGTTGCCGGGCCCGCAGGCCATCGAGCACGCGCGAAAAATCGCGGGTTGCGTAGGACGCCCCGCGTGTTACCTGGGCAGTTCCGGGTGTATTTGGCGCTCAAAAGGTATCGAAGAGATCGCTTTCAGATCTCAAGCCGTTCACGCGGCGTGAGCGCTTGCCAAAGTCGAAACAACGACCGGTGCAGACCGAAGCGTATGCGCCTTTGCTTTGCGGAAGTCAAGAAAAACAACGTAAATGAGTTGTAAATTGGTGCACTCCGGGGTGTGTCAGATGCGCCCGTTTCCGGTCGCGCTTTGCGTTCCCAGAGGCTCATTCCTGTCTTAGGCACCGTATTGGAGGGTCCGGCAGTTTCGCAAAGGCGAGCGAGCAACCTTTCACGATATTCGACCTCAAGCGCGAAGAGGGGGCGGCGACGACAAGTGGTGGAGCTACTTTGCACCCTCTACGGCTGGTTTCGCAGGGTAAGTGTGACGACGAGATCGCTCTTGCACTCAACATCAGCGCCCGAACTGGGCGCTTCCATGTCGGCAATGCGAAGGCAAAACTCGGTGTCACCACGCGGATTCAGGCCGTTGCGAAACGGTTAGGGGCAGCTTAGGCGGATCCAGCCGCGGCCTTCGTGACCGAAGTTTGCGTTGCCGAAAATCTCCGACAGAATCTCGGCGGACTCGACGAGGCGCGGGCCGGGGCGGTTGAAGTAGTGGTGACCGTCGGTGACGAAGACGCGACGTTCGCGTACCGCGGTGAGGCTGCGCCATGCCGGGCGATCGTTGAGCGGCTTCAGCTCGGTGAGGGTTTCGGGAATGCGGTAGCCGCAGGGCATCAGCACAATGACGTCCGGGTCGGCTTCAGCGAGCGCGTTCCACTCGAGCCATGGCGAATGCTGGCCGGCGATTGAAAAAAGCGGTTGACCGCCGGCGGCTTCGATGAGCTCGGGGATCCAGTTGCCCGCGGCCATCAAGGGTTCGGTCCATTCGATGGCGGCAACGGTCGGTTTGGGACTGGGCGCAGTTTTGATGCGGAGAGCACGCAGGCGCGCCTCGAGCTCGCCGACAACTCTTTCGCCGATTGGCGCCGCGTTGAGCACGGCCGCGACGCCGCGGATGTCACCCCATACGTCGGCGAGCGCTTCGGGTGCGAGCGAGAGGAGTTGCGGTTTTCTGCCTGACCATTCGTTCAATGCGCCTTGGAGATCGTCGGGCGTTACTGCGCATACGGCGCATTGGGTTTGGGTCAAGATGACATCGGGCTTGAGCGCGCGCAGGCGTTCGGCGTCGACTTCGTAGACGGAGAGACCTTGGCTGACGATCGACTGCACTTCGCGGTCGATTTCGAGTGAGCTTAGGCCCTTGCGCAGTTTGCTAGCCGTTAGGGCGGGGAGCCTTTGCACGGTCGCTGGGAAGTCGCACTCATGCGAGCGGCCGACGAGGTTGCCGGCGAAGCCGAGCGCGACGGCGATTTCCGTCGCGCTCGGCAGCAGCGAGGCGATGCGCATCAGGCGAGCCGCAGGCGCTGTGCGCCAAAGATCGCTGGTGCTGTGGTGGTGACGCCTACGCGAAGCGTCACGAGTACGGCGAGCCAGATTGCCTCGTTCTGTGCAAGCTGCGCGATGATTGCGGATGTGAAGGTTTCTTTGCCACCGGCCTGCGTGGCGAAAACGAACAGGAGTGCTTCGTAGGTGACGAATGCGGCGGCGCCTGCGAGTGCGAGCCGAGCAGCGTTGAGGTCACCCGCAGGGTTTACCAGCAACCGCGCCGTCGCCCATGCCGCTACGGTTGCGACGCCGATCGCCGCGCCCCACGTGAACGTGTAGGCCTCCAATGGAAAGCCGAGGAAGATGAAGCCGATCGCTTGGTTCACCGCAAAGATGGTCGTCAGCGCAAAGATGGCTTGCCGCGCCGGCAGGCTCGCCGCGATAACGATGGCGAGCGCGACGAACGGCATCATGCAGGCGGCAATGAGGCTGCCTATGACGGTGGTGGCCGCCAGTACGGCGGGCCACGCGAGTGGTTTGAGGTTGTCCATGGGGCGCGCTCCTAAAACCTGGTCCGGATGCCCGCGTAGGCGGCGATGCCGGGTGAGCGGTAGCTGAAGACTTCTTCGTATTTTTCGTCGAACAGATTTTCGACGCGGCCGAAGGCTTGGATGTTGTCGGTCAGGTCGTAGGATGCGTTGATGTTGACAAGGGTGAACGCCTTGTTGACGACGGGCGTGTTACCGAAGAACGAGAACAGTGTGTCGTCCTGCTCGCCGTTGTAACGCACGCTCAACGTTGCCGACGCGCGGTCGAGGAAGCGGTAGTTCAGGTTCAGCGAGGCGATGTGCGGGGCGCGGCGGACTTCCGGTGTGCCGACTTCGTCGGCGTCGAGATAGGTGTAGGCGGCGTTGAACGTCACGTCGTCGGCCAGCGCTGCGTCCAAGGTGAGTTCGATACCACGGCGGTTGCTCTTGCCGGGTTGGTTTTTTGTGGTCGAGGGGAAGACCGAGAAGTCGGTCTGGATCTCGTTCTTGAGGCGGGCCTCAAAGTAGGTCGCCGTCGCGCGCGCTTTGCCGTTCCAGAACGTTTGGTCGATGCCGATGTCCCAGCCGGTTGATTTCTCCGGCTTGAGGTTGGGGTTGCCCACAAAGCCGCTGGGGTCGAAGCCGAAGAGTTCGAAGTTGTTCGGGTTCTTGACACCTGTGCCAGCGGTCGCGCGTAGGCGCGTCGTGTCCGAGAGGCGGTAGCTCGCTTGCAGCCGATACGTGTTGGCGTCAACGAAGCGGTCGTTGTCGTCGCGCCGGAAAGCGATGCCTGCGTCGAACGCGTCAACCGAGAGGTCGTACGAGAGGACGTAGCCGATCGTGTCGAGTTTGCGTACGCCGTTGATGCCGGGGTCGAAGGGGAGAGTTGTGGCGACGTTCTGATAGCGCTCGGTGCGCCAGTCGATGGCGCCGGTGAGTTTATGTTCGAACGCGCCCGTTGTGGCGTTGACGGCGGAGACGAGGCTGACCTTGTGGCGGTTGCCTTTGGTGATGAAGGGTCCAAAGGCGCTGTCTGTGGTCGCGTCCGCGTCGATGAAGGCGTAGTTGAGGCGCGTCTGCCATGCGCCGGCGAAGGCCGACACTTCCGCGGAGATGTTGCCGTAAAGCTGCGTGGTGTCGAATGTGTCGTCGCTGCCGTCGATGACGAGGCCGCTGAAGAAATCCTGTGGATCGGTTTCGGCGAACGTGTCGAAGTAACGCAGGAGTGCGCGCAGCTCGACGTTCTCGGCCGGGCGAATGCCTGCGTTCACGAACAGCGCGGAGTCGCGCTCGCCGTCGCGCTCGTTGCCATCGCGGGCGATGTTGATGCCGGCGGTCGCGTGGTGGTTGGCACTGGCGTAGAAGTCGAAGGTGTCGTTGCCAAGGCCCGCGCTCACGCCGGTTTGCCAGGTCGCGAACGAGCCGGCTTCGCCCATCGCTTCGACGGCGAAGTCGCCTTTACCGCGGCGCGGAACGATGTTGATGACGCCGCCGATCGCGTCGGAGCCGTAGAGCGCGCTTTGGCTGCCGCGCAGGATTTCGATGCGTTCGATGTCGGTCGCGAGAAGGCCGGAGAAATCGAACTCGCCTTGGAACGGATCGCTGACGTCGGCCCCGTCAAACATCACGAGCGTGTGGTTGCCTTCGCTGCCGCGCATACGGACTTGCGTTTTCGAGCCGACGGCGCCGGAGCGGCTGACTGCGACGCCCGGCACGTCGCGCAGGATGTCGCCAATGAAGCGGGTTTGACGTTCGTCGATTTGCTTGCCGTCAATGATCGTGACCGCTGTGCCGAGCCGGTCTTCGGCCACTTTGCCGATGCGGCTGGCCGTCACGACGACTTTTTCGACCGGTTGGTCGGCGAAGGCCGAAGATGCGAGCAAGGCGAAGGCGGAAACTGACAAGAGAAAGCGAGACATGATGCACCCCAAGCGTGACGTGGGCGCAGAGCATCCCGTCCAAAGCGCCCGTGGTCCCTCGCCACCACCATGGTTGCGATAGGCCCAACGTCACCGCGCCGGAGGGATCCGTCTCGCAAGCGCCCGCCGCGCGTTCGAGGGGTGACACACGTTGGCAGGTCTCCTGGCTTGCGACCCTTCATCGGCCACCTTCCCGATCGCATGGATCAGTGGTGTCTCGGCCGATGCGCCGTCGCTTACAGTTGCGGGGGCAGCCCCGGTATCTCACCGGGTTCCCTTGACCAACATGGTTCTGGATTAACGATGACGAAGCTTGTGCCGCTCGTCAAGTCGCGCAAAAGGCGAAGCGTACAGCCGCGGATCGCGCAACGGCAGTGCGGTCTATTCGAACGCTTGGCCGAGCCTGGTCAAGTAGTCGGCCAGGTGGAGGATTTCGCGCTCGCTGAGCGTGGCTTCGATCGTGTCGTTGATTCCACGGAAGGGGCGTTCGAGGCGTTTCAATGCGGCGCGGCCTTTGGCGCTTAGCGACAGGCTCCAGGCGCGCGTGTCGGACGGATCGGGAGTGCGGTCGAGCAGACCTTTCTCGATCAGGCGGGCACACATGGCCGTGACGGCGGATTCGTTTAGGCCGAGTTGATTGGCGACAAGACGTTGCGACGTCGGTTCGCTGCGCGCGATGACCGCCAGCACCGCCGCTTGCGCGGTCGTCACTTCGGCTGCGGCGATCACGGCGCGGTCCGCCGCCTTTTGAATGCGGTGTGCGGCGACCTGCAGGCGGTGGTAGAGGCGGGTTTTCTGAGCGGTCATGGCGCAAGATAACCCGCTTGAGCAGCCGTGCACAACATGATACTTCACTAGTGAAGCAAATGAGGTTGACGATGGGTGCGATCGACGTGTGGGCGCAGATCACGACCGAGCGCATGGCCGCTCAGCCGTGGATGCGAACGCTGCTGCGTTGGACGGGGCAAGAGGGTGAGCGAGTGCTGCCGACGCCTGCGTCGACCGTTGCGGCGATGGATGCTGCCGGTATCGATATCACGCTCATATCGGGCTGGTCGTCGCCGTCGGGCGACTTGATTTCCAACGACGAGGTGGAGCGCCAGATTGCGGAGGCGCCGCTGCGTCTGCGCGGCTTGGCGTGTGTCGATCTATCCAATCCGATGGAAGCGGTTCGCGAGATACGGCGGCGGGTGGACGGCAAGCGCTTTGTCGGCGTGCGGGTCGTTCCGTGGTTGTGGGATCTGCCGCCGAACGACCGGCGCTATTATCCGGTCTATGCGGCGTGTATCGAGGCCGGCATGCCGTTCTGCACCCAGATCGGACACACCGGGCCGCTGAAGCGGTCTGAGACTGGACGGCTTATTCCGTATTTGGAAGACGTGCTGCTCGACTTTCCTGAACTGGTCGTGGTTGGCGGGCATGTTGGGTTTCCTTGGCTCGACGAACTGACGACTTTGACCGTGAAGTTTCCGAACTTCCACGTCGATACGTCGGCCTATGTGCTACGGCGACTACCGCCGGATTTCGTGGCGTGGATGAAGGGCGTGGGCAAGTCGCGCGTCATGTTCGGCACCAACTGGCCCATGCTGGCGCCGGCAGCCTGTTTGGACGGGCTGGAAGGACTGGGTTTATCGCAGGCGCAGAGCGAAGCGTTTCTGTCCGGCAACGCGCGCCGCGTGTTCAGACTCTAAGTCTATTGCGGCAGGCGGATGTAGGCGAGGGCGAAGACTGTGAGCATGGCGACGTGGATGATCGTGACGACGACATTGCCACGGCGGATGGAGCGGGCTTCGGCTTCGTGGGTTGCTCGGTCTTGCGAGAGGGCTTTAAAGCCGTGGGTGATATCGTCGATGCCGACGAAGGCGCCAAGGATCAGGCGCAAGAAGAAGAGCACCCAGAACCAAGTCCAGACAGTCGCCAGATTGAAGCCCAGCATTTCGGCGAGGCTGATGTCGTGCATTTTTCCGCCTCCCCCCGAAGGCGTACCTACACCGATGATGGCGGGCGGGCGTCGTGGGTGCAAGCCAAACGCCGGATTTCCGGTGCTTGTTCCCCGACTGGCGGGTTTTCGTGGGCACGGTCACTTCCGCTCCGGCGGCAAGAGGCGCAATACCTGCCGGAGATGGATGAATCAGACGAGGCGCTCTTCCGATGTTGAGCCAGCAATTGCGACACTTCATTGCCGGGGTAGCGCCGTCGGGGAGCGACCCGGGCATGTCGGAGCGGATTTTGACCTCTTTCCACGAGACGGAACGGTCGGGGTTGATGTTGGCCTGTGTGGTCAGGGCAGTGATCGTGATCGCGCTGGTGCTGCTGTTCGCGGCGACGGGGTCGTTTGTCGGGGACGGGTGGTTGTTTTTGTTGCTGATGCCGCTCGGCATTGCAGCGATCGGGTTGGCGCAATTCGAGGCGATGCGGCGGTGGCCGGAACTGGCGTGGCCTAAGTACGTGTTCATTGCGCTCGACTGCGCTTATCTCGCCTGGCTGTTGATCATGCGGCATTCGTTTGCGAACGACTTGCCGCCGGTGACGTTGGCGGTGAAAGAGGGGGCGTTGCTGTTCTTCGTCGCGTTTCTGGTCCACGGCGCGTTCAGCTATTCGCCGCGGTTTATTCTCTGGACGGGGCTTTGCATCACACTCGGCTGGGGTGCTGTTGTCGCGGCGGCTGCCATGGAGCCAGGCACATTCATCACCGTGAAGGCGGGCCCCGGCATGTGGCGCGACTACGGCGATCCGGGATACTTGCCGGTGATCAAGATCGTCTACGACTATGTGGTGTTGGCATTTCTGACGTTGGGGCTTGCGGTTGCCGTTTGGCGCTCGCGGCGGTTGGTTCTCGCGGCGGCGGCGTCGGAGCGGGCGCGGGCCAATTTGGCGCGACACTTTTCGCCGAAGGTTGTCGATGAACTCAGCGCGCGCGAGCGGCCGTTCGGCGAGACGCGGCGGCAAGCGGCCGCTGTGTTGTTCGCCGACATCCGCGGGTTCACCACGCGTTGCGAGACGATGGCGCCGGAAGAGGCGATCTCATTCTTGCGCGACTTTCATGGACGGATGGAGGAAGTGATCTTCCAGCATGGCGGTACGCTGGACAAGATTTTGGGTGATGGGTTGCTTGCCGTCTTCGGCGTACCGGATCGAGGGCATGGCGATGCGGGTGATGCTTTGGCTTGCGCGTATGCGATGATTGACACCGTTGCGCGCTGGAATGTGGAGCGGGCGGCGGCGGGGCAGTTCGAGTTTCAGATCGGGGTCGGGCTGCACTATGGCCACGTCATGCTGGGCGACGTTGGTAGCGAGCGATTGATGACTTTCACGGTCGTGGGCGACACGGTCAATGTGGCTAGCCGGCTGCAATCGCTGTCGAAGGAGTTGGGGACGCGGCTCGTTGCCAGCGATACGTTGGTCAAGGCGGTGCAGGACGAGATGCGCGAAGAACGGGCGCTCATCGAGCAGCTGAAATTCGTCGGGCCGCAGCATCTGCGGGGCCGGGAGAACGAGACCGTCGTTTACGCGCTGGAGGCGTCGGGACAGGAGCGTGCAGTCGCCTAAGTCTCTTCGCGTTTTGGGGGAAGTGGTGTGGGCGCTTGAAGGGAAGTGGCTACACGCGGCGCGCGCCCTTGTGCTAGGGTGCGCGTACTTCGCCCCCCAGCGATGAGGCATCAATGCGCCGGACGCTGTCCTATGTGTGGTGGCCGTTGTTGTTCGCGGCATCAGTCGTTTCGGTCTATGCCGGCATTCAAAGCGGACACGCGGTTCTGGTTTTCAACGTGACGTACGTCGCGCTCGCGATTGCTATCGCGGTGTTGGAGCGTGTGTTTCCGCATGAGCAAGCGTGGCTCGCCAATGACGGCCAAATTGTCCCCGATATCGCGCACACCGTCCTGAACAAGGGTATCGCCCAAGTCATCATTGTGATGGTGACTTTTATGGGGATAGCCGAATTCGCTGCGCCGACCGCCGGGGTGCTCTGGCCGGCTCATCTGCCCTTTGGAGTTGAAGTGGCAATAGGACTCGTCATCGCCGAGTTCGGGCTCTACTGGAAGCACCGGTTCGCGCACGAGTGGCCGCCGCTGTGGCGCTTCCATGCCGTTCATCACAGCGTAACGCGGCTCTGGTTTTTGAACACCGGCCGATTTCACGTTGTGGACACGCTCACCGGTCTGGCGGTGGCCATGCCCGTTCTGTTGCTTCTGGGTGCACCCAAGGACGTCATGATCATGGTCAGCGCGATCACGACCTTTGTCGGAATCCTCACGCATTCGAACGTGGAGATGCGCTGTGGCGTGTTGAACTTCGTCTTCAACACGCCGGAATTGCATCGGTGGCACCATTCGAAAGTGCTTGCCGAGGGCAATCGGAACTACGGCGAAAACCTGATGCTGTTCGATCAGCTGTTCGGCACCTATTTTAACGCGCCGCGCCGCCCGCCTAAGGACATCGGCATCGCGCATCCGATGCCTTCGACTTTCTTCGGCCAGTTGGCGGTGCCATTTACGCGCGCACCGCTCTGAGCTGGCGAAACGGCTAGGGGAATCGCGCCAGGCGTTAACGCACGTCCAAGTCGCAATTGAACTCCGATGCGTCTTTTAACTGACGCCTGATAGTTGCGTGATCAATTGCAACTTCGACCCTCGGTCAGTGGTGGCGCGTTGCGACGCGGTGCAATGTCCGTCGCATCAACAGCGTTCACTACTCCCCCGGCGCGATGACAAAGAAACCGCACTTCGATCCCGATCCCGACATAATCCGTTCGGCGTGGCTTTTGATCCGCAATCACGGCGACAAGGCGCTGCGCGAGGCGACGCGCTTTCAGAATCAAATGATCCGCAAAGGCGATCCGCGCGGGATTACGTTGTGGTGGTCGATCGGCGAAGCGATCAAAGAGCTCCGCCGCACGAAACGCGCGCCGCACGAGCCGTTGAACTAGAACCGATCAGGTCGCAGGACTTGGACGTCGCTGACTGTTGCGACGCCGCGCCAGGATTCGAAAAGGGGAAGCAGGTTCGTGAGGACCGCGTCCGCGGCTTCCGGGGTGAGGATGACGTTGACGAGGGTCATGCCATAGGCGTGCGAGAGTGAGTCCTCCCACCAAGCGCCTTGAGCGCCGAAGCCCTTTGATCCTTCGAGGATCGTGTAGCCTTTTGCGCCGGCCTTCACGAGCAGTTCCTCGATCCGGGGCAGGATGGCGGGCTCGACGATGATCTCTAGCTTCTTGCGGGCATAGGTTTGTACCATGGTGTTGGGGCCTTAGGGCATGGCGCCGCCGGCCGCAAAGAAGTAGAGCGGCAGGCCGAGCGTCAGGTTGAAGGGAAATGTGATCGCGAGTGAGAGCGTCAAGTAGACCGCCGGGTTAGCTTGCGGCAGCGCGATGCGCATTGCGGCGGGTACGGCGATGTAGGACGAGCTTGCGCAGAGCGTCATCAGCAGCATTGTGGTCCCCGGCGAGAGGCCGATCAGCGTCGAGGCGCAGAGGCCCAAGCTTGCGCCGATCAGCGGCATGTAGAGCGCGAAGAGGATGAGCGGGAACGACAGCGCGTTCGTGCTCATCAGGCGACGGCCGGCGAGGAGCCCCATGTCGAGCATGAAGAGGCAGAGGATGCCCTTGAAGGGCGCATCGACGAACGGCGAGACCGCCTCCATGCCTTTCTGGCCTGAGATCACGCCGACGAAGAAGGCGCCCAACAGCAATACGACGCTACCGTTTAGGAACACCTCGCGCATGAGTTCGTGGCTGACGAAGGATTTGTCAGCGGCGTTGCGTGTGCTGCCGGCGTTGGCGAGCCAGAGGCCGGCGATGATTGCGGGGGTTTCCATGAGCGCGGTCACGGCGACCATGAAGCCGTCGAACTCGATCTTTAGGCTGTTGAGCAGGGTCGAGGCGGCAACAAAGGTCACGATGCTGACCGAGCCGTAGTGGGCGGCGACGGCGGCGGCGGAGATGCGATCGAGCTGTGACGTCGCGCGCAGCAGGAAGAACGCGAACACGGGGATAAGGACGCCGATCAGCATGCCGGCTGCTGCGACGACGGCGAACTCCCACGTCAGGCCGTGCTTGGCGATGGCGACACCGCCTTTAAAGCCGATCGCGAGCATCAGGTAGATCGTTAGGCCTTTCGCAAAGGCATCGGGAACGGTGAGGTCCGAGCGCAGGAGTGCTGCGGCAATTCCGAGCGCGAAGAAGAGTACCACCGGCGAGCTCAAATTGAGTGCCGCCAGTGCGGTTAGTTGTTCAAGCAAGTGCGGCTCCCCTTGGCTTACACTTGGGGCTGAGATATCCGCCGCTTTGCGAATTTCAAGGCTGGGTTCAGCGCTTGGCGATGTAGCCCGGCAGTAAGCGGAGCGCAAAGACAATGCCGACGCTACGGATGACAAACGTTAGCGCCACCGCTGTGGCTAGGGCCCAACCGTCGTTGAGGCCTGCCGCACGACAGGCGAAGTAGCCGAGCGCACCGGCCAGGGACGCGGTGACGTAGATCTCGCCGGAGAAGATTAGCGGCACGCGGTTGGCGAGCACGTCACGGACGGTGCCGCCGCCCGCGGCGCCTATGGCGACGAGAAAGACGGTAGCTGCTGGGTCGAGGTCGAGGGCCGCCAGGCGCTGCATGCCGGCGGCGGTGAAGAGTGCGAGGCCGGCGGCGTCGGCCCACACGAGCGTTTTCTCAGGCGGGGCGCCGAAGCGAACGGCTTCGAAGACGACGACGGCGGAAGCGAGTGCCGCCCAGAGCGGCTCCGGCGCGGTGAGCCAGCGCACGTCGGCGTTGATCAGAAGGTCAACGATCGTACCGCCGCCGAGGCCCGCCGCAACGGCCAGGAAGATCGCGCCGACGAGGTCGAAGCGCTGCTCCGCGGCGACAAGCGCGCCGGAGGCGGCGAAGACGGCGGTGCCGATGAGCGACAAGACGGCGAGGGCGATGTCCATGGGTGTAAGGATAATGCGAGTCGCAGACTTGGTACTGCCATTTTCAAATACCAAGGTCGCCAAGATGCTGCGTGGCGTCAGACACTGTTTCTTGCTTGCTCAATGCTGCTCGTGTAAGCCGCGCGGAGATACTTGGTGAAGGCCTATGGCGACGTTTGTTTTGGTGCATGGGGCTTGGCATGGCGGGTGGTGTTGGGACGAGGTCGTGCCGCGGCTGAAGGCACGCGGGCATATTGTCGAGGCGCCGGACTTGCCGGGAATGGGGCGGGATAAGACGCCGCTTGGCAAAGTCGAGCTCTCGAAGTGGACATTGTTCGTCAGCGATGTCGTTATGCAGGCGTTCGAGCCGGTGGTGCTGGTCGGGCATAGCCGCGGCGGGATCGTGATCAGCGAAGTGGCGCAGTTGGTGCCGGATCGGATTTCAGCGCTCGTTTATCTGGCGGCGTTTCTGGCGCCCGCGGGCAAGACGTTGAGCGACATGCTGGCGATGTCGCCCGGGCGCGACGTGGCGCGCGATACAATCGTGCCGGCGGCGGATGGGATCACGTGCGCGATACGGCCGGAGAAGGTGCTGCCGGTATTCTACAATACGACGCCGCCGGCGTTGGCTGCGCGCGCCGCTGCGTTGGTGGGACCGGAGCCGCTGATGAGTTTCGGCACGCCGGTGCGTACGACCGCGGAGCGCTATGGGCGCGTGAAGCGCGCGTATATCGAATGTTTGCAGGACAATGCGATTCCGATCGAGTTGCAGCGGTTGATGCGCGAGGCGTTGCCTTGCGATCCGGTGGTGACGCTCGATTGCGATCATTCGCCGTTTTTCTCGACGCCGGATGCGCTCTGCGATGCGTTGATCAAGCTTGCGAATTAGGAGGCTTTGCCCGTGTACCAGCTGTTTATCGCCAACAAGAACTACTCATCTTGGTCGCTCCGCCCTTGGGTGTTGCTGCGCGAGCGGGGCATTCTGTTCGAGGAAAAGTTCCACGCGTTCACACCGGGTGGCAGCTATGCGCGATTCCGGACGTTCTCGCCGACGGGGAAGGTGCCAACGCTGGTTGATGGGTCGACGGTCGTGTGGGATTCGATGGCGATCGCGGAGTATGTGGCAGAGCGGCATGACGGGGTGTGGCCGAAGGATGCTGCCGCACGGGCCTGGGCGCGATGTGCCGCGGCGGAGATGCACTCGGGGTTTCAGGTGTTGCGCGAACGGTGTTCGATGAACTGCGGCTTGCGCGTGAAGCTGCACGAGACGCCGGATGCGTTGGTCAAGGACATCACGCGGGTGAGCGAACTCTGGAACGAGGGGCTCATGCGATTTGGCGGGCCTTTTCTGGCGGGCAAAGCGTTCACGAACGTCGATGCGTTCTTCGCACCGGTGGCGTTTCGGATTCAGACCTATGGTTTGACGCTGGATGTGCCCGCGCAGGCTTATGCGCAGCGATTGCTGGATCTACCTTCGATGAAGGAATGGTACGCGGCGGCGCTGGCCGAGACCCTGCGCGACGAGCATGACGGGTACACGGAGCGGTATGGGACGATCACGCAGGACTTGCGGGCGAAGGCTTAGGCCCGGATGTTCACGTCGGCTTCGATGAACTCGATCGTGTTGTCGTCGATGTAGCGGTGTGGCGGGACGCGAAGATTTTCCCGTGCGGGGCCTGAGTAGGCGCGACCGGCTGCGTCAAAGTGTGAACCACAACACGGGCACAACAGCAGGTTCTCACCCAACTCCGGCAAGCGCGAGACAATGCAAGGATCGTGAGTGCAGTACCCGATGCAAACCATGACTTCGGGGCGCAGCGATCGGTGCCAATTCTTGGCGTAATCGGGTTGGTTCGGCATTTCCGAGTCGCGGTCGCGGAAAGCGTAGCCGATAGGGAGCAGTGGATCACGGGTCTTGTTTGGCATGGTCGGGTTGCGTAGGGCGGCAAGTTCCTCCTCGGTGCGGCGGAAAATCACGACTGGCATTTGGTGCACATTGATGGTGACTTTTCTGGTGCCGGTCAGAGGCTTTATGTCGATAACGATACGCCGGGCCATCGTGTCGGCTGCGGGATTCAGCGAGTCGATGAATGGCCACAGCGCGACTGCGCCGCCGACGCCGGCTGCGGTGAGGGCGCTTGTGACCAAGAAGTCTCGGCGGCGGATTGGCGGTTGGTCGCTCACTTTCAAGCTCGTGCTTTCTTTGTCTCCCCACTGTAGCGCGGATCGGTTGATGGTGCAGCGACCGTCGTGACGCGGATTGCGTCTTTGGGGAGTTTGGCAACGTAGGCGGGGTCGCGGGCGTAGGCGCTTTCGTGGATTTGGGCGCCGGGTGGGA
>CAZJOM010000037.1:26221-37831 GCA_964547645.1 uncultured Flavobacteriaceae bacterium
ACGTAGGCGGGGTCGCGGGCGTAGGCGCTTTCGTGGATTTGGGCGCCGGGTGGGATGGTGCGCCAACCGGCGAGGTTCACTTTCCGGCGTTGGCTCCAGACTTCCTTGCCGTCGACGATGCGGCGTTGCCAGTGCTTCTTCGGGAATAGTTGCGCAGGCCACCAGTGCCAGTGTTTGAGCTCGTCGTGCACGGTCGCCGTCGGGTCGGGCGCGACGTAGTTTCCGCCGGCGCGGCCCATGATGCGGGCCTCGCGCTCGGCGATGGTGGCGAGGCCTTTGGCCTGCGCCTCTCGCAGCATCCATTCGAGCGCAACCTTGGCCAGCGCGCTGTCGCGTTCGGGGTAGCCGCCGCCGACGTCGCCGTGCGAGCCCGGGAACCAGACCTGTTGCAGGTCCTTCGGGCCGGAGGGGCCGCGCCCTTTGGGGTGCCAAAGGCTTTCGCGGAAGAACGCGCGGCGTTCGTCGATCGCGACCGCGTGGCGGCCGACTTCGATCGAAGGGTTGTTGGCGCTGAACGGTAGGCGGAGCGGGTTTTCGATCCAGCCGACCGAATTGACCGTGTCCCAGACGCCGACGAAATGCGGACGGCATTCGAGCGAGGCGAAGGTGAGCTTGAATTGTTGGGCGGTGATGATCGCGCGGGTAATTGCGGCCTTGCCGTCTTCGCCGTCGCGTTCGCGGATCTTCGACATCAGGCGGATGGCATAGGGAACCAGCGTCTCGTTGCCGGGACGAATGAGGCCCACCATGTGGAGCAGCGCCGCGACCGCGCGCACCGTGTAGGCGCCGCGCGAGAAGCCGAAGAGGAAGACCTTGTCGCCAGCCTCGTAATGATTCATCAGGAAGACATAGATGTCGCGGATGTCGTTGCGCAGGCCGTAGCCGAATGCGAAGCCGGCGAGGCGCGTCCACCAGCGCGAGAATCCTGTCAGCGCACCGGCCGCTTCCATCGTGCCGAGGCCGGGGTGGTAGTACGTCACCTGCAGCTTCGGGTCGTGGTTCAGCATCTGGTACAGCTTGACCACGTTCGTGCGATCGCCGTCGAACTCGTTCGACGTGCCGTCGCAGCAGATGACGATGTTCTTGGGCATAGGCTGGCGCGAATCGCTTCGCGCCAGCGTCGCATGCTTTTTACTGCTTCAGCAAAAGCTCGGCGATTTGAACGGCGTTCAGTGCTGCGCCCTTGAGGAGTTGGTCGCCGGCGACGAGCATTTGCAGCGTGCGACCTGTCGGGTCGCCTTGGTCGGGGCGGAGGCGGCCGACCAGCACGTCGCCTTGGCCGGAGGCGTCGCGGGGCATGGGGAAGTAGTTCTTCGCGCGGTCGTCGACGATGCGCAGGCCCGGCGCACCGCGCAAAATTTCGCGGGCTTCGTTGTGGGTGATCGGGCGTTCGAACTCGGCGTTGATCGAGATCGTGTGCGCGCGCAGCACCGGCACGCGGACGCAGGTGATGCCGATGCGTAGATTGGGTAGGCCCATGATCTTGCGCAGCTCGCGGGCGGCCTTGATCTCTTCGCCGTTCTCGCCGCTGTCGATGTCGAGCTTGTCGTTGTGGCTAAAGACATTGAACGCGTAGGGGTGGGGCAGGACCTTCGGCTCGTACGGGCGGTTCTGCAGGTAGGCTTCGGTCGAGGCACGCAGTTCTTCCATCGCGGCCGCGCCGGCGCCGGAGGCCGCCTGATAGGTAGATATGACGAGGCGGCGGATCGGGTTCTGGCGGTGCAGCGGCCAGAGCGGCATGGCGGAGATGATTGCCGTGCAGTTCGGGTTCGCGACAATTCCGCTGTGGTTGAACGCTTCGGCGCCGTTGATCTCCGGCACGATGAGCGGCACATCCGTGTCCATGCGGAAGGCCGACGAGTTATCGATGACCACGGTCCGGCGGCGAGCGGCCTTGGCGAAGTCCTTCGAGATCGAGCTTCCCGCCGAGAAGAGCGCAATGTCGACGTCTTCAAGGCTCGCCTGGTCGAGCGCGTCGATCTGAACGTCGCGGCCCTGGAACTTCACCTGCTTGCCGGCGGAGCGCGGCGAGGCGAGCAGCTTCAGCCGCGAGAGCGGGAACTTGCGTTGCTCCAGGCAGTGGATCAGCTCGACGCCGACAGCGCCGGTGGCGCCGACAACGGCGACAGATGGCGACGGCGGAAGCGCGCGGCGGAGATTGCGGGCGGGAAGTTCAGCTACTGACATCGGTCTCTCTCGTTTGTGCAAGCCGGAGACGGCGCCGATGTCATTCGGCCCCGTCCGTTCCCGGCGGGGCCTTGGATCTTGCGCTAAGCTTGACGCGCAGAGTCCAAAGCCGCCCGGGACAAGGGCGTCTTCGTCTTCATCGTGCGCTTCGACATAGGCATCATGGTGGCGGGCTGATAACAAGCGTGCGGCGCGCCGTCAAGGAAGCGTGTGCCAAGCGTCCCCAAGAAGAGGCCCCGCGTATGGCTAAGATTTTGATTCCGCTGCCGGCCACCGACTTCGATCCGACTGAGACCGGGGTGCCCTGGCAGATGCTGACCGCGCGGGGACATGCGGTTTCGTTTGCGACGCCTGAGGGTCAGGTGGCGGCGGCAGATCCGTTGATGGTGACGGGCAAGGGGCTTGGTTTGTTGGCGCCGCTCTTGCGCGCGAACGCCGACGGGCGGGCGGCCTATGCCGCGATGAGCGAGAGCGGGGCGTTTCGTTCGCCGCTGAGCTATGCCGCGATCGCCGGTACGGCGTTCGACGCGCTGCTGCTGCCGGGCGGGCATGCGAAGGGGATGCGGCCTTATCTTGAATCGACGGTCCTGCAAGCTCTGGTCGCGCAGTTCGTGACCACGGCCAAGCCGGTCGGGGCGATTTGTCATGGCGTTCTGCTGGCGGCGCGGTCGAAGACGCATTGGGGAGCGTCGGTGCTGGACGGGCGAAAGACGACGGCGCTGACGCGGTCGATGGAGATGACGGCTTGGCGGCTTACCGCGCTCTATCTAGGCGACTATTACCGGACGTATCCGGTGACGGTTGAGGACGAGGTGAAGTCGGTGTTGGCGGCGCCAAGCGATTTTTTGGCTGGGCCGTCGTCCCTAGCTCGGGACAGCGCGGCGCGGCCTGAGATCGGCTTTACTGTCAGGGACGGCAATTATTTGTCCGCGCGCTGGCCGGGGGATGCGCATAAGTTCGCGATCGACTTTGACCAGATGATCCGGTGAGCGGGATGGATGCGGCGACGATCGAACGCAGTTTAGAGCTGGTGGCCGAGCACGGCGATCCGGCCCCGGCGGTCTACCGGCGCTTGTTCGCAGCCTATCCCGACATGGAGGCGCTGTTCGTGCGCGATACGGACGGCAGTGTTCGGGGAAACATGCTGAGCGAGGCGATAGCGGCGGTGCTCGATTTCATCGGCGACAATCGCTACGGCGCGAATCTGATGCGGATCGAAGTCGTCAATCACGAAAACATCGGCGTGCCACGGGAGATCTTTCCGGCGTTCTTCGCTTCGATGCGCGACAGCTTTGCCGAGATACTGGGCGCTGCGTGGTCGAACGAGATCGATCAAGCCTGGCGAGAGCTGCTTGGCGAAATTGGGGCAACTCTGGCGGGCGGTTCATAACTCTTTCGAGCAGGCGATGATTAATGCGCGCATAGCCAGCTTGGCTGGCGGCGCGAAGTCGTGTACTCGCGGGGGCCATGTGGTTCGCGCGTTCTGCGTCTTTGGTGGTGGTATTGGCAGCGGCGGTTTCGCCGCTGAAGGCCGACGTTGCGCGCGACGCGACGACGTGCAGCGACGAGAAAGCCTCGCTGGAACGCGTCATTGATTCGTGCACGGGCGTGATCGACAGCGCCGAGGTTCAACCTGCAATCAAGTTCGCGGCGTATG
Source organism: uncultured Flavobacteriaceae bacterium (assembly GCA_964547645.1). Classification (GTDB taxonomy): domain Bacteria; phylum Pseudomonadota; class Alphaproteobacteria; order Micropepsales; family Micropepsaceae; genus SZUA-430. The sequence goes on from CAZJOM010000037.1 coordinate 30,066, forward strand.
TGCGGCGGGCCGGGGCGTTGTTCGAGCACAAGGGCGAGCTTGAGCGCGCGGTCACAGACCTTGGCGAAGCGTTGAAGCTCAAGCCGGACGATGCCGGCACCCTTGTCATGCGCGGAACCCTCTATCTCGCGAACAACGAGTTCGAGAAGGCGATTGCGGACTTTTCCGAGGCGCTGAAGATTGCGCCAGACAATGCCGACGCCCTGGGCAGTCGCGCGAACGCCTACGTACAGACCGGCGAAGGCGACAAGGCCATTGCCGACTACAGCGAGGTCATCCGCCTCAAGCCCGCCGATGCCAGCGCTTTCTACGACCGCGGCGGCGCGTTCGAGAAGAAGGAAGACTTCGACAAAGCGCGCGCCGACTACGAGCAGGCGATCAAGCTGCAACGCGACTACGCCGGCGAGTTCCCCGACACCTGCTTTGGCATGAACGACAAGGGCGAGCCAGGCCTCAAGAATTGGCCGGGATGCGAGGCGAACTGACGGTTTGGCCAGGATCCGACCGTTTGACACGCTTACGCCATGTTTTCTTGCGACCTTGATTCCCAAGAATAGGCGCGCTTTGCTTAGCGCCTGAGGTGGAGACTTGAATGGCACGGGAATCGGGTGGTGGGTTTGGGTGGTTCGTTATAGGCGTCGCGGTTGGTGCGGCGGCGGTTTATTGGGGACCGAACACCTATCGCCAATATGTGCAGAAGGCGCCGCCGATCGGGAGTGTGCGCGTTGAGGTTGCCCCGGACTACACACCGGGTGTTTGGCATCGCATGGTGCAGTTCGAGATCGAGTACAGCCGCTTCAAAGCGAACGGGCAGAACTGGGATTGGCCGATGAAGGCGCCGGAGCTGCAGCTGTGCGTGCGCGAAGGCAGCGAGTATCGCAAGTGTTTGGGGCCGCTCGACAAGGAGCTTGCTGCATGTCAGGGGCAGTTCCGCTGCACGACCGCGCCGATCCGCGTTCCGGATTTGGCGTTCACTGTCGAGCTCAACGAATGGGACGACTACAACCAGCCCGACCCGATCGGCATGGTCGATTGTAACGTCGGGCAGACGTGCAAGTTCCCGCTCGGCGTCTTGACCGTGCGCGACGCCGGCACGGCGCCGCCAACGAAGTAGCGCCTCCTTACGCGGCGCGTTTCGACGCTACGCTCTTCGCCGCCGCGATCCATTTGTCGACGTCTTCGCGGGTTGGCGGGTTGGCGTCGCGGAGGACGCGTTGGCCGTCGCCGGTTTCGCAGAACTCTTCGATCATGTTGAGCAGCATGTCGCCGTCGGCGTTGGCGAGGTCGTCGGCGTCGCGGACCGCGGCCGCCACGAGCAGCTGCGCGGCGACGCTCGTCATGTTCGGGACGGTGCAGGCGAGTTCGGCTTGCGATTGCCAGTCGCGGATGACGCTGGCCGAGATGTGCTTGAATTTGATCTGCGCTGCGGCGCCATCGGGTGAGGCGGAAAGCAGGTCTTGTACGGTGCGGATGCCCGCGGCGCTCAGGCGGCTCGCGGTCTTGGCGCCGATCGAGGGCGCTTCCTCGACGGGGGCGTCGAGCGTTAGGCGCAAGCGCGGACCTTGAGGGGCTTGCGCGGTGGATTTTTCCGGCGCTGCGGGTGTGGGCTTGGCGGCAGGAGCGGTCTTGGCCTTTGCGACCGGTACGGGCTTCGGTTCTTTCTTCGGCTTTTCGGCTTTGACGACCTTGCGTTTCGTCACGCGGGCCGGCGCGCCGGTGCCATATGCGGTGCCGGTTTCGCGCGGCCATTGCGCGTCGAGCGTCGAGAGCGATTTCTTCAGAACTTCATTCGCGTGGAGTTCGCGCACGACCTTGTCGTCGTCGGGGAGCGTGGCGCGCAGTTTGCCGGTCTTTTGGAATTCCTCGTACATGCGCGCGACAAGCATGCGTTCGCCGGCGTTTGCGATCTGCTTCAGCACGGCGTTCACCGGCACTTTCATTGCGGCGAAGAACGTGTCGAAGGTGAGCGATACTTTCGGCGGCGCGACGGTTGCTTCGGCGAAGGCGCGTTCGAAGATGCGGGCGAGCATGACCGATGCGTAGCCTAAGAGCTTTGCGACGATGTCCTTCAGTTCTTGGTCGAGGCCCGCTTCGGGGTTCTTCACGCCGGCCGAGAAATTGTAGTGGTCGACGACGGTTTCGTAGTGCGGGTTCGAAGTCTTGGCGCCGTTCCTGACCATCTGCTCCAGCCAGTCGTTGCCGCCGGGTACTTGGACTTCGGGATAGCCGCCAAGGTCGATCTCCAGGATTTGTTGCAGCTTCGCGTAGCTCTTTGAGAAGCTCCACTCGACGGCGCGGTGGATCGTGTTTTCCTCTTCCGTTTGGCCGGTGTGGAAGGGTTGCACAGGATCGACAGCGTAGTGGCTCATCACGCCCGCGCAGTAGACGGCTTGCGGCCAGTCTTTGATCTGCAGTGCGCGCACCGTGCGGCGATACCATTCGCGTGCGGCCTGCGGTGCGCCGCCCCAGTCGCCTTCGCGTACGTGCAGGACGTGGTTTTTGAAGTCCTTGAAGACTTCATCGGGGGCCTTCGCGCCTTCGAGCAGTTCCTTGTGGTGATGCAGGAAGAGATTGCGCCAGAGTTCTGCGTTGTCGCCCCTCAAATGACGCAGCGCATCGACAGCGAGCCGATGATGGTTGCTGCGGCACGCGGAATTCATCACCAAACTGAATAACAACGACATTACGGACGGCCCCCAGAATCAGAAGTGTTAATGCTGGAGGGCGCCGGTTAACGACCCGTTAAGGAATGTGGCGTGCCGCTTGTGTCCGCGGGTTTTTCGCGGGACGGTGCGTGGCGTTACTTCGCGCAATAGGCCTCCAGGCGGTAGCCGTCGGGATCGATGACGAAGGCGGCGTAGTAGTTGTCGCCGTAGTCGGCGCGTAGGCCGGGTTTGCCGTTGTCCTTACCGCCCGAGGCGAGGGCCGCTTTGTGAAAGGCGTCGACGCTTTTGCGGGTGGGAGCGTCGAAGCAGAAGTGGAGACCGGAGGCCATGTCGGCCGGGACAGGCTTTTCGCTCTTTCCGATCCAAAGCACGACAGCGTCGGCGCCATAGCCCAGGGAGTCGGCCCCGTCGCTCAGGCACTTGTAGCCGAGGGGTTTTAGGGTTGCGTCGTAGAACTTCTTGGTTTTGGCGATGTTCCTCACGCCGATGGAAACATGGTTGAGCATGACAATCTCCTTGATGCCGATGCATGGGAGGATTGCGCAGGCGGTCTTGGTTCGGCTTGGGAGAAATTGCTATCCTTCTGCCCATGCTTGAGAAGGTTGCAGCCCCGACCATCAGTTCACGCGTCGTCGCACTAGGGCGAGGGTGGGCGATCACGGACGTGGTCTGCCGGGCCGGACCGGAAGATCGGCCTTACGAAGAGCTGCACGGCAAGATGTCGATTGCGGCGGTGTTGTCGGGGACGTTTCGCTATCGCAGCGCCTCGGGGACGGCCCTGCTTCATCCGGGTGCTCTGTTGCTCGGCAATGCGGGGACATGTTTCGAATGCGGGCACCAACATGGCCGCGGCGACCGCTGCATTGCGTTCCACGTCGAACGGCCGCTGTTTGAGGAAGTGGCGGCAAGTGCGGCGGGATCGGGCCGGTTTGCATTCGGTACGCCGATGATGCCGGCGATGCCAGAGCTGCTGCCGACACTGGTTGAGATCGAGGCGCTTAGCGAGCGGGCGCGGCGGATGGCGGCGGAGTCGCTGGTGATCCGGCTGGTGGAGCGGGTGAGCGAGGCTTTGTCGGGCACGCCGCGGCGTTCGATGCCGGCGAGCGGTGACGAGCGGCGGATCAGCGTCGCGCTGCGGCACATCGAGCGCCATGCCGATGAGGCGCTCGATCTCGATACGCTGGCGGGGCTGGCCGCGATGAGCAAGTATCATTTCCTACGCACGTTCCGCCGCGTGACGGGTCTGACGCCGTACAAGTATCTGCTCGGCATCCGGATGCGGCGCGCGGCGGTGCGGCTGGCGACGAGCGATGCGCCGGTCGCGGCGATCGCGTTCGACGCCGGGTTCGGCGATCTCTCGACGTTCAACAACCGGTTCCGCGATCTCTTCGGCGCGACGCCGACGAAGTTTCGCGCGACTTCCTAGCGCTACTGCATGAACCAGCCGTGGCTGACGACGATCGACTGACCGGTTAGGGCGTTTGAGGGGAAGGCGGCCAGGAAGACGGCGGTTTCGGCGACGTCTTCGACGGTGGTGAATTCGCCGTCGACGGTTTCCTTCAGCATCACCTTTTTGATCACGTCGTCTTCGCTGATGCCTAGCGCCTTCGCTTGTTCGGGGATCTGTTTGTCGACGAGCGGGGTGCGCACGAAGCCCGGACAGATGACGTTCGCGCGCACGCCGTGGGCCGCGCCTTCTTTCGCCACGACTTTGGCGAGGCCGATCAGGCCGTGCTTTGCGGTGACGTAGGGCGCTTTCAGGTGCGAGGCTTCCTTCGAGTGGACGGAGCCCATGTAGATGATGCTGCCGCCGGTCTTCTGTGCATACATTTGGCGGAGCGCCGCGCGCGTGGTCAGGAAGGCGCCGTCGAGGTGGATCGCCAGCATCTTCTTCCATTTCGCGAAGTCGAATTGGTCGACGCGTTCGACGATTTGGATGCCGGCGTTCGAAATCATCACGTCGATCTTGCCGAAGGCCTTCACCGCCTTTGCCATGCCGGCATCGACTTGGGCTTCGTCGGTCACGTCCATCGCGACGCCGACGGCCTTCGAGGGGCCGCCGAGTTCCTTTGCGACGGCGTCGGCGCCGTCCTGATTGAGGTCGGCGATGACGACTTTGGCGCCTTCGAGCACGAAGATGGTGGCGATTTCCTTGCCGATGCCACTGGCGGCGCCGGTTATGACGGCGACTTTGTCTTTGAGGCGCATGGGCGAATCCTTCTTGCGGGGGGGAGCTTGTCGCTTATGCGCCCTCGGGGTGGGCGCGGCAACTCAATCTGCGATCCCGGGAGTGCAGGGTTGATTGCACGTATCAAGATTGCATGCCGGCTGGGCGGGGCGTATCGGCGGATGGCGTTTGCAGGAGGTGTCCAATGACGGTCGTCGAATCCACCGGACTTGCCGGCGTGGTCGAGTCGATCGGGCAACAGATCGTTTGGTGCAACGAGTTCTCGTCGCCCTTTACCGCAGGGGTGCTGGGGCTCATTCGCGACAATCTGGTGAAGGGCGGGGCGTTGGCGCCTCTGGTGCTGCCGTGGCCGGGCGAACCGGTGCGCGATGTGCTGGCGCTTCGGCTTGCAGGCGTGCTGCAAATGATGGCGCGCACGGGTTTGGCGCCGGGTCTGGTGCCGTTCTATCCGGCGGGCGGTGGGCGGCAGGACGCCGTTGCGTTCGCGCGCGAGATCGAGTCTGCGGTTTGCGCGAACGCTGAATTCGTGCGTACGTTCATTTCGCGGCCGCCGCAGACGAATGAGATCGGACGTTCGGCGGCGTTGATGCCGGCCTACGCGATGATTGCGAAGCAAACGGGACTTCCGCTGCGCATCTTGGAGGTTGGCGCGAGTGCCGGGCTCAATCTGATGTGGGATCGCTTTCGCTATCAGCTCGGCGGCCATGAGGTGGGCGATACGCTTTCGCCGGTGACGGTGAAGGCCGAATGGCGCGGCGTGTGGCCGGGGGTCGAGACTTTGCCGCGCGTGGTGGAGCGGCGCGGTTGCGATCGCACGCCGATTGATCTGACCGTGCCTGGTGAAGCCGATCGGTTGATGTCGTATGTGTGGCCGGATCAGGTTGAGCGCGTGAAGCGGCTTGAGGGTGCGATCGCGCTCGCGCAGCAGGTGAAGCCGGTCGTGGACAAGATGGATGCCGGCGAGTGGCTTGAGCAGCAGCTCCGAACGCCGGCACCCGGCGTCGTTACCGTCGTCGCGCACACGATTGCGTGGATGTATTTTTCGGCAGAGACGATGCGTCATGCTCACGACGCGTTGGAAGCGGCTGGTGCGAAGGCGAGTGCCGCAACGCCGTTGGCGCGGGTTTCGTTGGAGCACTACGCGCTCGACAAGCAGCCGGCGCTAAAGGTGACGATATGGCCCAGCGGCGAAACGCGAACGATCGCGAACGCGCACGCACATGGCGCGTGGGTGGAGTGGTTGGAGGGTTAGCGATTCATCTTGACAATAATATTGTCATCTCTTAGATATTGACAATACTGTTGTCAAATGGAGATGCGCCATGGACTCTCGCGCGGTTGAAGCGTTTCTACGGTCGGCCTTCGATCCGCTGCAATATGCGGCGTTTTTCGGTGTCTTCTTGATCTTCGCGCTGTTGGAAGTGGTCGCGCCGCGCGATCCAGCCGCGCCCGAGCGGCTGTGGCGTTGGCCCGCCAATGTCGTGCTGACGGTTCTCAACATTATCGTCATGGGCGCGATCCCGGTGAGCATGATTGCGGCGGCGGATTTCGCGCAAGCGAACCGCATCGGGCTTGTCAACGTCATCCGAATGCCAGTCGAAGCGGCGTTTGCAGTCGGCTTTCTGGGCCGGGCATTCTTGTCATGGGGGACGCACTATCTGAACCACAAGGTGCCGTTCTTGTGGGCGATTCATCGGGTGCATCATGCCGATACGCGGCTGGATGTGTCGTCGACGGTGCGGTTTCACCCGCTTGAGTTCGTGTTCACGACGCCGATGGCGTTGGCCGGGGTGGTTGCGATCGGGGTGCCGCCGCTGGCGCTCTTGATCTATGAGCTGATGGACGCGAGCGTGACGGTGTTCAGTCATGCGAACGTACGGTTGCCGTGGTGGGTCGACCGGCCGCTGCGGCTTTTCATTGTGACGCCGGATGTGCACCGCGTGCATCATTCGTCGTATCAGCCCGAGACCGACAGTAACTTCGGTGCGGTGCTCACGATTTGGGATCGCGTGCTCGGCACCTATCGCAGTAAACCTGCGGCGGCGCTCGCTGAACAGGAAAACGGTTTGAGCGAGGTGCAAGACTCGCGTAGCCGTAACATCTTGTGGCTGCTGATCCTGCCGTTCATCGAGCTCCGGGCGCGGGCGGTCAAATTCGCCAAGGGCAAATCATGACGAAGAGCGAGAAAATGGTGGCGCTGACGCAAGCCGTGCGCAGCGTGTTCAACCGGCTGAAGGCGCTGGGCGACGGGCTGCACGGCGATCTTCAGGTGACGACGGCGATGCGCGCTGTGATGGAGACGTTGTCGGCCTCGGGCGCCATGACGGTGCCGCAGATCGCCAAGAACAAGGGCGTCACGCGCCAGCACATTCAGCTGTTGGCGGACGCGTTGTGCGCGCAAGGGTTCGCGATCGTGAAGGAGAACCCGGCGCACCGGCGTTCTTCGCTGATAGCGCTGACGGAGAAGGGGCAACGCGCGTTCGCGAAGATACAAGCGCGCGAGGTGCCGGTGATCGAGGCGCTGGCCGAAGATTTCGGTGCACAGGACTTGGAACGCGCGACCGTGGTGCTGAATAGGATCGCGGCACTTCTCGATGCGCGTTTGAAGGGGGAGGGGGATGAATGAGCGCGCGGAAGGCAGTGGTCTCGCAGTTCGCGCGACCCCGCGGTGTGCTGGGGCATATTGCGGGATGGATTCTGGCGACGCGCGGATCGAACGTGCTGCGTAACCGTTGGACCGTTGATCTGTTGGATCCAAAAGACGGTGAAGTTGTGCTTGAGGCCGGGTGCGGCCCAGGGGTGGCGCTGAAACTGTGCCTTTCGCGGGTGAGTGTTCGTGCGGTTGGCGTCGACCACTCGACGGTGATGATCGCGCAGGCGGCTAGGCGCAATCGCCGGGCGATCAAGGCGGG
>CAZJOM010000038.1:0-36716 GCA_964547645.1 uncultured Flavobacteriaceae bacterium
AAACCTCGTCTGGTCACACAGAATATGACACCGGCTTCGCGGTAGCGGGCGCGGTTGGTTACGACTGGGGCCGCTGGCGCGCCGAGTTTGAGGTCGCGTATCGCCACAATGAAGTCGATTGTGCCACGACAAGCGGTGGACCATGCCTGCCCACCAGTTCGAACGACGGCATCTGGGAACTCTCTCAGATGGTCAATGTGCTCTATGACTTTGACCTCAGTGGACGCTTCAGCGCCTCACTTGGTGCCGGTGCCGGTGGCGTTCTCGTTGTTGCCGATCCTGCAATCGCCAGGTTCGCGGGCGTAACGCCAAAATGGGACGACTATGTCGTTGCTGGTCAGTTGATCGGCCAAGTCGCTTACGATTTGACTGATCGTTGGCAGCTCTACGCCGACTATCGCTATCTGCTCGCAGAAGACGCTGAAAGCCCGTTCCCGACCAACTTCGGCACGGCGAGCTTTGAGAAGTCCGATCACACTGTGATGCTCGGCCTGCGCTTCGACTTGCAGCGGGACAACGTTGCTCCGCCGCCGGTTGCGCCGCAGCCGCCGGTCGCACCGAAGGCACCGAAGCAGTTCATCGTGTTCTTCGGCTTCGACAAATCGAACCTGACGCCGGAAGCGGCACGCGTTGTGTCTGATGCTGCGGCGGCCGCAAAGGAATATGGCTCGGCGTCGATCATGGTGGTTGGCCACACCGACACGTCGGGTTCGCCCAGCTACAACCAAGCTCTCTCCATGCGCCGCTCGCAAGCGGTCAAGGACGGGCTGGCAGCGAACGGCATTCCGGCGAGCGCGGTCTCGACGGCTGGCCGCGGCGAAGCCGAGTTGATGGTGCAAACCGGGGACGGGGTGAAGGAACCTCAGAACCGCCGCGCCACAATCGATCTGAACTAACGCATTCGCACTGAAGAGTTCTTGAGTGGAGTAGACTAAAGTACCTCCGTGTGGTGGCGAAGGGCGGCAGAAATGCCGCCCTTCGTCGTTTTCGGCCTCGTAACCGGCCTGATTTACCCAAGCTTAAGGCTAACGGCGCGAAAACGATCTCGACAGGCTGCCAAAGCGCCACCGGAGAGAGATCGATGAAACTGAAAGCCGTGCTGCTCGCGAGTGCTGCAGCGCTCACACTAGGAAGCGTTGCCAACGCCGGCGAATTACGCGGCACATACTTCGCGCTTGAAGCTGGCGCCAGCTGGGTCGCCGACAACGGCGTACTGCAAGTCACCACCGGGGCGCTCACCACGACATTGCTGCTCGCAACCGAGTTTGATTCCGGCTGGGCGCTATTCGGTACGATCGGCTACGCCTTCTCGAACGATCTCCGCGCCGAAATCGAGGCCGGATATCGCATCAACGATATCGACCGGCTGACATTCCTTCCAACCGGCACACCTACCACAGCCACCGGCGAACTCGGCGAGTTCACCGTCATGGCCAATCTGCTCTACGACTTCCGGCTGGGCGATCGCTTGACGGCATCGATCGGCGCCGGCGCCGGCGTTGATCGCACGAAACTGAAAGTCGGCGTGTTGGCCTTCGACGACGAAGATTGGGTGTTCGCCTACCAGGGAATCGCTGGGCTCAGCTACGCGATCGCCGATCAGACGCAACTGTTCTTGAACTACCGCTATCTGCGCGCCGACGCACCGGAGTACGCGATTGCGCTAGCCGGACCATCGACACAGCGCACATCGCTGACCGACGATCTTGAAACGCACACTGTCACGCTGGGCGTTCGGTTAGCGTTGAGTGGTGACGAGACGCCGGCCGCAGCACCGCCGGCTCCTCCGGCGCCCCCTGCCCCGCCGCCGCCCCCCCCGGCCCCCCCGCCGCAATTCATCGTCTTCTTTGGCCTCGATAGCGCGGAGCTCATTCCCGAAGCGTTGCGGGTGATCGGCGACGCAGCGCAGGCCGCGAAGGACTTCGGAGCCGCGTCGCTGTCGATCGTCGGTCACACGGATAGTTCCGGCGCGCCCTCCTACAATCAGCGCCTGTCAGAAAAGCGCGCCAACGCCGTTCGTTCGGCGCTGACGCGCCTTGGCATTCCGGCGGATAAAATCACTGCCACGGGTCAAGGCGAAGGCGAACTCATCGTGCGTACCGGCGATGGCATCAAGGAGCCGCAGAACCGCCGCGCGACGATCAACATGCAATAGGAACGCATTCCCGCTGAGTCGCGCGATTCGCGTGTGATTCGCAGACGAAATTTGAACAACCGAGAGTCGAAGGGCGGGGTCACTCCCGCCCTCGTCGTTTACGTTTCGTTAGGAATTCCGCGAAATGCAACACCAACGAATCCGTGTGTTTGACTTCAACCCCTAACGCGTGCACCCCGGATTCGAAGCAGGGGCTGGCGGCCGACGCGTTTCAGCGGTCAGCAAAAAACACAAAAAAGGGGTGTCTCATGACGTTGAGATCTGCAGTGCTTTGCGCAGCCGTGGCTGCATCACTGGGCGGGGCCGCGAGCGCCGGTCAGATCAAGGGCTGGTACATCGGCCTCGAAGGCGGCGCCAACTGGGTCGAGGATTGGAGTCACACGTTCAATGACTTCGACGGCCCGCTGCTCGCAGCCGAGGCATCTTTCGACACTGGCTGGGCTGCGTTCGTCACGGCCGGCTATGCGTTCAACAACAATATCCGCGCCGAATTCGAGGCCGGCTACCGCGACAACGATGTTGACGGCTATGTCCTCAACGGCAACTCCACAACGTTTGGCGAAGACTTGTGGGAAGCGAGCGCGATGGTCAACGTGCTCTATGACATCAGCCTGATGGACAAGCTCTCGCTTTCAGTCGGTGCGGGCGCCGGTGGCGACTTCGCAAATTACACCTTTACGATCGGCGCCACGAGTGCCGAGGACGACGAGTGGAACTTTGCGTACCAAGGCCTGGCTGGCTTGAATTATATGGTCGGGCAACGCACCGCCGTGTTCATGAACTACCGCTATCTGCGCGTCGTGAGCCCGGAATTTGATTTCCGCCCGGTAACCTCGGTTGCATTTGTCGATGGCGACGACTTCGTCAAGCACACGGCCACGATCGGCATCCGTTACGCGCTGCAGCCCGCCGCCGCGCCATATGTGGCCCCGCCGCCCGCACCGCCGCCGTCGGGTCCAGCGGCCGCCCCGCGGCAGTTCATCGTGTTCTTCGGCTTCAACAAATATGTGCTGACCAGCGAAGCAACGCGCGTAATCTCCGAGGCCGTTGCGGCCGCCAAGGAGACCGGATCGGCCACCGTGCTCATCACCGGTCATACGGACACGGTCGGTTCGAACGCCTACAACCAACGCCTTTCGATGCGCCGCTCGAACGCGGTAAAGGGCGAGATGGTCCGACAGGGCGTTGCCTCCGGCGCAATCACGACGACGGGTAAGGGCGAGACCGAGTTGCTCGTTCAGACGGCGGATGGGGTGAAGGAACCGCAAAACCGCCGCGCGACAATTGATCTTAACTAAGTCGCCTCTGGCGCAACCTAGAGTCTTGTGGACTACAACCGGAGAGCGGCCCAAACGGGCCGCTCTTTGTCTTTCAGGGCACACGTCCCGCGCGAAGTTAAGCCAAATCCGCGCTTTCGTTTGACCCGTGAGTCCGTTTCATTTTTGATTCCCGCACGAAATTGCGGATGCCCGAGAGCCGAAACCGGCCCGGTTGTCCGCGGGGGTGAGTGGGGGACTTTTCTATGTTTAAGAACGCGCTGCTCGCGTCAGCGCTGGGCCTGTCGGTCTATGCGCTCGCGATGAATGCGAACGCCGGTCAACGGCCGCATGGCTGGTATGCCGCCATCGAAGGGGGCGCCAATTGGGCCGACGATGCCGACTTCACTTTCGACAACGGGCTGGGCGCGATCGTCACGCGCGAAGTCGAGTTCGACTCGGGCTGGGTCGTCTTCGCCGACGTCGGCTACCGCTTCGAGGACAACTGGCGCCTCGAGCTTGAGGCCGGCTGGCGCGAGAACGACATTGAGTGCTTGCACAACGGTGCCGCCTGCTTCCCCGGCGACCAAGGCGATGTCTCGCAGTTTTCGCATATGATCAACCTGGTGAAGGATTTCGACGTCACGGAGCGGACGGCGTTGTCGCTCGGCATCGGCGTGGGCGGCACCTTGGTCGACGTCGACGCGCCGTTTGCGCATGACTCCGATTGGGCGCTGGCCGCACAGATCTTGGTGCAGCTCACGCATGAACTGACCGACCGGCTCGACTTCGTTTTGACTTATCGCTTCATGACCAGCGACGAGCCTGAATTCGATCTGGTCGGGCTAAACAGCCTCGAAATCGACAACGACAACCACTCAATCACGGTTGGCCTGCGCTTTGACTTGCAGGCGGACGAACAATACGTGGCGCCGACACCGGTCGTTACCACCGCGCCGCCTCCGGCCGCTCCGCCGGCACCGCGGCAGTTCATCGTCTACTTTGGCTTCAACAAAACCAACCTGAACGCGCAGGCGATGGGGGTGGTGAAGGAAGCCGCCACAACGGCCATGCATGACGGCTTTGCTACAATCCTCGTCACGGGGCATACCGACACGGTTGGGTCGGACCGCTACAACATGCGCTTGTCCGCGCGGCGCGCGGAGACCGTGAAGAAAGCGCTGGTCGCGCAAGGCATCCCCGCCAAAGGGATCGTGGCGCAGGGCAAGGGCGAAACGATGCTTCTGGTGCAAACCGGCGACCGTGAGATCGAGCCGCGCAACCGCCGCGCCGAGATCAACCTGAACTAAAGTCCTCCTCACGGCTGAATCCAAAAGGGCGAGCCGCGAGGCTCGCCCTTTTGTTTGGACGCTCGATCGTACGTTACTGAGCGGGCTTCGCCGGATCGCTCGGCGCGGCAGCTGGGGCCGGGGCGGCAGCCGCTGGCGCCGGAGCACCCTCAGGCTTAGCGCGCGGCATCGGCACAACCTTGCCACTTGCGGACGCTTCGATGAGCGCAGGCGTTCCGCAAACATTTTGGCCATGCCGGTTGGCGACCGGTTCGGCAGCAACGAATTCGAACAACTTCACCTTCTCCGGCCCCAAAAGCTTGTCGTAAAGCGAGGCCGAATACAGGCAGAACTCGGTAATGTTCGCGAGGCTGCGTTGCGAAGACTCGTTCGCGGTCTTCGACTTGTAGTCCTCAAGCTTTGATTCGCGCCCAAAGAACTTCATGAGCGCCCGGTGCGCCGTCATCAGGTCGCCCTGGTATGACGTGACAAATTCGTTGTACCGGGGTGTCAGCTTGCAAGAGAGCGCACCCACAACCAGCTCCGTCTGCAGCATCCGGGTCTGGAACGCGGTCAGGACCTTGTCCTTTATGCAAGGCGGGGCAGCCGGCTTCTTTTTGGCTGCAACCGCCGGCCCAACAACCAGAGCGCAAACGGAAATTAACAAAACGGCGCGCGTCAACTTCATGGAAATTTCTCTCCCCCCCGATTCACCACTAGGATCGGCATCATACCCATCGGCCGTACGGGCGAAAGGTCCGGGAAAGGGCAATTTTAGGCGGTCTGCGACTGCAGGTAGTTTTGCAGGCCGACGCTTTCGATCAGCTCGAGCTGGGTTTCGAGGTAATCGATGTGTTCCTCGGTGTCGTCCAAGATGTGGCGCAGAATATCGCGCGAAACGTAGTCTTTCTTGCCCTCGCAAACGTCGATCGCCTTGATCAGGGTCTCCCGGCCCCGCCGCTCGACGCTGAGATCGGCCTCCAGGCCCTCAGGCACGTTCTCGCCGATTTGCAGCTTGTGCAGGTCTTGCAGGTTCGGCAGCCCCTCCAGCATCAGGATCCGCTTCACCAGCTTATCCGCATGCTTCATCTCGCCGATCGATTCTTCGTAGGTCTTCTTGCCGAGCTTGCCGAAACCCCAGTTCTCGTACATGCGGGCATGCAAGAAATACTGGTTCACAGCCGTCAATTCGTTGGTCAGCGCCCGGTTCAATTCCGCGATGACGTCCTTCGCGCCCTTCATTCCGGTGCCCTCAAAACTTTGGAGCGGCTACGCAGCCACAGATTCGCGCGCCTTTTCAAGCATTTCGCGGACTTCGGGAACGCAACGACCGCACTTGGGCTCGCAATCGAGAGCGCGGTAGACGCTCATCGCGTCCCGCGGCCGATTCTCGATCGCCTTGCAAACGTCCTTCTTGGTCAGACCGTTGCAGTTGCACACGTACATGAGCGCGCCGAAGCCCCGCTGCTTAAATTCTCTCACTGCATGTAATGCTCTTGCGACTTGTTTGCAAGAGCAACTAGCCCTGTCTCGCCAGTTTTGACCGGATGCCCCCTCCCCAACCCGGTCTCTGCTAGGCTTCGGCACGCCTATCGGGGACGCCGGCATGGCCAATGACGATATCGACATTGCCCGCCAGGAAGGCGCCGAGTTCCGCTCGGTCCGTCTACAGCTGCAAGCCGACGGCGGAATCCGGCTACACGCCTACGACAAAGGCGCGACCGCGACGCTCACCTTTGGGCGCGATGAATACGAGTTCTGGGTCACCGTACCGCCAGAGCAAGTGGGAAAGCTTGCCTTGATCCTGCTGCAGGAGAAATTCGGCGGTCGCGTGCAAGCGGTGACGGAGTTTCGCGACTTCTGCAAACGGCACGAGATCGTGAACGAATTCAGTACACGGACTTAGTCGTTCGGCTATACTTAGCCCGAGGGGGACACAATGCGTTTATCGATTTTATTGGTCGGTGCCTTGGCGGTTCTCGCGCCGCTGAACGCCAATGCGGACGAGTGGCGCGAAGTCGAACCCGAAAATCTCGTAGTCATGGACCTGAGTTACGGTCGGGTGCTGATCGAATTGGCGCCGCAGTTCGCGCCGAAGCATGCAGAACGGTTTCGTGCGCTGGTGCGGGCGAAGTTCTATGACGGGCAAAGCTTCTATCGAGTCATCGACGGCTTCGTCGCGCAAGGCGGCGTCGGCGAAGGCGACGACAAGAAATTCCCGGAGTGGCCGCCGCTCAAGGCCGAGTTCGACGCGCCGATCGGCGATGTCATCTTCACGCCGCTGGGCTCGCCCGATCTCTTCGCACGCGAAGTTGGACACGTCGATGGCTTTCCGGTCGGCCGCGATTGGGACGAAGGGCGGATGTGGGTGCTGCACTGCCCGGGCGCGGTGGCGATGGCCAGAGACACAGATCCCGACACGGGTGGTACCGAATTCTACGTACCGATTGGGCAGGCGCCGCGGCGGCTGGATCGAAACCTCACCGCATTCGGGCGCGTTTTGGAAGGCATGCAGTATCTGCAAAAGCTGAACCGCGGCGATCCCAAGGTCGAAAGCGGCGTGATCAAGGACGCGTCCAAGCGCGATCCGATCGTGCGCGCGCAAATGGCCGCTGACATGGCGCCCGGCGAACGGCCGCGGGTACAGGTTATGGATACGGGCTCAAACGAGTTCTCGGACTTCAAAGCGCAGCGCCGGAACCCTGCCCCCGACTTCTACAAGCGCGTGGCTCCCAACCTGGACATCTGCGCCTTCAACGCGCCGATCCAACACCCCGGCGACCCAAAGGCGGAGAGCGCACCGAAAAGCGGAAAGAAACCCAAGCCGCGGAAGAACGTGAAGGGTTAGGACAACAGACTACGGCGTCTTGGGCTTATCACTAGACGGCGTTGCAGGAACAACGGCCACAGGCGCTGTCGTGACCGTCGGTGCAGTCGGCCGCAACGTTGCCGGCGAGCGACCCGGAAGCTTTGCCGGAGTCGTTTACATAGTCGGCGTGCTCGGCGCGTCGCTATTCGCACCCCCAACAGTTGATCTGGATCATGTTGAGGCAGCTCCGGGTGAGCGAAACTCCATTCTTCCCGGAGAGTAACCTGATGAAGATCCTCGTCCTCTACGGCACGACCGAAGGCCAAACGCGCAAGATCGCGGATTTTGTAACCACGCGTCTCAAACAGCGCGGCGATGTCGTGGCCCTAATCGACGCGGCCGATGTGCCGTGGGACATGCGTCCAGACGACTATGACGCCGCGGTACTCGCCGGCTCGCTGCACGCGGGCGTCTATCAAACACCCCTTATTCATTTCGCGCGCAAGCATCACGAAGCGCTGAACCGGATGCCGACGGCGTTCCTGTCGATCTCGCTATCTGCCGCAGGCAAGGATCCGGACGACTTGAGGGGCATGGTCGTGTGCGCCGATCTGTTTAAGAAGGAAACCGGTTGGACGCCCGGCAGCATCCACCACATCGCCGGCGCCTTCCGCTTTGCCGAATACGACTTCTTCAAGCGCTGGATGATGAAGGTCATCGCCTGGGAGCGCGGAGTGACGATCGGCGGCGCGTTGGAACTGGAACTGACCGATTGGGACACCGTCGCCAAAATCGCCGAGGATTTTCACGAGCGCGCCTCGCGGCAGCGCTCCGCTGCGTAACCCGAAGGAGGCTCTCATGCGGCGCTTGTCTGATATCGTCCTCAACCAACATCCATTGACCTTGCCCGCGACCGTTTCGGTCAAGGAAGCTTGCCAGAAAATGCGCGACAATCACGTCGGCTCCGTTCTGGTGACAGACGCGAAGGGACACCTTGCCGGCATCTTCACCGGACGCGATGCGGTCTATCGCGTTCTCGCCGTCGGCAAAGCCGCCGGCACGACAAAGGTGGGCGAGGTGATGACGCCGGGTCCCGAAATCATGCCCCCGGACAAAACCGCGATCGAAGCGCTTAGACTGATGTGGGACGGTGGCTTCCGCCACATCCCCGTCGTGCGCGACGGCAAGATTCTAGGCATTGTCTCGCGCGGCGACTTCAAGGCGCACGAAAACGACCGGCTCGAAGAAGAGCGCGAACTCTGGGAGCATATGCGCTGACGTGCAACCAGTGCGAAGGCTCCACAGGCGCCACACCGCAAACCACAACCTCGACGGCAGGACGAACGCTATCTCTCGCCACGGTCGTGGGGACACTGCTCGACATTGCGAAGAGTTCACGCCTGGAACCGAAGTTCTGAATTAGCTTTTCGCAAGTGTGTAGTCGCGGAGAGTGTCCGTGGAATCGTTTCTCGTTTGGCTCGTCAGCGCAAGTTTGTTCGGCACCTGGGCTTCCTCAACGCAAGTCAGCCAGCTGCAGCCCTGCAGCGACGCCACCCGCTTCGCGCCTAGCGCCGCACAAAACGCGGCAACGATCGACAGCGCACCTCTGGCTCCGTTTGGCCGGCCGGAAACCGGCTGGCAAATCTACGAAGCCCAAGTCGCAGCAACTGTAGGCACTACGTGCGGTGCACGCTCCAAGCGCTTCGCCGCGTCGGTGGCGCGGTGGCAAACCCACCATCGTCTACCCCCAACGGGAACGGTAGGTCCGGCAACTTTGGCGGCAATGAAACAGGCGTGGCAGAAGGCGCGGCCGTTCATCGCTGCGTTCGCCGAGGGCGACTGCCCTGAAGCCGCAGCCGCGGAAGAGCTTGCTGACGTTGGCCCGAGTGAGGGATGGCTCGGCAAGGAAACGCAGCTTCACGCCCAGGCCCTCGACGCGCTTCGGCGCATGGTCGCGGCGGCGCGCGCCGCCGATCCGCGTATTGCGGCCGATCCGCAGATGCTGACGATTGTGTCAGCGTTCCGATCGCCCGAGTACGACGCCGCAAAGTGCGCAAGCGGCCGCTGCAACGGGATTGCGAAGGCGCGCTGTTCGGCGCACCGTACGGGAACAGCGGTGGATCTCTATGTCGGCGCGGCGCCAGGGCATTCGCCGGTCGGCTCGGAAGATGAAAACCGCCTCTTCCAGTCGCGCACGCCAACTTATCGATGGCTAGTGAAGAACGCGGCGCGGTTCGGCTTCGTGAACTATGTGTTCGAGCCTTGGCATTGGGAATGGGTTGGCGCACCCGCTCAGCAATCGGCTTCCTCCGATCGGCTGTCAGTGTCTGCGCGCGCCAGGATGCGTTGAACGAATCACTTTCGGTCTGCACCGCACCGATTGAGGATCATGATTCGGAATCAAGAATTGCGCTCGGAGTCGCGTGCACGCGCACGTTGCCGTTCGGTGGAAAAGTGCTTGTGACTAAGAGAGTTATCCGCAACACCTCATCGTAATTGTCGAGGCAAAAATACATCGCACGCAATGATCCTCGACGCATGCACGCAAACCGGCCAACCGTCACTTGACGCAACTCGCACCGCAGCAAACTGTCTGAAAAACAAGGCAAAGAGATTCGTTAAACACGGATCAACGCCGTTGCCGAGGTGCGCATTCCAACTCAGTTGGCCACGTTCCAAGTGCAACGTTTTCGGGTCGATAATGGAGGTATTCGGGGGACAGATGGCTAGAGCACTCGCTATCGCTTTCCTTGCAGTCATAGGCATTTGTGGTTGCACGAGCGCGCCGGGCCCGGAAGCGCCGAGCCGCGCCGAGGCGTACTCAAATGCCGCCGAATACGTCATCGGCCCGGGCGACGCGCTCGACGTATTCGTGTGGAAGAACGCTGAACTCTCCGTGAAAGTGCCGGTGCGCCCGGACGGCCGCATCTCGATCCCGCTTGCTCAAGACGTCCAGGCCGCCGGAAAGACCTCCAACCAACTCGCCGCCGATATTCGCACGGCGTTGCTCAAGTTCGTGAAGGACCCGGTTGTGACGGTGATCGTTCAGTCCGTCCAAACCGGCGGCAATGAGCGTATCATGGTCATCGGAGCCGCGACCAACCCGCGGGCCGTGCCCTATCGCGCCGGCTTGACGGTTCTCGACGTCATGGTTGAAGTCGGCGGCCTCAAAGAATTCGCCGCCGGAAATCGCGCAACGCTTCTGCGGCGCGCCAAAGACGGCAACGCCGAAATACCGCTTCGCCTCGCCGATCTGCTCGAAGACGGCAAACCGGAAGACAACGTCGCGATGTTGCCCGGCGATGTGATCCGCATTCCGGAACGGTGGTTTTAACATGACGCAAAGCACACAGCTTGCCCGCCTCGAACACGCCGGCGCAGCCGTTCCCGCGATCAAGGAATTGCTGACCACGATCGCCGACGAAATCAAACGCAGCTGGTCGTCGCGTGGCTTCGGCCTCTTGTTGGCCTGGACCCTTGCAGCCACAACCGCCGTGGTCGCCCTCGTGCTGCCCGACCGATACAGCGCGCGCGCTCAGATCTACGTGAACACAGACACGCTGTTGCGCCCGCTGCTCAAGGGCCTGGCGATCGACACCAACCCGGAACAACAAGTCAGCTTACTCCAAAAGACGTTGCTGACCGACGCCAACCTGTCGAAGGTCCTGCTGCAACTGGACGAGGACTTGAAAGTCGCCAGCCGCAGCGATCTCGCCAGCGCCGTCGACGGATTGCGCTCGCAAATCAAGATCGACGGCATCGGCAACCAGCTTTTCTCGATCAGCTATGAGGGGCCAGCACCAGAGCGCGCGCGACAAGTGGTGCAGTCGCTGCTGACGATCTTCATCGAGTCGAACTTAGGCCAAAGCCGCACCGACATGCAGGCCGCGCGCGACTTCGTCGACCAACAAATCGCTCAATACGAAACGCAATTGCGCGAAGCCGATCAGAAGCTCGCGCAATTTCGTGCTGAACATGTCGGCGTCCTCGGCCAAGACGGCTTCGCCGCGCGGCTCGAAAGTGCGCGAACGGCGTTTG
Organism: uncultured Flavobacteriaceae bacterium; assembly: GCA_964547645.1. Taxonomy (GTDB): domain Bacteria; phylum Pseudomonadota; class Alphaproteobacteria; order Micropepsales; family Micropepsaceae; genus SZUA-430. The sequence goes on from CAZJOM010000038.1 coordinate 11,548, forward strand.
AAGTTGCCTCCGTCGAACTTCAGGCCGCACGCGAAATGCGCGCCACGCTGGAACAACGGTTAAGCCGGACGCAGGCCTTCCTCCAGGCCGACACGCCGCCGCCGCAAATCGTCGTTGGCGATCAGCTCATCGTTTCCGCCATCGACCGCATCAACACCTTGAGGGCGCAATTGCAGGCGCTCCGGCTGCGTTACACCGACGACCATCCGGACGTGATCGCTGCCCGCGACGAACTTGCGGCACTGGTCCACCAGTACTCGGACCAAGGGGCCGCCACGGTTGCGCGCGCCCCGAAAGCGCCAATGGCCGCCGTGCCTGAAACACGCGGTCAGTACGTGACCGCCGACGCATCAAACGGCACCGGACCGAAGATCGTTTCCGACGCGTCGGGACTCACCAAATCGCAACTGCCGACGGCAACGACACCGAATCCCGAATACGCGGAACTCCAGGTGCAGCTGCTGAAGGCGAAGTTCGCAACCACGGAAGCTGAACAGAGAGTAACGCGCGCGAAGGCCGCATTGAGCTCGTTACAGGCCGAGGCACGTGTCGCGCCACCGGTAGAGGCTGAACTGGCCGACCTCACGCGCGGCTATGAAGTGATGAAAAAGAACTACGAAGCACTGCTCGGCCGTCGCGAGTCCGCGCGCCTGTCACAGGCCGCCGATACCTCGGTCGACGTCGTGCAATTTCGCGTTGTCGAGCCGCCGGTCACGCCCGCAAACCCAAGCGGCCCCAACCGCAACATCTTCCTCTTGTTTGGCACGATGCTGGCGCTCGCCGGAGGCGGCTTCGGCGCATTCGTGCGCGGCACCTTCCAAGATGCTGTGATCAGCCCGCGTGACTTGCAGTCGACATTCGGTTTGCCGGTGGTTGCCACGATCGGCGCCCCGGCAGGACCCCGCCAGCCCTTCTATATGACGCAGTGGGCGTGGCTCATCGCCTCCATTACCGGCATCGTTGTCAGCATGATCGCGATCGCCTTCCTAGCCCCCTACCTTGAGTCTTATCGCTTCAAAGCCTTCCAAATCCTTGCCGGTATGTTGAGTTAGTAACCAGGAGCACGCGCTGTGAACGCTTACGCCCGCTTTGATGTTGAGCGCCTTGCCTCCGGAACGTCACCCGAATTGTGGACGGGATCGGTACGGCTTGCCGGACGCGAGCCCCCCGGCGAATTCCGCATGGTAAAATGGCACTTGTTCTCGCGGGCCCGCGCGAACCCGCCGCCGCCGCCGAAGAATGCGCAAACCGTCTTGGTCACGAGCGCGCGCCCGTTCGAGGGCAAAACCTATGTCGCGCGGAACCTCGCAGCCAGTCTCGCCCTCGACAACCAAAACGACGTCACCTTGATCGACGCCAACTTCAACAACCCGGGCTTGCCTCACGCGGCGGCGACCGGCGGCTACAACAAGGGCCTGCTGGACGCGATCGCGGACGACAACTTCGATTTGGTCTCGGCGTTTCTCGACTGCAGCCGCACCAACGTTCATCTGCTGGCCGGCGGCAGGCCGCGGGCAAATGTACCCGAAATGCTCAATAGCGAACGTGTCCCCGCGATCCTCCGCCAACTCACAGCGGGGTCCGCGGACAGCTTCGTCGTCGTTGACGGCGGCGCGATGTTGGCCAACAGCGAGGCTTCGCGCCTGGCGCAGTACTGCGGCCATGTTCTCTTCGTCGTCTCCGAGGGCACGTCCCGCAAGTCCGACATCGCTAACGCGCTATCGCTGCTCGATCAGATCGGAGGGCCGATCGACTCGGAAAACTTCAGTTTCGTCTTCAACAAGAAGTCCAATTGACGTCGGCGTAATCCGGGCGAGGCAAACCATGCCGCTTGCGAATTCGACTAGGGCCGCTCGAGCGCCGTTGCGCGCGACCCTCTGCGCTTGCGCATCGCTGGCGGCTCTCTCCGGCACCGCATGGGCCGACAAGGGCGCACCGGAACGCTCCGCCGACACTTTTCACTTCCGGCCGAGCATCGGTATCGAAGTCAATGCAACCGACAACGTCCGCCGCGAGGTAACGAACAAGGATAGCGATATCGTCGCAGTGCCGCGGCTCGGTTTGGACATGGACGCCAACACTGACGACCTCGATCTCTTCGTCAATGCAGGGCTGGTCTACCACTCGTTCTTCGAAAACAGCTCGCTCGATCGCTTTTCCGGCAGCCTGCTTGCGCATGCGACGCTCACAGCCGTGCCGAATTTGCTCTTCATCGACGCCAACGCGCAAATAAGCGACGAATTCCTGAACATCGCCGATGTGTCGGCTACAGGGTTGCCGAACGGCGCTCCGCAAGCGCGAATCTTCAACTATCAACTGAGCCCCTACGTCAAAGCGATACTGTTCGGCGAAGTCGATTCACTGGTTCGCGCACGTGTCTCGGCGGTTCGCACCGATACTTACGGTCTCACCATTCCAACGCCCACCCTCGGCAATTCGCTCGCCTATCAAGCGGCCGCCGTGTTCGGCAACGGCGAGCGCGGCCGTGTCGTGGAATGGCGGTTGAGCGGCGACTACACCCGCGAAGAACGCGACGGCGGGCGCGAATTCACCAGCAGCGACGGACTCCTCGGGCTAACGTTTCACGTGACGCCACGGATCGATTTGTTGGCACGCGGCGGCTACGAGGAACTCACCGACCCAGGCATCACACCGATCCGCGGCGAGATTTGGGCCGGCGGTGCGCTCTACAAACTTGGCGACGCCTCATTCATCACTGGCGAATACCGGCACCGATTTGATCGCGACTCCTGGTTCGGTAAAGCGGAGTTGGCCATGACCTCCCGCTTATTTGTTTCCGCGAACTACGAGGAGCGGGTGGAGAGCCAGCAATTGCGCCTGGGCCGATCATTGTCGGATTTGTTCAATCAACAGGCGTCGATCCCTCCGCCTCCCGCACCCGCTCCCTTCTCGCTCGACGAAGATTTCGTCGATCAGGTCTTCTACGCGCGCGATGCTCAGCTTGGCGCGCGCTATATAACCCCTGAGCGCAGCTTCGCGTTGGCAGCAAAGCTGTCTCGGCGCGAGTTTGAAACCCTGGCCACGGACGACAAGACCGCGGGCGTGACCGCTACCTACAGCGAACGCTTCCACACAAAGCTCACGCTCAACCTGGTTGGTGACTACAACGCACGCCTGGATGCCCCGATCGGACTGATCCCGGTCGACCGCTACACGGCCTCGAGCGGTCTCGTCTATCTGCTCAGCGAAACGGCGTCCGCTCGGCTACAGTACACCTGGAGCCAGACCACCGGCGCCGACACGATCACCGAAAATCTGATCAGCGCTTCGATGGCGAAATCATTCTGATGCAACGGGTCAACGCGCTTTCGTTCGACGTCGAGGACTATTTTCAAGTTCAAGCGCTCGCCGACGCTTACCCGCGCGACAGCTGGGACTGCCAAGAATCGCGTGTCGTGCGCAACACGAACACGTTGCTCGACACACTCGCCGAAAGCAGAACGCGCGCGACCTTCTTCACCTTGGGCTGGGTAGGGGAGCGTTATCCGGAGCTGGTTCGACGCATTGCCGCCGCAGGCCATGAGCTCGCAAGCCACGGCTACGCGCATTTCCGGGTAGATGAGCAGACGCCAGACGAATTCCGCGCCGACATTCGTAAGGCCAAGCGCATTCTTGAAGATTGCGCCGGTGCGGAGGTCAAGGGCTATCGAGCGGCAACGTTCTCTGTTGGACCCTCCACCGGTTGGGCATTTCCCATCCTGCAGGAAGAGGGCTACCGCTATTCCTCGAGCGTTTATCCAGTTGCCACAGACTATCACTCTTTCGCCGACGCGCCCCGGTTCGCCTATCAGCCTGAGGGCGCCGATGGATTCTGGGAATTTCCGATCACGACGCTTCGCGCGGGCAAACGCAACATGCCGTTCGGCGGCGGTGGTTATTTCCGCTTGATGCCTTACGATCTATTCCGCCTCGGCTTGAAGCGGGTCGAAGCGCAGGCGGCGAACCCGTTGGTGTTCTATCTGCATCCTTGGGAAGTCGATCCGGAACAACCGAGGCCGTCGGGGGTATCGTTGAAGTCCAGGTTCCGGCATTACCTGAACCTCAATCGCACGCAACGCCGGTTGAGTCGTCTCATCGCCGACTTCCGTTGGGATAGGCTGGATGTCGCCTTTGCCGACCGACTTAGCCCCGCATCCCCAACATCGGTTCATTGACGTGATCGAGACCCTGCGCCGCGAAGATCGAGCCTCTTGGGACACCTTCGTGCGGGAACATCCCCGCGGGACGTTCTTTCATCTCACCGGCTGGGCGGATGTGATGCAGAACACGCTCGGACACCGATCACACTATCTGACCGCGCGACGTGGTGGCGGTATTCTTGGTGTGTTACCGCTGGTCGAGATCAAGAGCCGGCTCTTCGGTCACGCGTTGCTTTCCAATGCGTTTTGCGTCGCCGGCGGCCCATTGGCATTTGACGAGGCCGTCGAAGATGAGTTGATGACCGCCGCCGCCCAGTTGGCACGCGACCTGAACGTCGACTATGCCGAGTTGAAGGACACGCCGCGCGCGCCGGATGGTTGGCACTCGCACGGCGAACTCTATGCCGGTTTCGAACGTGGCATCGATGCCGACGAGACGGCCTGTCTGGCGCAAATTCCGCGCAAGCAGCGCGCGGTCGTGCGCAAGGCGATCGAAAGCGATCTGACGGTCACGCTCGACAACGGCGTCGACACGGTCTTCGAACTCTACTCGCGCACCGTGCGCGATCACGGCACGCCGGTGTTTCCGAAGGCGCTTTTCAAATCCCTGCGCGATGTGTTCGGCACCGCTTGCGAGGTCCTAACGGTCCGGCAGAACGAACAACCGATAAGTTCGGTGATGAGCTTCTATTTCCGCGACCGCGTGCTCCCCTACTATACCGGCAGCTTACTCAGCGCGCGTGACGTGGGCGCGAACGACCTCATGTATTGGCGGTTGATGCGCCATGCTGCGGAGCGCGGCTGCACGACATTCGACTTCGGACGAAGCAAAGTCGGAACCGGACCGTTCTCGTTCAAGAAGAACTGGGGCTTCCCGCCGCGACCGATAACGCACCAGTTCTATCTGCATCGGGCCAAGGCGCTGCCCAATTTGAACCCGACCAATCCGAAATTCAGCTTGGCGGTGCAATCGTGGCGGAAGTTGCCGTTGCCGGTGGCCAACCTGATCGGCCCCTTCATCAGCCGCAGTCTGGGCTAACCGATAATCGCATCGAGCGCCTTCAACTTGCGCGCCCAGCTGTAGTTGTCGACAACGAAGGCGCGGGCGCGCGCGCCCATCGGCGCCAATGAAGCGTCCGTTAGGCACCTGATCGTTTCCGACGCAAACAGGCCGGCGTCGCCGCCGACCAGAACGTGCTCTTGATCGCGGGCCGTGATGCCCTCGAGCGCCTCCGGCGTTGTCACCAGCGGCTTCGCCATCGCCATGCCTTCCAACACCTTGTTCTGGATGCCGCGCGCAATACGGAGCGGCGCTACCACAACGCTGGCGTTCTGCACGTAGGGACGAACGTCGGGTACCGCGCCGGTAACCTCGATGCCCGGTTGAGTGCCAAGTTCACGAATAGCTGCGTTCGGCCGCGCCCCCACGATTTGGAAGAGAGCGTCGGGGCACCGTTGGCGCACGGTAGGAAGCACTTCCGCCGCAAACCATTGCGCAGCCTCCACGTTCGGCCAGTAGTCCATCACCCCGACAAATACGATCGTGCGACCTTCCGGTCGCCGTTCCAGCACGTGGGGACCCGGAGAGAAGTAATTCGTGTCCACACCGTTCGACACCGCGTAACAATGTGCCGGGGCATCCGGAACCACCTCCTTGAATAGCGCCAATTCGGCGTCGGACACAAAAAGCGCCGCGTCCGCCTCGTTTGCCAGGCGACGGTCGTGGCGGAGGAGGCGGCTCCCTTCCAGCGCGTAGATCCAACTCACCGGCGGGCGTTTCGTCGCCGCATATTGCCGCCATTTCACGGAATCGACATCCACGAAGTCGACGATCAGGCGCGTACCCTTCGGCCGCATCCTCACATACTGCGCCATTGCGGAGGAATAGACGTAAATCAGGTCGGGCTTTTCCGTGGCGATATTGTCGTTCGTCCAACGTTGCAGACCGGCATGATAAAAATAGCCAAGGCTCAGCGGATCGCCTTTCACCAATGACAGAGACGCACCGATCAGTCGGTTGCGAGCACCGAGTTCACCGCAGAACACCTTGTAGCCACGCTCCTGGGCCCAGCCGAGATTCGTTGCTCCTTCAGAGTCCCCATCGAGACAACCTAGAGCTACATCGAATCTTTTCCCCATATGCTCCAGGATGTGGAGTGCGCGAATTTTGTCCCCTTTGTTCGGCGGATAGGGAAAACGGTGGGTGAGGAAAAGCAATTTCGGCATCGGTCACTTCAACTCGACAAAACTGTTGGACCAGCAAGCGGGAAACTAGCTGATGCGCACCGGACGCAATACCCTGAACACGAATCAAGGTGACGCTTTGCCCAGACATCTTTCCCGTTCGATGCCATGACAGCGATCGACGCACAAAGCGCGCAGGCGCGCGCGCCCGCAAGTTGGTTGGTGACCGGCGCCGGCCTCGCGCTGGCTTATGCCATTGCGGTTGCCGTCTACAGCGCGACTGTCGGCAGCGCGGTTCAACTTTGGATGACACGCGATGCTTACAGCTACGCCTTCGCAATTCTACCGATCGTGGGCTACCTCGTATTGCTAAATCGAAGCGCGTTGCTGCAGCTTGCGCCCTCGCCCGCCCTCGGCGGCGCCGCGGTTGCGTTCGCCTTCTCGGCATTTTGGTTCTTCGCGACGCGGCTTGAGATCCAAGAACTGCAGCATCTGGCCGTGCCGGGCACGCTCATCGGCCTGGCGATCGCTGCAATCGGTTGGCGCGCGGCGGCAATATTGTGGTTGCCGCTCGCTTATCTGTTCTTGCTTGCGCCATCGGGAACGCCGTTGCTGCCGTTCCTGCAGACGATCACGACGTGGATCGCGAACGCGTTTCTGACCGTGGGGCAGATTCCATTCTACGCAGAAGGCCACAACATCGAAGTTGCCACGGGAAAGTACCTCGTTGCGCCGGGTTGCGCGGGATTGAACTTCATCTTGGCGGCCCTGACTGTTGTACCGCTCTTTTGCGAGATCATGTATCGGGACTTCCACAAGAAGCTCATCGCGTTTCTAATTATGATGGCGTTGGTACCAGTGGCGAATGGATTTCGTGTTTTTGGCATCATCGCCATCGCCGAATATTCGCATCGCGCTATCGACATCGCCGCCGATCACCTCCTTTACGGCTGGATGTTTTTCTCCTGCGTGTTGCTCCTCATGTTTTTGGTGGCAAGCCGCTTCTCCGATCCCGTGCCGCCGAAGTCGCCTGCGATCGGTTGGCCCGCGCCATCGTCGATTAGCGAATTTGTCGCAACGCCTGCATTCGGCAGACTCGCCGCGGCACTCGCCCTCGCTACGCTTGCGGTTTGCCTTCCGCCTCTCCTTCACGGCTTAACGAGTTAGGGTCCGGCCATGTGCGGCTTCACAGGGTTGTTCGACTTGAAGGGCGATCGCGCGTTCGACCGGCGCACGCTCGAAGCAATGACCAAAAGCATCGCCCATCGCGGTCCCGACGGCGACGGCTTTCACATCGATCGCGGCATCGCGCTTGGCCACCGGCGGCTCGCGATCATCGCGCTTGCCAGCGGCCATCAGCCGATGCACGCGCGAGACGGCAACATCAGTGTCGTCTTCAATGGCGAGATCTACAACTACCGCACATTGCAGGCGCAGCTCGTCGCGATGGGCCATGTGTTCCAAACCGACAGCGACACCGAGGTCCTCATCCACGGTTGGCGCGCCTGGGGTGAGAAACTGGTCGAACATTTGCGCGGCCAGTTTGCGTTTGCGATCTGGGATAAGCCGAACGCAACGTTGATGCTGGCGCGGGACCGGCTTGGCGAGAAGCCGCTGCACTACGCGGTCATGTCGGATGGGACGTTGGCGTTCGCGTCGGAGATCAAGGCGCTGCTGACGATCGACGGACTCTCGCGCGACCTGGACCCGTATGCCGTCGAAGACTTCTTCGCGCTAGGCTACGTTCCCGATCCGAAGACGATCTTCAAAGCGATCCGCAAGTTGCCGCCGGGCACAACAATGGTTGCCCGGCACGGCCGCGAACCTGTGATTGCGCGCTACTGGGATGTGCGCAACGGTCCTACCGCCGGCGCCGGTGATCGCGTCGAAGAGCTGCGCGAGCGTTTGGCGGAAACGGTCGGCGCGCAGATGATCGCCGATGTCGAGCTTGGTGCGTTTCTGTCCGGAGGCGTCGACTCGAGTGCGGTCGTCGCGCTGATGTCCAAGCACACCGCTGATCCCGTCCGCACATTCTCCATCTCGTTCGCGGAGGCCGCCTTCGATGAATCCGTCTACGCACAAACCGTCGCCGAACAATACCATACGCGGCATCAGACCGATCGCGTCAGCGCAAACGACGTGTCCTTGGCCGATCAGTTGCCGGCGATCTTCGACGAGCCGTTTGGGGACTCTTCGGCGATCCCCACTTACATCGTGTGCCGTCACGCGCGCCGGCATGTAAAGGTTTGCCTGTCGGGAGACGGTGGCGATGAAGCGCTGGCGGGGTATCGTCGCTATCGCTTCTTCATGGGACAACAAGGCGTGCGGCGGATGCTGCCGGAGCGGCTGCGCGCGGCGGCATTCGGCGCAGCCGCCCGCTACTATCCCAAGCTCGACCGGGCGCCAACGTGGCTGCGCGCGAAAACGACATTCGCCGAACTGGCGGTCGACGAGGCCGAGGCCTTCTACCGCATGAATTGCGCAATCCCGGACGAGATGCGCGCATTGCTGTACACCGGCGACTTCCAGCAAAGCCTGCGGGACTACCGCGGGGCGGAAGTCATCCGCGGCGCATTTGAGGCCAGCACGGGTGAGACACCGCTCCAGCAGGCGCAGTACGCCGATCTCACGACCTATCTGCCCGGCGATATTTTGGTGAAAGTGGATCGCACGAGCATGGCGAACTCCCTTGAGGTCCGCCCGCCCCTGCTCGACCCCGATTTCGTGGCCTGGTGCTACTCGTTGCCCGCTGATGCCAAACTGCGCCGCGGTCAAGGCAAGGCGATACTGCGCGACGCCGTTGCGCCATTGTTGCCGTCGGCTTTGCTGTCGCGGCCAAAAATGGGCTTCTCGATCCCGATCGCCAATTGGTTCCGCGGGGCGCTCCGCAGGACGATGGAGGAGCTGGTTGCGGATCCGGTGCTCAAGACGTCCGGCTATCTCGACACGCGGATGGTCGAGACGCTGTGGCGCGAGCACCTCTCCGGCGTGCGCAATCACGCGCGACCGTTGTGGTTGCTGCTCATGTTCGCGGGCTTCCTGCGCCACACGATGACGCAAAGCGAACCCGTCGCCCGCCGCGTGGCGAACGCTCGTCGTTAGGCGCTTCCGCCCTCAACGCTGAACGATGCCGGCACGAGGTTTGGCGCACGGTTCGCGACCGCGGTAATAAGGGCCTTGTTGGCCGCGGCGACCGGACCCCAGCCGAAAGCTTCAGCATAGGATCTTGTTTGCGCGCGCTCGGGTAAGCTCCCGCGTAGCGCTTGAATGTGCTGTGCAAGCGTTGTGGCATCACGGCGAGGCACTAGGGTGCCGGCCACAGGAGCGCGGATGATCTCGTTCGCGCCGCCCACGTCGGAAGCGACGACCGGCGTGCCGCAGGCGAGCGACTCCAAGATTACGTTCGCCCAACCCTCGCGGCTCGACATCAAAACCATCGCGTCGGCAGCGTTGTAGAGCTTCGGCAGGTCGCGGTGGGGGACTTCCCCCAGGAAGCGGACGCGGTCGGCCACACCCAACGCCTTTGCGCGCGCCTCTAGCGCGGCGCGCAACGGACCGCCCCCCGCGATCAGAAGTTCGCAGTCCGGCAACTGCGTCATCGCTTCAATCGTGATGTCGTGACCCTTGCGCGGGATCAATCCGCCAACCGAAACCAGACAGAAGCGGCTGATACTTAGCTCCGTTCGACACGCCTCACGCGGCAGAGGTTTGAACAGATCGGTCTCGACACCATTGCGCAGCACGGCAACGCGATCGGGTTCGACCCCGAACTCAACCAACGACCGCTTCAACGATTGCGAAACGGTGATCAACGCGTCAGCCGCGCGCGCAGCATTCAGGATCTGCGCTTTCGCCACCGGATCGCGGGTGTGCAGTGTCAAGTCACTGCCCCGCCCTGTAATCAACAGCGGCTTGCCGACCGCGCGTGCAAGCATCGCGGCGGCGACGCCGTCCGGGTAGAAATAGTGCGCGTCAATCGCATCGAACGCGAGACCTTGGGCCATCAATTGACGCACGCGGCGCAAGGCTGCGCGGTAAAGGAACTGCGCGGTCAAGCGCGTGCCGACACGTGGAATCGCGGCGAAGCGCGGGTGGTGAACCGTTAGGCCTGCACGTTGCTCGATTTTGGGGACGCGCGCGTAAGCGGCGTATCGCCCCCACACTCCCGAGCGAAATGGAAAGAACGGAACCGGCGCCACTACTGTCACCGCGACACCGCCCTGCGCCAGCGTTTGCCGGATTCGATTCTCCACGAACACACCGTGATTCGGCTGTTCCTGATTCGGATACAGGGTGGAAAACAGGAGCACGCGAATCATGGGAAGCGAGTTTTCCGCAAGCAAGACACACGGACGGTTGAGCGGCGGGCGGCGACGAATCCTAGGTTGTCGTTTTCAGTGCAGAAATCCATCACCCCATAGAATAGTTGCGTAGCAAAGCACGCAATCGGGGACGATGCGGCATATGTCACGAAGCGGCGATGGGCCCGGTGATATCTTGCGCGTGGGGAATCTGGGATTCGCTCACAGTGCCGTTCAATAGGCTTCAGTCCGTGCCGGTCGTCGACCGGCAACAACAGCAGGGATCGCGATGACGGTGTTGCGCCTTCGTCGCGTTGCAGCCTTCGTTTGTTCCGCGCGTGGTCCTCATCAAAGGACTGCATCGCGGGCCATTGCGTAAACGTTAGTAAGAGGCCAGCGCCCATGAAGTTCTTTCGTCATTACTTGAGTTTGCCGACGGCGCTGCTTGCGCTGTTCGAGTTGGTCTTGTTTTACGTCGCCTTGTTCGCGTTCGGGATCGCGGGCGAATGCGACGCCTGTTACTTCGACGGCGTAGCGCACCTGAACTGGTGGCAGGCCATCATTGTCTCCCTGACCTACACCGCAATTTCGTCGGCGATGGGGCTCTACAACCGCGACGCGATGCTCGACTTCCGGGCGTTTATCGGCCGGCTGCTCGCGACCAGCCAAGTCGTGCTGTTGCCGACTGTATTGGTCTTCGGCGTGATCAAGGCCACGACCAACCTGCCGTTCGGTTGGTACATCGGCGTGCTTTCGCTCGCGATCGCGACCTACTTCTCGATGGTCCTCATTGTGCGGATCATCGTGTTTTGGTCGGTCGATCACCCGATCTTCAAGCGACGCATCCTGGTGTTGGGCGACGGACCGTTGGCAGATGGCGTGCAGCGCTTTATTCGCGTGCAAGGCAACGCCCATTTGCGCTGCGTGGGTCATGTCGGCCGCCGTGGCCCGGACCGCTCCGCCCTGACCATCGGCAATCTGGCGCTCCGTTTGCATCCGGAGTCGACGCCGATCCCGCTTCCGGAGTTGGCCGACACGATGCGTGCGGAAGAGATCGTGGTCGCAACAACCGAGCGACGCGGTCTGCCGTTCGATGAGTTGCTCGAGTGCCGCCTGCGCGGCATTCAAGTAACCGACTACGCGAAGTTCTGGGAACGTGAAGTCGGCACGGTCGACATCGACCAAATCGGCCAAGGAACCCTGGCCTTCGAGGAGGGCTTTCGCGTCAACTTCTCGCGCCGGTTCGTGAAGCGCACCTTCGACATCGTGGTCGGATCGCTGTTCTTGCTTCTGATGTCGCCGGTCTGCGCCTTGGCGGCATTGGCGATCAAACTCGACAGCCCCGGACCGGTCCTCTTTTGGCAAGAACGCGTCGGCTTGAACGGGCGCGTGTTCCGCATTTGCAAGTTCCGCAGCATGCGCACCGATGCCGAAGCCGATGGCATCGCGCGCTGGGCGTCGGAGCGCGATCCGCGCATCACGCGGGTCGGCCGCTTTATCCGCAAAACGCGGATCGACGAGTTCCCGCAGGTGATGAACGTGCTACTCGGCGACATGAGCTTTATCGGCCCTCGCCCGGAGCGGCCCGTCTTCGTCGAACAGTTGCGCAAGGAGATACCCTTCTACGATATCCGCCATCGCGTGCAGCCCGGCATCACCGGCTGGGCGCAGGTAAGCTACCCCTACGGCGCGTCGCGGGAAGATGCGAAGAAAAAGCTGGGCTACGACCTGTACTACGTGAAGAACGGCGACTCGTTGCTCGACTTCGCAATCCTGCTCCAATCGGTGCGCGTCGTGTTGTTCGCGCACGGGAGCCGCTGACGAAGTGGCCGGCGACCTCACACTCGTTCTGGTCAGCCACGCCCTTAGCGTCGTAAGTTTTGCTGCGCTCTTCGTGCTGGTCGCGATCGGGCGCCGGCCGTCCCCGCACCGCGTCCCGTTGCTGCTAGCCGCAGCGGGGACCACCGCCTGGGCGGGTGCCACAATGCTGGCGGCGCCGTTTTTGACTGAGCCGATCATCAACCCCTTCATCGAGTGGACGCGCATTGCCGGCTGGGTCTGGCTGACGATTGGCCTGCTGTCCGCCGCCGCGCCGGACCGCGCGGCCGCCTACCAACGCATGGCCGTCGCTGGACTCGGCTTACCGCTGATGGCGATGGCGGCATCAAGCGTTGCGGCGGCGTTCGGATTCGACATCTACACGGCGCGCGGAACGAACCCCCTGGAAGTCGGCGCCCTCATCGCACTGGTCGTCTTCGGATTCGGGCTCCTTGAAACCCTCGTGCGTTGGACGAGCCCACGCGGTCGCACGGCTGCGATGCACTTCTTCATCGGGGTCGGCGCGCTGCTCGCGATTGATCTGTTTCTCTATGCCACCACATTGCTACTCGGTCGCGTTGACGCCGCGATCTACGAGGCGCGTGGGGTCATTTCCGCCTTTGCACCGCCTCTTGTCGCCCTGGCGCTCGCGCGGCAGCGCGATTGGTTCATCGACATTCACGTGTCGCGCCAAATCGTCGTCAATGCGGCAACGTTGGTCGGCGCCGGTGGTTATCTACTGGCGATGGCGTTGGCCGGTTTTGCCGTCCGCGAGTTGAATGCCGTTTGGGGACCGATGCTGCACATCACGTTCCTCGCTGGCGCGGCCGTGGTGCTGGTATCGGTGCTGGCGTCGGATGGGTTGCGCCCGCGCTTGAACAATTGGGTCAGCCGCAACTTCTTCTCGGCCAAATACGACTATCGCCGCGAGTGGCTGCGCTTCAGCGAAGCGCTTTCCGTCGATGCGCATCAGGCAGCGGTGGAAGAGCGCCTCTTGGAAGCGATCCTCGCCGGTGTCTCCTGCCGCACCGGCGGGCTCTGGTTGCGGTTGGAGGACGAGGATGCGTTCGCCGTAGCTGCCGCGCGCCCGAGCTCGTTCTTGTTGTCGGAAGCCCCGGTGCCACGCCTGGCGGCTGAGATGCTCGCTGCCGATACGCCACAGATCCTCAAACCGGGCAGCGCGTGCTGGACAGAACTCGGACAGCTCGGTGTCTTCGGTCGACCATGGGTTGCGGTCCCACTGCGCCACCGCGGACGGCTCGTCGGGTTTCTGGTGCTCGCCGATCACGTCACCGCGCGCAGCCCCGAGGCCGAGGATTGCGAGTTCCTGCAGGCGTTGGGCGTTCAGGCAGCGGGTCACCTGGCGGAAGAGCGTTCGGCCATCGCGCTCAACCGTACGCGCCGCTTTGAAAGCACCGCACGGCAGCTGACTTACATCGGTCATGACCTGAAGAACATCGTCAGCCAGCTGTCGCTGGTCATGCAGAACTGGTCGCGGCACCGCGACAACCAGGCATTCATCGACGACCTCCCGCGTGTGCTCGATAGCTCGGTGTCTAGGATGAAGGGCCTTCTGGAGGGCATCAAGGCCGGGCCAAGTCTGGTGCCCAACGCCGATGGCCTCGTCAACATGCGCGATTGCGTCGACGCCTTGCTGCCGCTCTGGCGCGCCCGCTATCGGCGCCTCGTCGTGGACTTCAAAGTCGATGCGGCGTTCGTGCGCGGGCGGGTCGAGCTGATCCAATCGATCTTCGATCAACTCGTGTCGAACGCGATCGACGCCAGCGACGGGGCGCAGGATGTCACGCTGCGCATGGCGCTGGATGGCGCCGAGCTTCGCTGCGAGATCGCCGACCACGGCGGCGGCATCAGCGAACGCAGCGTCGCCGATAGCCATTTCCAAACCCGGCAGAGCGCGAAGCCCGCTGGCTACGGCGTCGGCCTGTTCCAAGTCCGTGATCACGTTCGCGGACTGGGCGGAACACTCTCGTTCGAGAGCAGCCCGCACATCGGCACAACCGCACGACTGACCTTCCCCACCGAACCGCCGCCACCGCGCGTGGCCCTGCAAATCGCCACGCGGCCAACGCGCGCGCAACTGGGAGCCGCCGAATGAACCGCTCCAACCAACGCCTGTTGATCGTTGACGACGACGACGCCTTGCGCTCGCAACTAAAATGGGCCTTCGACGAGTTCGACGTAACGGAGGCGCAGGACCGCCGCAGCGCGATCGTGGCTCTCCGGCGTGTCGAGCCCGATGTCGTGCTCCTCGATCTCGGCCTGCCGCCGAACGTACACGACATCAGCGAAGGCGTGCGAACCCTCGAAGCAATCCAGCACGAGCGGCCCGATGCAAAAGTCATCATCATCACCGGCCAGGACGACCGCGCGATCGCGCGCGAGCTGGTTGGGCGCGGCGCATACGACTTCTTTTCGAAGCCGCCGGATCTGGACGAAGTGCGTTTGATCGTCTCGCGCGCCTTCGCGCTCACAGGACTAGAGGCCGAGAACACGAAGTTGGCCGAGCAAGCGTGCCACGAGTCGATCCCCGACTTGATCGCGCAGAGCGACGTGATGATGGCCCTGTGCCAGAAGGCGGAACGCGCGGCAGCAACCGATGCGGCCGTACAGATCGTCGGCGAGACCGGAACAGGCAAAAGCCTATTGGCGAAAGCGGTGCACGACCTCAGCTCGAGGAAGGACCGGCCTTTCGTGTCGTTCAGCTTCGCGCACCCCGAAGGGCGGCGGCTTGAGGCGGAGCTGTTCGGGCACGAAAAAGGTGCGTTTCCCGGTGCGACGCAGGCCGCCATCGGCAAGATTGAACAAGCCGCCGGCGGAACGCTTTATTTGCACGATATCGGCGCGATGGAGCCTTCCCTGCAGACGAAGGTGCTGCGCCTCGTCCGCGAGCAAAAATACGAAAGGGTTGGCGGCCGCAAAACGCTGCAAGCGAATGTTCGCGTCGTGGCCTCCGTCAACCGGGCACCGATCGACTTCGATGCGAACGGAACCGCGCGCGCCGAACCGGCCATGCTTCTCGGCGATCTGGTTCTGTCCGTTCCGCCGCTTCGCGATCGCGGGCAGGACGCGGCGTTACTGGCCCGGCATTTTGTGCGTACCGAAAGCAAGGCGCTCGGGTTACCGGCGAGGAAAATCGGGAGTCCGGCACTAAAGGCGATCGGCCTTCATCCGTGGCCCGGCAACGTGCGCGAACTCCAGGCGCGGACCAAAAGCGCGCTCGTACTGTGCACCCGCGATGTTCTGCAGCCCGCGGATTTCGATTTGCCGGAGCCCGGGGGCACCGAACTCAAAATTCCGACGCTGCGCCAAGAACGACAGCGCGTCGAACGCGAACTCATTCGCCAAGCCCTTGCCAGTTCCAACGGTAAGGTCGCCGAAGCGGCGCGCATGCTCGGCGTCAGCCGCCCGACGCTCTACGAGCTGTTGAACACCCTGGGTATTCCAAACCCGACCGCCTGAAACCGAACGACTTAGAAATGTGTGGGAGAAAAGAAAAATGTCGCTCATGAAATCATTGCTTCTGACAACGGCCATCTGCGCCACGTTCGCCGGCGCCGATGTCGTGCGCGCCGCTGTCGATCAGACGGTGCAGACGCAGCCCGATGCGTTGACCAAGGCGCGCACCCTGTTGAAGAAGGGCGAAGTTGGTGCGGCCGTCGTCGAGTTGAAAAACCTGCTGCGCGTCAACCCAAAGAATGCCGAAGCACGTGCCGAACTCGCGATGATCTACCTGCGCGGCAACGACGGCGTCTCCTCGGAGAAGGAGTGGCGCGCTGCGCTTGCCAACGGCTATCCGTTCGAAAAAGCCATCGACGGTTTAGGCCTCGCGCTTCTCATGCAGAACCAAGCGCCACGCCTCCTCAAGGAATACAATGCCGCCAAATATACCGGGGAATTGAAAGCACGAGTCCACCTCGTGCGCGCGCAAGCTCACATGACGTTGACCGAGCTCGAGCTGGCCAAACAGGAAGTCGAGGCAGCGCGCGCCGCTTCGCCGAATTCGCTCGGTGTCAGACTTGCGTCCGCGCGTCTTCTCCAGGGCGACGGCGATCTCAAGGGCGCCGACGCGCAGATCGACGCCGCCCTCAAGCTCGATCCCGAGAACACCGAGGCGCTCACGCTCAAAGGCGAACTCAAAGGCGCGCAGGGCGACAGCGCCGGCGCATTGACGTTCTTCGATCGGGTGCTTGCGAAGAATTCTTCCGACATGCGCGCCCGTATTGGCCGCATCGCCAGCCTCGTCGCGCAGCAAAAGGCGGACGCCGCCGAAGCCGACGTCGATGAGCTTCTCAAGCTCGCCCCGGCAAGCCCGCACGCGGCCTACTTCAAGGCATTACTTCTCGCCCAGCGCGGCAAGAAAGAAGAGGCATTAGCGGCGCTCGGTCGAGCCCAGGGCGTCGACAAACTGCCGCCCGCTCAATACCTCCTCGCGGCGCTGCACCTCGGCAAGGGCGAAGTCGAGCAAGCCCAACGCTATATCAACGCCTATGTCGCAAAGAACCCGGACGACGTTCGCGGGCAGTTGTTGCTGGTCACGTTGCGCTTGGCCCGCGGCGAAGTCGCGGTCGCGCTGCCCAAGCTGGAAGCGTTGAAGGCAAAGCTGCCGAACGACTACGCGACGTCGCTCCTGCTCGGAAACGCGTATCTGTCGGTCGGACGCTATGCCGATGCGGCGGCACAGTTCCAAAGCGCGAGTGCCGCATCTCCGGCCGCGCCGGAGGCCACGATCGGACTGGCGCAAAGCTTGCTCGGCCAGGGTAAGGCAGATCAAAGCGCGAAGATTCTGCAAACGCTGGCAGCGGACGGCAAAGGAGCCAGCCGCGCGATTGCCTTGCTCGTCGTGTCGTTTCTACAAGCGAAGGACTATCCGGGTGCGCTGAAGGCAGTTGCCGCTTTCCAGGCAAAGGAACCCAAGAACCCCTCCGGACCCTATCTCCGCGCGTCAGTGAACTCCGCGCGCGGCGACCGAGCAGCAACACGGAAGGACCTTCTGGAATCGCTCACGCTCGATCCCAAATTCGCTGCAGCGGAAAGCACGCTCGCGCAGATCGATCGCGCGGAGGGCAAACGCGAAGATGCGCAAAAGCATTACCAGAACATCCTCGGCCACACCCCGGCCAGCATCGAAGCGCATGTGGGCCTGGCCACGCTGGCGATGGATGTCGCCGACAAAAAGGGCGCGATCGACTGGCTGCGAAAGGCGACGACCGCCAACCCGACGGAGATCACGCCGTCGCTCCTGGTTGTCAACGTGCTGTTGGGCGATGGGCGTGCAGCCGACGCACTCAAAGAGGCGAACGGCCTCGCGGTGCGGTTCCCGAACAATCCGTTGGCGTATGACGCGCTCGGCCTCTGTCAATTGGCCAATCGCGATCCGAAAGGCGCAATCGCCTCGTTTACAAGGCTGGTCGCACTGTCGCCGACCTCGGCGCCTGCCAACATCAAGCTGGCCGCCGCCTATCGATCGGCGCAGAAGAACGATGATGCACGAAAGACGTTGGAGGCCGCTCTCAAGCTTGATCCCGCGTCGATCGATACGCATCGCGCGCTGATCGACTTGACGTTGGCGACCGACGGCGCCGACGCGGCCGTGAAGAAGGCGCAGGCCGCCAAGGCTGCGATCGCTGACAAGCTCGACGGCGACCTTGTCGTCGCCGACACCTTGCGTGCGGCGCGCAAACTTCCCGAGGCCGAGGCGATCTATAAAACGACGTGGAAGGTGCGCCCCACCGCACCGTTGCTCGGTGCCTACACGCAGACGCTTGATGCGCAGGGCAAATTCGCGCAAGCCCGAACCACTATTCAGGAATACCTGAAGAAGGACCCGAAAGACGGGACCGCGCGATTCCTTCTGGTCGTCAATTCGATCAATTTGGGCGACTACACCGCGGCACTCGCCAGCGGACAAGCGCTGCTCAAGGATCGACCGAAAGATGTCGCCCTTCTAAACAACGTCGCTTGGTTGCACGACAAGACGGGCAACCCTCAGAAAGCCATCGAGCTGGCCGAAAGTGCACTGACACAGGCCCCGATGTCGGGGGAGGTGAACGACACGCTCGGCTGGTTGCTGGTCCGCAATGGCAAACTCGAACGCGGCCTGGCGCTCTTGAAGGTTGCGCATGAGCTCAGTCCCAATACGCCGGACATCGCGTATCATTATGCCTTCGCATTGAAAGAATCCGGCAAACCGGGCGACGCGCGAGGCTTGATGACATTGGCGCTCAAGAGCTCGCAACCGTTCGCCGACCGCAAGGACGCCGAGAAGTTCATGCAAACGCTGCCTTGAGCGTTGCAAACGAAGGCGTACGCCGGCTCCGTCTGACGCACGTCTTCCCGAGCTTCGATATCGGGGGCGTGCAGACGCGCTTTGCCGAGATCGTCAATCGTCTGCCGCCGGGGTTTGAGCACCGCGTGCTCGCCCTCGACGGCAATATGGCGGCACGGGAACGTATCGGCGCGCATGTCGACACCACGTTCGAAGCAACGCCCGGGACCGCGCGCAGCTTGCCCGCGCGTCTCGGCGTCTATCGTCACTGGCTGAAAGACCGCAAGCCTGATCTGCTCCTCACCTACAATTGGGGTTCGATCGAGTTCGCGCTCGCCAACCTGATACTGGGCATTCCGCACATCCACGCTGAGGATGGCTTCGGTCCGGCGGAGAGTACGAAGCAGTTGCCGCGCCGCGTCTGGACGAGGCGCCTCGCACTTCGCCGGTCGCAGGTCGTCGTGCCGTCGCTCGTGCTCCAAGACCTCGCGCGCCGCACCTGGTGGATACCCGAGGCGCGCTTGCACCTCCTCAGAAACGGGATCGACCTCAAACGCTACCGGCCGGGCGGTCGGCATGAGGCACGCCAAGCCCTCGGCCTCGCCGACGATATGTTCGTCGTCGGGTGGACGGGTGCATTCCGGCCCGAGAAAAACGTCCCGCGATTGCTTCGCGCGGTCGCTCAGTTGCCATCATCGACCCGCGTGGTTCTGGTCGGGGACGGCGGCGAACGCTCGCGGCTCGAACAGACGGCGAAGGACTGCGGCCTCGCAAGCCGTGCGCTGTTTCTTGGGATGCGCAGCGACGTCGCCGCCTTGCTGCCCGCTTTCGATGTGCTCGCGCTTTCCTCGGACACGGAGCAAATGCCCGTTGTCGTGATCGAGGCGATGGCAGCAGGTTTGCCGATTGCGTCCGTCGACGTCGGCGACGTGAAGAACATGGTGGCCGACGAGAACCGGCCGCTAATCACGGGGCGGAGTGAGGAGGCGCTTGCTGCCGCACTTTTGGCGCTGGCGCGCGACCCGGCATTGCGTGAGTCGCTTGGCCGGGCGAACCGAGCAATCGCCGTCGAGCGCTACGATCTGCAACGAATGGTTGATGATTATCGTGGCCTCTACGAGCGAGTTGCGGGGAAATCCCGGCATCCGGCCTAGCACTACAACTGCAGCGACATGTCGGAACTCTTTACACACGGTTCGTCACCGCCGGTGTTCTAGTCGTGCGCAACGACCGGAGGTGCGCGATGAAATCCTATTGGAGCATGACCCTAAGTGCGTTCGCCCTGACCGCCTGTGTCGGCGCTGGAGAGCAGGCCAAGGCGTCGGTATTGACCGTTCACGCATCGGGCTCGATTGCCGCCGCTACGACAAGTCTGTCGGGCGGCACCTATTTCGGTCTTGCCTCGGGAAGCTTTATCGGAGCGCACGCCGAATTCGTGTGGACCATCGATATCGGTCAATTGGGACCCTCAACGGTGACCCCGAATTCGGCGTCTTGGGTTTACAACAGCGCGCTGATCGCGCCGGTTGGTCTCGACCCGATCGTCAATTCGGCAAGCCCGATCGGGATTTCCGGCAAGGTCACGATCAACGGCATAACGTTGACGGCCGGCATCGACCGGCAGGTGCTCTTCCTGGCGCAGAACGATGCCGGGGTCGATTCGCTAATCCTGCGAACGAACACTTCGCGCTATGCGCCTCAACCGGCTCTCCGCGATTGGGTTGATCTCGACGTTTCGTCGCTGAACAATTCCTTCCTCACGTCACTCGATCCCGCGGATCTTGCGGGCATTTCATTGCCGTGCAGCCGTCAAGGCGGCGAGACGGCGTTGGCACGTTTGCGCCGCAACGAGCACTTTCCGCCGGACGCGCCGTTTTCGACGCTGGGCGCGGTCGATTTATGCGCACCGGGAAGCGAATTCTCCATCGAGATTTCAGGCGTACCGGAGCCCACGACGTTTGCCCTGATCTTCAGTGCATTGTTCGGGTTGCTCGGGTCGGCGCTGCTCAGAAGGCGTCGATTGATTTCGGCGACGTGAGCGGAGCGGTGTTCAACGCGAACGATGCGAGCAAACACCCCATAAGTTTGGGGGGTGTCGGAAATCTTTACAGTGACGGACTACCAGCGCGTCTCAAAGGCTGAGGGAATTGAAACGGTGCAACACACGCGCCGCACAGTGCACTGCTAGAAAAAGTGTGTTCGCACGAATCAGTGTCCAGCGTGCGGGGGGAGTCGAAATGAGCACGGTTCGAATTTGCTTGGCGCCGATTGCGGCGATTGCGTTGGCCGCGGCGGCCGATGCGTCGGTCATCTACAATGGCGCAACGAACATTGCCGGCAACGCGGCGACGGCGCAGGCGACGTTCACGATTGCAGGCAACGTCTTGCAGATCGAATTGCGCAACACGTCACCCTTGCCGGGAACGGGCACCTACAAACCCGGTGACACGTTGACGGGGCTTTCGTTCAAGTTGGCGGGCGCGACACTAACGCCGTCGAGCGCTGCATCTCCGAACGCGCTGTTCTTGCCCGTGGGTTGCAGCATCGGCCCCTGCGGCGGCACCAACCTGAACGTCGGTGGGGAATGGGGCTTCAGCTCCCACTTCCCGGCCGCTGGCAGCTATGGCGTGGCAGCTGCCGGATACTCGAGCATGCCGGGCAACTTCGGAAACGGATCAACCTTTCCGGGCGGCCCCAATCTTGACGGCCCCGTGGCCCCAGGTGGCGTTAATTTCGGCATCGTCAGCCTCTTGGCCAACGCGGGCAACATCAACGGCGGCCTCATCCGGCCGCTGATCCGCGACACGGCAAATTTCAGTTTGTTCGGGGCACTGGGCGCTCTCGAGTCGTCGATCACGGACGTCCGCTTTTGGTATGGGACGTACCCGGAAGCCTCTTCCGTGGGCATTCCCGAAGATCCCGGCGGCTGCGACAACGGCGGCGTGTGCGAGTTGAGCGTGCCCGAACCCAGCCCGCTGTTCCTGCTCTTTACCGGCCTGCTCGGGCTGCTGACCTTACGTCTGGGCAAACGCTTTCGGAACGCAGCAGTCTGAAACGCAACCTGTCGGAACTCTTTACACATGGCAATCCGCCGCCGCTGGTACAATTCCTTGGAATCAGTGGTTGTATCTTGAGTTGGGAGCGCGTCATGACCGTTGTGTCGAAAAAGGTATTTGCTGCAGCCGTCGGGCTGGCGCTCTGGGCCGCAAGCACGCAGGCAGCGATCGCCGGCGTCATCAACTGGGAGTTCTTCTATTCGGGCTCGAATAGTGACGGCTATACGACATCGGCGTCCGGAACCATTACGACGAGTGACGTGTTCAACCCGAATTTCCCCGGTGGCTACGACATCTTGGCAATCACGGGGACACGGAACGGTATCCCGATCACCGGCATCATTCCGCCGACGGGAGTGTCCGCACCGGTAGACGACTTCGGATTCTTCTATAACAACATCTTGTCCCCGTCCGAGCCGTTCTTCGATGAATTTGGCATGCTCTACGGGGACGATGACGGCTTCCTGTACAATGTTTGGTTTGAAGCTGACACCGAGACGTATTGGGAGTCGTTCTACGACACCGACGGCCTGGTCAACATTCCGCTGACCGAGGGTTCGATCACGCGGGTGCCGGAACCAACGTCGTTGGCGTTGATTGCACTCAGCTTGCTGTCGCTGTTTGGTTTTGGACTGCTGCGGCAGCGCCGCGCCTAGGACTTCCGCATCAAGACGACTGCCCGCTCGGCATTCGCCCGCCACGTCAGCGGCCGGGAGATGACCTCGGCCGCTGCGGCCCTTCCAAGCCGCTCGCGCAGCCCACCATCCAAGATCAACCGCACCAACGCCGCGCGCATGCTGTCGGCATCCGCCTTGTCGAACAAGAGTGCGGTCCGCTCAGGCTCCAGCAGCTCCCGGATATTCGGCTGATCGGGCGCCACGATGGCCTTGCCCATCGCCATATACTCGACCAGCTTCAACGGCGAGGCATAGGCCGTGGCATCGGGCTGCAGCGCGATGTCGAACGCAGCAACATGCGCCGGCATTTCCGCGCGCTGAACGATGCCAGTGAACGTCAAACGATCGGACACGCCGAGCACCCTCGACAAATCGACAAGATCCTGACGAATGGGCCCGTCGCCGACGACAAGCAGGTGGACGTCCGCTTGCGTAGCCATCTCCGCGATCGCCTGGATCACACGATCGAGGCCGTGCCAGGGACGTACGAAACCCGTGAACCCCAAAACGATCTTGTTGCCCAGCGCATAGCGTTGCCGCACCCCCATACCATCGACGCTGGGCGAGAACTCCGCCGGATCGATTCCGTTGGGAATCACAACGATCCGATCCTCGCCGATCCCGGCAACCCGAACGTCCGCAGCAAGCACATGCGTCACCGGCAAGCAGATATCGGCGGCACGCCACGCCGCGCGCTCGCTCCAGCGTCCCAGCGGCCGCAGCGTCAACCCGCCGTGGTCACGCCGTTCGGCGAAAAGCGGTGAGTTGATTTCGAGCGCCATCGGCAATTTGAAGCGTCGCTTCGCCCACACCCCAGCGAGCAAAAACAGGGCATAGCGCTCGTAGATTGCATCGGGACGCTCGGCCTTGATCGCCTTCGCAAGATCGCGATACGCGGCAAGATTGTAACCGAACTCCAGCAACTCCCCCACAAATCGCGGTAGACGCGCACGAATGGCATCGACCCAACCGCTACCCCCGCCGAAATCGCGCGCGCCGAGACGAGGCGCCACCAACACAACCTCGTGTCCCAGCGCCCGGAAGGCCGCAATCATCGCCGAAATGTGCACATCCATGCCGTCTTTCGAAACGGTGCGATGATGGTAGAGAATTTTCACGTAGGTGCGACTCGACTGGGGAAACTCAGCGCAATCATTGGGATGCAGCCGCACCAACCTCTAGAATAGCCTTCGAATACGCAAGATTTCACGGGCCACCGGCGCCCACGCTCATGTGGACAGGATAGACGTGGTGGGATTCGACGGCCACTCAACGAACGATGGCGACAAGCCGTTGGTCAGTGTCGTCATACCCGCGTACAACGCGCAAACCACGCTCGCGCGCGCGTTGCACTCCGTCGCGGATCAAACCTATCGCCCCCTTGAAGTAATCGTCGTGGACGATGCCAGCGTCGATCGCACGGTGGAAGTCGTGCGCGCCTTCGACCGGCTGCCGGTGAAGCTCGAGCGTTTGCCGCGCCAAGGCGGCGCCGCGGCCGCGCGCAATCGCGGCATCGCCGTCGCCGGCGGCACGTTCGTGGCATTCCTGGATGCGGACGACGAGTGGTTGCCGGAGAAGACGGCGCTGCAGCTTCCCATTCTGCGCGATCCTGCCGTGTCGTTCGTGACCTGCGATGCATCGCTGATCGGTCCGCGTGGAAAAGACCTCGGCCTCGTCAATCCCGATCGCGAGCGGCCGCACGGGGAACAGGGGTGGAAAACACTGTTGCGGTTTCCGAGCGTCGCCACGCCGTGCGTGATCGCGCGGCGCTCGCTATTGCAAGCGGTCGGCGGTTTCGATCCCGGGCTGCAGATCGGCGAGGATCAGGATCTATGGATCAAGCTCGCCCTCCGGGGCCCGGTTCATCACGTGAACCGCGTGATGGCCCGGGTGCACGACCGGCACGACAGCCTGTCGAACCTCAACCGCGGCCGGGCGAAATCTGCGACGCTACCGATGATCTTCGGACATCTGGAGCGCCAGCGCCCGCACCTGACCAAGGCGGAGATCGCCGACATCAAGGGGCGCCGATTGGCCTCCGTCGGGCGCCACTCCTATGAAAGCGGCGACATTGCCGACGGCCTCCGGTTCCTGACGCGGGCGATGGTGTCCGGCTTCCGTCCGTTGGAGACGGCGAAATATATGATCTCCGCCTCGCCGCCCATGCGCTTCGCCAAGCGCCTATGGCGCGGCGCCCCTGCCCTGCCCGGCGGCGCGGAGCTCGCGCGCATACCGGAAAGCTCGCCGCCATTGCTCGCCGTCGTCGTCGACACCGAGGGCGAGTTCGACTGGAAGCATCCCTACGACCGGGCAAGCCGCGCGGTGCACTCGATCAATCATCTGCATCTGGCGCAGCGCATTCATGAGAAGCACGGGATCGTTCCGACCTTCGTCGTCGACTTCACGATCGTGGACGACGACAACGCCGTGGGCATTTTAAAGGAGTGGTTTCAATCCGGACGCGCCATCATCGGCGCGCACTTGCAGCCCTGGGTCAATCCGCCGAACGACGAGCCGGAGGAACTGCGCAACACCTACCCCGGAAATCTCCCCTATGCGCTGGAGTACCGCAAGCTCGCCTATTTGACGGAGCTGATCGAGAAGCGGTTCGGCATTCGCCCGACGATCTACAAGGCCGGCCGCTACGGGCTCGGACCTTCGACCGCACGGATATTGAAGTCGCTGGG
>CAZJOM010000039.1:0-34639 GCA_964547645.1 uncultured Flavobacteriaceae bacterium
CCAGCGCCTCGCAGTAGACGGCGGCGTAGGAGTAATCGAGGCCGAGGCCGCCGAACTCCTCCGGCTTGGTGATGCCGAGGAAGCCCGCCTCACCCATTTTCCGGAAGACATCGTGGGCCGGGAAGGGCGGGTTCTCCTCCCACGCGTCGACGTTCGGGTTGATCTCGGTGTCGATGAAGCGGATGAGCGATCGGCGAAGCTCTTCGTGCTGGGCTGTGAGTTTCATCGTTCAGTTCTTCGGCCGCGTAACCGCCGCCATAACGCGGTAGATGATCCAGACCGGCAGCACAACGATCGCGCCCAGGATCGCGTAGCGCCAACCCCAATCGAGCGCATCGAAGACGAGGCGCCAGGCGCGCTCGATCGTGGAGCCGAACTCCCTCCAGAGGTCGACGGGGTCAATGCCGAAGATCGCGAAGATCAACCCGACAATGAACGACAGCAGGGCGAGCCTGAACAAGGTCGGTACGATCGGACCACCGAAGATTTTTTCCATGTCATTCTCCCTTGTTCGTTTTCGGCATCACATCCTCGCCACGCCGAAGCTGTTGGGTCTCAGCACACGCTCGCTTGCCTCTTGGCAGACGTCAAGGCAGAGGCCGATGACGCGGCGGCTGTCTCTTGGATCGATGAGGCCGTCGTCCCAGAGCCTGGCGGTGGCGAAGAGGGCGGTGGATTGCTCGTCGTAGGTATCGATGATTTGCTTGGCGGCGGCGCCTAAGGCTTTTGTGTCGGGTTCGCGGCCGGCGCGTCTGGCGCCCTCTTCGCCGAGGATCGTCATGACCTTGGCCGCTTGTTCGCCGCCCATCATGGCGATGCGGTTATTCGGCCAGGCGAAGATGAACCTCGGATCGAAGGCGCGTCCACACATGCCGTAATTACCCGCGCCGAATGAGGCGCCAATATGGAGGGTCAGCTTCGGAACGGCGGTGTTGGTCACGGCTTGGATCATTTTCGAGCCGTGTTTGACGATGCCGGAGCGCTCGGCCTCGGTGCCAACGATGTAGCCGGTCGTGTTCTGCAGGAAGAGCAAGGGCACGTTCGACTGATCGCAGAGTTGGATGAACTGCGCGGTCTTGACGGCGCCCGCGGCATCGATGGGGCCGTTGTTGCCGATGATGCCGACGGGGTGGCCTTCCACCGCCGCGTGGCCGCAGACCGTGTGCGGGCCGTAGTCGGGTTTGAAGTCAAGCCAGTCGGAGCCGTCGACGATGCGGGCGATCACCTCGCGCACGTCGTAGGGTTTGCGGTAGTCGACGGGGACGACGGAGAGAAGTTCTTCGGCGTCGTAGAGCGGTTCTTTGTAAGTGCGCTTCGGCAGCGCTCGGCCCCAGCCGATCTTGGCCAGGATTTCGCGGCCGAGGCGGATGCCGTCGCGGTCGTCTTCGGCCATGTATTCGGCAAGGCCCGAGACTTCGTGATGCAGGACCGCGCCGCCCAAGTCTTCGTCTGTTGCGATTTCACCGGTCGCGGCTTTGAGCAACGGTGGGCCTGCTAGGAAGATTTTTGAGCGGCCGCGCACGACGACGACGTAGTCACTGAGGCCTGTTTGATAGGCACCGCCCGCAGTCGAGGAACCGTGCACGACGGCGACGATCGGGATGCCGGCCTTGGACAACTTGGCGAGGTTCGCAAAGGTGCGGCCGCCACGGACGAACATCTCGGCCTGACGCAGCAGGTTGCCGCCGGCGCTTTCAACGAGTTGCACATAGGGCAATTTGTTTTCGAGCGCGATTGCTTGCGCGCGGAGGGCCTTGTCGACCCCCATCGGCGTGCCGGCGCCGCCCCTGATCCCGGCGTCGCTGGCGTTGACGACCACGCGCGCGCCGGAGACGGTGCCGATGCCGGTGATGACGCCGCCGCCGCTGGCGTTTTCGGCGCCGTCGTCATCGTGCATCTTCAAGCCGACCAGCGTCGAGAATTCGAGGAACGGGGTGCCGCGATCAAGCAGAAGGTCGACGCGGTCGCGGGGTAAGAGCTGGCCGCGCTCGGCGAACTTCTTCGCGGACTTGGCGGAGTTGGCGCGGACCTTCGCTTCGAGCGCGCGCACATCGCCCAAGAGCTTCAGGTGGCCGTCGCGATTGGCGCGGGCAGTGTCGGAGGAGAGGTCGGCGCGGCTTTCAATGGCGGGCATCAGGTGACTCTTGGTTTACGGCACATTGCCCGTGCTCGGCTCACGCGTCTATGAGGATACAAAGGGCGAACATCGCTGCGTGCGTGGTCGACGAGGCGGGGGTGGCGCGCCTAAATTCAGCCCGCGTTTTGAGGGCGCCCGAGGGTTTCACTGAATGGTTCGTCTGATTGTAGTGGCTGCGGCGTTGATCGCGGCATGTTTGCCGGCTTTGGCGGCTGGCGAGGTGCGGCGCGTGGAGCGCGGCAGTCTGGTGCTGGAGAACATCCCGGATACGCCGGCTTCGGTGCGCGAGCGGCTGCGGATGTATCAGGCGGTGCGCGGGGCCGTGTTCCTCGACTTCGCGCCGGACGGGCGGGGCATCCTCATTCAGACGCGCTTCGGGGAGACGAACCAACTGCACCGGGTGGATACGCCGCTGACGATGCGGCGGCAGATCACGTTCTATGACGAGCCGGTGAACTTTGCGCTCTATCGGCCGGGCAAGTGGCCGCAGCGGACCATCCTGTTCAGCCGCGACACGGGCGGGGATGAACTCTACCAGCTTTATATGCTCGACGAGAAGAACGGCAACGTCGTGCGCCTCACCGACGGGAAGACGCGCAACACAGGCCCGGTTTTCTCGCGCGACGGCAAGTGGATCGCTTGGTCGAGCGTGCCATCCGAGTCGGCGCGGTACAAAGTTTTCCTGGCGGATGCGTCCATTCCGAAGTCGGCGCGTGCCGTCTTGGAAGAGGACGGCAGCTGGACCCCGGCGGCGTTCTCGCCCGATGGGCAGACGCTCGCGGTCACACGCGAGATCTCGGTCAGCGAGCAGCAGATTTGGCAGGTCGATCTGACCAACGGGCGCAAGGTGCAGCTGAAGCCTTCACCGGTGAAGATTTTTCGCTCTTCGCCGGTGTATTCGCCGGATGGGACGGCGTTGTTTTACATCTCGGACGAGGATTCGGAGTTCCGGCACATCGTGCGTTACGACCTGCGTACGGACGACGAAGACGTACTCACCACCGATTTGCCGTGGGATGTGGAGACGCTGGAGATTGCGCCGAACGGGCGGACGCTGGCTTTTTCGGTGAACGAAGCGGGCGTGTCACGCCTCTACACGATGGACGCGCGGCGTGGGCACAAGGTGCCGGGGCCGAAGCTGGCGCCGGGGGAGATCGAGAACCTGAAGTTCAGCGCCGACAGCCGGCGGCTGGGCTTTACGTTGAACGGCACGGCTGGGCGCGATGCGTTCGTGTGGGACTTCAGCAAACGCGGACCGGTGCAGTGGACGGACAGCGAGGTTGGCGGGCTCGACAAGAGCGCGTTCGTTGCGCCGCAGCTTGTCACTTACGACACGTTCGACTCGCCGGATGGGAAGCGGCGGCAGATATCTGCGTTCGTCTACAAGCCCGTGGGTGTAGCGCGCGCGCCGGTGTTGGTTTCCATTCACGGCGGGCCGGAGTCGCAGTTCCGGCCCAACTTCAATGCGTTCATTCAGTATCTCGTGCAGGAGATGAAGATTGCCGTCGTGGCGCCGAACGTGCGCGGGTCTACGGGGTATGGGAAGTATTTCGTCGAGCTCGACAATGGCGTGCGGCGGATGGATTCCGTACGTGATATCGGGGCGACGCTCGATTGGATCGGCAAGCAACCGGATTTGGAGCCGCGGCGGGTTGCGGTCTATGGCGGGTCGTATGGCGGGTTTATGTCGTACGCGTCGATGGCGGAATACAACGACCGGCTGGTCGCGGGGATCAGCGTGGTTGGGATTTCGAACTTCATCACGTTCTTGAACAACACCAGCGGGTACCGGCGCGAGTTGCGGCGGGTCGAGTACGGTGACGAGCGTGATCCGCGCGTGCGCGAGGTGCTGCAGCGGGTATCGCCGCTGACGAACGTGGCGCGGATCAAGAAGCCGATGCTGATCATGCAGGGCGCGAACGATCCGCGCGTGCCGGCGACGGAAGCGGCGCAGATGCTGAAAGCCATACGCGCGAACGGCGCGGAGGCTTGGTACATGCTGGCCAAAGACGAGGGCCACGGTTTCCAGAAGAAATCAAACCGCGACGCGCAGAACGCAGCGATCGCTTCGTTCTTGAAGCTCTATCTGTTGGGGCAGAAGTTGGATTGAGTCAGGCGTTGAGGCGGTTCGATTCGATCCCACTACTCGTCGCTTGGCTTACGCAGGCCCTTGGTTAGCAGGAACAGGACGAACGCCGCGCCCGCTAGTCCTATGACCGCGGTCCAGCCGCCGAAGATGGAGTTGGCGACGGTACCGATGACCATCCCCGCGAACCAGGAGAGAAACTCCCAGGCGCGGCTCAAAAAATAGGTCAGATCCATCAGCAACCCCTTTTGCGAGGCGCCGCGCCGCAGGCCGCGCTCTTGCGCGGGTGCGGGCTTAGCCCCTAACAGTTCAGCCCAATCGTCATATAGGCCTCCATTCCACAAAAATGAACGGCACAATCAAAGAAGTCCTCGATCTGTTGACGCTTGAGGCGATCGAAGTGAATATTTTCCGAGGGCTGAGCCCCAAGGATCGCTGGCAACGCGTGTTCGGAGGCCAGGTTTTGGGCCAAGCATTGGTCGCGGCCTATCGCACGGTCGAGGACCGGGTGTGCCATTCTCTTCACGCTTATTTTATCCGCCCGGGCGATCCGAAGGTGCCGATCCTCTATGAGGTCGACCGTTCGCGTGACGGCAAGTCGTTTACGACCAGGCGCGTGGTGGCGATCCAGCACGGCGAGCAGATCTTCAATATGGCGGTGTCGTTTCAGGTGCCCGAAGAGGGGCTTGAGCATCAGTTCGACAAGCCGAACGTGCCCGGGCCCGATGGCTTAGAGACAGAAGAACAGCGGCGGCGGCGGTTGGCGCATCAACTGCCGGAGGCGGTGCGCGAACATGTCACGCGCGAGAATCCGATCGAGATTCGTCCCGTCGAAGAAGACGACGATCTAATGAATCCGAAGAAGGCGCCGCCCTATCAGCATGTGTGGATGCGGGCGCGCGGGCAGATGCCGAACGAGCTCGCGATGCATCAGTGCGTGCTGGCCTATGCGTCGGACATGACGTTGCTCGACACGTGCCTCATTCCGCATGGCGTCAGCTGGTATTCGGGCAAGCTGCAGTCGGCGAGCCTCGATCACGCGATGTGGTTCCATCATCCGTTCCGCGTCGACGATTGGCTGCTCTACGCACAGGACAGTCCCAGCGGAGCAGGCGGCCGCGGCTTCAATCGCGGAAGCCTGTTCACGCGCGAAGGCAAACTCGTTGCCTCGGTGGCCCAAGAGGGGCTGATCCGCGTCCGGCCGGGTCGCTGAAGTTCAAGCGAATCCGGGACGGCTCGCACACGTTTTACGGGAAATTAGCGGCACGTGCCCGTCTTAGTACTTTGTTAAGACGTCCCGCCTAACCTCAACCCATTAGTAACCCGGTCTTCCCCAAGGCCGGTTCGAGTCCCCCGCCGGCCGAGTCGTCCCCCATTCATCCGGCTCTCCGGCAAAGAGGCGGCCACCCAGCGACCCCCATCGCTGATGGGTTACGGGCGTGGATGAACCCAGCATCCACGCCCCCGCCTGTTTTCTTGCCCCAAGCCTCCAGCCGTCGCACACTCGCCTCCGTTCCGGAGCTTTTTCGCGCGTGTCAGCGGTGCAGTCGACGGATGAGCGTTCCTTCGACGCGCGCATGCTGGGTGCGACGGCGTTGGCCGCCGGCGTGCACGCCGTTGTGCTTTGGGTACTCGCGTGGTCGATTTCGTTTTCGTTTACGGCGCCAGAGGTGCGGCCGCCGGAAATCGTTGCGCTGGTAAAGGTCCCGCCGCCTCCGCCCGAGGTGCGCGCGCTTGGGCCGACCGAGGCGATCACGACGATGCCGTTGTTCCGGCCACGCACGCCCCTGGGGCTGACGAGCGAACAACAAGAGCGCTATGGCGATCCGCGGCTCGCGATCTGGAAGTATCTGTGCAATCGCGATGAATCGTTGTCAGAAGCGGTTCGGATCGGCTGTCCGGCGCCGAACTTTGGTGCGGTCGATATGGGCTCGCTCGCGCCGCTGAACCGGCAAGGCGATGCGGGCGTGTTGTTGGGCGCGGACGCGAAGACGATGACACTGGACGAAGCCGCGATCGCGCGCGGATGGATGAAGAAGCCGCCGCAGGCGGGGCAGAGCGGCTTGTCAGGCAAGACGGATCGCGTGGATCAGCCCGACGGGCCGGAGCTCTTCAAGTCGTTACCGACGCTGAAGCACCCCGGCGAAAATGCGCCACCGGTGAATTGAACTTAGTGTGCCGCGTGGCGTTGGCGGTCGGCGTCGCCGGCGCGGGCTAGGGCGGCGGCGATGTTGTTCAGGCGCTCGATGGACTCGAAGACGGTGTGGATCGCGCCGTCGGTCTTGAGCGCGGTGTTGCGAATGGCGGCTTCGCGTTCGGCAGGGCTCAGGTCGTCGCGGATTTCGGCAAAGCGGGCGGCGACGGCGGTTTGGCTCAGGTGTTCGGCGCGCGCTTCGAGGCGTGAGATCAGCTCGGCCAGGGCTGCGATATCGGCGGAGGCGGCATCGATTTCCTCTTGCGTCGGTTCGCCATGGTCGTCGGGCGCGCCGATCGCGTGGTGGGTTTCACTGAGGTAAGTGAACAGCGACTCCGCGCGGGCGCCGAGCTCCATCGCACCCTCGCGCAGGCGCGGGCCGTCCTTCGCGTTGCTCGCTTGGGCGCGGGCGGCGACGGTGCGCAGTTCGCTGGTGATCGCGTGCAGCTCCGTGCGGAGTGCCGTCGCGGAGGGCTCAACGACGGTTGCGTGCGACTCGATTTCGTCGGCGTAGCGGTCGAGCGCTTTGCCCATCGCCTTCAGGCGCGCGGTGCGGTCGGCGTTGGCGGCCAGGTCCTTTACCTCGCCGGCGAACGTGCCGAGGGCCGCTTTTAAGGAAGCCGTTTGGTCGTAGCGGCTTTGTGCGGCGTTCATCTCGGCGGCGAGGTCCTTGAGGCGGGCCAGGACTTCGTTGCCGGGGACGTCGGCCAAGGTGCGGTGCGGCGATTGAGGTTCGAGGTTGAATGCGGCGGTGCCGGGGGCGCCGACCGGCAGGTCGGCGGTCGATAGGATGCGCTCTTCGGTCATGCGCACGGCGAGATCGCGGATCTCTGCCCGCACGGTTTCGAGCTGTTCTTGCAAGGCCTCTTTCAATGCGGTCGTGTCGAGGTCCTGGGCGGCGGTGCCTGACATGCGTTGCGCGAGCTGGTCGAGTTTCGCGATGGCGCCCGCGAGTTCTTGGTTCTCGGCCGCTTGGGCCTTCGCGGTATTGGCGAGGTCGCGCTGGGTGGCGCGGATCTCGTTCAGCGCGTGCGACGACGATTGGTGCAGCGCCAGCTTGTCGTCGCGGAAGATGCGGACGATGTCTTCGAAATCGGAGACCTTGCGGTCGATCGTCTGGCTGCGCTCCTGTGCGGTGGCGACGGTTTTTTCGGCGCTCGTCTGCAGTTTGTCGAGGGCGGCGAGCAGGCCTTGTTCCAGGTTGTCGAGCGAGGCGAGCTTGCTGGACAAGCGTTCGTCGACGTTGCCGATCGTTTCGCTGAGGCGGCCGGCGAGCGTACGCACCTTCTCCGTGGTGTTCGCGGCGTCGGAGGAGATCTTATCGCACGAGGCGAAGAACGCGTTTTGGATCAGTTCGGCGCCTTGCGAGAGGCGCTTGAGGGCGGTTGTCGCGTCCGTGATGTCGACCGCGGCGGCGATCGTGCGCTGCTTCATCGTGGCGACGGCTTCTTCGACGGACTTGCCGCCTTGTTCGAACTGGCCGGCGATCTTGTCCAAGCGCTGGGTGCGCTCGTCGGCGGCTTTGAAAACGCTTGTGGCAGAGGCGTGCACGTCGGCAATGGCGGTGGATGCTTTCGCGTTCAGCGCCTTCGCGGTTTCGTCGAAGCTGGCGCCGGATTGACCGAGCTTCTGCAGCACGCTGTCGAGTTGCCGCTGCTGTTCTTCTTGCGTTTTGGCGAGGTCGGCGGTGGCGGCTTTGAGGGCGTCGGCGGCGGTGGTGACGCCACTGGCCAGCTTGTCGAACAGGACGGACGACTGGCCTTCGAACGTGACGTGGAGCTGGCCTTTGTCGGCGAGCGTGCGCAGCGCGGTGGTTTCGGTCAGGGTGCGGCGGAGCTTTTCGCCGGCGCGGGCGAGGGCGCCGATTTCGTCCTTTCGGTCCATGCCCCAAACCGCGTGGCTGACCGCGCCGTCGCCGACGGAGGTTAAGCTGCGCTCCAACGACTTGAGCGGCTGGATGATGCCGAGCTGCAGCAGGGCGGCCACGGTTATGAGGCCAATGATAAGAGCGGCAACCGCAGCGACGATGAGCGTTTGGCTCCAGCTCAGCGCATAGGCGACGCCGCCCATCTGATGGTTCATGTCGGCACTTTGCAGACGACTCAGCGCGGCGGTCAGCGACAGATAGGCGGTCTCGAGCTGTGTGCTTTGCGGCAGGGTGTTGAGCGCGTCCATGGACGCGGAACCGCGCAGGCCCGCGCCGGTTTCGGGTGCGGTTTGCGCGACGTGCGCGAATGTGTCGACGATCGTGCTCGCCTCCGCGATTGCGTCAAGGGCGGCGGGGCTTGCGACGTAGAGCTCCTTCAGACCCTTGATGGCACCAGAGGCGAGGGCGGCTTGACGGTTGAGGAGCGGTTTGTTGCTCGCGTCGCCGGTCAGCCGGTAGTTGCGATAGGTCCTCAAGAAGCCGGCGTAACCCAAGGCGCGCTCAATCGAGCCAATCTGCGAGGCGGCGATTTGGCCCTGCGATTTCGGGTCGGAGAGACTGCGTTGCAGTTCGCTCACATAGCCGACGAAATATGCGCCGCCCAGCACGAGAAGTGCGGCGACAAGGGCGGCTCCCGCGGCGAGGGCGCGGCTGGTGGTGGCAAGCGTACGCACGAAATCCCCCAGATGGCGCCGATTTGCGCCAACACATGCTCTGATTCGGTCAGGAGGATTCTAGGGGAGGCGACGGGGGGAAGGGAGGCGGCTAACGAGGTGTTAACGACTCTCGCAGCGTTCCAGGAACGCGTCCATGCGCGCCAAAAGCTGGGTCAAGCGGGCGGACGTTTGATCATGCGCACTCCGCCAGGCGGTCATGTGGCGCACAAGACCTTTGTGCAGGTTGTCGAGTTCGGAGGCTTCTTGGGCGAGCGTCGTTTCGAGTGTGGGTGTCGCAGGCTTTGTTTCGATCGTTTGTGTCGTTGTCATTGCGCCTGCTCTTCAATAGCCCAAACGGCAACGTGCCGCCGAATTGTCCATTCGACGGCACGATAGGCCCACAAGGTAAAGAGTGCGTTGCCGTTCAAGACTCGCGCGAAACTTTCGTCGACCGGCGCGGCTTGAGATAAAACACGTCGCTGACCTCCATGCCGTTGGTCAAGAACATGCCGAACAGTGTTTTGTAGGTGTAGCTGATCTCGGCCATGATGATACCTTGATCGTTCGGGACGATGTCGGCGGGCACGAAGCTCGGCGCAGGACTTCCGGGTGTCCGCGGCGAGGTGTGACGTGCATCGCTCCAGCCGATCGTGCGCTGTCCGTCACTGTCGGCTTCGATTTGGCTGATCACGATCTTTGCGTTCGACGCGTTGAACGGTCGAATGATCACATCGAGGGAGCTCATAATCTCGGCCATTTCGGCGTTGTCGACAGTCGTGTCTTGCGACACGAGGTCAGCTGCCGTCGCGGCCGCGTTCGCGACCTTTCGTGCAGCCAAAACGTAATTCGCCACCTCGGAGATGCCGAAGAAGGTCGCGAGCAATGCCGGCGCGAGCAGTGCGAATTCGATTGCCGCGGTGCCGCCGGTTTTGCGAGAGAAGCGGTGAAGAAAACGGATCATGGCATTCTCCGCTAGTTTGCCAACAGCGAACCGAACGGTTCGTTGCGGAAGGCGATCGAGGTTTCGATGAGGCGGTGACCGCCGGCCATGTTTTGAAAGGCCTCGCCGACGATCGGGGTTAGGACCGGCCAGGTGTAGAACGCGCGGACAACGACGACGTCGCCGGGATCGCCTGGGTTGAACTGAAAGTCGCCTGTCAGGTTGCCGTCTTGGTCGAGCACGTTGTTGAACTGGGCATTGCTGAAGCCCGCGTATTTCCTAACGTCGATGCCCAGTCGCGAGTCGCAACCGAGCATCATCGAGATTTCAACGCAGACGAGAGTGCGAAACTGCTCCTGCGTCATGTTGGTTGCTTGCGCCTTGCCGGTGCGAATCTGCCGGGCAGCCGACACGATGCCGTTCTCGAGCGTTGTGGAGGCGAAAAAGATGAGCGATATGTCCAAAATCGCGAACATGAAGAGAAAGAATGGGAGCCCTACGACCGCGAATTCGAGCGCGGCAGCGCCGTCTTTTGAGCGCCGGAAGCGGCGCAGGAACGACTTAGCCCTTGGAAAACCGAGCATGGGAATCTCCTTCACTCAGGTCTCGGCGACAAGCGCGCAGAAACACTCACCCTACTGTCTAGCACCCATGCGGCATTCGACGAAGCCGGACCTGCTGTCATGATTTAGTTTCTGCTAACTTCACTTCTCGTTATCTTATGTTTTGTTTTACTTTTTATTCACCATAAGTCTGCCCCTCCAATTTATACTTCTTTAGTACTTGGCGATCACTGTTCGCGTGAAGCTGTCAGAGCCTGAAAAGGGCCGGCGGTTCACGGGTCATGTCATGGGAGCCAAGCACATGTTGCGCTCATTCCTTCGTTCTACGCTCGCGTTTGCGGGCCGTTTCGGCGGCGCCAAGTCAGGCAACGTTGCGATGATGTACGGGCTGTTGCTCATTCCCACGATCGCCGCCGTCGGGTCGGCGATCGACCTCACCCGGGCCATGGTCGTGAAGATGCGGCTGGGCGAGGCGCTGGACGCGGCTGGTCTGGCCGTTGGCGGTACCGTCGGTTTGTCGGACGCAGAGATGACGGCGAAGGCGCAGAAGTTTTTCTACGCCAACTATCCGACGGAAGAGCTCGGCACTGTGTTGTCGCTCTCCGTTTCAAGCAGCGGCAGCAACAACAACCTGGTCACCGTCGGCGGTATTGCGCGCGTCGATACCGCATTCATGGGGCTGTTCGGTATAGACCATCTTGATGTCAACGTCGGCGTGCAGGTTACACGCGAGTCGAAGGGGCTTGAGATTGCGCTGGTGCTCGACAACACCGGTTCCATGGCTTCGAACGGCAAGATTCAAGCTTTGAAAACGGCCACAAACGAACTGATTGAAATCCTATTTGGCGATCAGGTCACGCCGACACATCTGAAAATGTCTCTCGTGCCCTTCTCGCAGACGGTGAAAGTCGACACGACGCAGTTCTTGAACAATGGTTGGATGGATGCGGCCGGACAAGCGTCAACGGCCAAGCTCAACTTCGACAACAACAAGTACGCGTTCTCCGTTTGGCAGTCGATGAGCAACAAGAGCTGGGGCGGGTGTCTCGAAGCGCGCCCAGGCGGGCTTGAGGAGAAGGACGACGTTCCGAACGTGGCGCAGCCCGATACGCGCTGGGTGCCGTACTTCGAACCGGACGGACCTGACTCGAACGCGTATAGCGGCTATACGACCTACATCACCGACGGGATATCCGGGAACGAAGAGACGCGCTTGAAGCGGTCGGCCAAGTACAGCGGTCAAAACAAGACCAATCCGAACGCGGACTGCAACATGCAGAAGATCTTGCCGCTGACGAACAACAAGATCACCGTCAAGAGTTATGTCAACGGCATGATTGCGACCGGCTACACGCACGTGGCAATCGGTGCCGGGTGGGGTTGGCGCACCTTGTCGCCATCCGCACCGTACACCGAGGGCTCGCAGTACGGCGATCCCGATTGGCAGAAAGCGATGGTGCTGCTGACCGACGGTCTGAACACGACGCAGTCGAACAACACTTGGCATAAGTCGACATACACGGCTTACAACTACCTGGTCCGCAACCAGCTTGGCACCACGAATGCCAATCAGTCCGAGTTGAACCAAGACTCGCGGACGACAACCGTGTGCGGTCGGGCTAAAGCAGAGGGGATACGGGTCTACTCGATCCTTCTGCAAGAGGACGACACGCGCGCGCAGAATATGATGATGTCTTGCGCCAGCTCGGACGACACGCAGAGCATTCCCGCCAGCAAGAAGTGTAACGGTAACGGCTCCAAGCTTTGCTACATGTCGCCGAGCGGATCGGATCTCCAAGAGATCTTCCGAGCCATCGCGCTCGATCTGTCCAACTTGCGTCTGAGCGAATAAGCGATCAATGCGGAGCGCGCCCGGGTGGCGCGCTCCGCTTTACGATTTGGGGAAACGGGGACATGACCTTTCAGATTTCATCGGAGAACCGGCGAAAGCTCGATCTCATCGAGCAGGCGGCAGTCGTTCTGCTTTACGGCTGGATGGTTGCGCGCCTCTGGCCCGGCGAGATTACGGCGACGAACTGGTATCCGCTGCTGATCCTTCCATCGGAAGGTTTGGTTTTGCTCCTGCTCTTGTTCCGCCGCCGGACCGATCAGATCTCGACCAACCTATGGGACTGGGCCGTTGCCGCTATCGGTACGACGGCCGTCCTCTTGGTGGACAAAGGCAGCGCGCCTGTGCTGGGGTTGCTGGGACCGTACCTGATGCTACTCGGCTTGCTCGTCCATGTCGGCGCCAAGCTCAGCTTGTGGCGGAGCTTCGGGCTCGTCGCGGCCAACCGCGGCGTCAAAGTGGGCGGGCTCTATCGCTTCGTGCGGCATCCGATGTATGCGGGGTACATCCTTTCGCATATCGGCTTCCTACTCGCGGCGCCTTCGCTCTGGAACGCCGCCGTCTATGCGGTGGCTTGGGCCGCGCTTGTGGCGCGGATGGATGCCGAGGAGCGCGTGCTGATCCAAGATGCGAGCTATAGCTCCTATTGCACGAGCGTGCGGTACCGGTTATTGCCCGGCGTCTATTGAGACCAACAAAAAACGCCCGGTGCATCGCACCGGGCGCTCATCTTATGTTGCTGTGAACGCTTACTTGCCCGACAGCGCGGCCGACTTCGAGCTCACTTCGACCTTTTTGTCCGTATCTTGAGCGATGACAGTCATCTCGCTGTCGCCCTGGGTGACCGTGCGTTCGCATTGCGGCGCGCAGGCGAGGTTGCGTTGGCCATTGGGGCCGCGATAGAGCGTCACCTGCATCGTCTGCGGCGTCCCGACGGTCACGTAGGTGTTCGTAATTTCGCTGCCTTCGGCGTCGAGCGCGATGATGTTCGTGTTGCCGAACATGCGACCCAGGACGTAGATCGTGCGCTCGTTGACCAGCTGCGCGTCGGCGATCGTCGGGTTGCCCACCAATACCGTCTTGGCCGGGCGGTCGAGGCGAAGCACGCTGCTTTGGTCGTAGTCGATGCGCATCTGCGCGGCTGTGCCGGCGTCATCTGCCAAAACCGGGGCCGCACAGAGCAGCGCGGCCGCCATCAGGAGCGCGGAGCGATATTGAGTCATGGGAATTTCCTCTTACCTCTGTGTCGCGAGAGGGTCGCCCATAGCGATTAAGGATGTCTGAGCGATCGTGCGATTTACGGAATTTGCGATCAGTCCAAACTATCCGACGTAGTTCATTAGCCGTTTTTTAACGTTGTTCGGCTTTAGTCGCTTCTGATCGAGCCTGTATCGGCACTCAGGCTCGCGTCTAAAGGTTTTGTTAAAGATCAGAACATAGGCTCCTTCGCGTTCGACCCGCGGGGCCTCAAGACTCCGTCGTGCGAACAGGTGTAGTGTGTCACATGAAGGAGGCCTCAATGAGCCGCTTTATTGCTCGTTTTCTGAAGAATGAATCGGGTGCGACCGCCATTGAATATGGTCTGATCGCCGCTCTGATTTCGGTTGCCGTCATCGGCGGTGCGACCGCAATCGGTCCGCAGCTCGATGCGACGTTCCAAGCGGTGGCGGTGGCGCTCGCCGGCTAATCTAGCCGTCGAGGGTCTACGCCTCGCAAGTGCATGAGCAGATCGCCGGTCTCACGCAAGTGAGGCCGGCGATCTCTTTTTCCGGCGCAATTTGCCAAGACTTAAGCACGCGGTAACGCCCACCGACCTACGGTACGGCCCGGCAGCGGGAGTACTTCATCATGGTCGAGTTGGCGCTTTTGGCGATCGTCGCGGGCGTTATTCTGACCGGTGCTGCATACGACGCCGCGACACTCACCATTCCCAATTGGATTTCGCTCGCCCTGCTTGCGCTGTTCCCCGTGCTCGCGGTCAGCACCGGTTTGGGCTGGGGCGCGTTCGGCGCTCATTTGGCGGTAGGGTTCGTTGCGCTGATTATCGGAATGGGGCTTTTCTCCGCCAACATCATCGGCGGCGGCGACGCGAAATTGTTTGCCGCGGTTGCCCTTTACATGGGTTTCGGTTTGGCGGGGGCATACGTGTTCGCGGTTGCGATCGCCGGCGGGATACTTGCCGCCGCCATGCTCGCCATTCGTTGGTTGGCGGCCTCGCCTTATGGCGCGATCCTGCCGCCGCGTCTTGCGGGGACACAGAGCGGCATGCCCTACGGCATTGCGATCGCCGCCGGCGGTTTGTTCGTTCTTCCCGCAACGCAGTTTTTCATTCTCGCTTCCGCCGGGATCTGAGCTCGCGCGCGTGGCGCCAAAGACACGCGGGCGGTCGACGGCGAACGCTTTGTTTCTAAGGCGAATTGCTGCCGCGGAATTAACCATAGCTTGAGACTTGGACAGTAGAACAGAGCGTACTCAAGGAATTCCGACCCGAGGTCAGGAGACCATTCCCATGAATATGACGCGCATACTCATTCTTGTCGGCGCCCTTTCTGCTGCGGGCCTCGCTGCATTCCTGGCGCGCGGGCTGATGGGTGGGCAGAACCAAGCTGCGGCGGCGCCGAACATGGAACTCACCGAGATCATGGTCGCGGCGAAGCCGATCGAAGTCGGCGCAAAGATCATGCCCGGCGATCTGAAGTGGCAGGGTTGGCCGAAGACCGCGATCGACGCGACGTTCATTACGAAAGAGTCTCAGCCGCAGGCGCTTGAAGATTCAGCCGAAGGCTCGGTGGCGCGCATGCCGCTCGTCAACGGTGAGCCGGTCACGGCTCAAAAGGTTATCAAAGCCGACGGTGCTGGTTTCATGGCGGCGGTGTTGACGCCAGGGATGCGCGCGGTCGGCGTTAAGTTGACTGCCGAGCGCGGTGCGGGCGGGTTCATCCTGCCGAACGACCGTGTCGACGTCATCATGACGCGCAAATTGGGCAACGACGAGAGCGGTGCGCCGTCGTACAGGGCAACGACAGTGCTGCACGACGTTCGCGTTCTTGCGGTCGACCAGACCTCGCAAGAGGAGGGGGATTCGAAGTCGATCCTCGGCAAGACGGCGACTGTCGAAGTTACCGCTCAGCAAGCCGAACTCCTCTCCTTGGCTGAAGCGATGGGCGATCTGTCGCTCTCGCTGCGGTCGTTGGCGCACGGCGACGGGTCGAAGGACGCCGAGAAGGCCGGGTTCGGCCAGAACGACGAAGAGGTTTCAATCTTGCGCTTTGGTATCCCGGGTCACGCGACCCCGGCCGCAACTGAATAATGGGTGAAGTCATGACGCTTGTCCGCTTTCTTTCAGTCGCCGCGGTTGTCGTTGGTGTCTGCTTTCCCGCTGCGGCAGACGGTACGGCCGTCAAGCAGGCGGCCGTTCAGTCCGACGGGACGCAGGTGCTGCGCATTCGATCGGGCGGGAACGGTCCGGTCTCGCGCGAGATAAACTTGCCCCTGAGCAAGGGCGCGATCATCGAGTTGCCGGAAGACGCGCGCGATGTGCTGGTGTCGAATCCGGAGATCGTGGACGCCGTCGTGCGGACGCCGCGCCGTGTTTACATCGTCGGCATGAAAGTCGGTCTGTCGAACGCGTTCTTCTTCTCGAGCAACGGCAAGCAGATCCTCAATCTGGAAGTGCGCGTCGAGCGCGACATGAACGCGCTCAAGGGCTTGATCGAGCGCAGCGTCAAGGGTGCGGAAGTTCAAATCGAGAGCGTGAACGATCGCGTCGTCTTGTTGGGCTCGGTCCGCTCGCCGGCCGACGCCGAGGCGGCACGTCAGATTGCGCTTCGCTTTGTGACGGATGCCGATAAGATCATTCGTCCGGATGGCGTCGTCAGCCGGTTGGGGATTCGCGGCAACGATCAAGTCATGCTGCGCGTTCGCGTCGCGGAGATGCAACGTTCGGTCTCGAAGCAGCTTGGCACGGACTTCACGGCAGCCTTCGATATCGGCAAAAACCTGCCGATCAATCTGGCGAGCAGCAATCCGTTCTCGCTACTGGGCCAGGCCCTTTCCACGAACCAGAACTTCCAGTTCGGCAGCATTCTTGGCGGCAACAATGTCGAGGCCATGGTCAAGGCCTTCGAGCGTACCGGCATGGTGCGCACGTTGGCCGAGCCGAACCTGACGGCAATTTCCGGCGAGGCGGCAAAGTTCCTTGCGGGCGGCGAGTTTCCGGTTCCGGTCTCTCGCGATCGCGACGGTAACGTTCAAATCGAGTTCAAACCGTTCGGCGTGGGTCTTGGCTTTACCCCGGTGGTTCTGTCCGAAGGGCGGATCAGCCTGAAGATTTCGACCGAAGTGTCGGAGATCACCGGCGAGAACGCGTTCGTTTCGCAAGGCGGCCTCAGTGTCGATTCCGATGGCAATTTGATTTCGATCCCTGGCGTGACCATTCCGGGTCTGCGGGTGCGCCGCGCCGAGACGACGGTCGAGCTTCCGTCCGGCGGCAGCATGGTGATGGCCGGATTGTTGCAACAGTCGCTGAAGCAGAACATCGACGGCATTCCGGGCTTGAAGAACCTGCCGATCTTGGGCTCGCTGTTCCAAAGCCGCGACTTCCAATCCGGCGAGACCGAACTGGTCGTGATCGTGACGCCCTATCT
Organism: uncultured Flavobacteriaceae bacterium; assembly: GCA_964547645.1. Taxonomy (GTDB): domain Bacteria; phylum Pseudomonadota; class Alphaproteobacteria; order Micropepsales; family Micropepsaceae; genus SZUA-430. The sequence goes on from CAZJOM010000039.1 coordinate 16,999, forward strand.
TGTTGAGGCGACCGCGCCGAAGAACTTGGCGTCGCCCACGGATGGGTTTGCGCCGCCGAGCGATGCTGAGACCGTTCTCCTTTCGAGATTGAACGCCGTCTACGGCACGAAGGGAAAAGCGGCGCCGCAAGGCCAGCTTAAGGGACCCATAGGCTTTATCGTTCGCTAATTCCGCGGCATGCGCTCAAGGATTTGGCAATTACCGACCGCTAGGATGACGATCATGAAAAACACATTGCGCCTCATGGCGATTGGTCTGACAGGGCTCTCGCTCTCGGCATGTGCGGTGCCGGCGGCGAACAACGCGCCGCAGGCGGTTCACGCCGAGCAGGTGTTTCCGATCACGGTTGAGCCTCAGGTTGCGACCCTGGTGGTGCAGGTCGACGACGGCCTGCAGCGCCTTGCGCGCGGCGAGGAGCGCCGGATCGAGGCGTTTGCCGCGCGCTGGAAAGCGCGGGGGCAGGGGTTGTTGACGGCAGCGGCGCCGACCGATGCGCCCAATCGCGCGGCGGCCGCGGCGGCCATGCAGGACATTCAGAAGATTCTTGCCGCCAATGGCGTCGATCAGAAGTCGATGCAGGTGACCTCGTATCGCGCGGCCGGCGACGATGCGAATGCGCCGATCACGCTGAGCTTTGTTACCTATGCCGCCAACGCGGCCGACTGCGGCACCGATTGGTCGGAAAACATGGCGTTCACGCCGCGCAATATGCCCTGGCCGGAGTTCGGGTGCTCGACGCAGCACAATATCGCAGCGATCGTCAGCGATCCGCGCGATCTGGTGGAGCCGCGCGCTAGCGACACCGCCGATGCCGCGAAACGCGGAACCATGTTCGAAAAATATCGCCGCGGCGAGCCGACGCATCAGAAGGAAGCAAAGGAAAATAGCGGGCAAGTCAGCAACGTCCAGCAGTAAGTGAATTGAGAATCTGAGATTTCAGGAGCGTTAGGCGATGGCTAAATCCCAAGGACCAGACAAGACCGAAGCGGCGTTCGGCGCGGCCGTTCAAGATCGCCCGGTGCCTCGGATTTCGATCCACGCATTCTGCGAGTCGCCGGACACGGGCGCAGTCATTCAACGCGCGGGACAAGATCGCCGCCTCGCAAAGGCGCATCTCACCGTGCACATGGGCGGCGTTTTCGGCGCGGTCGAGTATTTTCAAGATGCTTCGACGCCGAACGTCATCATGGTCGAGACGCGCGAGACGGGCAGCTCCATCCTGAACGAGCTTGAGAAGCTTGCGCATGTTTGCGATCCGGGCACGAAGGTCATCGTCATCGGGGCCTCGAACGACATCACACTCTATCGCGAGATGATCCGCCAGGGCGTGAACGAGTATCTGGTTGCGCCACTCAATCCGTTGCAGGTCATCGAGGCGCTGGCTTCGCTTTATCACAGCCCGGCGACGGCGCCGGTCGGCAAGGTGTTCGCCTTCGTCGGCGCGCGCGGGGGCGTCGGATCGTCGACGATCGCACACAACACGGCTTGGTCGATCGCGGAAGATCTGCACATTTCGTCGACGATCGTCGATCTCGACATTTCGTTCGGGACGACAGGGCTCGATTTCAATCAAGACATCGGCCAGGGAATTTCGGAAGCCTTGGCGAGTCCGGAACGCTTGGACGATGTGTTGCTGGATCGCTTGTTGATCAAGCATACGAACAGGCTCAACCTGTTTCTGGCGCCCGCGCAGCTCGATCGCGAGTCGGCGTTCGCGCCGGAGGCGGTGGAGACCGTTCTCGAAATCGTCCGGCAAGTGGCGCCTTGCGTCATCGTCGACATTCCGCATGTTTGGGCGCCGTGGGTTAAGCAGGTGCTGGTTGCGGCCGACGAGATCGTCGTCACGGCTACGCCTGATCTGGCGAGCCTGCGCAACGGCAAGAACATCTACGACATGGTCAATGGCGCGCGGCCGAACGACCGCCCGCTAAAGGTGGTGCTGAACCAAGTCGGCATTCCACGCCGCCCCGAGATCCCGGTGAAGGACTTCGCCGAGGCGATGGGCGCCGAGCCCGCGCTCGTCATGCCGTTCGACCCGCAGACTTTCGCCACCGCCAGCAACAACGGTCAGATGGTCGGGGAGCTCAACGCGCAGTCGCGTGCCGCGCAAGCGTTTCGCGAACTGGCGCAGAAGCTGACCGGCCGCGAGCCGAAGGCCGACGCGAAGCCCGCAAACAAACTCAGCTTCGACTTCCTGCGGCGCAAGAAGGCTTGATAGCCCATGTTCGGTAAGCGTCCGGGTGGAGGAACCGAAACGGCGCCGCGGCCCAAGCCCGCGGCCCCTCAACCTGCGCCCGCAGTCAAGGTCGCCGCGCCGCCACCGCCGCCCGTTGCCCCGAAGCCGCCGTCCGGACAACTGCCGCCGGCGCCGCCGCCGCTTGCCGTCGATTCACGCTCGGACCAGTACTACGAAATCAAGACGACGATCTTCAATGCGCTGATCGATACGATCGATCTGGCGCAGCTCGCGCAACTCGACGCGGAGTCCGCGCGCGAGGAAATTCGCGACATCGTCAACGAAATCATCGCGATCAAAAACGTCGTCATGTCGATCGCGGAGCAGGAACAGCTGCTCCAGGACATTTGTAACGACGTTCTGGGCTATGGCCCGCTGGAGCCGCTGCTGGCGCGCGACGACATCGCCGACATCATGGTGAACGGCGCGGAGCGCGTGTTCATCGAAGTCGGCGGCAAAGTGCAGATGACAAACATCCGCTTCCGCGACAACGCGCAGCTGATGAACATCTGTCAGCGCATCGTTAGCCAGATCGGCCGCCGCGTCGATGAAAGCTCGCCGATATGCGACGCACGTCTGCCTGACGGTTCTCGCGTCAACGTGATTGCGCCGCCACTCGCCATCGACGGGCCGACGCTCACCATTCGTAAGTTCAAGAAAGACAAGCTGAAGATGGCGGACTTGGTCCGCTTCGGGTCGATCTCGCCCGAAGGCGCGACCGTCTTGAACGTGATCGGCAACTGCCGATGCAACATCTTGATCTCCGGCGGTACGGGTTCGGGCAAGACGACGCTGCTCAACACGATGACCGCGTTCATCGATCTCGACGAGCGCGTGATCACCTGCGAAGACGCGGCCGAACTTCAGCTGCAGCAGCCGCACGTGGTTCGCCTAGAGACGCGTCCGCCGAACCTCGAAGGGTCCGGCGAGATCACGATGCGCGATCTGGTGAAAAACTGTCTGCGTATGCGTCCGGAACGGATCATCGTCGGCGAGGTCCGCGGACCGGAAGCATTCGACTTGCTACAGGCGATGAACACCGGCCACGACGGTTCGATGGGCACGCTCCACTCCAACAGCCCGCGCGAAGCTCTGCAGCGTTTGGAGTCGATGATCACGATGGGCGGCTACAACCTGCCCTCAAAGACGATCCGCGAAATGGTCGTCGGCGCGATCGATATCGTCATTCAGGCGGCGCGTCTGCGCGATGGCTCGCGCCGCATCACGCACATCACCGAAGTTATCGGCCTCGAAGGCGAAGTCGTCATCACGCAAGATCTCTTCCTGTACGAGATCCAAGGCGAAGACGAACACGGGCGCATCAAGGGCCGTCACGTTTCGACCGGTATATCGCGACCGGCATTCTGGGATCGCGCGCGCTACTTCAATCGCGAGAAAGAGCTGCTCGAAGCGCTTGAAGCGGCCGCCGCCAATTAGGGAGAGAGGCTGCAAGAGCCTCTGAAAGCCGCCATGGATCAATCGACACTTCTTCTGATTGCGATTGCGCTGACCGTTGCATTGGCCGTCGGCGGCGTTGCGTTTGCGTTTCTGGGTGCAGGCGACGGCAGTGCGAAGACGAGCAAGCGCGTCGCGGCTGTGTCGCGCGGCACGACGGGCCGTGGCGCGGCAGCCAAGGCCGGGGATACGGCCGGCGAATCGAACGCGAAACGCCGCAAGCAAGTGCAAGAGACGCTGAAGGAGATCGAGCGCAAGCAGGACGAAGTAAAGGCTAAGCCGACGCTTTCGGCGATGCTCGAGCAAGCCGATTGGAACATTGACGTGCGTATGTTCTTCATGATCACGGCCGGTTTGGGCGTGGTGGCGATGGCCGCCTTCTTCATTCTAGGTTATTCGTGGTACGTGGCGATCGCGGCCGGGTTTGCGGTCGGGTTCGGCTTGCCGCGTTGGCTGCTGGGCTTCACGATTTCGCGGCGCAAGAAGGCGTTCATCAAAGAGTTCGCAAACGCAATCGACGTCATCGTCCGCGGCGTGAAGGCCGGCTTGCCGTTGAACGAGTGCTTGAAGATCATTTCGGCGGAGTCGGGCGAACCGGTCGGTCCCGAGTTCAAGCAGATCGTCGAGGGTTTGAAGGTCGGCGTGACGCTCGAGGACGGGCTTAAACGCATGTACGACCGCATGCCCGTTCCGGAAGTGAATTTCTTCCAGATCGTCTTGACCATTCAGCAGAAGACCGGCGGTAACTTGTCCGAGGCGCTCGGGAACTTGTCGGCGGTGCTGCGCGACCGCAAGCGACTGCAAGGGAAGATCCAGGCGTTATCGTCCGAAGCGAAGGCGTCTGCGGGCATCATCGGGTCGCTACCGATCATCGTGATGGGCCTCGTGTACATGACGACCCCGCAATACATCTCGCTGTTGTTTACGGAGCGGTTCGGCAACTTCCTGCTGCTCGTTTGCGCGGTCTGGATGGGGCTCGGCATTACGGTCATGAAAAAGATGATCTCGTTCAAGTACTGAGTTGGAGACAGGAACATGATGAAATTTATCGACCTGTTCTTCAATCGCGAGCTTGTGGTCTCGGTGTTGGCCGCCGTCGCCGCGTTCGCGACGATCCTGACGCTGACTTATCCGTTGCTTGCCGGCGATAAGCTTGGGTCGCGCTTGAAAGCGGTCGCCACGCGCCGCGAAGAATTGAGACGCCAGCAACGCGAGGCTTTGAACAAGAAGGGCACCGCGCAGCTGCGGTCGACGCCGGTCGGCTTCATGAAGCAGACGGTCGAAAAGTTGAACCTGAGGAACATCCTGGAATCGCCCGGTACGAAGGAGAAGCTGTCGCGCGCCGGCTATCGCGGGCAAGCGGCGATGTACACCTTCATGTTCTTCCGCTTCGTGATGCCGTTCATCGTCTTCTTTGCGACGATCGTCTACTTGTTCATGCTGTCGAAGTACAATCTGCCGGCGCTCGGCAAGATTGGTATCGCTTTCGGCGGTGCGTTCGCCGGGTTCTATTTGCCCGACCTCTACGTGCAAAACGTCATCGACAAGCGCATGGGTTCGGTCATGCGGGCGTTTCCCGATGCACTTGACCTTATGCTGATCTGCGTCGAGGCGGGCATGTCGGTCGAAGCCGCCTTCAACAAAGTCGCGTCGGAGATCGGCAGCCAATCGGTGGAGCTGGCGGAAGAGTTCGCGCTGACAACGGCCGAGCTGTCCTATTTGCCGGATCGCCGGCAGGCCTATGAGAACCTGGGCAAGCGCTGCGCGCATCCTGGCGTTCGGGCGGTGTGTACGTCGCTCATTCAAGCGGAGCGTTACGGCACGCCGCTTGGCACGGCGCTGCGCGTTATGGCGCTTGAGAATCGCGAAATGCGCATGATGGAGGCCGAGAAGAAGGCAGCTTCGCTGCCGGCGAAGCTTACGGTTCCCATGATCATATTCTTCCTGCCGGCACTGTTCATCGTCATCTTGGGGCCGGCGGCGATCAAGATCATGAGCCTCTGACAGGCGCTCATTGCTCTGCAGTTTCAAGGCCCGGTCGCCAATGGCACCGGGCCTTTTGCTTTGGCGGGCGACCGGCACGGGGGCACAAAAAAAGCCGCGCATCTTTCGATGCGCGGCTGAACTTAGTCGCTATTCCTCAGTTCGCGTTGGCGTTTGCGACTGCCACCGGTGCCTGGCGGCGATAGACGTCGTAGGACTTGCGCAAGACCGAGGTCGGCTTGGCTGTTGCGCTATCGGCGACTTTGTCCTTCGCCGCCGCCGGGGCCTCGTTGGTCAAGGGCTTCGGTGCGGTGGTTGCGGGCGGCGTCGCGGCCGTCGTTTGAGCGGGAGCCGGTTTTGCGACGGTCTGGATGACGGCCGGCTTCGCCGGCTCGTCGTCGTCGGCGATCGGCGCCATCATGACCGGGGCCGGTTTCTGTGTTTGTGTCGCGACCTTGGGTGCGGCCGGTTCGGCGGGTTTGGTCTCCGCGAATGCCGGGGCAGGCTGCATAGCGATTTCCGTTGCAGGCTTCGTCACCTCGATCTTCGACAGTGGTGTCATGGTTGCTGGCGCCTCCGGCGGCGGCAGCATTTCGACGTTTACGGCAGCGTTGCGGGCATCGAGCTGACGCAGAAGCGAGAGATTGTTTGTGGCATCGGTTGCGGGCAGATCTTCGCGGGCCAGCTGTTCCGCCTCGGCGGGGTCGCCCTTCAAGGTCGCGATCATCGACAGGTTTTGGCGCATTTGGGCGGTTGCGTCCGGGCGGGCAACCAGCCGGCGCAGAATGAGCTCGGCCTGGTCGATCCGGCCCTCGAGCACATATGACATCGCCAGGTTGCTCTCGACCGTCGGATTGTTAGGGGAGAGCTTCAGCGCGGCTTGATAGTTCTGCTGGGCGGCCGTGTGGTTGCCGGTCTGGTCAAGAGCGACGCCATGTGCCGAAAGCGTGGTCCAGTCGTCGTTGTTCATCTGCGCTGCCCGGGCAAGGAAGGGGAGGGCGTCCTTCACGCGGCCGGCGGCGGTCAACGCCTTGCCGTACTCTGAGAGTACGCGCGGATCGTCCGGCGCCGCCATCACGACATCTTTCATCACGGCGACGGCCTGCTTGGCGCCACCCATCATCCGCAGATTGCGGGCGAAGCTAACGGCGGCGCGCGTATCGCCGCGGTTTGCCTCGTACTTTGCGCCCCAGTAGGCGGCGCCGCCGACAAAGTCCGTGCCTTCCGGCTCGATCGAGCTCATGCCCGAACTCGCGGACGCGCCGTCGGAGCCGCTTGAGAGGAGACCGGCGCCGCCGCAGCCGGCCAAAAGCGTCGCCGTGGCTGCGACAATCGCGATCCGGCTCGCCGAACGGAGCAGATCGCGGGTTAGATTCAGGCGCATCGTCAGGTCCTCGTGGGGTCGGCGGCCCTAGAGAACGGACAGAGAGGGCCGCAGGTTGATACGGACCTAATTTCGCCGCAAAGCGGATAACAAATGTTTAAGCATAATCAGAAGTTACCGGCGCTTCCCGATGCCGGGCACCAAGCGTATAAGGCGATCCCAAGAGGGTGACTCAGGTGAAGCAAAACGCGCGTCGGCGGCTGAATGTGCTGATCGCGATTTCGGCTGGTTTCCTAGTGGCACCTCTGCTGGCGCAAGTGCCGCCGCCTGAAACCCAACGCATCTCGTTTCAAATTGCGACCGGCCCCGTGTCCGGTTCGTACATGCGCGTGGGCGAAGCGGTGGCGCGTATCATCAGCAATCCGCCAGGACTGGCGCGCTGCGAGACCGACGGCGTGTGCGGTCCCGAGGGTCTTATCGCAACATCTCGGTCGTCCAGCGGCTCGATCTCCAATGTGTTTGCGGTAAATGCCGGGCGGGTGAAGTCGGCGCTCGTACAGGGCGACATTCTCGCCGACGCCTATGACGGCGAGGGGCCGTTCAAAGCTACAGGCGCGCTGTCGGATCTGCGCGCCATCGCGCGATTGCACGACGAGACACTGCACCTGGTCGTATCGCCCAAGTCCCGGATCAAGAAGCTCCGCGATCTCGCCGGCAAACGGGTGTCGATCGACACCGAGACGTCGGCAACGAACCAGACCGTGCGCTCCTTGCTTGCCGCGGCAGGCATAAATGCGAACCGGCTGCGTTTGAGCTTTCTTTCCGGCGAGCAAGCGTCAGAGGCAATGCGGAACGGCAAGCTCGATGCATTTTTTGTGATCGGCGTGGCGCCGATACGATCGGTCGACAGCGTGGTGCGGCGCGAACTTGGGCGGGTCATTGCCATCGATACGAAGGCGATCGGCGTTTTGGCGCGTCGAAATCCGCTGCTGAGCAAGACCGTGCTGGCGGCCGACACCTATCGTTCGTCGAAGTCGGTCGCGACACTCAACGTCGCCAGTGTTTGGGTTGTGAACAAGTCCATGTCGAACGACGTGGTCTATGCGATCCTGCGGTCGCTGTGGAATCCGGCGAACCGCATCGAGTTGAAGCGCGTGGGCAAGGCGGCCGGATCGATCGACGCCGCGCGGGCGGGCGAAAACCTGCCGGTGCCGCTACATGAGGGGGCGCAACGCTTCTACGCCGAAGCAGGCCGCTAGGATTTTGGTTTTGACTGCGAACACTACGCCGCGCCAACCCTGGCTTTCCTATCTGCTGCTGCTGGTTCTCGGTATCGCGCCGACCGTCTTGGTGTCGCACTACTACGGTGTTTTGCCGAGCCGCATGGTCGTGCAGTGGGACACATTCGGCAAGCTGACGGTGATCGCGACGCAGGCCAAGTCGGTGCTTCTGATCGCCAATGTCGCAGCGGTTATCGCATTGACGGCGATTGCGATCGCGCTTTGGCAGCATCGGGCGCTGGTCGCGTTCAAACTGCGCCGGGCCTATCTGATGGTCAACATGGCACAGATTGTGGTGATCAATCTGACCTGCGCAATGCTCGTGACCGATGCGCTAGGGTATGGGCTCAAACTCAAACCTAGTATTCCGCCCGGCATGGCGCTGCTGCTTTTCGGCTCCGGCGTGCTGATTTGGCGGCTCGAGCAGGGGCGGTCTTCGGCGATGCGGGTGGTGGCGATCGGGCTTTTGGTCGGGGCCCTGGTACTGCTCGCCTTCAGTGCGATTGCGGCGAACGCCGTCGTTGGCTACTACGCTTCGGCGTTTGCGCTCTTGGCGATGGCGGCCCTCATCCTTCCCGGTGCGCGCTAGGCTCCGCTTGAAGGCTCAAACATGAACATTGGCGATCTTTTTTCCGCGACGGCGCAGGGCGCCATTCCTCTCTATGCAGTTTCGACCGCGACACTCGACAGTGCGCTCAAGGGGCCACTGGAGCGCCATGCGACATGGTTGAAGGCGTCCGGCTTCAAGGCCGCAGCGGGCAAAATCCAATTTCTGCCGGCTGGCGATGGTGTTGCCGGCGCGGTGCTGGGTCTTGGGGCGGACGAGGACGCGTTCGCGACGGCGAGCTTCGCGTCGTCGTTACCGGCCGGGACCTATCGCTATGTGCATGTGCCACCGGGACATGACGGCAATCGGCTCGCGTTGGGTTGGGCGATGGGGTCTTATTCGTATGCGCGCTTCAAGAGCGGAGACAAGGCGAAGGCGCGGCCGGTTCTGGTGTGGCCGGACGATGCCGACATCGGGCACATTACGCGGGTGGCGCGTGGGGTTTTCTTGGCGCGCGATCTGGTGAACACGCCGGCGAATGAGATGGGCCCGGTCGAGCTGGCGCAGGCCGCAGAGAATGTCGCGCGCGAGCACGGCGCGCAGTTCAGCTTGATAGAAGGGCGCGATCTGCTGGCGCGGAACTATCCGATGGTTTGGGCGGTCGGCGCCGGATCGTCACGCGCGCCGCGGTTGATCGATATTCGCTGGGGCGATCCGACGAAGCCTCTGGTGACGTTGGTCGGTAAGGGCGTGTGCTTCGACTCCGGTGGGCTCGACATCAAGCCTGCGAGCGGTATGGCGACGATGAAGAAGGATATGGGCGGGGCAGCGGCGGTGCTTGCCATTGCACACATGATTATGGACGCGGAGGTGCCGGTGCGTCTGCGCGTGTTGATTCCGGCGGTCGAGAACAGCATTTCGGGCGACGCCTATCGGCCGGGCGACGTGTTGATGAGCCGGAAGGGTCTGACCGTCGAGGTTGGGAACACCGACGCCGAAGGGCGCTTGGTTCTGGCCGACGCGTTGGCGGAAGCCGACAGCGAGGCGCCGGCGGTCTTGATCTGCATCGCGACGTTGACGGGGGCGGCGCGCGTGGCAACGGGATTCGATCTGCCGCCGTTCTTTGCGACCGACGATGCGCTGGCAGCGGAGCTCAGCGCGGCGTCGGTACGTGAGGCGGATGCGATGTGGCGCTTCCCGTTGTGGCGCGGCTATCGCGGGTTGATTGAGGGCAAGGTCGCGGACCTCACGAACAATCCGGACAGCCCGAACGCAGGGGCGATTACGGCGGCGCTGTTCCTGGAGCGCTTTGTCGAGAAAGCGAAGGCGTTCGCGCATTTCGACATTCCGGCTTGGACGGATCGGGCAAAGCCCGGGCGCCCGCTCGGGGCTGAGGCGCAAACGGTGCGCGCGATCTATGCAACGCTGCGCGCGCGGTACGCGTAAGAAACTTTCACCACAAAGTCGGTGTGAACTTTGTGGCGAACCATTTCTGAATCAGTAGCCGCGGTTGAAGTCGACGGTGTTCTCTGGCGGCAATCCCTGATCGAGGCGGCGGATGGTGTTGGCGACGCTGACCATGAGGGCTGCTGGGTCGGTCATGGCGGCCGAGTGGGGGGTGATGACGACTTTGGGGTGGGCCCAGAGCGGGCTCGTGTCGGGGAGTGGCTCGGTTTGGAAGACGTCGAGTGTGGCGCCGCGGAGATGGTTTGAATCCAGGGCAGCGATCAAATCTGCTTCGATGAGGTGCCCGCCTCTCGCGCAGTTGATGACGCAAGCGCCGCTTGGCAGTTGCCCGAAGGTCTCTTTGTTCAAGATGCCGCGCGTGTCGTGGGTCAGCGGCAGCAGACAGACGAGAATGTCGGCTTGCGCGAGGAAGGGCCCAAGGCCCTCTTGGCCGTGGAAACTCTTGACGCCGTCAATGTTCTTGCGCGTTGCGCTCCAGCCGGCGAGTTGGTAGCCGAGCGCGCTTAAGGGCTTGGCGGCGGCTTGGCCGAGGACGCCGAAACCCAGGATGCCGACGCGGATACCGGGTGCGCGCGGGGCGGCGAGTTGGCGCCACTTCTTGGTGCGCTGCAGGTTTTCGAAATCGCGCATGCGGCGATGCCAATAGAGCACTTGATAGACGACATACTCGGTCATCGACTGGCTCAGCGTGTCGTCGACGACGCGCACGAGTGGTACGTGTTTCGGGTAGGTCGTGTCGGCGACGATACCGTCGACGCCAGCGCCCATCGAGAAGACGACTTTCAGATTCTTCATCCGGGCGAAGCTGCCGGGCTTCGGCTGCCAGGCGATGCAGTACGCAATATCTTCGACGCGTTCGTCGTCGGCCCTACGGATCTCGAGGTCCGGCATCAACTTGCGAAGATGGTCGGTCCAAATCTCGTGCGGGTATCCGACGAGTTGAAACAGCAATGCTCCTTGCGGCATGCGCGATCCTCGATGGCGTGACGCACACAGCATGAAGGGTTTGCGTTGCGAAACGCAAACCCTTCAAAGCTATGAGAAATGTCTTAGTGGCCGGGCGCCGCGGGTGCCGGCGCCGGCGTTGTCTCGGGAGCTGCGGCGGGCGGTGTCGCGGGAGCGGCGGGTGCGGTTACACCCGGGGCCGCAGGTGTTGCCGGTGCTGCGCCTTCCGGCGTCGCCGGTGCGGTGCCGGGCGGCGGCGCTTGCACTTCGCCCGCTGGTTCGGTCGCGCCGTCGCCGGGTGTGGCGGGTGCCGGTGCTGCCGGGTTCGGTGCAGGGATCGCCAGTGGCGCGTCGGATTGTTGACGCAGGAAGGCGATCAGATTGATGCGGTCGTTCTGCTTTGACAGACCCGCGAACGCCATCTTGGTGCCGGAGACAGCGGCCTTCGGATTTTTGATGAAGGCGTCGAGCGCATCGTAATCCCAGGACTTGTCCGCGAGCGCTTTCATTCCAGCTGAGTAGGCAAAGCTCGCCGAGTGCGCGTGCGGACCGCCGACAATGCCCCAGAGGTTCGGGCCGATCTTGTCCGGGCCGCCCTTCGTGAAGTCGTGGCACTGAAGACAGCGCTGATGAATCTTTTCGCCAGCAGCGACGTCGGCCACGGGAAGGACCGTGCCCCAGTCGGGCTTCTGCTCGACCTCAACCGGTCCGCCGGCCGGGGTTTCGGCGACGGCCACTTCCATGCCGGGCTTTTCGTTGTGATGTGGCTTCATCAACATCGATATGCCGATGTTGAGCGCGACGATTACCAGCACGGTGCCGAGGACTGCGCCGAAGATTTTGTTCCACTCGAAGGAATCCATAAGACGCAACCCTTAAAGAACGACCGTTTGGGATAAGCCGGCGCGGCGGTGGCGCGCGCACGTATTCGCAGGAGCGGCGAGACAATACCGGGGGCGACTTTCGGGTCATTGCGGCGGAACGTCGCATTTTGGTGCGCACCCGAAGCCTAGAACACACTCTCCACATGAGTGAGCCACTGATCCTTATTCCCGCCCGCATGGCGTCGACGCGACTGCCGGGCAAGCCGCTTGCCGATATTCAAGGCGCGCCGATGATCGTTCAGGTTTGGCGCCGGGCAACGGAGGCAAAGGCCGGACGCGTCGCGATCGCCGCGGCTGAGCGCGAAATCGTCGATGCCGTTTTGCGCGCGGGCGGCGAGGCCGTGCTGACCGATCCCGATCATCCGTCCGGATCGGACCGAATCTACGAGGCGCTGGGTAAGCTCGATGCGAACGGTTCGCATGATGTCGTCGTCAATGTGCAGGGCGATCTGCCGACGCTCGATCCGGCGCTGGTGCGGGCGGTGGTGGAGACGCTGCGGACCTCAGGCGCCGACATGTCGACGCTCGCGACCGAGATCCGCGAAGAGAGCGAGCGGACCAACCCGAATGTGGTCAAAGCCGTCGTGGCGATTGGTTCCAACGGGCGCGAAGGCCGGGCGCTCTATTTTACGCGCGCGACGGCGCCGTGGGGTGAGGGCGCACATTATCACCACATCGGCATTTATGCTTACCGGCGCGCGGCGCTTGATCGGTTCGTGAAGTTGGCGCCAAGTCCACTTGAGAAGCGGGAGAAGCTCGAGCAGTTGCGCGCGCTGGAGGCGGGGATGACGATCGCGGTTCGGATCGTCGACACGCAGCCGCTGGGCGTCGATACACCGGCCGATCTTGAGCGGGCACGGCAGATACTGGCCAAGGGGGCGAAATGAGTCCGAAGTCGAACATGATCGCGTTTCAGGGGGAAGCGGGCGCGAACTCGCATCTAGCCTGCCGCGAAGTGTTTCCGCAGATGGATGCGCTGCCCTGTCAGACATTCGAAGACGTGTTCGCTGCGATGAAGGAGGGCAAGGCGAAGCTTGCCATGATCCCGATCGAGAACTCGCTGCACGGGCGGATCGCGGACATTCACCACTTGCTGCCGGACAGCGGGCTCTACATCACCGGCGAGCATTTTGTGCGCATCCATCACCAGTTGATGGCGGTGAAGGGGGCAACGCTTGAGGGGCTGAAGTCGGTGATGAGCCAGACGCCGGCATTAGGACAGTGCCGCAATATTATCCGCTCGCTCGGTTTGCAGATGATCGTCGGCGCGGACACGGCGGGCTCGGCGCGCAAGGTTGCCGAGATGAAGGACCCGACAGTCGGGGCACTGGCGTCCACGCTTGCCGCGGAGATCTATGGGCTCAACATCTTGAAGGCGAATGTCGAAGATGCTGCGCACAACACGACGCGCTTTCTGATCATGTCGGGCGAGCCGGACGACGCGGAGTACGGCTCGGGTCCGGTCGTGACCACGTTCGTGTTTCGCGTGCGCAACGTGCCGGCCGCGCTTTACAAGGCGATGGGCGGGTTTGCGACCAACGGCGTGAACATGACGAAGCTCGAGTCCTATCAGCTCGAAGGTTCGTTCAACGCGACGCAGTTCTACGCCGACATCGAAGGGCATCCGGAAGAGCGCAACGTTCGGCTGGCGCTGGAAGAGCTGCAATTCTTCACCTCGCACATGCGCATTCTGGGCGTTTATCCCGCGCACGCGTACCGCAAGACGATTGCTGCGCCTCAGTAGTCGCTAACCCTCCTCGATCCAGCTTTTCACCAGTTGGTGGGCGATGGCGAGGGGTGGGGGGAGGCGCAGGTCGGGGGTACCTTTTTTCTCGAGCGAGGCGCGGACGACGTCGCGCGAGAACCATTGGGCGTCGGAGAGTTCGGTCATGTCGACGGTTATTTCGGTCGTCTTGGCACGAGCGTAGCAGCCGATCATCAGCGATGACGGATAAGGCCAAGGTTGCGTCGAGTGGAAGGCGACGTCGCCGATTTTGATGCCGGCTTCTTCTTGCAGCTCGCGGGCGACGGCTTCTTCGATTGTCTCGCCAGGTTCCACGAAGCCTGCGAGCGCGGAATAAAAACCCTTCGGCCATTTCGCTTGGCGGCCGAGCAGGCAGGTGTCGCCGTTCAGGGCCAGCATGATCACGACCGGGTCGGTGCGCGGGAAGTGTTCGGTGTTGCAGGCGTCGCAAAAGCGCTTGTAGCCGGCGTCCGAGGGCACCGTCGGGGCGCCGCAGTTCGCGCAGTAGCCGTGGCGCTGGTGCCAGTCGATCATCGACTTCGCCTGCGCGAGGATCGCGGCGTCGCCGGGATCGATTTCTTCGGCGATGGTGCGCAGGTCGGAGAACGTGCCCAGGCCGGCAAGTGCGCCTTCGGCGCTGGGATCGGGCAGGCCCGAGACGTCGATCGCGAAGTGAGCGCTTTCGTTATGGACGCCGAGGAAGATCGTGGTCGCGCCGGGGCGCATCAGCGGCAGCGCCAGTTCGGACGTTACCCAGCCCGCCTCATGCCGGCCGTCGCGGGCCTTGACCAGAAACGGCATCAGCTTCCAAACCGGGATAAAGAGCGAGCGTTTGTCGTTGAGCGCGGCCGAAAGCCAATCCGGATCGCCGCGCAAATGGGCGGACCGATCCAGCGGCGAATTCGCAAACACGTTCGGGTTTTTCGGCAGAACCAGCTTCATGCGCCCCCGCGTCTTCCTCTTTTCCCACAGGAAATCGGGCGGACCTTGGCATGGGGCGCGCGGTCGCTGCAATCGATCAGAACTTGCGTTCGTCACCCCCGGTGCTGATATAGTTTTCCTGGGAGGTTGGCGGCGGACGTGTCCCTCGCCAACCCGGTCAGGTCCGGAAGGAAGCAGCCGTAACGAGTTTCGACTCGGGTCGTTCACCAGCCTCCCACCTTCGCCCCGCTTTGCGGGGCTTCGGTGGGCGCGGCCCACCTACGCGCTGCCCACTTACGTGGAATCACGAATGGCGAAGAAAGATAAGGGTTCGGACGGTGGTTCGGACGAGCCTGGGCTCGGGTTGAAGGGTGGGGCGGCGAAGGGCGAGGGCGCCTATCGGGTGCTCGCGCGCAAGTACCGGCCGCAGACCTTCGAAGACGCTTTCATCGGGCAGGCCGCGATGGTGCGCACGCTCGGCAACGCGTTCGCGGCCGGGCGTATTGCGCATGCGTTCATGCTGACCGGCGTGCGCGGCGTGGGCAAGACGACGACCGCGCGGATTATCGCCAAGGCGCTTAACTGCATCGGCACCGACGGCAAGGGCCGCGAGCCGACGGTGAAGCCGTGCGGGCAGTGCGAACCCTGCCGCTCTATCGCGGAGTCGCGAAGCGTCGACGTCTATGAGATGGACGCGGCCTCACGCACCGGCATCGACGACATTCGCGAGATCGTCGAAGGCGTGCGCTATGCGCCGGCCGAGGTGCGGTTCAAGGTTTACATCATCGACGAAGTACACATGCTGTCGAAGGCGGCGTTCAACGGCTTGCTCAAGACGCTGGAAGAGCCGCCGCCGCATGTGAAGTTCATTTTTGCGACCACCGAAATTCGCAAGGTGCCGATCACGGTGCTGTCTCGCTGCCAACGGTTCGACTTGAAGCGCGTCGCAGTCGGCGAGTTGGCCGCGCATTTAGCGTTCATCTGCAAGGCGGAGAAGCAAGCTGCGGACGAGGCGGCGCTGCATCTGATCGCGCGGGCGGCGGAAGGTTCGGCACGCGATGCACTGTCGCTGCTCGATCAGGCGTTCGCGCATGCGGGTGGCGCCACGATCGAAGAAGAAGCCGTGCGCACGATGCTGGGCCTCGCCGATCGCAGCCGGGGGCTCGAGCTTTTCGACAAGGTGATGCGCGGCGCGATCGCGGAGGCCTTGGTCGAGTTTCGCGGGCAGTACGATTCCGGGGCCGATCCGCTCGCCGTGCTGCAGGATTTGGCGCAGATTTGTCATGAGGTGACGCGGACGAAGGTCGTCGGTGGAAACTCAAGCGCAGGCGCGACGGCCGACGAGGCGAAGCGTTTTGGCGAGATGGCGGGCAAGCTCACCGTGCCGCAACTCGCACGGACTTGGCAGTTGCTGCTGAAGGCGCTTGCTGAAGTGCAAGCCGCGCCCGACACGGCGGCGGCGACCGAGATGGCGCTGATCCGCATGGCGTATGCGGCGGAGCTGCCGCCGACTGAGGCGTTGGTGCGTGGGGTTGGATCGTCGTCTGGTGCGAGTTCGCCGACGCCGCGCGGCGGTGCCGGTGCCGCGCCACCCGCGCCGCCGCCTTTGCGCATGAGCGCACCGGGGCGCACGGAGACCGCGACGGCCCGCAGCGAACCAACGATGAGTGTGGCGCCGGCATCCGCGCCGGCCCAGATGCCGAGAGTGTTGCTGCAGAATTTTGCCGAACTTGTCGCGCTCGTGCGGGCGCAGCGGGAGGCTCGGTTGCTCTATGCGTTGGAGCATTGGGTGCATCTCGTGCGATTCGAGCGCGGGCGGTTGGAGTTGCGGGTGCAGCCCGCGGCGCCGCCGGCGATGCCGGGCGAGTTGTCCGATAAGCTTTGGAAGTGGACCGGCGAGCGTTGGGTCGTCACCGTGTCGAGTGCCGAGGGCGCGCCGACGATTGCGGCGCAGGCGGCGGCAGAAGATCAGGCGCGGCGCGCGTCGGCGGCGCAAGACCCGCTGTTGAAGGCGGCGATGGCGGCGTTTCCGGGCGCGAAGATCGTGTCGGTGCGCGACCGCGACGAGTTCGCGGCGCCGGTCGAAACGGAGACGGGTGAGGAATCATGAAGAATATCGGCGACTTGATGAAGCAAGCGCAGGCGCTGCAATCGCGCTTTCAAGAGGCGCAAGAGCGGGTGAGCGCGATCGAAGCCGACGGGCAATCCGGTGGCGGGATGGTCAAGATCACGCTGAACGGCAAGGGCTTGGCCAAAGCCGTGCGGATCGATCCGACGCTGCTCGACCCGAAAGATGCGGGGATGCTCGAAGACTTGCTCGTCGCCGCGATCAACGACGCGCGCGCGAAGGTCGATGCGAAGATGAGCGACGAGATGGCGAAGGTGACCGGCGGACTGCCGCTGCCGCCGGGGATGAAGTTTTAGACGTGGCGGCGCTCTCGGGGCCTGAGATTGAGCGGTTGGTGCAGTTGCTGGCGCGGTTGCCGGGGCTGGGCCCAAGGTCGGCGCGGCGGGCGGCGCTGGCATTGCTCAAGAAGAAGGAAAGTCTGCTGCAGCCGTTGACCGCGGCACTCGAAGAGGCGGGGCGGACGATCAAGTCGTGCACGACGTGCGGCAATCTCGATACCGCCGAGCCATGCGGCGTGTGCGCGGACCCGAAGCGCGATCAAGGCTTGATCTGCGTGGTGGAAGATGTCGCCGACCTTTGGGCGCTGGAGCGCGCGGGCGTGTTTCGCGGGCGCTATCACGTGCTGGGCGGCACGCTGTCGGCGCTCGACGGGCGCGGGCCCGATCAACTCAACATCGGCGCCCTGGTCGAACGCGTGCGTGCCGGCGGCACGCGCGAAGTGGTGCT
>CAZJOM010000040.1:0-1494 GCA_964547645.1 uncultured Flavobacteriaceae bacterium
CAGGTCGTCGCTGTATTTGTGGAAGGCGATGATGGAGCCGGCGGAGCTGGTGTTGGCGTAGGTGTCGAGGATGACGGGGCTTTCGCCGGGTTTGGGGTCGCGGCCTAAGACCTTGCGGGCGATGAAGTCGTTCATGTTGATGTTGGCTTGGTGCAGCCACATGCGCTTTAGGCTTTCGGGTGCGATCTTTTCGTCGCTGAGGTGGCTCACGATCAGTTCGGCCACCATGGGGACCACTTCCTTGAAGACTTTGCGGCCTTCTTGGACGAAGAGCTTGTCGGGTTTGCCGACGCCGTCGGGTGCGGTGCGGTTCAGGAAACCGAAGTTGTTGCGGATGTTGTTCGAGAACTGCGTCTTCAGCCGCGTCCCCAGAATTTCCCAGGCGTGCTGGCCTTTCGCCTTATCCTTCGGCTCGAGGACGATTGCGGTCGCGACGTCGCCGAAGATGAAGTGGCTGTCGCGGTCGCGGAAGTTCAAATGGCCGGAGCAGATTTCCGGGTTCACCACGAGCGCGGCGCGGGCGTTGCCGGCGCGGATCATGTCCGCGGCGGCCTGCATCCCGAACGTGGCCGAGGAGCAGGCGACGTTCATGTCGAAGCCGAAGCCTTGGGTGCCGAGTGCGTTCTGTACTTCCACCGCGATCGCGGGATAGGCGCGCTGCAGGTTCGAGCAGGCGACGAGGACGCAATCGATGTCGGCGGGTCTTTTGCCGGCGCGGGCGAGGGCCTCTTTCGCAGCTGTGACCGCCATCTCCGCCAGGATCGAGATTTGGTCGTTCGGACGCTCGGCGATGCGGGGGCACATAATGTCGGGGTCGAGGATGCCGTCCTTGTCGACGACGAAGCGGCTTTTGATGCCGGAGGCCTTGTAGACGAACTCGACGCTCGACTCCTGCAGCGCCGTGGTGCGGCCGGCCGCGATGTCGGCGGCGTGCGTCGCATTGAATTTCTTGACGTAAGCGTTGAAGGAGGCGACCAGCTCTTCGTTGCTGATCGCGTTGGGCGGCGTGTAGAGGCCGGTGCCGCTGATCGCGATTGCCGTCACGGTTCGGTTAACCCTCGTCAATGGTGTTTGAGGCTCTTTATCCCATTGCGCGCGGCCGTGCATCCCCCCAATGTGCGCCGCATTGTGCAGTGCAGTGGACGGTATGGGCGAGCGAAACAAAGCGCTGGTTTTGTTTTCGGGCGGGCAAGATTCGGCAACGTGTCTTGCCTGGGCGCTCGCGCGTTTTGACGCCGTCGAGACGGTCGGGTTTTCGTACGGGCAGCGCCATTCGGTGGAGCTTGAGGTGCGCGAGCGGTTTGCGGCCGGCTTGCGGGCGCGGTTTCCGGCGTGGAGTGCGCGGCTTGGGGCCGATCATGTGCTCGATCTTTCGGTGATCAAGTCGCTGGGCGAGACGGCGCTGACGGGGGCGGGCGAGATCGCGATGGGCAAGAATGGGCTGCCCACGACGTTCGTTCCGGGACGGAACATTTTCTTCTTCACGGCGGCGGC
>CAZJOM010000040.1:1594-11393 GCA_964547645.1 uncultured Flavobacteriaceae bacterium
GGTTGGGAGCGCTATCAGGCGGCGCGCGCATGACCTATGCGGTGAAGGAGATGTTCTACACGCTGCAGGGCGAGGGCATGCGCGCCGGTCGTGCAGCCGTGTTCTGCCGCTTTGCCGGATGTAATTTGTGGAGCGGGCGCGAGCAGGATCGCGCGGAGGCCGTGTGCAAGTTCTGCGACACGGAATTCGTCGGCACGGACGGTGCGGGCGGCGGCAAGTTCGAACGGGCGGATGACTTGGCGGGCACGATCGCTGCGAAGTGGCCGCGCGACAGCGGTGGCGCTAAACGCTACGTCGTTTTCACCGGCGGCGAGCCGTTGTTGCAGCTCGACGAGGCGTTGATCATTGCGGTGCATGCGCAAGGTTTTGAGATCGCGGTCGAGAGCAACGGGACGATTGCGGCGCCGGCCGGTGTCGATTGGATTTGCGTGAGCCCGAAGGCGGGGGCGCCTTTGGTGCAGAAGCGCGGAAATGAGTTGAAGTTGGTTTATCCGCAATCTGGCGCTGAGCCTGCGCGGTTTGAGGACCTTGCGTTCGACCATTTCCTCCTGCAACCGATGTGGGGCGACAGCACAGCAGACAACATGCGCGAGGCTGCCCGCTATTGCATGGAGCATCCGCGCTGGCGCCTCAGCGTGCAGACGCATAAGTGGATTGGGATACCGTGACGCTATCGATCACTAAAGAGTTTCGTTTTGACGCCGCGCACTTTTTGCCGACGGCGCCACAGGGGCATCCGAATTCGCGGATGCATGGGCATTCGTTCACGGCGGCAGTGACGTTGGAGGGAAAGCCCGATCCGACGAAGGGTTGGATCCGCGATTTCGGCGATGTCGATGCGGCGGTTTCCGATTTGCGAGCGCGGCTCGATCATCATCTGCTGAACGAGATCAAGGGGTTGGAGCTGCCGACGTTGGAACGGTTGGCGCGGTTCATCTTCGACGAGCTCAAAGGTGCGTTGCCGGAGATCGCGTCGGTCACGGTCAGCCGCCATTCGCTCGGCGAGTCCGCAACCTATCGGAGGGCGTGATGGCGAAGGATAAACTCACGCAGTTGGGGCAAGCATCGAAGTTGCCGGCGTCACCGGACGAGGCGGTGCTGGAGCGGGTCGGCAATCCGCATGGCGACAGCGACTATCTCGTGCGCTTCACGGCGCCCGAGTTTACGACGCTGTGTCCGGTGACTGGGCAGCCGGACTTCGCGCATCTCGTCATCGACTATGCGCCGGGGAAGTGGCTCGTCGAGTCAAAATCGTTGAAGCTGTTCCTCGGGAGCTTTCGCAATCATGCGGGTTTTCACGAAGGCTGTACGCTCACCGTCGGCAAGCGCGTCGTCGATGCGATTGCGCCGAAGTGGCTACGCATCGGCGGCTATTGGTATCCGCGTGGCGGCATGCCGATCGACGTGTTCTGGCAAACGGGGAAGTTGCCCAGCGGCTTGTGGGTGCCGGAGCAGGGCGTGGCGCCCTATCGCGGGAGAGGATGATGGCGAGCCTTGAATTCTGGTTCGAATTTGCGAGCACCTATTCCTATCCGGCCGCGCATGCGGTTGAAGGGGCGGCGAAGGCGCGCGGGGTTGAGGTGAAGTGGCGGTCGTTTTTGCTTGGGCCGATCTTTGCGGCCCAAGGGTGGAACGACTCGCCGTTCAACATCTATCCGGCTAAGGGCGTTTACATGTGGCGCGATCTTGCGCGCATTTGTGCGGCGCAGGGTTTGCCGTTGAAGAAGCCGTCGCAGTTTCCGCGCGGGAGTCTGTTTGCGGCGCGCATCGCGTGCCGGTTTGCGGATGAGCCTTGGGTGGGGGAGTTCGTGCGACGCGTCTACAGCGCGAACTTTGCGGACGACCTCGATATCGCGTCGCCGTTCGTGATCGGCAAGGTGCTCTCCGACATGGGGCAAGTGCCGTCGCCGATCATGCAGGCGGCGCAAGCACAGGAAACGAAAGACGCATTTCGAGTGCAGGCGGAGCGGGCGGTCGCGTTGGGCATCATCGGCGCACCATCGTTCGTGGTCGACGGCGAGGTATTTTGGGGCGGGGATCGGTTGGAGCAGGCGTTGGATTGGGCGGTGGGTAAGCGGGATGTCGTAGAACTCTAACGCTTCGCCAGCTTCGCGCATTCCTTGTGGCGGAAGCAGGTGGTTACGTGGTCGTTGACCATGCCTACCGCTTGGGCGAAGGCGTAGACGATCGTCGGGCCGCAGAAGGTGAAGCCTCGTTTCTTCAGTTCTTTCGATAGGGCTTGGCTCATCGGGGTTTCGGCGGGGACTTGTTTGATGCCGTCCCATTTGTTTTGCAGCGGTTTGCCGTCGACGAAATTCCAGAGGAAGCCGGAGAAGCCGTCGGGTTCCTTCTCCATGATGTCGAGATAGGCGCGGGCGCTTTTGATCGCGCCTTCGATCTTGCCGCGATGGCGGATGATGCCTTCATTCTGGAGGAGCTTCGCGATTTTGGGTTCGGTGTAGCGGGCGATCTTTGCGGGCTCGAAGGCGTCGAACGCTTTGCGGAAATTCTCGCGTTTGCGCAGGATCGTGATCCACGAGAGTCCTGCTTGGAAGCCGTCGAGCACGAGCTTCTCGTAAAGCGCACGGTCGTCGTACTCCGGTACGCCCCATTCGTCGTCGTGATAGGCGATGTAGAACGGGTCTTGGCCGGGCCAGGCGCAGCGGGTCTTGGGCACGACGGTTCCTTGGGTATTAGGGGATGGTGATTAGGGGATAGGTTGGGCGGCTGATACGGACGGTGAGGCCGTCTGCATCTGCTTCGGCTGCGTTGGCCAGACGATCGAGGCGAACGATTGCGAGGCCTTGGCCGCCGATGCTGCCCAGCAGTTCGCCGAGTTCGGTGTCGCCGAGCTTGAGTGGCGTGCCCGGCGGCGGGAGCGGTGATGCCGCTTCAACGCGCAAGATGCGGCGGCGGGCGGTGGCGCGGTGCTTCATGCGGGCCGTGAGTTCTTGGCCGACGTAGCAGCCCTTGTCGAAATCGACGCCGTGCAGTTCTTCGAAATTGCAATCGAGCGGAAACAACGTTTCCGGCGGGATGTCGCTTGAGTCCGGCACGCCGAGCGCGATGCGATGGGCGTGGTAGGCGGTCTCGCTGTCGGTTGTTGCCGTTGTTGCTTTAGAGGCGCGGAAGCCCAAAGCGGCGAGGCGCGGGTCGGCGAAGGCGCCTTCGATGGGTGTCGGCGAGGCGATGACGCGGAGGTCTGGGCGCTCCGTGATCGTTACCTTGGCGCGCAGTTTGTACTTTTTGAGGCGTGCGGCGAGGTCGGCGGCGTGTGCCTTTGCGCAGTCGAGGCGGAAGCCGCCGTCGGTGGGTGCAATCAGAAAGTCGTAGACGATTTTCCCTTGCGGCGTCAGGAGCGCGGCGTAGATGGCCTTATCGCCCGACGCCTGCGTGACGTCGTTCGTGATCAGCCCCTGGAGAAATGTCACTGCGTCGAGGCCGATGACCTCAACGACGGTGCGGTCTTTCAGGTGGGTCGGGGCGAAACTCATAGCGATGAAGTAGGGTTTTGCCGGGCGCTTTGGCAAGGGCGAGGTGCTTGCGAAATCGGCGTCCGGTCTGTAGCGCTTAGCCCCATGAGCGAGACATTCGATCTACTTCTGAAGAACGGTACGGTGGTGACGCCGTGGGGCACTTTCGGCGCCGATGTGGGCGTGCGTGCGGGCAAGATTGCCGCGCTTGGCGCGCTGGGTTCGGCCAAGGCCGCAGCGGTGCGCGATGTGCGCGGGCTGCATGTGCTGCCGGGGGCGATCGACAGTCAGGTGCATTTCCGCGAACCCGGGCCGACGCACAAGGAAGATCTTGAGACGGGAAGCCGTGCGGCGATCCTGGGCGGTGTCACCTCGGTGTTCGAGATGCCGAATACAGCCCCGCCGACGACGAGCGCCGATGCGCTGAACGATAAGCTTGCGCGGGCGCGGGGCCGGATGTGGTGCGATCATGCGTTCTATGTCGGCGCGACGCCGGAGAATGCGGAGGCGCTGGCCGAGCTTGAGCGTATGCCGGGAGCAGCCGGCGTGAAGATGTTCATGGGCTCGTCGACGGGCACGTTGCTGGTGGCAGACGACGAGCACGTTGCGCGGGTGCTGAAGAGCGGGCGCCGGCGGGTATCGGTGCACGCGGAGGACGAAGATCGCTTAAACGCACGCAAGGGCGAGCGCATCGCCGGCGATCCGCGCTCGCATCCGGTGTGGCGCGATGCGGAAGCGGCGTTACGTGCGACGCAGCGGCTCGTCGTGCTGGCGCGCAAGGCAGGGCGGCGGGTGCATGTGCTGCATGTGTCGACGGGCGATGAGATCGCGTTCATCCGCGCGCACAAGGATATTGCGACGGTCGAGACGACGCCGAACCATCTGACGCTAATCGCGCCGGACTGCTACGAGCGGCTGGGCACTTACGCGCAGATGAACCCACCGGTGCGGGACAAGTCGCATTGGGATGCGATTTGGAACGGCGTGCGCGAGGGCGTCGTCGATGTGCTGGGCTCGGATCACGCGCCGCACACGCGGGAAGAAAAGGACAAGGGCTATCCGGATACGCCGTCGGGTATGACGGGGGTGCAGACTCTGGTGCCGATCATGCTCGATCACGTAAACGCGGGGCGGCTGACGCTGGAGCGCTTCGTCGATCTCGTCGCGCATGGGCCGCAGCGGATTTTCGGGCTGCAGACGAAGGGGCGCATCGCGGTCGGGTTCGATGCGGACTTTACGATCGTCGATTTGAAGGCGAAGCGGACGATCGAGAACAAGTGGATCGCCAGCCGCTGTGGTTGGACGCCGTTCGACGGCGTGACGGTCACCGGCTGGCCGGTCGGTGCGATCCTGCGCGGCGAAGCGGCGATGTGGGAGGGTGAGTTGCAGGGTGCGGCGCGCGGAGTGCCGCTCAAATTCCTGGAGACGTTTTAGCCTGCCTAGTGGATGCTGATCTCGTGTGCCACGTGGTGGATGTCGAGCGGGCAGAGGATTCCGCACGACGCCACGCGGACCGAGTGCAGGCGGCCGTCGAGGTTGCCTTCCCAGAATTTCAGGAACTTGTTCAGCACCGGGAACTTCGGTGCCAGGTCGAGTTCCTGCCAGAGAAAGGTCTGCAGCAACTTCGGGTGGTCGGGCATGTGGTAGAGGATTTCCGCCGTCGTCAGGCGGTAGCCTTTCAACATAAGATTCAACTGAGCCAACTTTCACTCCCGCAACTTGAATGAACGCCAACTGCGGCCACGGTTTCATCCGCGACTGAGAGAAGTTTGCGGCTGAATCCGTAAAGCAATGGTAGGCACGCGTTTCGAATCTTGTCGAGCGTGCGAGAACGGGACGCTTGACGTTGGCGGCGAATTGCGGTGCCGTCGCAACAGTTTAGAACTGCTAGCGCTTCGCTCCCGCGAGTGCCAACGCCGAGGTCGATAAAATGTCAGAGAAAATACGCTGCATCTTGGTAACCAAGTCCGACGCCGGACAGAAGGCGTCGATCACCGAGGTGGGCGATCAGGACTTGAATCAAGGGGACGTTACCGTCGCGATTAGCCATTCGACGTTGAACTACAAGGATGGGCTTGCGATCACGGGGGCGGCGCCGGTGGTGCGGAAGTTTCCGCTCATTGCGGGTATCGACTTTGCCGGTCACGTATCGACGTCTGCGGATGCGCGCTTCAAGCCCGGCGATGCGGTGGTGATGAACGGTTGGGGCATGGGCGAGACCCTGCATGGCGGCTACGCCACGAAGCAGCGCGTGAAGGGCGATTGGCTGGTGCACTGTCCCCGTGCGTTTTCGACGTCCGATGCAATGGCGATCGGCACCGCGGGCTACACGTCCATGTTGGCCGTTATGGCGCTTGAGGACATGGGGGTTACGCCGGCCAAGGGACCGGTGTTGGTGACGGGCGCGGCCGGTGGGGTCGGGAGTATCGCGATTGCGTTGCTTTCACGGCTTGGCTTCAAGGTGATTGCGGCGACTGGCCGGGCACAAGAGGAAGGTTATTTGCGGTCGTTGGGCGCTGCCGAAATCATGGATCGAGCCGAGCTTGGCGGCGATGTGCGGCCGCTGGCGAAGGAGCGATGGGCGGGCGCGATCGATTCCGTCGGTTCGAAGACCTTGGCCAATGTTTTGGCCGGCACGAGCTATGGCGGCGCGGTTGCGGCCTGCGGTTTGGCGCAAGGGATGGACCTGCCGGGATCGGTCGCGCCGTTCATTCTTCGCGGGGTGACGCTGGCCGGGATTGACTCGGTCATGTGCCCCGGACCGCGCCGCGCGAAGGCTTGGGAACGGCTCGGACGAGATTTGGACGTTTCGAAGCTGCACGCGGCCGCAACATCTGCCAGGCTTGCCGATGTCCTGACGCTTGCGCCAGAGATACTCAAGGGTCAGGTTCGGGGCCGCGTTGTCGTGGACGTGCAGCGTTAAGAATTCCTAAGAGAAGTGTTAACCAGGTTCAGACACCTTGGGTCTCAGAACCGATTTCGGCGTGGCGCCGAAGAAGGTATTATCCAGGGTCACTTAACTTCACCCGGGGGCGGGCGCCAGTGAACGCAGGGATGGACTGGCTCACGCTGATTGCCGGTGGGCTGGTGATCGGCATCATTGCCGCGGCCCCGATAGGGCCGGCCAACATCATTTGCATCCGGCGGACGCTTGCCCATGGCCAGCTCAATGGCTTTCTGGCCGGGCTTGGCGCTGCGATCGGCGACGGCGTGTTCGCGGTGATCGCGGGCTTCAGCGTGAAGTGGGTGTTCGACGCGATCGAAGACATGGGCGTCGTGCTGAAGCTGCTCTCGGCGGCGTTGCTGATGTTCTATGGCGCCAGGGTCTTCATTTATGCGACGCCGCCAGAGATCATGCGCAATCCCGACGGCAGTATGCAATCGGGCACGGTCGGCGATCTGGCCGCGGGCTTTGCAAGTACGTTCGCGCTTACGATCACGAACCCGGCAACAATGGTCGGCTTTGCGACGATGTTCGCGGCGTTTCGCGAGGTTGTCGACTATCAGGTCAGTTCGATCGCGACGCTGATCTTGGTTTTGGCGGCGTTCATCGGTTCCGTTCTGTGGTGGTTCACCGTGACTGCGGTCACGGGCATCTTCCACAAGACCATCGAGTCCGGAACGCTGAAGCGCATGAACCAGGCCTCGGGGGCCTTCATCTTTCTGACCGGCGCGACGCTGCTCGGCTATGCCGTATGGCAGCGTCTGTTCTCGTGAGCCGGCCACCGTTTTCGCTCGCCACGCTCGATCATGTCGTATTGCGCGTGCCGGACATGGAACGGGCGCTGGCCTTCTATCGCGGCGTGCTGGGCGCGGAGATCGAGCGGCGGATCGAGAAGTTCAGTATCGTGCAGCTGCGCGCGGGCGAGGCGATCATCGATCTCGTCGACGTGGCCGCGGATTGGCTGAAGGCAGAGGGCGCTAAGCCTTTCACGCCTGAGACGCGAAACGTCGATCACATCTGTCTTCGCATCGATCCCTTCGACGAGGCGGCGCTTGAGGCGCATCTTGCGGCGCATGGGGTTGCAATCGTCGAGCGCGGGATTCGCTACGGGGCGCAGGGCAACGGGCCGTCGTTCTATGTGTGCGATCCGTTCGGGACCGTGATCGAGCTCAAGGGACCCGCAACGCCGGTCGAGGCCGAAGAGCCGGTACTGAAGACAGCGCGGTTGGTGTTGCGGCCGACGCGGCTTTCGGATGCGGAGGCGTTGCTGCCGGCGTTCCAGGATCCGGAGATGATGCGTTACTGGTCGCATGGTCCGATCGCCACGATGGCGGAGATGCGCGAGATCATCGCGCGCAATCTGCCGCCGCGGAACCGGGCCGAAGCGTCGTTTGCGATTACGCGCGACGGCGGGAGGGCGCTTGGTCTGCTCAACTTCTATGCTGAGCGGGACATGATGGCGGGGCTCGGCTACATCCTCGAGAAGCCGTCGTGGGGGCAGGGGCTGGTGGCGGAGGCGCTGCAGGCGGCGATCGATCACGGCTTCACGCGGCTGAAGCTGCATCGCATTTGGCTGGAGATCGATCCGCGCAACGATGCGTCGCTGCGCGTGGCGGAACGCGCCGGGTTTTCGGCCGAAGGCGTGTTCCGCAAGTCGTTCTTCATGGACGGCACGTATTATGACAGCGCGTTCTATGCGTTGCTGTTCGAAGAGTGGCTCAAGATGCGCGGCGAAGACGTTCCATCCGGCCGATGATCTGATCCGCGTCGGCGACCATGCGGTTGATGATGTCGGCGCAGGGCAGGATTTCGTGGATGGCGCCCGCGCCCTGACCGATCGCAAAGGCGGAGCGATCCCGGTTCAGGCCTTCGATTTGGCCACCGATGCCGCCCATGACGCCCGCTTGGTGCGAGTGCATCGCTTGCATCGGGAAGGGCTTGATGTCCTGCGGGCGGCGCTCCCAGTCGGCGACGTAGTCGTTCTTGAAGACGCGCATCGGCTTGCCGGAATAGGCGCGGGTGATGATTGTGTCTTCGTCCGTCGCGTCGACAACGACTTGCTTGTACATGTCGCCGGCGTGGGCCTCGGTCGAGGCGATGAAGCGGGTGCCCATCCACACACCTTGCGCGCCGAGCGCCAGTGCGGCAGCCAGGCCGCGGCCGTCGACGATCGAGCCTGCGGCGACGACCGGGACCTTTACCGCGTCGACGATTTGCGGGATCAGCGCCATGCCTGCGATCTTGCCGGTGTGGCCGCCGGCTTCGGTACCTTGCGCAACCACGGCGTCGAGACCGCCGTCTTCGCCGGCTTTTGCGTGGCGGACGGTGCCGCAGACGTTCATGACTTTCAGGCCCGCAGCGTGGAAGCGATCCACGAGGTGACGCGGCGGAACGCCCAGGCCCGAGATGAAGGCCGACGCGCCTTCCTCAATGATGATGTCTGCGGTTCTTTCGAGCGACTCCGGCACCGCTGCAAGGAGGTCAACGCCGAACGGCTTCTTCGTCAGTTGGCGCACGCGGCGCATTTGCGTGCGGATTTCGTCGGGGGTGCGGCCGGCCATGCCGAGTGTGCCAAAGCCGCCGGCTTCCGACACTGCAGCACAGACTTCCGCGTAGGAGACGCCGCCCATGCCGGCGAGCAGGATGGGATGCTTGATGTTGAGGAGATCGCAGATCGGCGTGCGGATGGTCATTTCGCTGGGTCCGTTTTGAGTGTCGCGGTGGCGCATTCAGAGCATCGCCTGCGCACAATCTCAAGCACGCAAAGGCCGCCGCCGGCTCCCACGTCGGGTGTGCGGGGGTCTGAACCCACAGGGCACACCCGAGGCCGCGCTTTCGCGCAAGAAACGGCGACGGCCCCGTTTGAGACCATCCTTGGTGGACAGGTTTCCAACCTGCGCGTGCCCGACGGCGACCGGGATTGCGATGCTTGCCCGGGCCCTAGGCGACGTGGAGCTTAAGGGGAATCGGTGTCGTCGCCAAGATCGACCGGGGGCATCGTCGTTGTCGCCTTGCCCGCGAAGTCGAAGATGATGGTGTGGCGGCCTTCGGCGGACTGCATCGCCTGCAAGGCACGGAGTTGCATGAGTTCGGGATTGCCGTGGGCGATGCGGGCGGCGTTCGCAAGCGCGCGCATCGCTGCGACTTCGCTGCGGGCGCGCTCAAGCGTGGCCGCCGACATCTTGTTCGCGATCGCGTTGGCGGCGTAGGCGTCGCGCAGTTCTTTCGCAATCATGATGTCACGGACGACAACCTTGCTGAGTTTGAGCCCCGCCTGTTCGAAGCGTTCGACGTTCGCGGCACGAACGAGTTCGGGTAGCGCGTCGCGGCTTTGGATGATCTCGTCGAGCGTGTAAGCGGCGGCGGCCTCTCTGATCGGCAA
>CAZJOM010000040.1:11493-34094 GCA_964547645.1 uncultured Flavobacteriaceae bacterium
GGCTTTGGATGATCTCGTCGAGCGTGTAAGCGGCGGCGGCCTCTCTGATCGGCAATTGGATCAGCGGATAAATGGCGTTGATCACATCGTGTTGCGACGCGACAGGGAGCGCGCGCACGAGCTTGGCGGGATCCTCGATCTGGAACTCGGCCATGACCGTGATCTTGAAGCCGAGCGCGTCGCGGCTGAGAACTTCTTGCGCCGGTACCGTCAGGAACTGAGGTCTGCGATCGAACACCAACCAGGTGCTGGGCGGTGCGAAAAAGCGGTAGGTGCCGGGCCCCAGCGTGCGTTTGAAGCGGCCGCCGTTGTAGAGCAGGGCGGTCTGCCAGTCGAAGATCGTCACCTTCGTGCGCATGCCGGCGACCAAGGCGATTGCGAGCAGCAATGCCACGATGCCAACGGTCACGACGATGGTGTCGGTTTCGCTCATGTTCCACTGCGGATTGTGACGCCCACAGCCCATGATGGCTGGATGTGTGGGCGTACTCAAGTTGGCGCTGCGCAACCTTTAGGCTAGTATGGCGAGCCTTCTGTGCTGGAGCGCTCATGTCACGCGGTCTTTCCTTGATTTGTTTGGTTTTGATGCTGGCCGCCGGCGGGGTGAGCCGCGCCGATGTTCCGGACAACGGTCCGCCCTACACGGATCAACAATTCTTGGCTTTGGCGCCGGAGCGGCTGCCGATCGAGTTCCGCAATCCCAAACGACTGTCGGATTGGTGGGCGCGCGCGCCAGCCTATCTTCGGCAGCACATGCTAAACTCCAAGAGCGAGATGTGGTGGCCGATCATTCAGTGCAACTACATGGGTTACAAACCCAACGAAGTGGGGGATCTGAACTCGGCCAAGTGCGAGCGCCAATCCTACGAGAACAGTCAGCGGGGCAAGAAGAACTGGAGTCCCGACGGGCAATGGATCGGACCCTCCGAAGAGTGTCGCAAGCGCGACAAGCGCTCGCAGTGGGGCGAACTGATCTGCGATTGATCAGCCGTAGCGCGCCTGCGCTTCCAGCGTGAGGCCGAGGGCTACCGAGAGGAAGTCGTCGCCGCGTTTGACGGCGGCGGTCGGGATTTCGCTTGCGATCACGTGCTCGACGGCGGGGACGAGGCTTGAGCCGCCGGTCATGAACACCGTGTCGATGGCGTCCGCTTCGACGTCGGCGAGCGCCAGGCAGTTCCAGACCGCGAGGCGCAGGCGCGTCAGTTCGTTTGCGATCGTTTCGTCGAAGATTTCGCGTGTCGCCGGAGCGGCGAGGCCTGACTCGATGAAGGCGAGGGCGATGTCGGTGCGATCGCGCGCGGTAAGTTCGATCTTGGCGCCTTCGACGGCGAAGGCGATGCGATGGCCGAGGTGCTTTGTCAGTACGTTCAGGAGTCTGGCGGTGCGTTGTGGTTCGACGGCGAGGCGGTGAATTTCTTGCGCGTCGCGTACGATCTTGGGCGTGTAGCAAAGGTTGATCGTCGGCCACCAGGCGAGGTCCGCATAGATCGAGCGCGGCATCGGCAGTTGCTTGTCGATGAGTTCGGTGCCCAGGCCTAGCGTCGGCATCACCGCCGCCATGCTGAGGTTGCGGTCGAAGTCGGTGCCGCCGACGCGCACACCGGTGTTCGCCAGAATATCGTCGCGGCGGTCGCTGCGGCCGCGGCGGTTGGGGCCGATGCGGACGATCGAGAAGTCGGACGTGCCGCCGCCGATGTCGGCGACGAGGATGACTTGTTCGTTCTCGGCGGTCAGTTCGTATTGTGCGGCGGCGGCGACGGGCTCGAAGACGAAGGAGACGTCTTTGTAGCCGGCTTGACGGGCGAGTTCGGCGAGCTTGTCTTCAGCGCGCCGGTCGGCAGCGTCATCGCCTTCGACGAAGCGCACGGGACGGCCATGTACGACGGCATCGATCGGTGCGCCGAGCGCTTCCTCCGCTTTGGTACGCAGATGGCGGGAGAACATCGCGATCACGTCCGTCAGCGGGATCGAGCGCTTCGAGAGCGCGGTGCGTTCATTGATGAGTGTAGTCGAGAGGATCGTCTTCAGGCCGCGCATCAGGCGGCCATCGTTGCCGTTGACGTAGGAATCGACGGCGTTGCGACCGTAGAGCGGCTTGTCGTGATCGGCGAAGTCGAAGAAGACGGCTGTCGGCACCATCGTGGCACCGTTCTCGAGCGGCGCGAGTGCCGCTGCGTTGCCTTTGACGATGCCGATCGCCGAATTGGAAGTGCCGAAGTCGAAGCCTGCTGCGCGCATGGTCATGTCCCCTTTTTGCTCACGAGGGGCATCCACTTAGTACGCGTTTCATGGGCTTGCCAGACTGTTTCTTTTGGCTACAATCGAGGAGCCAATACGGATGCGACGGCGTCAGTCGAGCACCAATTCGGTTTCCCGATAACCCTGCAAGTAGAGCGCGGCGCTCAAATCGCTGTGGTCGAGGCGCGCGCGCGCGGCTGCGGCCACCACGGGCTTGGCGCGATAGGCGATGCCAAGGCCCGACGCTTCGATCATAGCGAGGTCGTTGGCGCCGTCGCCGATTGCGAGCGTGTCCTGAAGCGCGATGTTTCGTTCGTGGGCCAGGCGGGTGAGCGCCTCTAGCTTGGCTTGGCGGCCGAGGATGGGTTCGCGCACGGTACCGGCGAGCCTGCCGCCGGTCACGTCAAGCTCGTTTGCTTGGTTCGTCGCAAAGCCCGCCGCGTCGGCGACGCGTTCGGTGAAGAACGTGAAGCCGCCGGAGATGAGCGCGGTCATTGCGCCGGCTGCGCGCATGGTGCGGACGAGGATCTTGGCGCCGGGGTTCAGGTGAACTCTCTGATCGAAGACTTGTTGTAGGGTCGCTTGCGAAAGGCCCTTCAGGAGCGCGACCCGTTCGCGCAAGGCGCTTTCGAAGGCGATCTCACCGCGCATGGCTTTTTCTGTGATTGCCGCGATTTGCGGCTTTACGCCGGCGAAGTCGGCGATTTCGTCGATGCATTCGCAGCCAATGATGGTCGAGTCCATGTCCGCGATGAGCAGGCGCTTACGGCGGTGCGCGGTAGGAATGACGTTGACGTCGACCGCGTCGTTCGCGAGTTCGGTACGAACGGTGGTGACGACGGTGGGGTCAGCGACGGCAAACTCGCACGCGGTGCCGGGGGACAGCCAGTGCGGTGCAGCATTGAGGGTCTTGCTTGCGGCCGTCACGGCCTTGTCATGCAAACTCCCGAGCGCGGCAGTCAAAACCAGCGTATGATTCATGTCGTGTCGCTTCGCGGCGTTGGGAGTTCGATTGCGTACGTTCGATGCGGTTCTTATTGCAGGGCCGACCGCCAGCGGCAAGTCGGCGCTGGCTCTCAGCCTGGCGCGCGACTATGGCGGCGCGGTGATCAATGCCGATGCGATGCAGGTCTATCGCGAGCTGCGGATCGTCTCGGCGCGTCCGGACGCGAAGGAAGAGGTGCTGGCGCCGCACTATCTCTACGGTTTCACCAGCGCGCTCGAACCGTTTTCGGTGGGGCGGTGGTTGGAGGCGGCAAGTGCCGCGTTGGAAGAGGTGCGGGCGAAGGGGTTGATGCCGATCGTTGTGGGCGGAACCGGGCTCTACTTCGCGGCGTTGCTGAACGGGTTGTCGCCGATCCCAGAGATTCACGCTTCAATTCGCGTCGAGGCGCGGCAGAAGCTCAGCGAGCTTGGCAACGAGCGCTTTCACGCCGAGCTCGCGGCGCGCGATCCTGAGATGGGCGCGCGGCTCAATCCCGGGGACAGTCAGCGCCTGGTGCGCGCGTGGGAAGTGATCGAGGCGACCGGGCAATCGCTCGCCGAGTGGCAGGCGCTCAAAGGCACGCCAGTGTTGGAAGGTGATCTGGCGCGGTTCGTCCTGAAGCCTAACCGGGAGTGGCTGATTGCACGGATCGCGAAGCGCTTTCAGGCGATGATGGAGGCGGGCGCGCTGGAAGAGGTTCGCGCGCTCCGGGGGATAAGCTCAGAACTCCCTGCCGCGCGGGCTCTCGGTGTGCCGCAATTGCTGGCGCATCTCGACGGGCGGTTGACGCTGGAACAGGCGGTCGAGCAAGCGATCACGCAGACCCGGCAGTACGCGAAGCGGCAGATGACCTGGTTCCGGCATCAGATGCCGGACTGGCGTGTGATTGAGCGCAGCGACGCTCAGGGGATCGCGGAGTTGATCGGGGCGACGTTGGAGTGATTAACGCGCAGTCGCCCACTTGACGCAGTGCAGCACGGCGGTTATTACTTTCGTAACAATCTTGCTGGAAACTGCCCGTATGTGGAATTTTGTGCTTGTAATTCGTTGCGCCGCTCACCCCGTGACCTGATCCGCAGGTCCTGGCGAAGCGGCGTGTCCGAAGGCCCCGATGGGGCCTTTTTCTTTGGCCCGAAACTGAAATCGACGAGTTGAACCCATGAGTGGACCACAAGACCCGACCGGCGCCGAGATCGTGATCCGCGCGCTCAAGGATCACGGTGTCAGACACATCTTTGGCTATCCGGGCGGGGCGGTGCTGCCGATCTACGACGCGCTGTTTCAGGACGAAGGCATCGAGCACATTCTTGTTCGGCACGAGCAAGGCGCGACGCATGCGGCGGAGGGTTATGCGCGATCGACGGGGAAGCCCGGCGTCGTGTTGGTGACGTCGGGGCCGGGGGCAACGAACGCGGTGACCGGGCTGACCGACGCGCTGATGGACTCGATCCCGATGGTTTGCATCACGGGGCAGGTGCCGACGCATTTGATCGGCATGGACGCGTTTCAGGAGGCGGATACGGTCGGCATCACGCGGCCGTGCACGAAGCACAACTGGCTGGTCAAGGACGTGCGCGATCTGCCGCGGATCATGCATGAGGCGTTTTACATCGCGACGACGGGGCGACCTGGGCCCGTCGTGATCGACATCCCGAAGGACGTGCAGTTCAAGCGCGGGCCCTATGTCGGGCCGTCGAACATCAAGCACAAGACCTATCAGCCGAAGTTGAAGGGCGATCTGAAGAAGATCGAACAAGCGGTCGAGATGATCGCGGCGGCGAAGCGTCCGGTGTTCTACACCGGCGGCGGGATCATCAATTCGGGGCCGCTGGCGACGCAGCTGTTGCGCGAGTTCGTGCGGATGACGGGCTATCCGATCACGTCGACGTTGATGGGGCTTGGTGCGTATCCGGCGTCGGACAAGCAGTGGCTTGGCATGTTGGGCATGCATGGCACGTATGAAGCCAACATGGCGATGCACGGCTGCGATCTGATGATTGCGCTTGGGTCGCGCTTCGATGATCGCGTGACGGGACGGTTGGATGCGTTTTCGCCGAACTCGAAGAAGATTCACGTCGATATCGATCCGTCGTCAATCAACAAGAACGTGCGCGCCGATGTCGGGATCGTGGGCGATGCGGCGTTTGTGATCGAGGATATGATCCGGCTTTGGAAGGCAAAGCAGCTGAAGCCCGATCGGGCGGCGCTCAGCGCGTGGACGATGCAGGTCGACGGATGGCGGGCGCGCAAGTGTCTCGCTTACAAGCCGTCAACCGATGTGATCAAGCCGCAATATGCGATCGAGCGTTTGTATGAGCTGACCAAGGGGCGCGACACCTACATCTCGACCGAGGTCGGGCAGCATCAGATGTGGGCGGCGCAGTTCTACAAGTTCGAAGAACCAAAGCGTTGGATGACGTCGGGTGGGCTTGGCACGATGGGCTATGGTTTGCCGGCGGCGGTCGGCATTCAGGTTGCGCATCGCGGGTCGCTGGTGATCGACATTGCGGGCGAAGCCAGTGTGCAGATGACGATGCAGGAGCTTTCGACGGCGGTGCAGTTCGATCTGCCGATCAAGATCTTCATCTTGAACAACAAGTATATGGGCATGGTGCGGCAGTGGCAGCAGCTGCTGCATGGTGGGCGCTACTCGCATTCGTACTCGGAGGCGTTGCCGGACTTCGTGAAGTTGGCGGAAGCCTATGGCGCCGTCGGCATTCGCGCGACGAAGCCGGAGGAGCTCGACGACAAGATCAAGGACATGATTTCGGTCAACCGGCCGGTGCTGTTCGATTGCGTGGTCGATCAGCACGAGAACTGCTTCCCGATGATTCCGTCGGGGGCGGCGCACAACGAGATGATTTTGGGCGATGCTGCGACCGACCCGACGGTCAGCGAAGCGGGAAAGGTGTTGGTCTGATGACGAAGCAACCGGGTTCCGCCTATTTCCTTGTGGATGCCAAGGGGAAAGAAATCCGCACCACACTGTCGGTGTTGGTCGACAACGAGGCCGGCGTGTTGGCGCGGGTCATCGGGCTTTTTTCGGGGCGCGGGTACAACATCGAAAGCTTGACGGTGGCGGAGGTCGATCACCTCGACCATACGTCGCGCATCACTATCGTGACGTCGGGCACGCCGGAGGTGTTGGAGCAAATCAGGCATCAGCTGGAGCGGCTGGTGCCCGTGCACAAGGTCGTCGACCTCAGCACGGAGAAGCCCGGGATCGAACGCGAGATGGCGCTGATCAAAGTGTCGGGCACCGGCGACAAGCGCGTCGAAGCGATGCGGCTTTCAGAAGTTTTCCGGGCGCGGATCATCGATACCACGCATTCGAGCTTCGTTTTCGAGCTCACGGGCAATCAGCAGAAGATCGACGCGTTCGTCGATTTGATGAAACCGCTGGGGCTGGTCGAAGTTTCGCGCACGGGTGTCGTTGCGATCAGCCGCGGCGGAGAGGCGATGTGAGTGGCGCCCTCAAGAGGCACCGGCGCGGAAGCCGTGGAGCCCTCCGCGCCGTGCTCCTCCCCGCTTGTCGTCCGTTATGGTCCGACGCGGGTAATGACCATTGTGCGGCCGCTTTCGTTGTAGACCTGCACGGTGAAAAGGCCGCCGCTCAGCACGGCGCGGACGACCGAGTCCCAAGCTCGCGCTTCGGGCGAGATGTGCGCGCCTTCGACGTTCACACGCGGGCCGCTGCCGTCATAGACGACGCGGCCGTCACCTGTGACTTGGAACGCGAACTCGATGTTCGGCGACCTGATCCACATGTTCGCGGGCTCGCCGGGGCGAAACGTGCGATCCATCCATACGCATTGGCCCGGCGGTGGCGCCGAGACGCCTCCCGCAACGCCCGCCGGCGTGAAGAAGATGGTCATCGCCGTTGCGCCCGGAATGCCGGCGCCGTCGACGTCATGGTTGACCATGATCTTCATGTTGCCGCCGCCGCGGCAGAGCAGCGGATAGCTCGGCGGCTCGGCGGATGCGGTGCCGGTAGCGCCGATCAGGCCTACCGCGACGCTCAGCGCGGCAAGACTTTTTCTGATTTTCATTTGCGTTCTCTCCCGTTTGGAAATGCGCCTTGTGCTTTCGCACGGCGCGTTGTTCTTAGCGCGGGAAAGTCGTGCGTGAGCTCGATTCCCGCAAGTGAGCGTCATCACCAGTTTGGTCAATCCAGGAGATAGAATTATGCGCGTGTACTACGACCGCGATGCGGACGTGAACCTGATCAAGGGCAAGAAGATTGCGATCATCGGATTCGGCAGCCAGGGTCACGCGCATGCATTGAATCTGCGCGATTCCGGCGCGAAAGAGGTGGTGGCGGCGCTTCGGCCGGGGGCTTCGGCAGCTAAGGCCGCGGCGCAGGGCTTCAAAGTGATGGATGTCGCTGATGCTGCGAAATGGGCGGATGCCATGATGATGGTCACGCCGGACGAGCTGCAGGCGGACATCTACAAGCAGTCGCTGCATTCGAACATGAAGCAGGGCGCGGCACTGATGTTCGCGCACGGCTTCAACGTGCATTTCCGTTTGATCGAACCGCGCGCCGATCTCGACGTTTTGATGGTGGCGCCGAAGGGGCCTGGGCACACCGTGCGCGGCGAGTACCAGAAGGGCGGCGGCGTGCCATGCCTGATCGCCGTGCATCAGAACGCCAGCGGCAATGCGACCGAGATCGGGCTTTCTTATGCGAGTGCGATCGGCGGCGGGCGCGCAGGGATCATCGAAACGAATTTCCGCGAGGAATGCGAAACCGACTTGTTCGGCGAGCAGGTCGTGCTCTGCGGCGGGTTGGTCGAACTCATCCGCGGCGGGTTCGAGACGCTAGTCGAGGCGGGCTATGCGCCGGAGATGGCCTACTTCGAATGTTTGCACGAAGTGAAGCTGATCGTCGATCTCATCTATGAGGGCGGGATCGCGAACATGAACTATTCGGTTTCGAATACGGCCGAGTACGGCGAGTACGTGACGGGGCCGCGGATCATCACGGAGCAGACGAAGGCCGAGATGAAGCGCGTTCTCGCCGACATTCAATCGGGCAAGTTCGCACGCGATTGGGTGCTGGAGAACAAGGCGGGCCAAGCGAGCTTCAAAGCCACGCGCGCTAATCACGCCAAACACCCGATCGAGGAGGTCGGCCAGAAATTGCGCGCGATGATGCCGTGGATTTCGAAGAACAAGCTGGTGGATCAGGCGAAGAACTGATGCAACGCCCGGCGATTCCAGGTCCACCCCACGCCGGGGGCTGCCTCTGCGGGGCCGTGCGTTATCGCTTCAATGCGCGGCCTTTGGCGCTCAATGCGTGCCATTGCATGGATTGCAAGAAGCTGACAGGGGCCACGAACCTCTTGATGATCTTGGGGCCGCGCGACGCCTTTTCGTTTGAGGGTGCGGTCCAGCGATATCGAAAGCGGGCGGATTCGGGAAACGAAGTCGACATCGTGCGCTGTGCGGCATGCGGTGTGCGCTTGTGGCATGAGCCGGTGAGCGCGCCGCAGCTCGTCATCTTTGCGGCGGGCACGCTCGACGACCCGAGCTGGGTGGTCCCGACGTCGCATATCTTCACGCGCAGCGCGTCGCCGGGCGTTGCCATTCAGGACGACGCGTTGGTGTTGCGCGACGGGCCGACGGATCGCGCTGCCATATTCGATGCGTTCAAGCGCATCTACGGCGCCTGATGTTTCGGCGTGCGGGCAGCTGGGTTTTGCTCGGCGCCGGCGCGGTCGTCCTTGGGCTCAGCGTCGTTTGGCTCGAAGAAGCGTTCGCTATCCCCAGGAACGTCGTGCAGTTGTTCTGGATCGGTTTGCTCACCGCCGGGTTGGGCTTTGCCGTGTGGGTTGAGTGGGGCTATTACCGCGCCACTCGCGATGACGACGAATGGGAGTGAATTTCATGCGCATTGGGACGCCGCTGTCGCCGACCGCCACGAAGGTGATGATGCTTGGAGCCGGCGAGCTCGGCAAAGAGGTCGTGATCGAGCTGCAGCGGCTTGGCGTCGAGGTGATTGCGGTCGATCGCTATGCGAATGCGCCGGGGCATCAGGTGGCGCATCGCGCGCATGTGATCGACATGACGGACGCGAAGGCGGTGCGCGATCTGGTTCTGAAGGAGCGGCCGCATTTGATCGTGCCCGAGATCGAGGCGATCGCGACGGACGAGCTTGTGCGGATCGAGGCCGAGGGTCTCGCGCGCGTGATTCCGACTGCGAATGCGGCGCATATCACGATGAACCGCGAGCGCATTCGCCGGCTTGCAGCCGAGGAGTGCGGGCTGGCGACTTCGAAATACGCTTTCTGTTCGTCGCTTGAGGAGCTGCAGGCGGCGATTGCCGGTGGGATCGGGTATCCGTGCTTCGTGAAGCCGGTCATGTCGTCGTCGGGCAAGGGGCAGTCGAAGGTCAAGGAGCCTGACCAAGTCGCGAAGGCGTGGGACTACGCGATGGCGGCGGGGCGGGTGAAGCAGGCGCGAGTCATCGTCGAGTCCGAGATCAAGTTCGACTTTGAGATTACGTTGCTCACCGTTCGGCATGCGGGCGGCACGTCGTTCTGCGAGCCGATCGGGCACATTCAGGTCGACGGCGACTATGTGGAGTCGTGGCAGGCGCAGCCGATGACGAGTGTGGCGCTGGAGCGTTCGCGCTCTATGGCGAAGGCGATCACGGACAAGCTCGGCGGCGCTGGCATCTTCGGCGTCGAACTCTTTATCAAGGGCGACGAGGTTTGGTTCTCGGAGGTCAGCCCGCGGCCGCACGATACGGGCCTCGTGACACTGGTCTCGCAGCATCAAAGCGAGTTCGCACTGCATGCTCGGGCGATCTTGGGTTTGCCGGTCGATACCTCGCTGCGCGTGCCGGGGGCGAGTGCGGTGATCTATGGCGGGATGGAAGCGAAGGGGATTGTGTTCGACGGCGTTGCTGCGGCATTGACAGTGCCGGGCAGCGAGGTGCGATTGTTCGGCAAGCCGGAGGCGTTCAAAAAGCGGCGCATGGGCGTTGCGTTGGCGCGAGCCGAGACGGTCGATCTCGCGCGCGTGCGGGCGAAGGAAGCGGCAGGGCTCGTCCGGCCCGTGGCGACATGACGGGCGAGCCGGTTCGTCATATCTTCGATCAAGAGACGCTGCGCGCGCGGCTGCGCGATTACAACGTCGTCGTGTTCCAGATCGCGTCGAGCCTAGTGACGAGCGGCGTTCTGGCGTTGGCCGCGATCGTGTTGATTGACATCCTCTATGCCGAGCGGGATCAAACCGTTCTGCTGCTGCTGTGGCTGGCTTCGTTCGTGTTCGCGGTCGTGGCGTTCGAGCGGCAGCTCTATCTGCCGCTTGCGACCCCGCGCGGCGGTGTGAGCGATGTCTGGCCGTTGATGCTGTTGGGGCTCGCTCAGTTCATGAGCTTTGCCTGCCTGTTGCAGCGCACGTCGGGCGAAGCGCCATGGCAGCTTTGGTATTTTTCCTGGGCGGCCTGTTCGATCATGGGCGCGGCAACCGTTTGGCAGGCGGCGCGCTTTGCCAGCCTCGACGACTATGCGCCGGAGTCAAAATCCGTCGGCCGAATCTTTGCCGCGTGGTTGCGCCAAGACCTGCGCGAGCTCACCGGGATGGTTGTCGTGAGCCTGGTGGTTTGCGTCGTGGTCGCTGTTGGCGTTCTGCCTGCGCCGGTGTTGTCCTGGCTAACCGTGGGAGTCGCGCTGATGAACGTTGCTGCGAATTCTCTCTTGATACGGCGCGACGGCAAGCGGTTCTGGCAGCTGTACGCTACCGTCTACGATATGCCCTCAACCACTGAGGCCGCGACTAGAACCGCTCAATCTTGAGTTGAGTTTTCGTGATGCCAGCGCAGAGGGTGCGGCAGCGCGTCTGCGCGCGCATATTCGAGGTGGATGACGCGGCGGTGGCTCGGAGATCGTGCCGGCGACGAGGCGTGCAGAAGTAGCGGCCGCATGAGAAGCGCGGAACCCGAAGGCACCGCGCAGACTGCTTCGCCGGTCTTCTCTCTCGTCGCCCGAATGCGGTCGCGGGTGAGGCGGCCGAGCTGATGGCTGCCGGGGATCACGCGGAGCGGGCCGTTGTCGGCATGGCTGTCGTCGAGGTGCAGACGGATGGTCAGCATGCCGGCGAGCAGGGTGGCGGGTGGTTCGACGTGCTGGACGCCCGCCTTCACCGACCACGGACCCCAACCCTCCAGATCGTGGCGCTCTGCCACGGCGATCGTCAGGTCTTGGTGCCACAGAACAGGCCAATTCGCCTCGGCGGTCTTGTCGAAGAAGAGGGCGCGGACGGGGATAGCGTTGGGTCCCACGATGGGTTCGATCAGTTCGCGAACGGCGCCGTCGGTGGCCAGTTTTCTCACCTCCGGCAGGGCGAGCAGGTTGCGGCCGCCGTAGGTGCTGCCCCGGCGCTGGATAGCCTTCGAGCCTGCTCCGACGGCGGCTTGAAGGTGTTCGATTTTGTGGGCTGGGACGACGCCCGGAACGATGGTGAAGCCGTCCCGATCGATCGCCAGACCCAAGTCCAGCCCGGTTTTGAGCACCTGAGTCCTTTCGGTCGAAGGGCCAAAGATTGTTCGGAAGTCTAGCAAAAATGCGTGGTTTGTCGTTGCCCCCTGGGGTGATTCGATCTATTGATTCTCCAACAACGGTGCGGGTTTAGACTGCGACTTTCACGAGGTCTTAACGGCACCGTCTTATGGTGAACGCTGGCAAGCCAGGCTGGCGCGTGAGGCAAGACAAGTATGCGTGCAGGCAGCACATCGAATGCGATCGCGGGGGCCTCGGCCCACGTCGCGCGTTCGTGCGCCTACGCGCCGTCTCACCTGTCTCTTCGGAACGACCTCGGACTACTTCTTCTTAGCTGCCCCTAGGCACGCAAACGGCCGCGATCGAAGCCCAACGGCGACGCGGACGGTGCTTAGGGGAGCAAAGTGAAAGACCCGGGCGAGGATCCGAAACCGCTGTCCAGCGGGCTTAGAGAAGAGACAATGCCTAGTTCGAACCGAGTCATAATTTTCGACACCACATTGCGCGACGGCGAGCAATCGCCGGGTGCTGCGATGAATCTTGACGAGAAATTGAAGATCGCCGACATGCTCGAAGAGCTTGGCGTCGATGTCATCGAAGCGGGGTTTCCGATTTCGTCGAACGGCGATTTCGAGGCCGTTTATGAGATCGCCAAGCGCGCGAAGACGTCCGTGATCTGCGGGCTTGCGCGGGCAGGCGTGAAGGACATCGATCGCGCGGCCGAAGCGCTGAAGCCGGCGAAGCGTGCGCGTATCCACACGTTCATCTCCACCAGCCCCGTGCATATGAAGCACAAGCTGCAGATGGAGCCGCATCAGGTGCTTGAGGCGGTGATCGGCAGCGTGACGCGAGCGCGCAACCACGTCGAGGACGTCGAGTGGTCGGCGGAAGACGCGACGCGCACGGAGTTCGATTTCCTCTGCCGCTGCGTCGAAGCCGCAATCAAGGCGGGTGCCACGACGATCAACATCCCGGACACCGTCGGCTACGCCATTCCGGCGGAATACGGCGCGTTGTTCCGGGCGCTGATCAACAAGGTGCCGGGGGCGGAAAAGGTCAACTTCTCGACCCATTGCCACAACGATTTGGGGCTCGCCGTCGCCAACTCGCTCGCCGGCGTTGCCGCTGGGGCGCGGCAGGTCGAGTGCACAATCAACGGCATCGGCGAGCGGGCGGGTAATGCCGCGCTTGAGGAAATCGTGATGGCGCTCAAGGTTCGCGCCGACATTCTGCCGTTTTCTTCGGGCATCGATAGCGTGTCGATTTCGCGCGCGTCGAAGATGGTGTCGAACGTTACAGGGTTCCCGATCCAGTACAACAAGGCCATCGTGGGCAAGAACGCCTTCGCACACGAGTCGGGTATTCACCAGGACGGGATGCTGAAGAATACGCAGACCTACGAGATCATGACGCCGGAGTCGGTCGGCGTTGCGAAGACGTCCCTCGTGCTTGGCAAGCTGTCCGGACGGCACGCGTTCAAGGATAAGCTTGAGGCGATGGGCTATGAGATGGGTGGGAACGCGCTCGAAGAGGCGTTCAAGCGCTTCAAGGATCTTGCCGACAAGAAGAAGCACGTGTTCGACGAAGACATTGCGGCGCTTGTCGATGACGAGATCGCGCGCGGTCAGGATCGGATTCAGTTCGTGAACATGCGCGTGGTGGCCGGCACATTCGGGCCGCAGAGTGCGGAGCTTGAGTTGTCGGTCGATGGCACGACGCGGCTTGGCGTGGCGCGCGGCGATGGCCCGGTCGATGCGATCTTCAACGCCATCAAGGCGCTGTTTCCGCACGAAGCGCAGCTCGTGCTGTTCGAAGTGCACGCGGTGACGGAGGGTACGGACGCGCAGGCCGGCGTGACCGTGCGACTTGCGGAGGACGGCAAGAGCGTGACCGGGCGCTCGTCGGATACGGACACGTTGGTGTCTGCAGCCAAGGCTTATGTGCATGCGTTGAATAAGCTTCTCGTGAAGCGGCAAAAAACAGCGCCGGAGGCGCTGGTTGCGTTGCGAGGGGTCTAGTCCATAACAACAACCAGCGGCGGATGCTTTCAGGGAGCGTCCGCCGAACAAGGGCGGAGAGAGAAGTCAGATGTTTTCGAGTTTGCTTGGAATGCTGTCGTCGGACATGGCGATCGATCTTGGAACGGCGAATACGCTGGTCTACGTGAAAGGCCGCGGGATCGTTCTGAACGAGCCGTCGGTCGTTGCCATCATGAACAAGGGCGGCAAGAAGCAGGTGCTCGAAGTGGGCAACGCGGCAAAGATGATGCTGGGCCGTACCCCGGGCAACATCGAAGCGATCCGGCCGATGCGCGATGGCGTGATCGCCGACTTCGAAGTTGCCGAGGAAATGATCAAGCACTTCATCCGCAAAGTTCACAACCGGCGTTCGTTCGCGAATCCGATGATCATTATCTGCGTACCCTCAGGTGCCACGGCGGTGGAGCGGCGGGCGATTCAGGAGTCGGCTCTGTCGGCCGGCGCGCGGCGCGTCTATCTGATCGAAGAGCCGATGGCGGCGGCGATCGGTGCCAATCTGCCGGTGACGGAAGCCACGGGCTCGATGATCGTCGATATCGGCGGCGGTACGACGGAAGTGGCGGTGCTCTCGCTTGGCGGCATCGTCTATGCGCGTTCGGTGCGCGTGGGCGGCGACAAGATGGACGACGCGATCATTTCCTACATTCGCCGGCACCATAACTTGCTGGTCGGCGAAGCGTCGGCGGAGCGGATCAAGAAGGAAGTCGGTTGTGCGCGCGCCCCGGACAAGGCGCAGGAAGTGCGCATCGAAATCAAAGGCCGCGATCTTCTGAACGGCGTGCCGAAGGAAATTTCGCTGAGCCAAGCGCAGATCGCCGACGCGCTGCAGGAGCCGGTGAGCCAGATC
Organism: uncultured Flavobacteriaceae bacterium; assembly: GCA_964547645.1. Taxonomy (GTDB): domain Bacteria; phylum Pseudomonadota; class Alphaproteobacteria; order Micropepsales; family Micropepsaceae; genus SZUA-430. The sequence goes on from CAZJOM010000040.1 coordinate 26,110, forward strand.
ATTGAGGCCGTGAAAGTGGCGCTGGAAGCGACGCCGCCGGAACTGGCCGCGGATATTGTCGATAAGGGCATCGTGCTGACCGGTGGCGGGGCGCTGTTGACAAATCTCGACCAGGTGTTGCGCGACGAAACGGGTCTTCCCGTCTCGATTGCGGACGAACCGCTGTCTTGCGTGGCTTTGGGGACAGGCAAGGTGTTGGAGCACATCAACACGCATAAGCAGGTGCTTTCGTCGGTGTACTACTGATCTATTGTCGGGCTGGCGCGCAGATTCGGGGGAGTGCGCGCCTTGGTTGATGAAGCAAAGGTGACGAGTTGGCGATGGCGTGGGACCGCAGACGCCGCAGAGCCTCAGATTCAGGTCCGTTCGCGTTCATCGCGCAGAACCTGACGCTGGCTGCGCTCACGGTCGTGGCGCTTGGCGTTCTGATCGTCGCGCGGGCGCAGGACGGCTTGTTCGAGTCGACGCGCGAGGCGTTGAACGATGCCAGCGTTCCGGTCATGGAATTGTTCGCCGCGCCATCGGCGGAGTTCAAGCGCTGGAGCGAGGGTGTCGGCTCGTTCTTTTCCGTCTACGAAGAAAATCAGCGGCTGCGCGAAGAGGTCGAGCGGCTGCAGACGGCGCAGAGCCAGCTCGCCGACATGCAGCGCAAGGTGCAGCGCTATGAGCAGCTGTTGAAGGTGCCCTCCGACGCGTCGGTGACGTCCGTCGCCGCGCGCGTGATCGCGGACGCGACGGGGCCGTTCGTGCATACGGTTTTGATCAACGCCGGGCGCAATGAGGGCGTGGCGAAGGGTCAGGCCGTCGTCGATGAGCGCGGGCTTTTGGGCCGGGTGATTACGACCGGCAATCGGTCGGCGCGCGTGTTGCTGCTGACCGATTTGAACAGTCGCGTGCCGGTGATGATCGAAGGCGCGAACCTGAAAGCGATTTTGGCCGGCGACAATTCGGGACAGCCGGTGCTTGAGTATTTGCCGCCGGGCTCGCGGATCACGGCGGGGGCGCGCGTGATCACGACGCCGGACGGCGGTGTGTTTCCGCCGGGCGTTGCGGTCGGTGTGGTCGCGAACGCGAAGGCGCCGCGCGTCGATCTCTTCACCGTCGAAGGGCGAGCGGACTTCGTGCGGGTGATGAAGTACACGGCGCCGGTTGACGTCGACAACGCGGCGCCGGAGCCGCTGCCGGGCTCGATCGATCCGACGAAGCCGAAGACTACGCCTGCGCCGACGGCGGCACCTGCGACGACCGCCGCGCCGGCGCGTCCGATACCGGCGACGTAGATCATGCTCGAGTATCTGCAAGTTGCTGTCCTTTGGTTGTCGCGCCGGCTTTGGTTGTCGCTGCCGTTCTTGATGACGGCTGCGGTCATGATCTTGGCGCTGGCGCCGATGAACTTGTTGGGCGGAACGATTCCGGCCCCCGACATCGCGCTTGCGGCAGTGTTCTTTTGGGCGATCTACGGGCCGGGGTTCTTGCCGCCGTGGGCTGTGTTTCTGTTGGGCTTGGGGCAGGATTTTACGAGCGGAACGCCGATCGGGTTTTGGGCGCTGATCTATCTGCTCGCGTACGGCTTTACCCTGTCGCAGCGCGTGTTCTTCATCGGACGGACCCTGCGGGGCGTTTGGTTGGGCTTTGCGGTGGTTGCTTTCCTCACTGCTGCCGTGACGTGGCTTGCGGGTTCGGTCGTCTATGCGCGTTGGTTGCCGGCGGGCGATATCTATTTCCAGGCGCTGATTTCGGTCGCGGTGTTTCCGTTGGTGTCGAAGGTGTTCACGCTGATGCGGCGGATGCTGACGACCGCGCGCGAAGCGATATGAGGCGCGACCTGTCATGATGGACGGACGCGACAGTGTTCGGTACCGGGCGTTCACGCGACGCACCGCGATGCTGTCGGCGGGCACGATCGGGCTGTTCACGCTGCTGACGGGGCGGATGTTTCAGCTTTCGGTCTTGCAGCGCGAGCAGTTCGCGATGCTGGCTGAAGACAACCGCGTCAACTTGCAGCTGATCGCGCCGCGGCGGGGGCGCGTTTACGACCGCACGGGCGTCGAGCTTGCGAACACGTCGCAGAATTTTCGCGTTCTGATCGTGCCGGAGCAGGCGAAGGACGTGCGCGCCGTGCTGCAGAAGCTCTCGCAGCTGATCCCGCTGTCGCCGCAGCGTATGCAGCGCGTGTTGCGCGACGCAGCGCGCGGCAAGCCGTTCAACCCGGTGTTGGTGGCCGAGGGTCTCGAGTGGGCGGACTTCGCAAAGGTCAACATCAACCAACCCGATCTGCCGGGTATCGAGCCGGATGTCGGCGAATTGCGCGCCTATCCGTTCGGGCCGTGGTTGAGCCACGTGCTGGGCTATGTCGCCGGCGTGACGGACAAGGATATCGAGGAAGAGCCGGAGTTGCTGTCGCTGCCCGGCTTTCGCATCGGACGCTCGGGCGTCGAGCGTGCGGCGGACAATGCGCTGCGCGGCAAGCCCGGTGCGGCGCAGGTCGAGGTGAATGCGCATGGCCGCGTGATCCGCGAACTTTCGCGGCGCGAAGGCACGGTCGGTCAGGACGTCGTGCTGTCGCTCGACATGGAAGTGCAGAAGCTGGCGCAAGAGCGCCTGGTCGGGCAGAGCGCATCGGCGATCGTGATGGACGTGAACACGGGCGAGATCATCTCCATCGTCTCGGCGCCGGGGTATGATCCGAGCGCCTTCACGACGACGGTGACGCAGGCGGTTTGGAAACAACTGAACGAAGACGAGCTTAAGCCGCTGCTGAACAAGGCGATCACCGGGATCTATCCGCCGGGCTCGACATTCAAGCCGGTCGTTGCGTTGGCGGGGCTCGCGTCGGGCGCGATGGATCCGAAGCGCCGTGTGCACTGTTCGGGCGGCGTGGCGCTCGGCAATCACGTGTTCCACTGCTGGAAAAAGGGTGGGCACGGCTCGATGGACATGCATTCGGCCATCAAGAATTCCTGCGACGTCTATTTCTACGAGTGCGCGCGGCGTACCGGGATCGAGGCGATTGCCGCGATGAGCCGCAAGTTCGGGTTGGGGCAGATCTACGGCCTGGAAATTCCGGGCGAGAAGTCGGGGTTGGTGCCCGATCCGGCGTGGAAGCTTCGCGCGCGCAAGGACATTTGGCGCGACGGCGACACCTACAATGTCGGCATCGGTCAAGGCGCGCTGCAGGTGACGCCGCTGCAGCTTTGCGTTATGGCGGCGAGGCTTGCGAACGGCGGCAAGGCTGTGATCCCGCACGTGATCCGCACGTTCAGCGGGCAAGAGCGGCCGCGGCCGGAGCCGGAAGATATGGGGCTGGACCCGGAGCATGTCGCGATCGTGCACGGCGGCATGGATGCGGTGACGAACCAAGGCGGCACGGCCGCGCGCTCGCGCATCGACATCGAAGGTTTCGACATGGCGGGCAAGACCGGCACGGCGCAGGTGCGGCGGCTGACTGCGGAGTTGCGCGGGCGCAGCGCGGACTCGATCCCGTGGAAGTTCCGCGATCACGCGCTCTTTGTGGCGTTCGCGCCGGTGATCAAGCCGCGCTACGCGATCTCGGTCGTGGTCGAGCACGGCGGTGGCGGGTCCAAGGTGGCGGCGCCGATTGCGAAGGACATTATGACGTTGGTCGCGCAGCGCGATCCGACGGCGAAAAAGCTCTTCGTGCCGCCGGTCAGGATGGCAGCGTCCATCCAAGGCAAGGGCTAAGGCGCGATGCCGCTGAACGAGCAATACGGGTCGTCCGGCCGAGAGCTTCGGCTTATGGGCAAATTGCGAACGCTCGACTGGACGCTGGTGACTTTGATCTCCGCGGTCTGTGGGATCGGGTTTGCGCTGCTCTATTCGGTTGCGGGCGGCAGTTTCGAGCCGTGGGCGGATCGGCAGATCCTGCGCTTTGCGGTCGGCATTGTGGTGATGCTCGCGATTGCCAGCATCGACATCAGGTGGTGGTTCCAACTCGCTTATCCGATTTACGGGGTGACGTTCTTGCTTTTGATCGCGGTCGAGTTTGTCGGACGCGTCGGCAAGGGGGCGGAGCGGTGGATCGACATCGGACCGTTGCAGCTGCAGCCGTCGGAGCTGATGAAGATCGCCGTGATCTTGGCGCTGTCGCGGTTTCTGCACGGCGTGCTGCTTGAGGATGTGTCCCGGCCGACGCGGTTGATCCCGGCGTTGCTGTTGATTGCGCTTCCGGCGGGAATGGTTTTGCTGCAGCCAAATTTGGGGACGGCGACGATCATCATCGCGGGCGGGTGCGGGCTGATCTTTTTGGCGGGGCTCAGCTGGAAGATCATCTTGCCGGTGGTGGCGCTGATCGCGGTTGCGGTGCCGGTCGGGTGGGAGTTTGCGCTGAAGGACTATCAGAAGCAGCGCGTCTATACGTTTCTCGATCCGGAGTCCGACCCGCTGGGCGCCGGCTACAACATCACGCAGTCGAAGATCGCGCTGGGATCGGGCGGGATTTTCGGCAAAGGGTTCGGCGAGGGCACGCAGAGCCGGCTGAACTTCCTGCCGGAGAAGCAGACCGATTTCATCTTCACGGTGCTTGGGGAAGAGTTCGGGCTGTTCGGGCTTTTGATCCTGATGGGGCTCTATACCGGGATCCTGGGGCGCGGGGTTGCGATCGCGATGGACGCGCGAAGTCAGTTCGGTCGGCTCGTCGCGATGGGTATCTGTTTGAACTTCCTGCTCTACATTTTGATCAACACGTCGATGTCGATGGGGCTGATCCCAGTGGTGGGCATTCCGCTGCCGCTGGTGAGCTACGGCGGGACGGCGCTGCTCACGGTGCTGTTCGGGTTCGGGTTGCTGCTCAGCGTGCAGGTGCACCGGGGGATCGATATCCCAAGGTCGGCGGCGGCGCTGTGGTGAATCTTCTTTCTTACTTCGGTGAGCGACGGAGGCGGCGCCAGAGCCAGCGTGTGGCGAAGAAGCCGATGAGGAAGACCGGTATCCACGGGACGATGCCGACGATGAGCGCGAGTGCGGCCGCGCCGCTTCCCGCCATGACGCGCAGCGAGTTTTGCCAGACGTCGCGCACGGGCTGAAACGCGTCGCTTGCGGTCGATTGCGCTTCGAACGAGATCGAGAGGTTTTCCTTGGCGATGCGTTCGGCGAGGTCGCGTTGTTGCGCTTCGATTTGTTCGATCGAGGCTTGGGTCTGCGAGATTTCGCCTTCGATCTTGATCAGGTCTTCGGTTTTGCCGCCGCGTTTCGACAGCTCCATCATCCGGTCGCGGTAGTTCTTGAGCTGCGCCAGGCGGCTGTCGAGGTCCTGCACCTGGCTGGTCACGTTTTGGGCGGCGGTCGAGCGGGCTTTGACGACGACGTCGTCTTTGTTTTCGTCCGGCAGCGGTTCGGTCAGGCTGCGTTCGAAAACCTCGACGCTGTCGTGCGGCAACGCGACGGAGAGGTTTGCGACCGGGAGCGGCGCATCCGGCGCGCCGAGCAATTGGAACGACGCTGACATGACTTTGCACTTCAAGGCCGCGTCGTTGAGACACTTGTTGCGCGCGCGTTCGAAGCGCAAGCGGATGAAGTCGCTCGCCATCGAAACGGTCATGTTGTGGTCGTAGACGTAGGACTCGCCGGATTGCTTCTTCAGCGTGCCGTCGTTGCCGCCGATGATGCCGCGGGACCCGGTCGTCGCGACGACGCTCATCTCCATCGGTGCGGGCGGGGCGGCCGGCGCGACCGCGTCGGTGGCCGCGTAGCCGTAACTGCCGCTTTCTTTCGCTTGCTGTTCCTCGCTCTGACCGCAGGCGGTGAGGGCGGTGGTGCAGAGGAGCAGGGCGATGGCGGCGCGTGACATGTGGGTTCTCCCTAGGTAGTGCCGCCACTATGACCGCAATTGTGGCCAAGGCTGGACAAACGTGTGGCGGTGGGCGACACGTGGCGCCGTGTCGCAACAAGCCAAGGCTAACCAACCATGCGGAATTTGTTCTCCCTCGAAGGGCGCACGGCGCTCGTCACCGGCGGCTCGCGCGGGATCGGCAAGATGATCGCCGCCGGCTTCGTGGCGCAGGGCGCCAAGGTCTACATCTCCTCGCGTAAGGCGGAGGCCTGCGAAGCGACGGCGAAGGAACTCTCGGCCGGCGGCGGCACGTGCATTCCGCTTGCGCTCGATATCTCGAATGTCGGCGGGGCGCGCTCGCTCGCGGCGACATTGGGCTCGCGCGAGAAGAAGCTCGACATTCTGGTCAACAACGCGGGCGCGGCGTGGCTGGAGAAGTTCGACGCGTTTCCGGAGAAGGGCTGGGACAAGGTCATGGACCTGAACCTGAAGTCGCCGTTCTTTCTGACGCAAGCGTTGCATGGGTTGCTGCGCGAGGCGGCGCGGGCAGGGCGGCCGGCGAAGGTGATCAACATCGCCTCGATCGACGGGGTCAGCGTCAATCCGCAGGAGACCTATTCCTATGCCGCGTCGAAGGCGGGGCTCATTCATCTGACCAAGCGCATGTCGCTGAAGCTGATCGAGGACAACATCGTCGTCTCCGCGATTGCGCCCGGCGCGTTCCAGTCCGACATGAACATCGACGCGCGCGACCGGCCGGAGGCCGTGGCCAAGCGCATCCCGGCGAAGCGGATCGGGCGGGACGAGGACATGGCGGGGGCGGCGATCTTCCTGGCCTCCCAGGCCGGCGACTACGTCGTCGGGGCGACGCTGGTCGTGGACGGCGGGGTCAGTTTGGCGCGGGAGTAGGCGGCAAAAGCGGCCGCGTTTGCGCCGGGGCGGACAGGTTGTCCGGGGCAGACGTGTTTCCTGGACAGAGGGGGGCGAGGTTGCTATACGCACGCCCTCTTCGCGCCCCTCGCAGGGCGCGAATGGCCGCCCTTTGGGCCCGGCCGGGTGATTAGCTCAGATGGTAGAGCAGCTGACTCTTAATCAGCGGGTCGCAGGTTCGATTCCTGCATCACCCACCAATTTTCTATGTGTTAGCCCGCTGGCTCTGGAACATTTCCAGATTGGGACACGCACGGGGACACATATTTCGTCCGAGTGCCTGAGTGCCACACTCCGGGAGCTATCTCTTACAGAGGCGCAATCCCTGCGCTTATGGAGATTTGAATGACCCCCGTCGAACGCGAAGCCGAATTGAATTTCTTGAATGCCGTGCAACGCGATTTGCATGATCACATCGCCGCCATTTCGGAGCACGAAAGCAAACTCATGTTGGCGCTGCATCCCCGGCCATACCGCAACGATGAATTGCAGACCCTCAAGATGAACCTTGTGGCTGCCTCGGACATGGTGATCGAATGGCAGAAGGCGCTCGTTGGACTGCCTGACTAGCATTCAGCCAGGGGAGGTCGGAGCGGCGCTAGGCGAAGAGCTTGCGCTGCGCCCGCTTCTCTCGAAGGTCGATAGTTTGCCCAGATTGAATGCGGGCGAAATCATCGCGAACGTCCTTGTCCGGCAGATCGCGACCCATGAATCGAAACGCCGACGCGGCGACGTAGTTGCTTAGCTCTTCGAAAGCGAGCCACTGGCGTCCCTCCGCTTCGGCGACTTCGCCGGTCGTATTGGAGCCTGCGAAAATGTCGAGCACAAGATCGCCGGGGTTCGTCAGGAAGCGGATAAAAAACTCGGGCAGCTTGGCCGCGAGCGGAGAAGTGGGGTCAGAGTAGAATTCAAAGGTGGCGAGTGCAGCCGCAAGCCAAATCTACTCTGACCCCATTCCCCAGAAACCGCGCATGACCTTGTGGATACTTAGCACCACGCTAATCGCTTTGCCGGTAAAGCGACGCCAATCCACGACCATGAGTTGGCGATACACATCGCTCAAGCGATGCGCCTAGCGGGTGAATTTCAAGACCTCGAAGACGACATTCGAGCCGGCAAGATGAATCGTCCCTAATGAAGGTGGACCGGAATTCGGAATTGGGTGACAGCATGCCTATTCCTCAGAGACGCGCATGTCACCCAATCAGCGTCGCGGCGGACGTTTATTTCGTTTCGGCCGACAGCGTTTTGCGCAGTTCGCCGGCTG
>CAZJOM010000041.1:0-33885 GCA_964547645.1 uncultured Flavobacteriaceae bacterium
GCCGCACTCCGCGCCCTCCTCGCCGACTGGAACCACTCCATGCCGACGCGGCGGGTGTGAGTTGCGCCTCGTCGTCATGGTGGTCGCGCTGGTTCTCGCCGCTTGCGCGACTGCACCGCCTGCGCCGATGCGCGCCGCCGGCGTCGTCACGGCAACGCTCGACCAAGCGGGCAACTTAAGATCACAAGCCACCGGCTGCGCCGTCTTCGCTGCCGACGGTCGCACCTGCGAGCGCCCGCTGACGCCGGACAGTCTCATCCGCGTCGCATCAATTTCGAAGCTCGTCGCCGCAATTGGGGTGATGCGCCTCGTCGAGCAAGGCAAGCTCGACCTCGATCGCGATGTCGGCACCTATCTGAAGTTTCCCGTGCGCAATGCGGCCTTCCCGAGCACGGCGATCACACTCCGCCAGCTGCTCTCCCACACGTCATCGCTGCGCGACGGCGAGACCTACGCGCTCCCGCTCGGCGAAACGTTACAGCACGCGCTCGCCGCACCCGATCGCTGGGACCTAACGCGCGCACCGGGCACTCACTTCACGTATTCGAACTTCAACGCCGTCGTCATCGGCACGGTGATGGAGGCAGTGACGAACGAGCGCTTCGACCGCTTGATGCAGCGCCTCGTGTTCGACCCGCTCGGCATCGACGGTTGCTTCAATTGGGCGATGTGCAGCGACACGGCCATAGTGCGCGCCGCAGCGCTCTACCGGACCGGCCCCGACGAAACCGAGTGGCACCCCGACGGACCCTGGATCGCCCAAGTCGATGACCTCAAAGGAAGAAAACCGGATTGCCCGGTGCGCCGGGCCGATCCGGCGGCACCTTGCGATCTCGCAGCCTATCGCCCCGGCACGAACGGCGCCCTGTTCAGTCCGCAGGGCGGCCTTCGGATCTCGATTCGAGATCTCGCAAAAATCGCAGGCGTCTTCATGAGCGAACGCGCGCTCGCCGGCAAACCGTTGTTGAAACCCGAGACCGTGCGCGCCATGCTGACCCCGCAATGGCTCTATAAGCCCGCGACCCCGAACGGCGAAACCGAGAAGGCGTCGATGTGCGCCTACGGCCTGTCGATCCAACTCACAGACCTCGTCGAAGACTCCAGTTGCCGAGACAACGTCTTCGCCGATGGCATCCCGCGCGCAGGTCACCTCGGCGAAGCTTACGGCCTCTTCGGCGGCCTGTGGATCGACACATCGGCAAACAGAGCCGCGCTCTACCTGATCACCGGAACGTCCGCTGACCCCAGAACTTCCCCCGCCACGAACTCCGCTTTGACCCGAATCGAAGAAGAAACTGCGGCATCTCTGCGCTAATCGGGCATTGCCCGCCTGCGCACGATTGCTATAGTCCGCCGCGACGAATTCCTTATGTGAATCAAAGGGGCACACGCCATGGCCAGCGCGCCGCAGACCTATAAGAAGGGCAAACAGGACATCCGCGAACAGCAGGCCACGTTCGGCCTGTTCTGGAACCTGACGAAGTACGGCATCGTCGTCGTCATTCTGATCATGCTCTTGCTCGCGTATCTCTTTACCTGAGCGTCGAAGCCCCCAACCGAACGCAGGTCTCATGAAGGTCGGCATCCCGAAGGAACGTCGCGCGGGCGAAACCCGCGTCGCCGCGACCCCCGCAAGCGTCAAGAAACTGAAGGCTCTCGGCTTCGACATTGTCGTCGAAGCGGGCGCGGGCGGCACCTCCTACTTCGCCGATCAAGACTACGCGGCCGCCGGCGCGACCATAGGCAGTGCGGCCGACACACTCGGCGCCGATCTCGTCTTCAAGGTCACGCGCCCGAGCGACGACGAACTCGCGCAGATCAAACGCGGCGCTAGCTTGGTCGCCATGCTCGCGCCTTATGCCGACAAAGCATCGGTCGCGAAGTACGCCGCTGCCGGCATCAACACCTACGCCATGGAATTCATGCCGCGCATCTCGCGCGCGCAGTCGATGGACGTACTGTCGTCGCAATCAAACCTCTCGGGCTACAAGGCCGTGATCGATGCGGCCGGCCTCTACGGCCGCATCTTCCCGCAGCTGATGACCTCGGCCGGCACGATCGTGCCCGCCCGCGTGTTCGTCATGGGCGTCGGCGTTGCGGGCTTGCAGGCGATCGCCACCGCAAAGCGCCTCGGCGCCATCGTCTCGGCGACCGACGTGCGTCTTGCGACGAAGGAACAAGTCCAATCGCTCGGCGGCTCGTTCGTGATGGTCGAGGACGAAGAAACGAAACAGGCCGAAACCGCGGGCGGCTACGCGAAGGAAATGTCCGACGCCTACAAGCAGAAGCAAGCGGCCCTGATCGCCGACACGATCAAGAAACAAGACATCGTCATCACGACCGCGCTCATCCCCGGCCGCCCCGCGCCGGTCCTTGTGACCGAAGCGATGGTGCGCTCGATGAAGCCGGGCTCGGTGATCGTCGACCTCGCGGCGGAGCAGGGCGGCAACTGCCCGCTGACCAAGGCCGGCGAAACGATCGAGGTCAACGGCGTGAAGATCGTGGGCGCCGTCAATCTCGCGGGCCGCCTCGCCGCCGACGCCTCGTCGCTCTATGCGAACAATCTGGTGAACTTCCTCACGCCCTTTGTCGACAAAGCGACCAAGGCGCTGAAGCTCGACCCGAACGACGACATCATCAAAGGCACCTGCCTCACCCGCGACGGCGAAGTCGTGCATGCCGCCGTGAAGGCCTGACGGAGAGAATCATGGAAGCGATCGATCCCTTCATCTTCCGCCTCTCGATCTTCGTGCTGGCGATCTTCGTGGGCTATTACGTGGTGTGGAGCGTGACACCCGCGCTGCACACGCCGCTGATGTCGGTCACGAACGCCATCTCCTCCGTCATCATCGTCGGCGCCTTGCTCGCCGTCGGCGTCGACCTGCTCTCGGCCGGCGACAGCGGCTGGATCGCCAAGATCTTTGGCGTCATCGCGGTCGCGCTCGCCAGCGTCAACATCTTCGGCGGCTTTCTGGTCACCCAGCGCATGCTCGCGATGTACCGCAAGAAAGAGAAGAAATAGCCGCGCGATGAATGAAAGCGGCCCCTCCATCTTCGACATCATCGCCGCCGGCCTCGCCGTTCTCGCGGCGGGGGAACTCGCTGCGTCGCAATTCTTCGCCAGCCGCCCGCAAGGTCAAAGCAAACTCATCGCCTCGCTCCTCCTGTGGGAGGGCATCGCGATGTTCGCCTGCGCGGCGGTGCTGTTCGTGCGCCGGGATTTCGACGTCGCCACCATCATCTCCCTCATCGCCATCTGGATGGCCGGCGCGGGCGTCGGCCTCCTCCGCGCCGGCGTCTTCGACGCGCCAAGGGAATAAGTAGAGAAGGTCAAACTGACGATGAACGCTAACCTCGCTGCACTTCTCTATCTCGTCTCGGGCGTGCTGTTCATTATGGCATTGCGCGGCTTGTCGAGCCCCGAATCTTCGCGCCGCGGCAATCAGTACGGCATGATCGGCATGGCGATAGCGGTCGCGACCACGCTTGCCGTTGCCGCGCCGGGCGATGTGATGACCTGGGGCTTGATCCTGTTGGGGGTCGCCGTCGGTGGCACGGTCGGCGCGATCACCGCAAATCGCATCGCGATGACGCAGATGCCGCAGCTCGTAGCCGCGTTCCACAGCCTCGTCGGCCTCGCGGCCGTCTTCGTCGCGGCAGCCGCGCTCTACGCGCCGCAGGCCTTCGGCATCGGTGAGCCCGGCAACATTCACATGCAGTCGCTGATCGAGATGTCGCTTGGCGTCGCCATCGGCGCGATCACGTTCTCCGGCTCGATCATCGCTTTCGCGAAACTGAACGGCAACATGTCCGGTGCGCCGATCCTTCTGCCCGCGCGCCACGTCATCAACGTGCTGCTCGCGGTCGCCATCGTCGCGCTCATCGTTCTCCTCGTGACCGGCCACGGTGCCGACACCTGGACATTCTGGGCAATCACCTTGCTCGCCATCGTGCTCGGCGTGACGCTCATCATCCCGATCGGCGGCGCCGACATGCCGGTCGTCGTCTCGATGCTGAACTCCTACTCGGGCTGGGCAGCTGCCGGCATCGGCTTCACGCTCGAGAACTCCGCCCTCATCATCACCGGCGCGCTGGTCGGTTCGTCCGGCGCGATCCTGTCCTACATCATGTGCAAGGGCATGAACCGCTCGTTCTTCTCAGTCATCCTCGGCGGCTTCGGTGGCGAGGTCGCAGGCCCCGCAGGCAAAGCCGAAACGCGCCCCGTGAAGCAAGGCTCCGCCGACGACGCCGCCTTCATCATGAAGAACGCCTCCAGCGTGATCGTGATCCCAGGTTACGGCATGGCGGTCGCTCAGGCGCAGCACGCGCTTCACGAAATGGCGAATAAGCTGAAGAAGGAAGGCGTGAAAATCTCATACGCCATCCACCCGGTCGCGGGTCGCATGCCCGGCCACATGAACGTGCTGTTGGCCGAAGCGAACGTGCCCTACGACGAGGTTTTCGAACTCGACGACATCAACAGCCAGTTCCCGACTGCCGACGTCGCCTACGTCATCGGCGCGAACGACGTCACGAATCCTTCGGCGAAAACCGATCCGAAATCGCCGATCTTCGGCATGCCGATCCTGGATGTTGAGAAGGCCAAGACCGTCCTCTTCATCAAGCGCGGCATGGGTTCCGGCTACGCCGGCGTCGAAAACGAACTCTTCTTCCGCGACAACACCATGATGCTCTTCGGCGACGCCAAGAAGATGACCGAAGAAATCGTCAAGGCACTGGGATGAGCGTCAGCGTTCGCGACGCCGACCTCGCGCGCGATCGCGCTTCGCTTGAGCGCTTCATTGTGGGCTCGAACGCCTACGAAGCGCAGTTCGAGCCGGACCGCCGCCTAGACCCCGCCGTCGGCACCGAATATTTCACCGAACTCGCCGATCGGGTGGCAAAGGCGCAGGGCCGAATTCTCGTCGCCGAAGCGGACGGTGCCATCGTCGGCTGGGCCGTCTGCTATGTCAGCCATCACGAGATCTTCGTGAAGCCCGAAGAGCGCCGCTTCGGCTACATCTCCGAACTGTTCGTGGAAGAGGCCGCGCGCGGCCAACACGTCGGCCGAACCTTGCTCCAAGCTTGCGAGGATCATTTCCGCGCGCTGCAGATCAAATCTGTTCTGATCGGGGCGCTTGCCGCCAATGTTCGCGCACAAAACGCTTATCGGGCCGCCGGCTACAGTGATTACGATATTAACCTTCGCAAACTACTATAGCCGGGCTTCTCACACCCGTTCCAAACAGGTTAGAAGCAATCAGTTCGCCGCCAAAGGGTCCCCGTGATGAAGATGCGCCGCCTCATTGTTGCTCCCGTGATCGCCGGTCTCATGCTGCTGACCGTGGGCTGCACGAACCCATTCGCGCCGAACCCGCCGACGGCCAAGGAAACAACGGCCGATCCGGAGATCAAGGCCGCAGTCGAGCAATACGTCGCCAAGTACAACGCTCACGACGCCGAAGGCGCGGGCTCGTTCTATGCCGATAACCCGACCTTCCGCTGGATCGAAGACGGCCGCGTTGTTTACGAAACCCGCACCGCCGCCGTCGCGGGTCTGACCAGCTTCCTCGCCGGTTTCGGCGAGTCGCGCCTTGAAGCCTACGACGTCAAGATCTCCATGCTGAACGACGACGCTGCCATCGCATCGTTCAAGTTTACCCAAGTGATCGCCGCCAACGGCCAAGCTTCGTTGAAGCTCGAAGGCGTGATGACGATGGCGCTCACGAACGCGGACGGCGACTGGAAAATCCTCGTCGGCCACAAAAGCTCCCACGGCTTCCCGAACTAGCCTGGGCTAACCATCCGCCCAGCGGCCAAAACGCACGCATTCATCACGATCTCGCCAGTTGATCTCGCCCGTCCCCGCATGGTTCTGTGCCCGCGGGGGCGAGTGAGCGAGTAGATGGGGGACGCAGTCCTCGAGTTGTCGGGCGTAACCAAGCGGTACGGCGATTTCCTCGCCGTTGACCGCGTGAGCTTTGACGCGCCCAAAGGCCGGATCTTGGGGCTCCTGGGGCCCAACGGCGCCGGCAAAACCTCAACGCTGCGCATGATCCTCGGCATCAGCCAGCCAAACGACGGCCGCATCGAAATCTTCGGCCGACAGCCGGGCAGGGCAGTGCAGCGCCGCATCGGCTATCTGCCCGAAGAACGCGGCCTCTACAAACGCATGAGCGCGCGCGACACGGTCGCCTACTTCGCGAAGCTGAAGGGCCTGTGGGGCGGCAAGGCCCGACGTCGCGCCGATCAACTGCTCGACGAACTGGGCCTGGGTCACGTGAAGGATCGCCGCATCGAAGCGCTCTCGAAGGGCATGGCGCAGAAGGTTCAACTGGCGACCGCGATCGCGCACGAACCCGACCTCGTCATCCTCGACGAACCGTTCTCCGGCCTCGACCCTATCAACCAGAACGAACTCGAAGCCGCCATCCGCCGCCTCGCGAACGCCGGCACCACGGTGTTGTTCTCGACCCACACGATGAGCCACGCCGAACGCCTATGCGATCGCTTCGTGATACTGGTGAAGGGCAAGAAAGCCTTCGACGGAACGCTCGAAGATGCGCGCGCCGTGCTCCCGCGAACTATCAAACTGGAATCGCCGAGCGACCTCGGCTTCCTGGCCAACGTGCCCGGCGTCGCGCAAGTCTCGCGGCCGGCCGATGGCGCCAAGCATTGGGACATCGTCCTCGCGAAGGGCGCCGATCCGCAGACCGTCCTAGCTGCCTGCTTCGAACAAGGCGTGAAGCTCACCCGCTTCGATTCCTCGCCGCCCACGCTGCACGAGGTCTTCGTCGAGCTCGCCGGCGGCGACGTGGGAGACGCCGAGCCATGAGACAAGTCTTCCTCATCGCCTGGCACGGCTTTATTCAGCACGCAACTTCGCGCGCGTTTCTGTTCGGGTTGCTCCTGCTGCCGCTCTACATGCTGATCGGCGGCGCGACCCCGAGTGCAAGTCAGGGCCCGCTCGATGCACTCGGCGGCTCGATCCGCCACTTCGCGGTGATCGACAAGACCGGCATGATGACGCCCGCCATAGACGCCGCGTTGGAGCGCGACGTCATCGCTCGCGGTCTGATCGCGCTGTCGGAATACGCCAAGGAGAACACCGACAACGAAGTGCTGAAAGAAAAGGCGCCGGAACTGGCGGCGCTGCTGCTCGACGGCGATCCGCAAAGCGATGCCGCGGTCGCCGCGCTGGAAGCGCGTGGCGGTGTCAGCCAAACTTTCATCGACCTGCGTCCCTACTTGAAGCCCGAAGCCCCCGTCTTCAACGCGCCCGGCCGCCGCTTCTTCCGCGTCAGCTTGCCGGACGACGTGGCTGCGAGCGACGACATGCTCGCCGCCGCTGAGCCCTATCTCTCGGCCGACAAGCTGATCCCAGGTCCCTTCGGCCCGGTGTCGCTCTGGGCGATCCTGCTCATCCCGGAAGGCTTTGCGGAGGGAAAGGAAAGCGCGACCTACGTCAGCGACGACACCAACCGGATCGGCCTGCGCGAGTTTCTGCGCCTCGCTCTTGATCGCGAGCTCAAACGCCTCCGCGCCGAGACGCTGGGCGTTGCGCGCGATACGACCGACAAAGTGCTGAGCACCGCCGGCACGATCGAAACCATCGACCCGGACCCGGACCGCCTCGGTGCGCTTAGCCAAGTGCGCCAGCTGAACGTGCTCGGCGCCGTGGTCGTCTACCTGATGCTGTTCATGGCGGTCTTCATGACCGCGAACATGGTCGTGATGGCGCTGGTCGAAGAAAAGAGCAACCGCGTTGCCGAACTCCTGCTCTCGTGCGTGCGGGCCGAAACGCTGATGGCGGGCAAGCTCTTCACCGGACTATTGCTCGCGATGTTGCTTGTCGGCGTTTGGGCGACAAGCGCGTTGATCAGCGTCGACGCGCTGTTTCCGACCGCAAAAATTATTGTCGAGAATTTGACCGCGAACTTCAAAGACCCGGGTCAGGTGCTGCTCCTGTTTACATTCTTCGCGCTCGCTTACCTGACGGTAGGATCGTTCTTCCTCGCCGCCGGCAGCGCCGCAACTTCGATCACCGACGCGCAGGCGATCGTGGCGCCCGCGACCATGATCTCGCTTCCCGTCTTTATGCTGCCGATCGCCGTCGCCTACGAGCCCGCTGGCGCCTTCGCCCGGTTTTTGTCCTACGTGCCGGTCTTCGCTCCATTCACGATGATGGTCCGCTCGCTCTCCGCCCCCGACGGCATCGATGTCTTGGGTGCGCTGGTCGTGAGCATTCTGACGCTGGTCTGGATGATCCGCCTCGTCGCCCGCGTCTTTCGCGCCAACCTTCTCCGCCCGGACTCAACGCCGAGCTTCCTGGGCTTCCTCCGCGACCTCTTCGGCCTCCGCCGCAAGGCGAGCTGAACCGCCAACGCCAAGCAAAGAAAAAGGCCGCCGGGCGAACCCGACGGCCTCAAATCTCTTTGTGCAATCGCAGTGTTTAGCGCGGACCGGCGGCACGCACCGGCTTCGGCGTGCGGGGCAGGACGCCCTCGCGTTGAAGCTTCTTGCGTTGCAGCTTGCGCGCCCGGCGTACGGCTTCGGCCTTTTCGCGCGCGCGCTTCTCGGACGGCTTTTCGTAATGGTTGCGCAGCTTCATCTCGCGGAACAAGCCTTCGCGCTGCATCTTCTTCTTCAGCGCCTTCAGGGCTTGGTCGACATTGTTGTCACGCACGATGATCTGCAAAGGAAACCTCCGGCCAATCCATAAAATGAAAGAGGCAACGCCGTCCTCGGGCGCTGCCCTTAATTGGGCGCGGTGAATACCAGAGCCGTGCGGCGCTGTCCACCCTTGTCCCGGCCCATTTCGGCGGTCATATCAGCCGCATGACCATTCGAAAAATCGCGCGCATGGGCCATCCGGTGCTTGGGAAAAAGGCCGAGCCCGTTACCGACCTTGGCGACCCCGAACTGCGACGACTTGTCGAGGACATGGTCGAGACCATGATCGACGCCAATGGGGCAGGGTTGGCCGCCCCCCAGGTCCACGAAGCGATCCGCCTCGTGATCTTCCAAGCCCCGGCAGGCCGCGCTGACCCTGGCTTAAGCCAGGCTGAGGCGTTCGACCACACGGCCCCCCTGACCGTCCTCGTGAACCCCGTGATCGAGATACTGTCGGCTGAGCGCGAGGGCGGCTGGGAAGGCTGCCTCTCGGTCCCGGGCCTGCGCGGCTGGGTCGAGCGCCCGGCCCACATCCGCTACCGGGGCTTAGGCCTCGACGGTAAGCCGATTGAGCGCATCGCAAAGGGGTTCCACGCCCGCGTGGTACAGCACGAATGCGACCATTTGGATGGTATCCTCTACCCGCAACGCATGAGCGACCTGACGAAGCTCATCTTCGAGAGTGAGACAAAACATTGGCTCGAGCAAAGCGAGTAAACAAGGGCGCGACCCCGACGGAGAAGCTGCGCGAAAAAATCCTGCGCGAGGCGCTGCCCCATGTCGCGTTCGACGGCTGGACCGACAAGATGCTGAAGGAAGCGGCTGACCGCGCCGGCGCCGATGACGCCGAACTGAAAGCGGCCTTCCCCCGCGGCGTCCCCGATGCGCTGGTCTACTTCTCCAGCGAAGCCGATCGCCAAATGACCGAAGCCGTCGAAGCCGCCAACCTGAAGACGATGAAGGTGCGCGAGCGCGTGACCTTTGCGGTGAGAAAACGTATCGAAGCCGTTGCCGAGCAAAAGGAAGCCGCCCGCCGCGCCGCCGCTGTCTTCGCGCTGCCCATGCATGCGCTCGACGGCGCGACCTGCGTGTACCGTTCGGTCGACGCGATGTGGCGCGCCATCGGCGACACCTCGACCGACTTCAATTTCTATACGAAGCGCGCGCTCCTCTCCGGCGTCTACACCACCACCATGCTCTACTGGTTCGCCGACAACAGCGACGACGCCAAGGACACCTGGAAGTTCCTCGACGACCGCATCGCCAACGTGATGCAAATCGAAAAGGTGAAGGCCCAAGTCGAGAAGCTCACCGAGGGCCTGCCCAACCCTCTTACGATCCTGGGCGCGCTGCGCTATCCGAAGCGCTGACACCGGTTCAGTTTGACGGCAGGAAGCGGAGTGCTTCACCACGCCGCGAACCATAGACGCTGTGCCTTGGTCCACGGACGGAGGCGTCAGACATGTTGCTCGAAGGCAAGGTTGCAATCATCACTGGCGCCAGCTCCGGCATAGGCCGGGCCGCGGCATTTCTCTTTGCGAAACATGGCGCAAGAGTGGTCTTGAACGCACGCGGCGTTAACGCGCTTACCGGCGTTGTTGCCGAAGTGGAAGCAAGCGGGGGTAGAGCTTGCGCGGTTTCCGGCGACGTCGTGGATGATGGCGTCCAACATCAGTTGGTCGCGACCGCGCGCTCCCGCTTTGGCGGTCTCGACATCGCGTTCAACAACGCGGGCGTCGTCGGCCCGCTGGCGCCGCTTACCGAATTGGCGCCCCAAGACTGGCAGCGCGTGATCGACGTCAACTTGACCGCGGCGTATTTAGGCGCGCGTCACCAGATTCCGGCGATGATCGAGCGCGGCGGCGGCTCGATCGTCTTCACTTCGAGCTTCGTCGGCAGCAGCGTGTCCCTGCCGGGCATGACCGCCTATGGCACGGCGAAGGCAGCCCTGTCCGGCCTCGTGAAGGGGATCACCGCCGACTACGCCCAGGCAGGCATACGCGCAAACGCGCTTCTCTCCGGCGGCGCGGAGACCGGCATGGCCAGCGACCCGGCCCAACGTGAGTGGGCGGCAGGACTCCACGCCATGAGACGACTGGCAAAGCCTGAAGAGATAGCCAACGTCGCCCTGTTTCTCGTCAGCGGCATGGCGAGCTTTGTGACTGGAACCGCTGTTTGGGCCGACGGCGGCAACTCGGCGGTCAAGTGACACGAGCCCCTCAATTAAACGTCCCCGCAAACGCGCCGGCGGCGGTCAGTTCGTTCATATGCTTGACGTCGTGCCCGGGCACCATGATCAGGTTCGGCTCGGCTTCATGCAACTGTTTGAACGCTGCCAGTTCGTTCAACACCGCATCGCGATCCTCGCCCAAGAAGTACCAGGAGACAAACCGCGCCCGCGTGCGCACGCGCTCAACGTTTTCCCAACGCCACGCCACATCGCCCAGGAACAAGTACTCCTTGCCGTTTGCGAGTTGGACGAAGACGAGTTGGCTCCCGGGCGTATGACCCGGCGCCTTGATCAAGACCACGCCGGGCGCCAGCACCTGATAGCGGTCGTAGGTCAGGGGCGTGTACCCCGCGAGTGCGCCGTCGGGGAATTTCAAGCCGAACATCTTTTCGGGATGATCGACTTGCTCCTTCGTTAGCCGCGTATGGGCAAGAACGCCGGCAAGCTGTGGATGGGCGACGAGGCCGCCGATATGGTCGGGATGTTCGTGCGTGATCGCAACCGCTGACGCGTTGAGCATCGCCGTCTGCATGCGCGCATAAGCGGCCGGATCGAAGCTCGGGTCTTTCTCCTTCGCGGCCTGGCCACCGTCAATCGCCGTATCGATGACGACGGTCGTGCCCGGAAACACCAGCTGATAGGAATAGACCGGGACATCCGTCTCCGCCCACGTTTCGCCGGCGACCATCGCGGTGAAAGGCATTTGGAACGCCGCGATCCGCTCCACCCGAATCTCGCTCGCCTTATTGTTGTGGATGGAATTGGCGAGGCTTCGAACCTCCGCCATATCGATGCTGTAGCTGCCACCCGAAGGCCCTGACGCATCGACGATAAGCCAGTAGTAAGCCCCGGCACCCGTAACGGCGAGCCCCAGAACGACAAAACCGAACCAACGCAACATGAAGCTCTCCCCGACCGATGGCGCGCCAAGTTAGACCGGCCGGCTCGTCATTGGCCAGCGGTGTCCTTCTGCCCCGCTCTCGCAAGCCCAGCAAACAACGGCACCGACAGCACGAACGTCGCAATGAAGAAGAGCCCGCGCGCGATCGCTAGAGGCCGCGTCAGTTCCGGCGGGGTGACATAGATCGCAAGCCCAAGCGGCACGAACACGAACCAAATGCCAAGCGCAATGAACGTGCCGAGCGCGCCTAAGCGCATGAAACCGAACGCAAACAGGAACGATCCCACATAGACCGTATGGAACTTCACGCTCGAGGCGAGCATCTGCAACTGGCTTTCCTCCGTCGTCACGGGAAGGCCGTGCTCGGCTGCAAACAGCATCGTCAAGATGTGATGGTTCTCGATCGCGTCGAGCAACGCGCCGAGCAGCAATGCGCCAAGCGCCACCGCTCGCACCGGCAAGCTCACCACATCGCGCAGCCGCGCCGTCAGCAACACAAAGAAGGCCGTGTAGAAGACGATGTACGCGTTGTCGAATCCGATGTTGAACCGAAGCCCTTGCGGGCTCGTGAGCAGCTTCGGCACGTTCTCTGTCGCAAGCCGCGCCAGCTGAAACGGCTCTTGAGAGATTCCGGCGTTCAAGCCTGCGACCAGAATCCCAGTGACCGCAAGCGCCGCAAACAGCGCGAGCGTCGCCAGCGCACGATCAAGCAGTGTCTGACTCATTCGGATTTCCCCCTGTGGTCCTGGTGAGGTTGAAGTGTGGCTTTGAACGTCACGCTCGCTTTCGCAAGCAAAATGCCGGCACCGTCGCGCAATTCCGACTCGGCAAAGGCGATCGATCGACCGCTCTTGACGATCCAGCCTTCGCCGATCAGGCGTCCCGTCTTGGTGCTCGCCAGGAAGGCCACTTTCATTTCGAGCGCCACGCGAGGTTGGTCGATGTGCTCCTGCGCCAACATGACCGCGTGCCCGCACAGGCTTTCCAGCATTGCGGCGACGAACCCGCCAAAGACTTGGCCGCCGCGATTCAAAAACGCGTCGCCGACGTCGAACGAGGCTCTGACGAAGTGGCGCGCTTTATCCTCGCTCAGCGTCGTCTTGCCAAGCGACGTTTCTGCCGGTGATCTTTGGACCATAGCCTCGGTCATGACAGCGTTGCCGCAAATTTCCTGAACGCCTTGGCGAACGCGGCCGGCCGTTCGAGAAAGGCGGCATGGCCACCCCCAAACCTTGTCAGCGTCGCCCGCTTCATCTTTGAGATCGCGGGCATGCAAGCTTTAAGCTGGATGAGCCGGTCGCCCGTCGCCCACGCAAACCACACAGGCACATCCAACTTGACTGCCGTTGAGCGAATATCGGCCTCGGGTCTGCCAAACGACCGCCACGCATCGCGCAGAACCTCCGACACGTCGTAGCCCGCCGCAATGATGCGCCGGCGCTGCGCGCGCGCGGCAGCCGACGGCAACACCAAAAACGTGTAGTAGGCGCTAAACGCCGTCCCGAACCACCACGCCTTGCGCACACCGGCATCGAAGAAGCGGGCCATCGCGCTGCACGCCTTGCTGATCGCGGGTGTGATCTCGATCAGCCCACCCGTGTTGCACAGCACCAACGCCTTCACAGGGCGCTCCGCCGCGCAACGCAGAGCCGCAGCCCCGCCGATCGAGTTGCCGAACAGTATGGGGCGCTCGATCTTCAGTGCATCGAGCAAGCCGACCAAGAGGTCGCCATACCGCGCGGCGGAGGCGGGCTGATGATCTTGTCCCGACCGCCCCTGGTCCGGCCAGTCGACGCGGATCACCTCGAACTGCCCGCGCACCGCGGCCGCGAACGCTTCGAAGTCCCGCCCGCCGTGTCCGGTCGCGTGTAAGCAGACGACAGGCTGCCCGCGTCCCTCGCGCACATAGGCGATGCTGACGCCATCGACGGTCACGGTCGGCGAACCTTTCGGCACGCCAGTCTCTTCCACCCGCTCACGGCCCATCCAACTTCGCCCCGCTTTCAATAAAGTGATAAATATATCACTTTAACATCGCGCGCAACCGCAAAACGCGCTAAGCCTTCAGGGTCAAGCGAAAGGGATCGGAATGGCGCAAACACGCGCGCAAAAGCCGAAACGAGAGGGCCGGCCGTCGTCGGCGGTCTCGGCGGCCACGCGGACGAAACTAATCGCGGCTGCCGCCAAGGAGTTCAATCAGCACGGTTACCACGCGACCGATACGAACAAGATCGCTCGTCGTGCCGGCTTCGCGCCGCAGACGTTCTACCGTTGGTTCCGCGACAAGACCGAGATCTTCATCGCCGTCTACCGCCTATGGGAAGATCAAGAGCGCGAGATGCTGGCGACGCTCATTGCTCAACGCGCGCAAGCGACCGACCTAGTCGACGCGGCGATCGCCCATCACCGTGCCTATCTCACGTTCCGCCGCAGCCTGCGGACGCTGTCCTACGAAGAACCCGCGGTGCGCAGCGCTCGCGCGCAAAGCCGTCTGCGCCAGATTGAGAACATAAAGAGCTGGACCGCGCCGATGAACCGCTCGACCGGCGAAATCGCAACCATCCTGCTGCAGATGGAGCGCCTAGCCGACGCCCTCGCCGAACGCGAACTCGCCGACCTCGGTCTCGACGAAACCGCCACCCGCACCGCGTTCGCCGTTCTACAAAAAAGCCTGCGCCGCCCGAGCTAGTTTCCGTCGGGCCGCAACCCCAACGGATAAATCCGCGTCACGTGCCCCATCTTGCGGCCGTCGCGCGCCTCGCCTTTGCCATAGAGGTGCACGGCCGTTGCCGGTTCGCGCGCGAATTGCGCCCATCCGTGCGCCTCCGCGCCGAGCAAATTCGTCATCACCGCATCGCTGTGCCGCGCGGGATCGCCGAGCGGCCAGCCCGCGACCGCGCGGATGTGTTGCTCGAATTGGCTGACCGCGCAGCCGTCGATCGTCCAGTGGCCGGAGTTGTGTACCCGCGGCGCGATCTCATTCACCAACAGCTTGCCGTCGCGCGTCTCGAACATCTCGACCGCCATCACGCCGACATAGTCGAAGGCGCTGAGCAACCGCGTCGCGATCTGCTCGGCCGCCGCCTTCAAGCGCAGCGGCGCGCGGGCAGGGGCCAGCGTCGTGCGCAGGATGTGGTTCTCGTGCCGGTTCTCGACCAGATCGAAGCACGCGACCGATCCATCGACCCCACGCGCGGCCACCACCGACAACTCGCGCGTAAAGTCGACGAAGCCCTCCAGAATGCAGGGCACGCGCTTCAACGCATCCCACCCTGGCGCCAGCTGATCCGCCGCGCGCACGATCTTCTGCCCCTTGCCGTCGTAGCCAAGCCGCGCCGTCTTCAGCACCGATGGCGCCCCGACGGACGCGAGCGCCGCCTTCAGCGACGCTTCCGAATCGATCATCGCAAACGGCGTCGTCGCGATCCCAAGATCGCGTGCGAACGACTTCTCCGCGAACCGATCCTGAATGACGCTAAGCGCCTTTGGGTTCGGCCGCACAGACTTCAGATCGCTGAGCACCGCCGCCGCATCGCCCGGGACGTTCTCGAATTCGTACGTCACGACATCGACGCCGCGCGCGAACGCGACCAGTGCATCGTGATCGCCATAGTCGGCAACGACATGGCTATCGCAGACCTGAAACGCAGGGCTGTCCTTCTCAGGTGCAAAGATCGCGCACTTGAGGCCAAGCCGCGCGGCCGCCATCGCGAGCATGCGGCCAAGCTGTCCGCCGCCCAGAATGCCGATCGTTCCGCCCGGCGGAACCGCGTGCACGTTAGCGGACATGGTCCTCATCGACCGGTGCTTCGGGAACGTCCGCCGTTTGCCGCGCGCGATAGGCGTCCAGCCGCTTGGCCAGTTCCTTGTCGTTGAGCGCGAGGATCGCCGCCGCCAGCAAAGCCGCGTTGATCGCGCCGGGCTTGCCGATCGCGAGTGTCCCGACCGGCACGCCGCCCGGCATTTGCACGATCGAAAGCAAGCTGTCCAAACCGTTCAGCCCGGTTGCCGCCACCGGCACGCCCAACACGGGCAGCGTCGTCATCGCGGACGTCATTCCTGGCAGGTGCGCGGCGCCGCCCGCACCGGCAATAATGACTTGCAAGCCGCGTGCCTTCGCCCCTTTGGCATAGGCGAACAACCGATCGGGGGTTCGATGCGCCGACACGACCCGCACTTCGAAATCGACGCCGAGCTTGTCAAGCGTCTCGGCCGCGGACGACATCGTCGCCCAGTCGGACTTCGAGCCCATGATGATGCCGACGTCGGCGCCGCTTGTTTTGGCTTGATCTTTGGCCGCTTTGGCCATGGGCTTCCTTGCGTGTCAGCTGAGCGAAAAGAAGCGCCGGACTATAGGGCTTGGAGCCGCGTAAGTGAAACGCCCGTTCCCTTAACGATTAAGCATTTGGTCGCAGTTTGGGACCTACCGGTCGCGCATGACGTGAGGCATTCTGGCATTCGATGAAGATCAGCGGCAATCGTCCGACCGGCCCGGCAGCGGGCGTGCAAGCCTACACATCCGTGCAGCGCGCGACCGGCGCCGAGAGCGCGACGGCACCCGCCGCGCCCGCCGACGTCTCCTCCGTCCTCGGAATCCCCGAAGCCGAGTTCACGCCCCGCGTCCGCGACGCGATCATGACGTTGATGGCCGAAGTCGATCGCTTGCGCCAAGATCTCGAACGAACGAAAGCGCGGCTTGAGTCGGTGGAGACCGCCGCGGATCAAGACGCGCTCCTCCCCATCCTCAACCGCCGCGCCTTCGTGCGCGAGATGACCCGCCTAATGTCGTTCGGCGAGCGCTACGATCTAATCGCGAGCTTGATCTATCTCGACCTCGACGGCTTCAAAGCGATCAACGACGCGAACGGCCATGCCGCCGGCGACGCCGCGCTCCATCACGTGGCACGGCTCGTCTCCGGCCACGTTCGCGAGTCCGACATCGTCGGCCGCCTCGGCGGCGACGAGTTCGGCGTCATCCTTGCCAAAGCCGACAAGCCGCAGGCGACGCTGAAAGCCCGCGCCCTCGCTGAACTCGTGGCCGGACAACCGGTGCAGTGGCAAGGCAAACCCATACCGCTCTCCTGCACCATCGGCGTCCACACGTTCCAAAAAGGCGAAGACCCCGCCACCGCCATGGCTGAAGCCGACAAGGCGATGTACGCGGCGAAGAAGAAGAGCTAGCGCAAAAAAAAGAGATTGCATCGCCAAGACGCCAAGATGCTCAGCGCAATCTTAGTCGCAGGCGCCGTGTCGCGGCCTGTAAAAATTTTCCACACAAAGAAACAAAGCAACAAAGGGTGCATTACTTTTGGCGCGAAGCGCCGATCTGACGTGTGACTGCGCGCCTTCGGCGCGCGACGGGAGTCTTTGTTGCTTTGTTTCTTTGTGTGGAAAAAATCGAAGATCGACCACACGCCGACGGCTACGATTAGCCTGAGCATCTTGGCGCCTTGGCGATGCAACCTCTTTTTCTGCGAGCCTAAGCGATAATGTCCGGCACGATATCGTCTTCCAGTTTCGCGATCTGATCGCGCAGCATCAGCTTGCGCTTCTTCAGCCGCGTGAGTTGCAGCTGGTCCACTGGCCCCGCGCCGCGCAGGGCCTCGATCGCCTGATCCAAGTCGCGGTGCTCCTGCCGAAGCTGCGCAAGCTTCGTCAGGGTCGCCTTGTCGGCGGCCTCGGGGCTGACGTCGCTGTTCGCGGGCTGCGTTCCAGCCACCAGGGACAGCACGACGTTTTCTCCACCCTCTGAGTCTTTTGAAAATCCCATGGGTTGCGCGAAAGAGTTGGCTATTGCACTTCAATTGACGGTGGAATTCTAGCACGCGGCTGCGTCCCTGTCCCCGCGCAAACGCACACGCAGCGTCCGCAATCCTCCTTAATTTTCAAACACTAAGGAGCCTCCGCGCGAGCCATTCTCATTAAGACATTTTTTTCGTTCTTGTGAACGTCACCACTGACAAGTCTCTGATTCTGTGTTCTAGTTCTTGGGTCTCAACGGAGGCAGATACATGGGATTGGAATCGCATATCCAAGAACTCGCGGATAAGCATCACAAACTTGACGAGCAGATTCAGGAAGAACTGCACCGTCCCCACCCGGACGACATCGCGCTCGCCGAACTAAAAAAGCGCAAGCTTCGACTCAAAGAAGAAATAGAACGCCTCCGACACAGTCTCCACTGAGGCCGTTCACCCCCTCGACCCACATGTGACTAGGCGTTTGAAGCTGCAGCGTGCTGTAGCAAGCTAATCGCGTGCAAAAAAGCCGCCCCCACTGCGGGGCGGTCGATAACTTCGAAGGCGAAGCCTGAGAAATTTCAGGTGGGGGATAAGTGCCAGAGGCTGTCTCCCCCCACCCGAACCTTCTCGCACTTCGCGCTCGAACGTTCGACCGCCCCTCAGTGGGGGCGGTTTTCTCCTAAGCCGCCTCCGCCTTCTCGCGCAGTTTGAACTTCTGGATCTTGCCGGTCGACGTCTTCGGCAGGTCGCAGAACACGATCGTGCGCGGCACCTTGTAGCCGGCGATCTGGCTCTTCACGAAGCCGATGATGTCGTCCGCGCTCGCTTTCGCGCCGGACTTGAGTTCGATGAACGCCACCGGCGTTTCGCCCCATTTCTCGTCTTGCTTGCCGACGACGGCGGCAAGGCCGACGGCCGGATGCTTCATCAACACGTCCTCGACTTCGATGGAGGAAATATTCTCGCCACCCGAGATGATGATGTCCTTCGACCGGTCTTTCAGTTGGATATAGCCGTCCTTGTGCCACACACCCAGGTCCCCGGAGTGGAACCAGCCGCCCTTGAACGCGGCGCCGCTTGCCTTCGGATTCTTGAGATAGCCCTTCATCACCACGTTGCCGCGGAAGAACACCTCGCCCATCGTCTCGCCGTCGCGCGGCACGTCCTTCATCGTATCAGGGTCTTTGACCGCCAACGCCTCCAGCACCGGATAGCGCACGCCCTGCCGCGCCTTAATCTTTGCGCGCTCCTCGGACGGCAACGCATCCCACTCGCTATGCCATGCGTTCACGACCGCCGGGCCATAGGTCTCGGTCAAGCCATAGACGTGATGCACCTGAAAGCCCGCCGCCTCCATCCGCGCCAGCGTCGCCGCCGGGGGAGGGGCTGCCGCCGTCATGAACTCGACCTTCGTCTTCAGCGCGCGGCGTTCCGCATCGGACGCATTGACCAGCATCCCCATCACGATCGGCGCGCCGCACATGTGCGTGACGCCGTAGCGCGCGCAGGCCTCGAACATGTTCGCGGCATTCACGCGGCGCAGGCACACATGCGTGCCAGCCACGACCGAGATCGTCCACGTGAAGCACCAGCCATTGCAATGAAACATCGGCAGCGACCACAGATACACGGGATGCGCGCGGATCGAGGCCGAGATAACGTTGCCCAGCGCCAGTAGATACGCCCCGCGCGAATGAAACACGACGCCCTTCGGATTGCCGGTCGTGCCGCTCGTATAGTTCAGCGTGATCGCCTGCCACTCGTCGGCCGGCAGCGACCACACAAATTCCGGATCGCCGCCCTTCAGAAAATCCTCGTACTCGATCTCGCCGATCAGCTCGCCGCCGTCGAACTCCGGATCGTCGATCCCGATCACATAGGGCTTGGCCTTGCAAAGTTTCAAGGCCTCGCGCGCCAGCGCCCCGAATTCCTTGTCGACGATCAGAACCTTCGCCTCGCCGTGGTCGAGAATGAACGCAACCTCCTGCGCGCTGAGGCGATAGTTGATCGCGTTCAACACCGCGCCGATCATCAACGGCCCATAGTGAGCGTCCAGCATCGGCGGAATGTTGGGCGCAATCACAGCGACCGTGTCGCCAAGTCCGATCTTGCGCTTCGCTAGCGCCGACGCGAGCCGCCGGCAGTTCGCATAGAATTCCCGGTACGTGATCTTCTGCTCGCCGTGCAGGATTGCGATCGTGTCGGGAAACGTAAACGCCGCCCGCTCCAAGAACGTCAGCGGCGACAACGACTGATAGTTCGCCGGGTTCTTGTCGAGATCGAGCACATAAGGGTTGGCCGCCCGCTTCGCCTTCACCGCGGGTTTTGCCTTCATCGCCGCTTTGGGCTTCGGCTTAGACAGGCTCTTCGCCAGCTTGGCTTTGGACGGCTTGGCTTTGCGCGCGGCTGGCATCTCGAACCCCGTTTCTCTGAAGCGGCGCGGACGTTAGCGAACGGCCCAATGCAGGGCAACATCGGTGACGAACCGACGCATCGCCTGGCGCTGGCTGCGGCGATAGCCATTCGCTAAGCAAGGTCATGAGCCATCGCATCACAGCCGCCGACTACGCCAAGATCGCTTCGTTGCTGGCGACTGCGGTGATCATGCTGCTGGCGAACGGCTTGCAGGGTACGCTCGTGCCGGTGCGCGCGCACGAGGCGGGATTCAGCCCAACCGCAATCAGCCTGATCGGCGCAGCCTACTTTACCGGCTTCGTGAGCGGCTGTGTCTTAGGCCCCCGCCTGATCCACCGCGTCGGCCATATCCGCGCCTTTGCCATTCTGGGCGCGCTGACCGCAGCGATCGTGCTCGTCCACGCGCTCATCGTGACGCCGATCGTTTGGGCATTTCTGCGCGCCGCAATAGGCTTCTGCGCCGCCGGCATGTTCGTGATCCTCGAAGGCTGGCTGAACAGCCAAGCGCGCAACGAAATCCGCGGCCGCATCTTCACGACCTACGCCGCGCTGAACAATCTGGCGCTACTCGGTGGCCAATATCTGTTCACGCTGGGCCGGCCTGTTTCGTTCGAGCTGTTCTCGATCAGCGCGATCCTGACGATGCTCTGCCTCGTCCCCGTCGGCGCGACGCGCCAACCAGAACCGCACAGTGCGAGGGTTGCGAAACTCCGCCCCGGCCGTCTCTACCGACTCTCGCCGGTCGGCGCAGTCGGCGCGGTTGCGGTGGGCCTGGTCAGCGGCGCTTTTTGGACACTTGCCCCAGTTTACGCGCACGAGCGCGGCATGGACGGCGACAACCTTGCGCTCTTCATGTCGGTGGTGATCTTGGGCGGCGCGCTGGCGCAGTTTCCGCTCGGCCGCCTCTCGGACTTCACCGACCGCCGTCTGATCATCGGCATCGCAGCAGTCTTCGCGGCCTGCGCCGGTGTTATGCTCGCCGCGGCGCCACCGCTCGGCATCAAACCGGTGACCTGGATGCTCGCGGGCGGCTTCCTCTATGGCGCGACCGCGTTTCCGATCGGATCGCTCACGAACGCTCACCTCAACGACCACGCCGACAAAAGTGAAATGACCGAGGTGGCAAACTCGAACCTCTTCCTCTACGGCCTCGCCGCCGCAGCCGGCCCGCTACTCGCCGCCGTGGTCATCAATGTCTGGGGCCTAAGCGCCATCTTCTTCTACACCGCCGCAATCCACACCGGCTTCGTCGCGTTCGTACTCATCCGAGTATACCTCCGCGCCCCCGTCGACAAAGCCGCTCGCACCACCTTCGAACCCAGCACGATCCAACCGGCCGCTCCCGTGCACCTGAAACCAGAACCGGTTACGGGGAAATAGCGAGAGCGCTTCTCAGCAATCGAAAGCGCTTCCCCCCAGGGGGAAGCGCTGATCAGCTTGTCTAAGTCTTATCCCGCGTCCGCTGGAACGACGCGAACACCGACGCCGGGTCGTATTTCATCTGCGGCGCGTCTTCCTCCGGCTTTTGCTCGGCCTCGACGGCTTCGCTTGCGGGGCGCAGCGTTGCGCCCTTCGGTTCGACCGGCGCGTTCTTCGCCTTGCGGCTCGATGCCTTCTCGACCGCAAGATCGAGCTCAAGCTGCGAACACAGGCTCAACGTCACGGGATCGACCGGCTTGATGTTGGCGATGTTCCAGTGCGAGCGCGTGCGGATCTGTTGGATCGTGGCCTTCGTTGTGCCGACGAGCTTGCCGATCTCCACATCCGTCAGCTCCGGATGATTACGCACAAGCCAGGCGATCGCATCCGGCCGGTCCTGCCGGCGCGACACCGGCGTATAGCGCGGACGTCCCTTCGCCTTCGCCGACGGCATCTCGACCGCGGGCTTCGTCATCACCAGACGCTTGCGCGGATCCTTCTCCGCCGCCGCGATTTCATCGCGCGTCAGCTGCCCCATCATCACGGGGTCGAGCGGCACGATCTTTTCCGGATGCATGTCGTCCGCCATCGCTTTGATCTCGAGCGGGTGCAGCGCGCAAAATTCCGCGATCTGATCGAACGTCAGCGTCGTCTGATTCAAGAGCCACATGGCCGTCGCCTTGGGCATCAATGGCTTGGTCATAAGCAAAACCTCTCTCAAGGGCGCCAGCGGGTACGAGCCGCCAGGCCGGAAATTCACCTCGAAATGAAGGGAGTTTCAGCGCCGCTATATAGTCGTTCGGTAAGCCTGAGGGAAGCACGGAATCGACCTTCCAACAGCCAAGTTGAGCTGCCAACCGCCCAGCTCGTGGCTTTTCCAGCGCATCAACGCAGAAATCCTGAACCCCAAACCGACGATCGGACCGGCTTCAGCGAGCGGTGCTGCCAAGCGTGCAATGCGCTTGCGAGGAAACATAAAATAGAATAGAATTCTAATATGAAGCAAGCAGCCCTTCTCCACGAGTCTCCCATCCCGCCGTTGCAGGACCGCAGCCGCCGCACCGTGACGGCGTTAACCCGCGGAGCCCTGCGCTTGCTGCGCTCCACGGAGTTTGAGGCGCTTACGATTGGCGGAATTGTTGAAGCGGCGAACTCTTCGGTCGGCTCGTTCTATGCGCGCTTTCCCAGCAAGGAGGATTTCCTTTTCCACTTGGTCGAGCACGTCTTGAAGGAAGACGTCGTGCCTGGCGCTCAGCGGCAGATGGCACCCGAACGGTTCGTCGGCGCGGGCGTGGAGCCGCGTATGCGAGCGGCATTGGACTATGTGGCACAGGTCTTTGTGCGCCACCGCAAGATCATTCGTCCGCTAACGTTGCAGATGCATACGTCGGCCGATCACCGCTTCAAGGAAGCCGCGCGATTCTTTAACGAGCCGCTGCACGACGCTTTCTACGCCCTGATGGCAGACGCGCCAGAGCTTGCGACGATTACAGATTTCCGTCGGAAGTTGGATGATGTTCTGCTCTGGTCGGGTGCATCGCTCCGGCAGGTATTCGTTTTGCGCGATCCGCCGGCCGAGCGAGAGGCTCAACAAGCGGTGAGCAGGCTCGCCAGATGCATGGCGAATTACCTGACCCTTGCATGATGCGGCGCATCGGTTCAGCGCTTGTCGCATTGTCTCTGCTCGCCGGCTCGGTGAGCGCTCAGCCGTCTGCAACGCAACGGTTCGCGGCGCATGCAGATGTCGCCTTTGCTGCGCCACTGCAGAATCTGGGCATTGCTGGTGCAGCAATCGCCACAAGCGACGCGAGCAGTGACGCTTGGTCGAGAACATATGGCGTGTCGAATCCCGCGACCAAAGCGCGGCTCGACGCGTCGAAAACATCGTTCCACGTTGCATCGGTCACCAAACTCATCACGGCGATTGCGATCATGCAGGCTGTCGACGCCGGCAAGGTGGTGCTCGACGAAAACGTCAACAAGTACCTGCCGCTCGACTTGCAGCTTCCGGCGGTGTGGCCAAGTCCCATCACTGTACGCCACCTCCTCACGCACACGGCAGGATTAGATGTCGAATACCTCGACTTGGCCATAACCGATCGGGCCAAGGTAATTCCGTTGCAGACATTCTTGCGGACCCACATGCCGGCGCGCATCCGGCCGCCCGGACAGATCGCGAGCTACAGCAACCACGGTTACGGGCTCCTCGGTGCGGTGGTCGAGCAGGTCTGCCATTGCAACTACGCTGACTATGTCCAAGCGAATATTTTCGAACCTGCAGGCTTGCAAGCGTCGGCCATCAACACGCATCCGCTTGCGGGCCAACTCACGCGCGCGAGCGGATTCTTTTATCGCGACACCATCGTTCCGGAACCGGCGCTGTTCGAGAACATGAGCGCCGCTGGCGGCGCATTGATGAGCGTCACCGATGTCGTTGCGCTAATCAAATCGCTGCATGAAGGGAAACTGACGTCGCGAGAGTCGCTGCGTGCGATGACCACCGTCCAATTCGCCCACCACGCGGGATTGGGAGGCGGATACGGCTTCGGCTTCTGGCGCGCGCCGGGATACACCACCCCCGTTTGGCTAGTCGGTGGAGACATACCTGGCATGTCGACACGGGTGCTCTACATGCCCGAAGAGGGCTTCGTCGCCTGCGTCGCGGTCAACCGCAAGGATCCTCAACCCGCCGAGCGGCTGTTCAAAGTGTTTTTGGAGCCGTGGCGCTCAAAACCCGTCTCGCCCGCACCGGGCGCGGCGGTGGTGGGGTTTGATGGATTCTATCGCTATCATGGCTTCCCGCGCGCGAGTTTCTTGAAGATCGGCGGCCTGTTCGGCCCGACGCTTGAGATCGCGACTGCAAACGATTCCCTCAAGGTGAATTTGCCGAACAGGCGAGAGCAAGGAGCGTGGCGCCAGATCGCGCCAGGTCTAGTCCAGCAAGAAGGAACGGGGCAGCGTTTGGCGCTTCGCACCGACTCCAATGGGCAGCAATGGGCCTTTGTCGATTCTTTCGAAGTCGGCCCTCTGGCCTTCGAGCGCGTGTCCTCGTTCGAGCGCCCGGAATTCGTCACGATGGGTCTGGGCCTGCCAGTGATTGTGGCGCTCGTTACGCTGATGTCCGCGCTCGTGTGGCACCGGAGCCCGACTCTGCTAGTTGCAAGCGCTTTGTTGCTGTCCTCGAGCGTCGCGTTTGCGTGGGGTTTCTACCACTCAGCAATCGCGCGCGACGATGTCTTTGCTTACCAGCCGCTATCCGCAGTGCTGCGGTTGGGGCTGATACTTCCCTGGGCAGGCGGGGCGGCTTGGATCGCGCACACCGGTGTCGTTCTCTATCACTTGCCAAGCCGAAGCCGCTGGCATGTCGTGTCGTCCCTTGCAGTAACGCTGCTATACGGTTGGTACTGGTTCGAAGTGTGGGACTGGCACCTGTTCATGATCTGACGTTGGCGGCGGTCATGACAGCGGCTGGCCCGTATAAAGCATCGTAAACCCGATCGTATCCATCAGCCCGTGCGCCACGATCGCCGGCCAAAGATTGCGTCCCCATGCGACCGTCGCGATCCCGCTGATCACCGCGCCGACGCCGATCGGCACCATTCCGACAGGTCCCTGGTACCAGTGCGCCAAGGCGAACGCGATCGCTTGCCCGATGACAGCGGCGCTCCAGGCGAGCGAGCTTCCACCCATGAGTTGGGCGAGCCTCGTCATCAAATACCCGCGATAGAGAAACTCCTCGCCGAACGCGGCAAACGCCCACACGCACGGCAGGATCATCAGAAAGAGCGGCAGATTGCCCTTGATCGAAGCAAACGTCTTCGCATCGAGATGCGGGTCCGCACCCGTCCATTCGACGATGAGCGGGGTCGTGTATTGCCGCACAACGTTGTCGACGCCAATCTGAATGGCGACAAGCAGTATGCCGAATCCCGCATAGACGAGCCAGCGCGGCGCGATCAGCCCGAACGTCGCCAGACTCTCTCCGCGGAGCTTGAGCCATCCAACAAGCACCAGCACCAAAGCGAACGCGATATAGGTGTATCGCAACAACGGCATAGCGGGCAGTGCAAAGCCCGCCGCAAGCGCTCCCGCGACGATCCACGCCGGCGCGAACTCGCGCAAAGCGAATACGGCGGCGAGTTCGCCGAAGTTGATGATACGCGCATTTCCGTTCATTCGCTTTCGCTCCAAGAAACGCTCG
The DNA here is from genome assembly GCA_964547645.1 of uncultured Flavobacteriaceae bacterium. Lineage (GTDB taxonomy): Bacteria > Pseudomonadota > Alphaproteobacteria > Micropepsales > Micropepsaceae > SZUA-430. Next base: position 25,581 of record CAZJOM010000041.1, read on the forward strand.
ACTTGTATTTAGTACGATTAGTACTATTCTTGCAGGTGTAGCCAATGACAAAATCGCGAGCGACACTGACCGAACTGGAAGGTGCCATTCTGGGCGTTCTGATCCGCGCCCAATCGGCGACCGCATATCGCGTGCGCCAAGTGTTTCAGGCTTCGCGCTCGGCGGAGTGGAGCGGCAGCGCCGGCGCGGTTTACCCCGCAATGCGCCGGCTGGCCTCCGACGGGTTGATCAAAGCGCGCGCGCAAGACGACGGCAGGGGCACACGAACTTATGCGCTCACCGCCGCCGGCCGCGCCGCCCACGACGCATGGCTCTGCGACATAGACCGCGCGGTGGGCCCCGGCCTCGATCCGTTCCGCACCCGCGCGCCACTATGGCCGACGCTGCCCCCCGCCGCACGCCGCAAGCTGATGAAAGCGCTGAAAGCCGAAATCGAATCCCGCCGCGCCGCCCTGATGCGCGAGAAAGACAGCAGCGACGAAGGCGGCGTCATCGCGACGAACCTCCACATCGCACTACTCGACACGCGCCTAAAATGGCTCGCCGGCTTGCCGGACTAGGGGCAACCCGGCCTAAGGCGTCAGCAGTATCTTCCCGATATGCGAGCTTCCCGCCATCCGCACATGCGCGTCCGCGGCCTTCGCCAACGGCACAACGCTATCGACGATCGGCTTGATCCGTCCGCTCTCGATCAAGGGCCACACCTCGCGCTCCACCGACCGCGCGATCTCGGCCTTCTCGCCGTTCGCTCGAGCGCGCAGCGTCGATCCCGTGATCGTGAGACGCTTCAACATCACGGTGAGCAGGTTCAACGTCGCCTGCGCCCCGCTTTGAAACGCGATATTGACGAGCCGCCCCTCGACCTTAAGTAGCCCGATATTCTTCAAAATGTAGTCGCCGCCGACCATATCCAGGATCACGTCGACGCCGGCGCCGCCGGTTTCCGCGCGCACCACCTCGACGAAATCTTCCTCGCGATAGTTGATCGCGCGCGCGGCACCCAACTTCGTACACGCATCACATTTGTCGGCGGACCCTGCAGTCGTAAACACGCGGTGCCCGCGCGCCGCGAACAGTTGAATGGCGGCGGTCCCAATCCCGCTCGACCCGCCATGCACCAGCAGCGTCTCGCCCGCCTTCAGTCGCGCGCGATCGACCACATTGGTCCAAACGGTCATGTAAACCTCAGGCAGGGCGGCCGCATCGATCAGCGATATGCCCTTCGGCACGGGCAACGTGCTGCCCTCATGCGCCAGGCAGTAGTCCGCATACCCACCACCCGCGACCAGTGAGCAAACCGCGTCGCCCACCTTCCAGCGCTTCACCGCGCTCCCCACGGCGACAACGGTGCCCGACATCTCAAGCCCCAATGTCGAAGGCGCCCCCGGCGGCGGCGGATACATGCCTGCGACCTGCGCCAGGTCCCCCCGGTTAACGCCAGCCGCCGCGACCTTGATCAGAACCTCCTCCGGCCCAGGCTGCGGCACGGCGATCTCCGTCACCACGGCCGAGGGCTTGCCCTCCACCTGTCCGGCAACGACGGCTTTCATGCGAGCGGGCAGGGCAGTCATGTGATCGGGGCCTCTTGCGAAGTGTGTTGTGCCTTGGGAACTATCTAGCCCAAGCGGAAAGGAACACGCCAATGGCCTGGGACGATCTCGATCCGAAGCCGAAGAAGCCGGCCCCGGTCGACCTGTCGCTAATGTCGATCGAAGACCTGCGCACCCGTATCGCCGAGCACGAGGCCGAGATCGCGCGAATGAAGGATGCGATCAAAGGTAAAGAATCCCAACGCTCCGCCGCCGACGCGCTCTTCAACAAGAAATAATCCCGCCTCCACGCATGAACTTTCCTTAATATGCGATCGCCATCCGCAGCCCGCGCGAATCACGTTGCTCGACCGCTGGAACAAACCGCCCCTCGCCGCACAAGAGGTTTCGAGCTGTCAGAACCAGCACGCATGCGTCATAGAGGTCGTCAGCTTTTGCGCCATTCCCGCGCAACCGTTGCAACCAATCGTCTAAATTTGTGAATCCTGCACGCAGCAGCAGATGCTTGCGCGCCGCGAGCCCGGCCGCGGAGTGCTTCGAATCAAGGGTTCGCCCGCCGTTCAGCCGCGCAAACGCCAATTCAGGATGCGCTTCATGCACACGCGCCTGATCGGCGGGCACGATCGCGCGGTCAATCTCTTTGATCTTCGGGCGAATGTTCCAGATCTGCTTCGAGATCCCGCCGAAGCCATGTGATTTCGACCACTGATTCGCCTCTTTCCACTTTTCCTGAGCAAATTTCAGCGATTCGCGCGGCAGCGTTTTGAAAACGCGCGAACCGTGAGGTGCGATCAGCTTGCGCGCTTCAACCTCACATTGCCGCACGCCGTTTCTCGAAAGTCCGATCGGCATATCGACTGCAACGATGCGAGCGGTTGATTTGAGATCGTGCCAATTCGGTGCAAGCCGAAGTTCCGCCACGCTTAAATCGGAACGCGCTTCGACCATCAACCAACCGCTTCGACAACCGTCGACTCCAGCGATGCGTTGCGTGCTCAAACCCATGGGGGTGTTAACTCTCTTTCGCGTGACGGAATGTGCTTTTCGTGCCAAGCTCTGCAACAGAATGGAAGTCACGCAATCTTAAGCTTGAACTGTGTTGCAAGGTTGGCATTCGATTCGCATGGGGAGTGCGATCGGACAGTTCAGGTACCTCCGCGGCTTCGGCCGCAACCTGAAACAGACGAGAAGGATCGCATGAAGGGTTGGATCAAAGGGGACTTCATGGCCTACAAACCCACCGCTGCTGAGCCGCAGACGACGAACGCGCTGACGTTCTCGGGCTCGGAGCTGTTTAAGCGCACGTTCGAGGAAGGCATGGCGATGGTCGAGGAGACCGCGACCTACCTCGACGGAAAGGGTCGCGCTGAATCGAAATTGCTGCCCTCGAAGGCCGCACTCGCATACGCCGGCGAAAGCATGCGCCTGACGACGCGCTTGATGCAGGTGGCCTCTTGGCTGCTCGTGCAACGCGCCGTCGCCGAAGGCGAAATGTCGACCGAAGAAGCCGGCAAGGAAAAATACCGCTTGGGCGCGCGCGAAATCTGCCGCGGCCGCCGTGCGGAGAACGCGGACCTCCTGCCCGCGAAGCTCCTCGATCTCCTGGAGCGCAGCATGCATCTCTACGAGCGCGTCGAACGTCTCGACCAGCTGCTCTACGGCAAAGAAGTGCCGCCGGTCGCCCCCAGCGTCCACGCCCACTTCAACCGCCTCCAAGCCGTCTTTGGCAACGCCGCGGAATAAAAGTTCAGCTACGGGGTGTCATTCGCAAAAAGCGAAGACGCAAAAAAAGGGCGGCCCCAGTGGCCGCCCTAAAAATTTGTGCGGCGCGCGCGCCCTCTTGCGGACCGCGCAGCCATGGCCAACGATGTCCGGATGGACAAGCACAAACCAAAGCCGCGCGATGACGCCAATCAGGCAAGTGAAGCGACCCTGACGGACGAACAGATCGTCGATCTTAGAAGACGGAGTCGAAACCCGGGTCCAATCGCAACCGAAGCTGAAGTCGAAGCCTTCTTTGCGCGCTTTCGTCGCGGCCGGTGACGCCCGTGCAAACATCAAAAGACATCTCACGCGAAGCCGCGAAGAAGAGAATTGAACCACAAAGAACACGAAATACACGAAGACGCTCAGCGCAACAACAAGCGCCCGCGCGCGCCGCGCGCATCAATGGCGCTTCGCGCCGAACTCACAGGTTCAGTGAGGCACAGCGTCTTCGTGTTCTTCGTGGTCGACTCTCTTCTTCGCGTCTTCGCGTCTTCGCGTGAGTTAACTTTGCAGCGCTCAAATCACGCCGGCGACCCCGTTTGCACACGAGCCTTTTGGCGATCTTGGCGTTTCAAAACTGTGGTGCCGGCGCAGCTACGCGCGCATCCGCATGGCAGCCGCAGGTGGGAAGCGCGGATCATCGTCGCCCAGGCTGCGCGGCACCACCTCGTAGTGATCGAACAAGTATGAGACCTCGCCCTTGGAGCGTGTCGTTGTGCGAAGGTGGTCCAGATACCCGATCATCGTCTCGGCAGGGACCAATGCCCTCACGACTGTCGCTTCGCCTCCGGCCTCAACCATCGAGACCTGTCCGCGACGAGCATTGAGATCGCCGATTACGGCGCCTAAGAATTCGTCAGGCGCCTTTACCTCAACCGCCAAGATCGGTTCCAACAGTTCAATCGCGCGCATCTCTCGAAGTAGCCAAAAGGCCGCCCGCGTCGCGATCTCGAACGTGAGCGCGTTTGAGTCGACATCGTGATAAGCGCCCGCGGTCAAGGTTGCGGAAGAGTCGATCACCGGGAAACCTGCCAGGACACCGTTCCGCCGCGCCGCTTCCAACCCTTTCGCAACGCCGACAATGTGCTCATCCTTGAGTTGCCCCCGCTCGATGCGGCTCTCGAATACAAAGCCGGAATCTGGTGCGCCGGGTTCGAACAGGATGCCAACCTGCGCGAACTCTCCGCCGCCCGGCAGCACTTTCGCATGCGTATATGGAATCTCCACCGCCCGAGAAACGCGTTCGCGATACGACGTTTGCAAGCCGCCGACGTTAAGCCCGGCACCAACATCCCGCTCGATCTTGCGCGTGGCTTCAAGCAGCCCTTGTTCGCTCTGTCCGAATAGGACTGTCTGCCCTGAGGCCACGTCACGCGAATAGCGCAACGACGCGTCGCCGGTAACCGCGACCTCAAGTGAAGCCACCATGCGATCCACGTCCGACTCAAACTTCGGCGCAAGCGCAAGCTCGAAGATCGAGCGAATGTTGTCGTGGCGCACAATCATGGCCGCCTCCAGGCCCAAGGATCATACCCCAAACGCAAAAAGGCCCACCTTCGTGAGCCTTTGCAATTTCGTGGCTGATTCAGCGCGCGACTTACTTCTTCGTCGCGGTACCGATGCCTTCGAACTTCTTGTTGAACTTCGACACGCGGCCGGCGCGGTCGAGCAGTTGCTGGCCGCCGCCGGTCCAGGCCGGGTGCGTCGTCGGGTCGATGTCGAGCGTCATCACGTCGCCCGCCGCACCCCACGTCGAGCGCGTCAGATACTTCGACCCATCGTTCAGGAGAACGGTGATGTAGTGATAGTCGGGATGGCCGTCTTTCTTCATCGGTCGAAGCCTTAATATGCGCAGGGAGTTGCCAAAGAGCGGGCGGATATATCGAAAACCCGTGAGGCCCGCAAGACCGCGAAAAAACGACCCGGCCAATGCCCCTAGCGACTGATCCCCGGCAGTGCCATATAGGGCCTGAAACCGACAGAGAACGACCCTTTGGCCGACAATCCAGGCGCCGAATTCGCCGCCGCCATCGCACGTGAGGCGCAAGGCCGCAGCAAGGGCCGGGACATTCGTGTCCTGCGCCGCTTATGGCCGTTCCTAGCCCCCTATAAGGCCCAAATCGCCATAGCGTTCGTCTTCTTGCTGATTTCGAGTTCGGCGACCCTGCTCTTCGGGCCGGCTGCGCGCGAAATGATCAACCACGGCTTTACCAAGGTGGACGCCGGGGCGATCAACCGCTCGTTTCAGTTCATGCTGGCGGTCGTCGTCCTGTTGGGAGTCGCGACCGCGGTTCGCTTCTACTTCGTCACTTGGATCGGCGAGCGCGTGGTCTCTGACCTCAGAAAGGCGCTCTACAATCACATCTTGGGCCTAAGCCCCGCCTTCTTCGAGTTCACGCGCACCGGCGAGGTGCTGTCTCGTCTGACCACGGACACCACCCTCATCCAAACCGCGATCGGCTCCAGCATTTCGATCGCGCTCAGAAACATATTGATGATGACCGGCGGACTCATCATGCTGGTCGTCACCAGCCCGAAACTCACCGGCCTGGTTCTCTTGGCGGTCCCCTTTATCGTGGCACCGCTGATCATGATGGGCCGCAACGTCCGCGGCCTCTCGCGCAAAAGTCAGGACCGCGTCGCCGACACGAGCGCATACGCCGCCGAAACGCTGAATGCGATTCAGACGGTCCAATCCTTCACGCACGAACGCATCGATCGCGATCGCTTCGGCACCACGGTCGAGGACTACTTCGCCGTCGCACGAAAGCGCGTCCTCACCCGCGCCCTGACGACCTCGCTTGTCATCGCCCTGATCTTCGGCAGCATCGTCGGCGTTTTGTGGATCGGCGCCTACGACGTGGTCGCCAAGAACATGACGGGCGGCGAGCTGATGGAGTTCATCATCTATGCCGTGTTAGTCGGGTCCGGCGCCGGTGCTCTCTCGGAAGTCTGGACCGAAGTCCTGCAAGCCTCGGGCGCCACCGAGCGCCTGATGGAACTACTGGCGACCAAGCCGCAGATCGAGGCGCCGGCAACGCCCGCGACCTTGCCGATGCCCGCGCGCGGCGCCGTCCGCTTTGAAAACGTCACTTTCGAATATCCGATGCGGCCGGGCGTTTCGGCGCTCAAGGACTTCTCGCTGGAAATCAAGCCCGGCGAAACGGTCGCGCTCGTCGGCCCATCGGGTGCCGGCAAGACGACGGTGTTCCAGCTGCTGCAACGCTTCTTCGATCCGCAGTCGGGCCGCGTTCTGATCGACGGCGTGAACATCAAAGACGCCTCGCCACAAGACGTCCGCAAGCGCCTCGCGCTCGTGCCGCAGGAAACCGTGATCTTCGGCGACACCGCGTTCGAGAACGTGCGCTATGGCCGCCCCGAAGCCACCGAGGCCGAGATCCGCGTCGCGGCCGAAGCGGCTCAGGCGCTCGAATTCCTCGACAAGCTGCCGAACGGCTTCCACACCTATTTGGGCGAGCGCGGCGTGACGCTCTCCGGCGGCCAGCGCCAACGCGTCGCCATCGCGCGCGCCATCCTGCGCGACGCACCGATCCTGCTGCTCGACGAAGCGACCAGCGCGCTCGACGCCGAAAGCGAACGCCTGGTGCAAAAGGCGCTGGACACGCTCATGCAGAACAAAACCACGATCGTGATTGCCCACCGCCTAGCCACGGTTCAGCGCGCCGATCGCATCGTCGTCCTGGACGAAGGCCGCATCGTCGCCCAAGGCACGCACAAAGAACTTGTCGCCAGCGGGGGGCTCTATGCCAGACTCGCAAGGCTCCAATTTTCAGGGCTCGCGGCCGAGTAACAAAGGAGCAGGGGAATGCGGCGCTTCTTTCGAATCTTCGGTGTCGTCATCGCGTTGTTGATCGTGCTCGGTGGCGCGCTCCTCACCCGCGCGCTCTACGTCGCCGGTTACTTCAACGAGGTCACGCCGAAAGTCGCCGCCAGCTGCGAGACCGTGACCGGCGCGGTGGGCGTCGAAGACATCGAACTCGACCGCGAAACCGGAATGCTGTTTCTCTCCTCGCAAGACCGCAGACCCGGCCCCGACGGCATTCTGAAGCCCGGCACGATCTACGCCGCATCGATTGACGACCCAAAAGCCGCGCCGCGCGCCCTCGCAGGTGGTGGCGGACAGTTTCACCCGCACGGGATCAGCCTCTACGGCGACATCACCGGCCACAAGACACTGGCCGTCATCAATCACGCATACGCCGGGAGCGAAGACCACAAGAACGGCACCGAGGTGCAGCTCTTCGATGTCGGCGGCGATCCAGCGTCACCGACCTTGACGCTTCGCCGCACGATCAAAGACCCGCTGCTGCACGACCTGAACGACGTCACGCTGGTCAGCCACGAAGCTTTCTACGCGACCAACGATCATGGTTCGCAGACGGCGCTGGGCAAGCAGCTCGAAAACTGGCTCCTCCTCCCGCGCGCGAATGTCGTCTATTTCGACGGCAGCGCCGTGCGGATCGTGGCCGGCAACCTGAACTACGCGAACGGCATCAACCGCAACGGCGACGCTTCCGAAATCTATGTCGCGGAAACAACCGGCCGCACGCTCTCGACCTTCCGCCGCGATGCCACGACCGGCGCTCTCGCGCACATCCATTCGCTCGCGATCCCGATGGGCCTCGACAACATCGATGTGGACAGCGAAGGCGCGCTCTGGATCGGCGCCCACCCGCGCCTGCTCGACTTCGTCGCCCACGCGCAAAACCCGAAGAAGCTCTCGCCCTCGGCTGTCGTGAAGGTGAAACCTGAAGGCGACGCCACGACCTATGAAGTCGTCCACGTCAACGCGGGCGAAGAGATCTCCGGCTCATCCGTCGCCGTGGCCGCCAGCGGCCGCCTTATCATCGGCGCCGTCTTCGACCCGAAGTTCCTGAACTGCCAAATGACGAGGTAGACGGCGGACACGCCGCTACTGCTCCACCGTAAACCCGGTCTCCGCGCGATACGCAGCCACGCCTTCGCCC
>CAZJOM010000042.1:0-14243 GCA_964547645.1 uncultured Flavobacteriaceae bacterium
CGTCGAAGTCGGCGGTGGCGGCAGCCATGCGCGCTTTCCGTTCGGCGCGCTTCGGTGCGGCGACGGCCGGGCGGTACTGGAACGTCACCTCGCCGCGGATCAGCGCCCTGCCCTGTTCCGCGATCGCAATGCCGCCGTAGCCGGCGATGTCGATCGTCAAAAAATTCGCGGCGACGAGTTGGCGGATCAGCGCTTGCCACTCTTCGCGCTTGTGATCCTTGCCGGCGCCATAGACAGCCAGCCGCTCATGCCCGAGCCGTTCGATGCGCTCGTTCTGCGCACCCATCAAGACGTCGACAAGGTGCACCGCACCGAAGCGCGCGCCGGTAAGCCGGATCGTCTCCATAATCAGCTTCGCCAACGTCGTACCGTCGCTGAGCCCTGTCGGCGACAGACATGTGTCGCAGTTCCCGCAGGGCGCCGCGCGCTCGCCGAAATAGCGCAGCAGTATCTGCCGCCGGCAACCCGCCGCCTCGCAGTAACCGACCAGCGCGCCAAGCCGCTGATGCTCGCGGCGCTTGCGATCTTCGCCCGCATCTTCTTGTTCGATGAACATGCGCCGCATACGCAGATCGCCCAGACCGAACAACATATGCGCCTCAGCCTTCGCACCATCGCGGCCGCCACGGCCAAACTCTTGATAGTAGGCCTCCACACTGCCCGGAAGATCGGCGTGCAGCACGAAGCGCACGTCCGGCTTATCTATGCCCATGCCGAAGGCGATGGTAGCAGCCATGACCAGCCCAGGCTCAGTCATGAACGCGTTCTGGTTCGCCTCGCGCGCATCCTTGTCCATGCCGGCATGATAGGCGCGCGCCTTGATGCCGTTCCCCAGAAGCAGTTCCGCCGCCTCCTCCGTACGTTTGCGCGAGAGACAATAGACGATGCCACTCCGCCCGCGCCGCGCCTGGACATAGTCCAGCACCTGACGCTTCCAATCGCGCTTCGGCTCGACCGAAAGCGTGATGTTCGGTCGATCGAACCCCAGCACAAAACTGTCCGCGCGGCCCGCGAACAGACGCTCGGCGATATCGGCGCGGGTGATTTCATCCGCGGTCGCGGTCAGCGCCACGATCGGCACGTCGGCGAAGATCTCGCGCAGGCCGGTGAGCGCCTCGTATTCCGGGCGGAACGCAGGACCCCACTGCGAGATGCAATGCGCCTCGTCGATCGCGATCAGGCGGACGTCGAGTTTGACCAACGCCGCTAACATGCGCTCTGTCATCAACCGTTCGGGCGCCATATAGAGCAAGCGCGTCTCGCCCGCGGCCGCGCGCCGCCAAGCCTCGACATTGTCCTCACGCGATTGCGACGAGTTGATGGCATCCGCGGCGACACCCGCGAGGCGCAGCGCCTGTACCTGATCCTGCATCAGCGCCACCAGCGGCGAGACCACGATCGTGAGGCCGCCTTGTACCAGCGCCGGCACTTGAAAGCAGAGCGACTTCCCCGAGCCCGTGGGCATGACGGCCAGCACATGGCGCCCCGCCAGCAGCGCGTCGATAATCCGCTCCTGCCCCGGCCGAAACGCGTCGTAGCCGAAGACGTCTTTCAGCACCTGCCGCTTCGGGTCGATCTTGATCGCGGCGAGACTCAAACGGACACTCCGGAGTTTGCGCGCGTATACCGCGCGAGGCAGCGCCGCGGCCAGGGGAGCGACCGGCTTGACCCCATTAATGCGCAAATATGCGTTTGATGCGTTTAAGCGGCTGATTTCCGCCGTTTCATCCGTTTGAAATGCGTTTGGGTAGCATTTGGCGACGGGCGCGTGAGCTACGGCGATCCCCAAGTGAATTGACCGATGGAGTCGGCGTTTGTGCAATGCGACGGCATGGAAAGGGGCCGCATCAAGGGGCGGCCCCTTTATAGAACCGGTGAAGCAAAAGCTACGCGCCAGCCCTGCGACGCACGAAGCTCAAGCCAAACATAGCAAGCAGCGCCAGCGCGATCGTGCCTATCGTTGCCGGCTCCGGCGCTTCCGAGACTCGGAAAGCGTAGTTGCGCGCATTTTCGCCGCCGCCATTGTCGCAATAATGAATGCCGCAAGCGTGATCAAAGACATATGCCGAGTAGTTTCCAGACCCCGATGCATAGTTTGGACCAGCAATTCCAACAAAATCCTGCGACTGAGGCGTGGTCAGAAACAGCGTGTCTGCGAAGCCATCCAGAAACGCCAAAAAGTCGATCAGCAGCGGATTCGTGCCTGTGGTAGAGATCGCATAGTCCGTTGCCACGCCACCGAACAAGAGCGCTGCGGTTTGCCGCCCTGACAGCGGCGGCGCATTGCCTGGCGCGTCAGCGCCTGACCAAAGCGGACCATCGGCAACTGCCCAAGAGCCAACATATGTGTAAACGACGCTCGCGTTGGCCGACGCGGCTGCCACCAGCGAAGACGCAAATAGGGAAAGAGCAAGAGCTACTGTTTTCATGGGTTCACCTCGAATCAACTCCCATCAACGCTAGCGGCGCGCGAAGCGCGCGATGTGTAAGAAATTCCAGAATCCGAGCGACGTGGCGTCGATGCAACCACGCGCGATCCCTGATGAAAGCACACCGACCCGTGATCGCGGTTGATCGGCCGTTCATGCGCAAAACGGCTGATCTCTGCGGCTGTGAACGGGTGCTGAACGGGGCGTTGTGCTGAGTGTTCAGCGAGCCGCCCCTATCTTTCGTCTCAAGGGTCGGATGTCCCGCCCTCAAGATGGAGTTCAAGTTTCATGCGCAAACTTATGACGACCGTTGCGACCGCCGTGACCATAGGTGTCATGGGCTTTGCGGCGCCTGCGTTCGCGGACAGCCCCGCGCCGCAGCCTGGCTACAACCAGACCTACAAGGGCCCCGCCAATCCGTACGCGGGCGAAAAGTTCGACGACCGCCGGTTCGAAGACCAGGGCTTTGACAATCGTGGCTTCAACGGTCGCGGCTTCGACGATCATCGCTTCGACCGCAGCGGCAAGTTCAACATCACGTTCGACTTCGGCCGTCATGATCGCGGGTTCGATCGCTGGGAACGTGGCTGGGGTAACAACGGGTACGACCAGTTCCGTCACCAGCAACCGCTGAACTACTGGCGCCTGACGCGCCGGCTCGAAGCGCAAGGCTTCTATGGCGTCCGCGGGTTGCGCCCGGCGCAGTGGGGCTTCGGCTACCGGGCCTTTGCGTTCAACTTCCGCGGCCAGCCCGTGATGCTCCGCGTCAACCCCTACACGGGCCGCGTGTTGGACGTGCGCTACATCTAACGCCAAAGCATCGCACGTCGCGAACGCCGGGTGGAAACACCCGGCGTTTCGCTTTTCGCACGCACACAGTTCATTCTGCTACTGTGCACGCATCCCTCAAAAGGACACGCGCCCATGAAGCCCGCTTACATCCTCATCGACTTCGAAAACGTTCAGCCCGACAAGATCGGGGCGCTCGACACGGGCCAGTTCAAGATTAAGGTCTTCGTCGGCGCAAAGCAGTCGCGGGTGAAAGTGGGGCTGGCGAGCGCGTTGCAGCCGATGGGCAATGCGGTCGAGTACATCCGGATCGAGGGCAGCGGGCGCAATGCGGTCGACTTTCATGTCGCTTACTACATTGGACGGTTGTCGGTGGAGGAACCGGGCGCAGTCTTCCACATATTGTCGGAAGACACCGGCTTCGATCCGCTGATCGATCATCTCAAGGGCAAGAAGATTCACTGCCACCGCTGGAGCTCTTTCGGCCACATTCCCCACGCGCACGCCCCCGCGCCGAAGGCTGCGGCGCGGCCGGCGGCGAAGCCGAAGCCATTGCCGAAGGTGGCGACAAAGTCGACGCCGGTCGCGTCACCCCGGGCCGACGAGATCGCCGACAACCTGGTCAAGCGCGCGCGGGCGCGGCCATCCACGCTGAAGGCGCTGGCCAGCACGATCAAATCGCATTTCCGCGGCGTGGGCATGACGGACCCGGAAGTCGACGGGATCGTCGACACACTGACAAAGCGCGGGCTGATCGCCGTAAAGGACGGCAAAGTGACTTACCGGCTGGGGTGAGCGGCCCCAGGAAGTAAGAAGGCCCTTGCGTCCCCGGCATGGGCGCGACGTAATGCGCGCAACGTTATTCATCAACGGAGCCCGCCATGACCGATACCCCGTATACGCCGCCGAAGGTTTGGAGTTGGAACAAGGAGAGCGGGGGACGTTTCTCCAACATCAACCGGCCGATCGCGGGGCCCACGCACGAGAAGGAGCTACCGGTCGGGAAACATCCGTTTCAGCTCTACTCGCTGGGCACGCCGAACGGCGTCAAGGTCACCGTGATGTTCGAGGAGTTGCTCGCCGCCGGTCACAAGGGCGCCGAGTACGACGCCTGGCTCATCAATATCAACGACGGGTCGCAGTTCGGGTCCGGCTTCGTGGCGGTCAATCCGAACTCGAAGATCCCGGCCCTGCTTGACCGGTCGGGACCGAAGCCCATTCGCGTGTTCGAATCGGGCGCGATGCTTTTGCACTTGGCGGAAAAGTTCGGCGCGTTCCTACCCAAAGAGCCGGCGAAGCGGGCGGAAACCCTATCGTGGCTGTTTTGGCAGATGGGGTCGGCGCCGTTTCTCGGCGGCGGCTTCGGGCACTTCTACGCTTATGCGCCAATCAAGATCGAATACGCGATCGACCGCTATGCGATGGAAACGAAGCGTCAGCTCGACGTGCTCAACCAGCACTTGGCGAACAACGAATACATGGCCGGCGACGAATACACGATCGCAGACATGGCGATCTGGCCATGGTACGGCGCGATGGCGAAGGGCTTGCTCTATGGCGCGGCGGAGTTCCTGGCCGTGCACGAATACAAGAACGTCATCCGTTGGGCCGACCTCATCGGTGCGCGCCCCGCCGCCAAACGCGGCCGCATGGTCAACCGCGTCTTTGGCGACCCCGCGAGCCAACTGCACGAGCGCCATGATGCGAGCGACTTCGACAAGGTCAAGGCGGATTAGCGATTTCTGAGGATCGCGCGAGCGGCGGTGACCGCCGTCGCGAACGTCGCTTGCAGAAGGTAGCCGCCGGTCGGGGCCTCCCAATCCAGCATCTCGCCGACCGCATAGACGTTGGGCATCGCGCGGAGCATCAAGTTTTCGTCGAGTGCGTCGAGGGCGATGCCGCCGGCGGTGGAGATCGCGCGCGTGAGGCCTTGCGTGCCGGTGAGCTCGATTGGCGCGGCCTTGATCTGTGTCGCGAGTGCAGCCGGCCCCTCGGCTAGCTTTACGCCATGCGCTTCCCGCAGCAGGCTGATTGCAGCGGGGCTTAGCGCCAGCGCCTTGCGCAGATGGTTCGACATCGTCTCTGTGCCCCGCGGGCGAGAGAGTTTCGCGGCAAGTGCGGCGGCGCTCATGTCGGGGCGCAGGTCTATCGTGACGACCGCCCTCCCCTCCGCCTCAATCGCGTCACGCAGCAGCCCTGAGAGCGCGTAGATCGCACCGCCCTCGAGGCCGGCGCGTGTGATCATCGCTTCGCCACGCACGGTTTGCCCAGCGAAGCTGAGCGCAATGCTCTTCAGCGGCTCGCCTTCGAAGCGGCGAAATGCATCGCTCCAAGCGACGGTGAAACCCATGTTCGCAGGCCTGAGCGGTGTCACCGCGACACCGCGCTGGCGGAGGATCTCCACCCAAGCGCCCGTCGACCCAAGCTTCGGCCAACTCGCGCCGCCGAGCGCGAGGATGGTCGAACCGGCCCGCGCGAGGACTGTTCTACTTCCGTGTGCGAAGACAAGCGCCCCGGTGTCGTCCCACCCTTGCCAATCATGCCGCGTCTTAATCTCGACGCCCAAGCTGGCCAACCGCGCGAGCCAAGCCCGAAGCAACGGCGAAGCCTTCATCGCCTTCGGAAACACACGGCCACTTGAGCCGACGAACGTCGGCTGGCCGAGGGCCTCCGCCCAAGCCACCAACGCACCCGGAGGGAACGCTTCGAGGATCGGCTTCAGGTGCGGCGACGCAGTGCCGTAGCGCGCCACGAACTTCTCGAAAGGCTCGGAATGCGTGAGGTTCAGCCCCCCACGACCCGCAATCAAGAGCTTGCGCGCAACCGACGGCATACGGTCGTAGACCGTGACCGCGAGCCCCGCTGCACTCAATAGCTCCGCCGCCATCAGGCCCGCCGGCCCCGCGCCTATCACAGCGACTTCAGCAATTTTTCCCAAGTCGCGCACCGAACGGTCCAATACGTTGGCCCAAAATCATTGAGGAGAAACCGATGCATACCGACATTCGGCGCAGCAAGCCAGGCACGCTGTTAAGCATGCTCGCGCTCATCGCATTCGCGGCGCCGGCACTGGCAGATCCCTCACAGGACGCGAAGATCGTCGCGGCACTCGATACCCAGTATCAGCTCGCGGTGAAGCGAAACGACGCCGAAACGATGGACCGCATCCTGCACGACGACTTCATCCTCGTGCTCGGCACCGGCGACGCATACAACAAGGCACACCTGCTGAAAAACGCGCGCGACAAGAAATATCTCTACGAACTGCAGGACGAAGAGGCAGGCACCCAAGCGGTGCGCATATACGGCGACACGGCCATCGTGACCGCGAAACTGCTGTTGAAGGCAACCACCGGCGGCAAAACGGTCGAAACGAAACTCTGGTTCAGCGACACATATGTGCGCACACCAACCGGCTGGCGCTATGCGTTTGGACAGGCGTCGCTCGCGCTACCTGAGGGAAAGTAGCTACTCCTTATACCAAACGATCTGTGTGCTAGTCGCGAGCAAGCGCCCGTCTTTGCCCCAAAGGTGGGCGATTTGGTCGGCGAAGCCGTCGGCGAAGAGGTGGGCATCGGCGGTGCAGAGGAGCGGCGCGGTGCCTTGCGCGCGCATGGCTTCTTCGCCGGCGTGAAAGAACGTCGTCAGCGTGATCGTGCCGACGGGGACGAACTTGGGGCGTGCGAGGAAGGCACGGATGATGAACGCGTCGCTCATGCAGCCGAGCGAGAGATAGTCGAGCGGGCGCGTGGGTTCGTCGCGCATCCAGAGTTTGGAGAAGGCGGACCGCACTTCGGTGCTTTCGCGCGGGGTGAAGTCCGGCTCGCCTTCGGCGAAGCGCATTTCGTAGCGGCTGGTCCAACCGCCAGGACGAAACTTGTCGAACACCGGCACCTGTTCCGGCGGCGGAATCTCGGGCGGCTTGGCGGCGTGATGCGACCAGACTTCGCGGCGGTGGCCGCAGACGATGCTGGCGGTCGCGGCGATCGTCTCGCCTTGGCGGAGCTCAAGTGACCAGTGTTGCGTCGACTTGCCGGTCCGCCGCTCGCGGCACTCGATCTCGAACGCACCCTCGGTGATCGCTGCACAGTAGTTGACGGTAAGGGCGACCGGCGTACCCTGCCGGCGCGGATCTTCGAGCACAGCGCGCAGAAGCGCCGCAGCGGTGAAACCGCCGAACGGACCGCCGAAGTTCGAGTAGAACGGGCTCGTGTGGCCGGTGAGGCGCTCGGCCGAGTGGCGCTCGAGTGTCGTCGCTTGGTCTAACGGGTGCTCGCTCATGGCTGCGCGAAATGGCATGCCGCGCGGCGATTGTCGATGACCTAACCGGTTATCAAATCGACGAAACGCTGCGGAATCCCAGCGCCGCGGCGGACGAGAAAAATCGGCGCCGTAACGAAGCGGGACAGGGTGGCGATGGTTTCCTCTGCGTCAACCGGGCTCACCGCCGATTCGCTGAGCACGATGGCGGCGGGCCTGTGCACCGCGCAAGCCGTCAGCGTGTGGCTGACCGTCCCCAGATAGGTACCCGCGATCAGGATGGTGCGCGCGTCGAGCGCTTTGATGAGGTCGAGGTTTGTGAAGTCATGGCCCAACGGGGACATGATACCGCCGGCGCCTTCGATCAGCGTGAGCCGCGCGCGGGGCTTACGGCAGAAGGCGGCGACTTGCCCCAGCGTGAGCCGCGTACCTTCACGCTCGGCGGCCATATCCGGGGAGAGCGCAGCATTGAAGCGCCAGGGGGACATCGCGTCGATAGCGGCGGCGGTGAACGGGCGGCCGAGCGCCTTGAGGATGAGGCCGCTGTCACTCGTCGCGGCTTCGGCGGGCTCGAAGCCGCTCAGCACCGGCTTGATCGCATCGACCTCGGTGCCGCGCTCGCGCAACGCCTCGATCAGGCGGCAGGTGACATACGTCTTGCCGAGCTCCGTGCCGGTCGCGGTTATGAAAGTGAGGGTCATCGGACGAACGGTCGGACGGCTTCGACAAGGCGTGCGACATCGGCCTCGCGATGGGCGGCGGTAAAGGTGATACGCAACCGCGCCGTGCCGTGCGGAACGGTCGGCGGGCGGATCGCGGTGACGAGGAAACCTTGCGCCTCGAGCGCTGCGGAAGCATCCAGCGCCGCAGTCGAGGCGCCGAGGATCAACGGCACGATCGCCGATTGCGGCGCGGGCAGATTCAGCTGCGCGCAGAACTGCTTGGCGAGCGCGAGCGGCCTGGCGCAGAGCGCTTTGTCCGTTGCGATGATGTCGATGCCGGCCGTCGCTGCAGCGATCACAGCAGGCGGCAGACCCGTCGCATACACGAACGAGCGCGCGCGGTTGATCAGGAGCTCGATCACCGACTTGCTCGCCGCGACGTAACCGCCGTACGCCCCGGCGGCCTTCGAAAGCGTGCCCATTTGGACATCCGGCAGAACACCCCAATGCACGGCGGCGCCCCTGCCCTCGCCGATCACGCCAAGGCCGTGGGCGTCATCGGTCATCAGCCACGCGTCATGCACGTGCGCGGCGGTGACAATCTCCGGTAACGGCGCAAGGTCGCCGTCCATGCTGAAAACACCTTCCGTGAGGATCAGGCAATGCCGCGCGCTTACTCGGTGCGTGGTCAGCAGTTCGCGCAAGTGGGCGACGTCGTTGTGACGGAAGAGCACGACCGTCGCGCCCGAAAGCTTCGCGCCGGAGAGCATGCACGCATGCGCGAGTTCGTCGGCCAGGATCAAATCGCCTTCGCTCGCGAACACAGGGATCGTGCCGACATTGGCGAGATAACCGGAACCGAAGACGATCGCGGCGTCCGTCCCCTTCAACGCGGCGATCTTGCGCTCCAGCACGTCGTAGAGCGGGTGATTGCCGGTGACGAGGCGCGAAGCGCCGGCGCCGGCACCGAACTCCTGCGCCGCTGTTACGGCGGCTTCTTTCAGGCGCGCATCTTGGGAAAGACCCAGATAGTCGTTCGAGCAGAAGTTAAGCGGCCCAGCGTTTGGCGCAACCGTACGCAGCGCGCGGCCGAGCGATTCCGACGCGAGCTGGTCGAGTTTGTGGCGGGCGAAGTCGTCCAACGATCTCATCGGCTCTATGTACAGGGACGACGCGCACGGGCCAACCGCTTGACGCGCGCGGGGCCTCACCTATGTTGCCCGCGCAATTCTTGGGGTTAACACGTGGATCAGCGCACGCCAGCCTGGCTTTCCGCCGGTTGGGAACACATCTGGCTTCCGTATGCGCAAATGAAGACGGCGCCGCTGCCGCTTGCCGTGGTCGGCGCTGAGGGCGTGCGACTTAAGCTTTCTGACGGGCGTGAGCTGATCGACGGGGTGGCGTCGTGGTGGACGGCCGCGCACGGCTACAACCATCCGCATATTCTCGAAGTCGTTGGGCGGCAGCTCGCGACACTGCCGCATGTGATGCTGGGCGGGTTGGCGCACGAGCAGGCCTATGTGCTGGCGACACGGCTCGCGAAGATGCTGCCTGGCGACTTGAGCCGCGTGTTCTTCACGGACTCAGGCTCCGTCGCGGTCGAAGTCGCCCTCAAGATGGCGATCCAGTTCTGGATCAATCGCGGCGAGCGCGGCCGGACAAAGGTGGTGAGCTTCAAACAGGGCTATCACGGCGACACGTTCGGCACGATGGCGATCTGCGATCCCGACGAAGGCATGCATAGCCTGTTCAAAGGCGTGCTGGCGGAACAGTTCGTGGTTGACTTGCCGACGAACGCCCCGCGCGCGCAGGCGCTGGACGATGTGCTCACGCAGCATCGCAGCGAGATTGCGGCTGTGATCGTTGAACCGCTGGTGCAAGGCGCCGGGGGCATGAAGTTTCATTCAGCGGCAACACTGCGCGCGATCGCGGACGCGGCACGGCGGCATGGCGTTCTCTTCATCCTGGACGAAATCTTCACCGGATTCGCGCGCACGGGATCGATGTTCGCGATGGATGAGGCCGGGCTGGTCCCGGACATCGTCTGCCTCGGCAAAGCGCTGACCGGCGGAACGCTGCCGCTTGCTGCAACAGTGGCGAGCGCACGGGTGTTCGAAGGCTTCCTGTCGGACTCCTCCGGCGCCGCGCTGATGCATGGACCAACTTACATGGGCAACGCTCTGGCCTGCGCGTCGGCAAACGCATCGCTCGACCTGTTCGAGCGCGAACCGCAATTGGCGCAGGCGGCGCGGATCGAAAGCGTCCTCAAGCGCGAACTCGAAATCGTGCGCGGCGTGACCGGCGTCAAAGACGTACGCGTGAAGGGGGCGATCGGTGTGATCGAACTCGACCGCCTCGACACAGCGGATGCGCGACGCCGGCTAATCGAGCGCGGCGTCTGGGTGCGGCCATTCGGTAATATCGTTTATACGACACCGCCACTTGTTATCTCGGACGACGAACTAACGCGACTTACGGCCGCGATGGTTCGCGTGGTGAAAGAGATCGCTGCCTCGTGAAACCGCTCGAAATCTTCGTCGATGCCGATGCCTGTCCGGTCAAGGAAGAGGTCTATCGCGTCGCGCGGCGGTATGAGTTGAAGGTCTATGTGATTTCGAACGGCGGGGTGCGCGTGCCGATCGACCCGCTGATCGAGATGGTCATCGTCGCGCAGGGGCCGGATGTTGCTGACGATTGGATTGTCGTCCGTGCAACGGCTGGCGACATCGTGGTGACGGCGGACATTCCGCTCGCGCATCGCTGTCTGCAGAACGGCGCGCAGGCGATTGGGCCAACGGGACGGCCGTTCACACAGGCCTCCATCGGCGCCGCGATGGCGCAGCGCGGGTTGATGGAGCATCTGCGCTCCACCGGCGAGATCACAGGTGGGCCGAAGCCGTTCGCGGCGGGCGATCGCTCGCGCTTTTTGCAGGCCTTGGATGAAGCGATCAACCGGTCGAAGCGCGCGCGTGGTGCGGGTTAAAGCGCGTTCTGAGCCTCCGCGAACACAACATAGCGCAGTGGGCCGCGTTGCAGGCCGTCGAAGGGGTAGCAGGTGACGAGGGCCAAACGCGGTTTGGTGCCGGTGGTGGCGATCCCGGAGGCGCGGGCGTGTACGATCGTGGAGCCCGTCATCTTGTAGCGGATGGATTTGCCGTCGGGGGTGGCGACGTGGATCGTATCGCCGGGCTTTAGGTCTTTGATGAACGTGAAGTGGGTATCGCGGTGGCCGCCGACGACGCTGGTGCCGTTCGCGCCAAGCTTCGGCGTGCCGGCGACGTGGGCGGGGCCGAAGGCAAGCGCTTCGCCGCCGGCATCTTCGAGGACGATCGCGGATTCGTTGAGGCGCGGGAATGTGATGCGCGCGACCGGCCAGGTGTCGGCCCAGGCCCAGGCTTTCACGGGTTGGCCCGTGGCGAGCGTCGAACTCCAAGCGCGCTCGAGCAGAACTTGGGCGACGACCGCTTTTGCTTGGATGTAGATCGCATGCGCTGTGAGGTAGCCGCCGACGAGGATGAGTGCGGCGGCGAGGATCGCAATCGGACTCACGCGAAGGCGCGAAGAAGAGATTGAACCACGAAGCACACCAAGCCTCTCTGCCTCGATGGCTGCGCTGCCGCGCGCGTGGCGCGCAATGATGGCGCTTCGCGCCGAATGAGAAGTTGCGAGTAACCACGAGCGGCTTGGTGTGCTTCGTGGTTCAATCTCTTCTTCCATCTGCAGGAATTCGGCTGGAGCTAACATGGCGAGGATCCCTCACCCCGGCCCCTCTCCCTTCTGGCGAAGGGAGAGGGGTGGAGTGGATTAAGTCCGTGTACGGAAGGCCAAAAGGAGCACCGTGCCGGCGGTCAGGGCCAGAACGCCGAGCAGGAGTTGCAGTGCGGTGCCGGCGTCCGTTTGCGGAAGGTTGACGCCCTGCCCGTCCCTTGCCGTTGCGGGCTTGTCGGACATGGCGAGTTTCAGCATCAGGCTTTCGTCGACCGAGGCTTTGATCATCGGGTTCGACGGGTCTTCGCCGAAGACTTTTTCGAAGTTCCAGCCGTGCGGCAGGTTCGTCGGCACTTCTTGGCTGTTCAAGACTTCGCCGACCGGACGGCTCGGTGTAACGTCGACCGCGACCAGGCTCGTCAAGCGCGAGACCAGGTGGTGGTTGAGCGCCACGCGTAAAACCTCCGCGTCGACGTCGCCTTCGTTCGCACCTTTGTAGCGCAGCGCTTCGATGGCGGAGATTTTCGAGCGGGCCCAGAGTTTGGAGACGCCGTTGCCTTCCACGGCGGCCGAGAGGTCAAGCGAGGCAGACCACGGGGTCGATCCCATCCGGCCAACAAGGTTGACCTGCCCCGACCGTGCGCCTGTGACGGCGGTCAGCACGATCGGTTCGCCCGCATAGAGATCAGGGATCGGATTCGGCCAGGTCTCCAACTTCACGCCGTCGGCTACGCGCAGGTCCGTCATCACGGGACTTTCGAGTTTGTTGAAGAGCTCCGATACGCGCGCATCCACTTCGGATTCAGAGCCGATGTGAGTAAACGTACCGCGGCCCAACGTGGCAATGTGATCCATCAGAAAGGTGTTCGGCGCCGAGCCAATACCCACCGTGAAGAGGCGCGAGCGGCCAAGCGACTTGCCGATCTCTTGCAACACTTGGTCCTCGTTGCCGACAGCGCCGTCGGTCAGGAAGATCACTTGACGCAGGTGCGACATGTCTTTCGGCGTCGCGTCGAATAGGGCCTGCTGCAGCGCGGCGTAGATTTCCGTGCCGCCGTTGGCGTCGAGCTTGCTCACGAAATTCTCCGCGACCTTCAGGTTCGCGGCGTCGGCAGGGACGGCCGTCTTGAACAGCACGTCGAAGGTGTCGTCGAAGCGGATGACATTGAATTTGTCCTCGGGCTTCAACTTCTTCAGCGCGCTCAACAAAGCGGCTTTCGCTTGCCGCATCGACTCACCGGCCATCGAACCGGAATTGTCGATCACGAAGATCGCTTCACGCGGCTGGCGCTGCTTCACGGCGCCTTGGGGCGGCACGATCATCGCGAGGTAGTAGTTGTCCGGTCCGATCGTCTCGCGGAACAGTGTTGCCTGCGGCTTACCGGTCGCGGCGAGGCGCCAGTTCAGGACGAAGTCACGGTCTGCGGGCACCGGACCGTCGACGATGACGTTTGCGGACAGAGCGTCGGGTCGCTCGATTCTGGCCGGGTGATAGAGGCTATTGACCGCGGCGAGCGAGACACCGGCTTTCAACTTTACACTGAGCGAGACCGGGTTGATCTTGCCGTACTTCGGGTGCAGCACCGGCGGCGTGATCTTATCGGCGTCCTTGACCGGCGAACTCACGGCAACGATCGCGTCGTCGTCGGTGTAGGAAACGAGCTGCGGCTCGCCCGCCGGGATGTAGCGCGGGCCCACGACCAGCGGCACGCGGAGTTCGAACTTGTCGCCGTCGAGGCGGACGGCCTCCTGGTATTCGATCTGCACGACGATGGTTTCGTGCGGCCCGATGTTGGCGACCGAGTTCGTGAACATGTTCGGGCGCTGCTGTTCGATGAGGCTCGCCTTGTAGCCCTCGGCCGCAGCCTTCTCGTAAATCTGCCGCGCCTCGACGCGCTCTTTCACTTGGCCTTCCAGGAAGCGGTCGCCGACCTGCATCTTCATCGTGTCGACCGCGGCGTTCTGGGACATGGGGTAGACGTAGATGCCCTCGACCCACTTGTCGGACGGGTTCTCGAAGCGCTGGGTGATCACGGCGCGGGCCGTCGGGCCGGTGACCGTGATCGCGACGTCGGTCTTGAGGCGCGGGGCCTCCAGGTACTTGCCGGCCTCGGTTGTCTTGAGGAGGAGCGCGCCGGTGTTCATGTCGTCGGGCGTGACCAGCACGGCCGGCTCGGGAGTGATTGTCGGTACCGTGTCGGCCCGTGTGACCGAGCCGGCAGCGAAGGTTAAGGAGGCGACGGCGGCCATCAGCGCGCCGCGCAATAGAACGCGCGGCGAGCCGATCGGCCCTCCGCGGAAGTAAGCTAACGATGTCATGGTGAAATCCCCTGAGCGACGGTCCAGTGCCGCTCGTGGGACTAGAGATGCGCGCCGATGACGACGCGATTGCGAT
>CAZJOM010000042.1:14343-21607 GCA_964547645.1 uncultured Flavobacteriaceae bacterium
GTCCAGTGCCGCTCGTGGGACTAGAGATGCGCGCCGATGACGACGCGATTGCGATGCGATTTAGACCTTGTTGCAGCGATTGCGGCGGAACGGTGTTGCCGTGCGGCGGCCGTCACTTGCGTTACCGGATTGTCGTACAGGCGTGAGGTTGGGGTGCCGTTTTCGGGCCCCGGCTTTGCGGCGATTCAGCCTCACACAAAGCCATAAAGGGACGAAGAACGCACGAAGAGAATCCGCCCGATGGGACTATCTTCCGGCGCGGAGCGGCCGTCGTCACCTTGATGCGCACCTTTGGTGCGCGTCTCTCGTTGCTCACCCCACGAGAAACGCCTTCTTCGTGCGTTCTTCGTCCCTTTATGGCTTTGTGTGAGGCTGAGTCGCCAAGCGCTCAGAGCACGAACGACGACAACCAATACCCGAGCGCGGCGATCAAGGCGGACGCCGGGATCGTGATGATCCAGGCGACGACGATACCCCTCGCAATGCCCCATCGGACCGCTGAAGCGCGGCGGGCAGCGCCGACACCGATGATGGCGCCTGTGATCGTATGGGTCGTGGAGACCGGGATGCCGAGATAGCTGGCGCCGAACAGTGTCGCCGCGCCGGCGGTCTCCGCGCAAAAGCCCTGCATCGGTGTCAGGCGGGTGATTTTCGAGCCCATCGTGTGGACGATGCGCCAGCCGCCGAACAGCGTCCCAAGGCCCATCGCGGCATAGCACAGCAACGCCACCCAGAGCGGTACGTGGAACTCACCGCTGATTTGGCCATGGGAATAAAGCAGCGCCGTGATGATACCCATTGTCTTCTGGGCATCGTTGCCGCCATGGCCCAGCGAGTAGAGTGAGGCCGAGACGAATTGCAACCGCCTGAAGGTTGCGTCGGCAAATGCCGGAGTCGTCCGCACAAAACTCCATGACACGATCAGGACGAGCAGCAGCGCCAGGACCACGCCGGTCAACGGCGAACCTGCAATGGCGACCACTGTCTTCGTCAAGCCCGCCCACAAGATGGCACTGAAGCCGCCTTTGGCGATGCCTGCGCCCACGATGCCGCCGATGAGCGCGTGCGAACTGGACGACGGAATACCGCCAAGCCACGTCACGACGTTCCAGACGATCGCGCCCCAAAGGGCGCCGAAGATCACGGCATCGTCGATCAGCGTCGGGGAAATAATGCCGGAGCCTACGGTCTTGGCCACGGCAACGCCGAAGAAAAAGTAAGCGACCACATTAAAGAAGGCCGCCCAGATGACGGCGTAGTGTGGCTTAAGCACACGCGTGGAGACGATCGTCGCGATCGAATTCGCGGCATCGTGCAAACCATTCAAAAAGTCGAAGGCCAGCGCGACCGCGATCAGGAAAATCAGTGAGGGGGCGATCCCGCCGATGTCCATGGGACGCGCCGCCTAGAGGTGTTCGATGACAAGACCGCTGACGCGGTTGGCGACGTCTTGGAAGCAGTCGACCACCTTCTCCAAGTGATCGTAAATCTCGGCGCCCTTGATGTAGGCCATGGCGTCCTGCTTCGCGGGGCCGTGCAGCAACGCCTTGAGACCATCGAGGTAGAGCTGATCGGATTGCTCCTCAAGGCGGCCGATCTCCTCCGAAATCACATTGAGCCGCGGGGCGTTCGTGCCGATCGACCGAAGCAGCGGGATAGCCTCGCCGGCGAGTGCCGCTGTTCTGACAATGAGATCGCCGGTGTCGCGCATCGGCTTCTCGAAATGATCGACCTCGAACAGTTGGACGGCCTTTGCCGTCTTGTTCATCTGATCGATAGCGTCGTCCATCGACGTGATTAAGCCGCGAATGTCGCCCCGATCGAACGGGGTGATGAAGCTGCGGCGGATAGCCTGAAACACCTCGGCGGTGATGAGATCGGCTTGGTGCTCGTGCGCCGCGACCTTGTCGCAGAACTCCTTCACCCGCGGCCCGCCGTCAAGCATCTTGCGCAGCGCGTCCGATCCTTCGATCAGACATTGCACGTGCCGGTCAAACATGTCGAAAAAGCGCTCTTCGCGCGGCATGATCCTTTGGAACCAGCCCAGCATCGGACATTCCCTCACTTTGAGGGAGGTTATCTAGCCGAGCCAGGTACCAAAGGTCATGCGGTATCGCCCGCCCCATGGTCTTCGGATGGGGATTTTCCAGCCCAGAACAAAAACGGCGCACCTGGATCGATCCAGATGCGCCGCAAGAGGGATCTCAGTCGCTTCCAGGGATGCTAGCCGCCTGAACCGCTGTTGCCGCCGTGATCGTCGTCCGTATCCGGCGCGTCGTCATCGCCATGGCCACCGTGATCGTCTTCGTCCGTATCAGGCGCATCGTCATCGCCGTGACCGCCGTGGTCGTCTTCGTCGGTGTCTACGTCGTCGTCGCCGCCGCTGTGGTCATCTTCGTCGGTATCCGCGTCGTCGTCGCCGCCGCTATGGTCGTCTTCGTCGGTATCCGCGTCATCGTCGCCGCCGCTATGGTCGTCCTCATCCGTATCGGCGGCGTCGTCGCCACCGCTGTGATCGTCCTCATCGGCGTCGTCGTCATCATCGGCACCGTCGTGATGGCCGCCGTTATCGTCGTTTGCATCTTCGTGGCCGTTCTGGTGCTCGGCTTCGCACGAGCTGGAAGACGCACTGCTGGACGTCGAGCAGCTATCGTCGTCGTCATCCGACGAGGTCGAGGCGGCATTTGCCGGCATGGCGAGGCACAGGGCCGAAAAGGCAACGGCCAAGGCCAGAGTAGACGCTCCGTTGCGAAGGCGAAGGGCAAGGGTCATTTTTTTTGGACTCCATGAGATTAACTGTCCGGCTGGCCGAGTTTGGCCATGGGAGACATTTCTACAACGACTGGCACCTCCGGTTATTCCGGAGATATCCTGTGCAAAACATCACAAAAACTTAGAGGGAGGGTTTTAGCCCTCCCTCCATGTACGAATTCTCAAAAAACCGGAAATTCGCCGCAATCGAAGGGCTTTCAGTGCCTGCCCCGGCCGCGTTGGCGATCTCCTGCGGGCTCGTTCTCGACTTCCGGCGGGTTGTGGACCCCGTGATCGTCGTTGGCGTCGTGCCCAACCGGGTCGTCAGCGCCGTTCCGGCCGGCCGCTCCGGCCGCACGGGTACCGCCTCGGTCATCGTTGGCGTCGTGCCCAACCGGGTCGTCAGCGCCGCGGCCCTGGCGGACGTCACCGGCAGGGTCATCAGCGCCGCGCCCCTGGCGGACGTGATCCGCCGCGTCATCCGCACCCTTACGCGCGAAGGCCACATCGGCCGTCACAAACATCAAACCTGTCACCATCGCCGTCGAAAGCAGAACTGTACGAAAGAGCATGAATACCTCCTGTGCTCACATTGGTTTCCCCAACACCACGACAACGAAACACGTCTGCGCTTATTCCGCGACGAGGCCCCCGCGCCGATACAAATCGCATCTCGGGTTTTATTCCCGCACAAGCGGCGGAAACACGCGCCGATCTTTTAATGTTTATTAATCGGGGACATATTCATCAGGTGATACTCCGCCGGCGTCATATTCATGAAGCGCTGAAACGTGCGTGCAAAGTGACTTTGATCGGCGAAACCATTCGCAAGCGCGACGTCGGAGAGGCGCGCCCGCGGGGTACGCAACTCTCTGCAGGCTTCGGCAACGCGCAAGGCGCGAACGTACTCACCTACCGTTACGCCCACGTGGCGGCGAAACTCGCGCATCACATGCGCCGGGTGGCGCCGCGCACGGCGAGCCAGTTCGTGAATGTCCGGTTCATGAACCGCTCGCTTGCGGAGTTCGTTCTTGATCAAGGTGACCCAATCCGGCTCCGGGACAGTGGCCTTGGCAAACTCAAGCGCCAACGAACGCACGGCGTGCTGCAATCCTGAAGCATCCCCGGCACGGGCCGCTTGGGCAATTTTCAGCCCGGCGCGTTTTGCGGAGCGGCCAAGCACGAGGCTGCGGCCGAGCCGGGGCAGATCTTGCGGCATCAGTTTCGGAAGGTAATCGGCTTCGAACTCGATGCCCAGGCTCCTCGCGCCGCCTCCGCCAAAGGTGTTCGCGTGCGTCGCGCTGCGTGGGTACAGGACCGCGTCACCCTCCCCGATCGCCGTCATCGATCCGTCCGCCCCTCGCTCCGCCACGCTGCCCGCAAGCATGATGACGAGATGAGCCCGTTCGTGCCGGTGCTCGGGGATCCGGCAGCCGGGCGGATGTATGAATTCCCATACCCGCAACGGACCGATCTGACGATCGAGCGTTGCGGTCGCATAATGAGCGCCAAGTCTTAGTCTGCGTCGCGGCATCGAATGCAATTCTGGTTCTATATCGCCGGCCTGGCAATGGACGATGGTGACGGCAGGAGGCAACTCGCTTTGCGTCACGGAAATTTTTTTGCGCTGGTGATTTGGATATTGCTTGCGCCGCGAGCCGTCCACGCGGCCGCCATCGAACTTGCGCGGGCGGACGCCCTCCCGTTTTCCCTGACGGATAATCGGATCATCGTGCCGGTGACCGTCAACGACCGCGGGCCCTATCAGTTCGTCTTCGACACCGGCGGAAGCAACATCCTCGACCTCAGTGTTGCGCGTGAACTCGGGCTCACGCTGGAAGGTGCGAGCGAAGCGCGGGGCGCAGGCGCCACGTCCCAACAGGCCTGGACCGCCTCGGTCGACCGCGCAATGGTTGGCCCGGTGACGATGAGTTCCCAGACATTTAGGGTTCTCTCGCTCGAGGCCATTCGCGGCGCCATCGGATTTCGCCGGCTGGACGGCATCGTCGGCCGGGAACTCATCGACCGGTTCGTCGTCGACATCGACTACGGCAGCTCGACACTGCAATTTGTCGACCGCACCCGATGGACTCCATCACCGGCCTGGGCAGGGGCAATGCCACTCACTTTTCTCGATGGCATTCCCGCGGTGCAGGCGACCGTCGACGGCATCAGCGGCACCTTCATCATCGATACCGGCGACCGATCCTCGCTCACGCTCTTTGGTCCCTTCGTCAAACACCACAGGCTGCGGGAGCGCTATCAACGCAGAGTGCGCGCCATCACGGGCTGGGGCGTCGGTGGCCCGATCCCCGCTGACGTAACGCGGGTCATGAAATTCTCGCTAGGCGCGTACGAAGTTCGCCAGGTGGTGACGCGCATGCCGACACTTGAAACGGGAGGATTCGCGACAACGGAGGCGGCGGGGAGCATCGGCAATGGAATCCTGAAACGATTCCAAGTCGCCTTCGACTATCGCAGCAAGCGGATGTTGCTCGTACCGAACGCGGCGTACGGAAACCCGGACCCCGCCGATCGTAGCGGACTATGGCTCTCACTGGCCGACGGTGGCTTCCAAGTGATGTCCGTGGTGGCTGGCAGCCCCGCCGCGGCCAGCGGCATACGCGTTGACGACATTGTGACGGCCGTCGACGGCGTTGCCGCTGTAGATCTGTTTCTGGTGGATTTGCGCGAGCGATTGAAGACTGACGAAGCGGGCTCAAGCGTCCGCTTGAAGTTGAAAACAACCAACGGCGAGCGCGAGGTCGTGCTGACGTTGCGTGATTTGATTTGAACCGAGGGACGCTCGATGAATCGAGCAATCATTGCGGTCTTTGCGTGTTTCCTGACGTTGGTGCAAACCAACGCGGCCGCTCTACCGCGCAGGCCAAGCTTCGGCGCGGCACTCACCGCCAACATCCCCGATGCGACCCGGGCGGCGCAGAAGCTCGTGGCCGGCGAAGGATTACTGGTCGTGACCATACTGCCAGGTCTCAGCGCCGAAGCAGCGGGCATGAAGGCCGGCGATGTCGTCGTGGCCCTGGACGGGCGCAAGATCTCCGCGGTCGCTGACGTCATAGCCGTGACGCGCTCGCACAGCGTCGGGGACACGATCCCCGTCGACTACGTTCGCAATGGGACGCGAAAGACCGGATCGTTGCTCTTGAAGGGGTTACCATTCGAAACAGCCAGCGATCTCGACGTCGTCTACGACGCCGTCCCGGTGGGCGCCGCCACACGGCGCACGATTATCACCAGACCCCGCGGGTCGGGGCGATACCCAGCTGTCCTCCTGGTCGGTGGCATCGGGTGCTACAGCTTCGACGCGCCCCTAAACGAAAAGGATGTCTACCGCTCGCTGCTGTACGCGTTGACCCGGCAAGGCTTCGTGACCATGCGCGTCGAGAAGAGCGGCATGGGCGACAGCACCGGCACGCCATGCACCGACGTCGATCTGGACACGGAGGCCGCCGGCTATCAGGCCGGGCTCAAGAAGCTCAAGGGTATGAGCTTTGTGGATGCACGCCGCAGCTTCATCCTCGGGCACAGCATCGGCGGCGTGGTGGGGCCGATGGTCGCCGCGAAGGAACCGGTGCGCGGGCTGGTTGTTATGGAAACACTGGGCATGACCTGGTTCGAGTACGAACTGATCAACACGCGCCGGCAGCTGAAACTCGGGGGCGCTTCGCCGGCCGAGATCGGCGCACAACTGATCTTGAAGGAGTGGTGCATGCACCGCTTGCTCATTGAGCGCGCACCACGTGCGGACATTCTCAAAGCCAAACCGGATTGTGCTGAGCACATGGAGTATCCAGCGTCCGACATCTACGTCCAACAAGTCGCCGCGCAGAATCTGCCGGCACTATGGGAGAAGTCCAAGAACGCGGATGTTGCGGTGATCTACGGTGCCGCGGACTTCGTGACCGGTGTCGAGGAGAGCAAGGCGGTGGTCGACGCTGTCAACGCAGCACGCGCTGGCGCGGGCACATACATCGAGATTCCCGACATGGACCACTATCTCGTCGAGACCGCCAACCAAGCTGCCAGCCTGCAACGCGTGCAGAGCGGCGGCGCGGGCGGATTGCACCCGCGGCTGGCCGCGATCATCGGCGACTGGTTGAAGGCGAAGGCGCGCTAGCTCGGCGTGTTGACCGCCGGCGCCAGGGCACCCAGCACGACCGCGACCAGCAGGAGCGCCGGCACATCACCGACAAGGTGACCGCTATGTTCGGCGTGCTGCAGCGACTGCACCGTCATGATCAGCGCATGCACGACGCTCGACCACACGGTGAACCAGATGAGGCTGAGGTGCGCACGGGGATTGCGGGCTGCGTTCATCAGAAAAATGCCCAACGTCACGTAGACGCCCACGATCATCATGAAGTACTGCGACTCATAGGGCGCGCCTTCGTGCCAAGCCCAACCCGAGGGCCAAACAGTCGCCCTCGGATACAGCAGCGTAAACGTCGCCCCGAACGCCCCCAAAGCGAGGCGTAGCAGTCTCATGCGGGTG
>CAZJOM010000042.1:21707-27278 GCA_964547645.1 uncultured Flavobacteriaceae bacterium
GCCATCAACTTGAAACGCCAACCGTAGGAGGATTCAGATGATTGTCGCGATTTCCCCGCGGGCTGGCCGCGCGCAGGTGCGCGTCTAGGGGTTTACCCCTACCCCGTTCTCTCGCTTCCAGCCCTTCGTGAACCGCCGGTGCGCTCGTGCCGATTGCGGGCGTTGATTCCCATTGTTGGAACGAGATTGGCTGTGAAGCACACACACGATGCTCCCTCGTTGGAGCGATTGACGTTGAAGGACTATGGTTGGCATCCGCATTTCGAGGCGCAACTCAGCGACGCGGAGCGCCTCGACACGCGGCCCGTGCGCGTCATGGCAGTACACCGCGACGCGCTGGAGGTGGCAGGCCCCGCATTCGACGGACGCGTGCTCCCAATGCTGGAAGATGACGAAGCGCTGGCAACGGTCGGCGATTGGCTGCTGATCGAGGCAGACGCGCCGCGGGCGGTGCGAGTGCTTCAGCGGCGAAGCGTCTTCAAGCGCAAGAGCGCGGGGACCGGACGGCGGATACAGCTCATCGCAGCGAATGTCGACACCCTGCTGTTGGTGACATCGGCGAACCAAGATTTCAATCCGGCGCGGCTGGAGCGGTATCTGGCATTGGCGGCGGAAGCAGAGGTGGCGCCTGTCATCGTCATCACCAAGGCCGACATGGCGGACGACACCGCGGAATATGTTACCGCGGCCCGCAAGCTGATGCCCGGACTGTTGGTCGAGGCGCTGGATGCGCGTAGCGGTCAGGTCGCTCGGGTGCTGGGTCCCTGGATCGGGCGCGGGCAGACATTGGCGCTGCTCGGGTCTTCCGGAGTCGGCAAGTCGACGCTGGTCAACAGTCTCTCCGGCCACGCGTTGCAGACCACGCACGGCATTCGCGAAGACGACGCGAAAGGGCGGCATACGACGACGGGACGGTCGCTGCATCGGCTCGCATCGGGTGCGTGGCTGATGGACACGCCGGGGATGCGCGAGCTGCAGCTGATCGACGCGGCGAGCGGCATCGATGAGGTGTTCGAAGACGTGGCGCAACTGATGACGCGCTGCCGCTTCAGCGATTGCACGCATGGCAACGAGCCCGGTTGCGCGGTGCAAGGCGCACTGGCATCCGGCGCGCTCGACGCGGATCGGCTGAAGCGCTATCAGAAACTGCTTCGGGAAGAGCGGCACAACTCGGAAAGCATCGCCGAGTCGCGGGCGCGGTCGCGCAAGTTCGGCAAAATGGCGAAGGGGGTGTTCGCGGAGAAGCTGCGCCAGCGCGGGTTCTAGCCCTATCGTTGACCGGGGACTTGGTGAGGCCTAGCGTTACCCGCTCTTCGAAGGATGCATCTGATTTGGCAAGCACGAACGCTTCGGCGCTCGACGGATTGACGCTGGAAGATTTCGGCTGGAACTCGCATTTCGCGCAGCAGCTGAGCGAGAGCGATGCGGGCACCCTACCCGTTCGCGTCGTCAGCGTGCACCGCGATGCACTGGACGTCGCGGGTTCCGGGTTCGAGGGACGAATTTCGGCGCACCGCGACCAAGCGGCAACGGTTGGCGATTGGCTGCTGATCGATGGATCGCACCGCGCGGTGCGTCTGTTGGATCGGCGCAGCGTGTTCACACGCAAAGGCGCGGGTACAGGGCGCCGAGTGCAGTTGATCGCGGCCAATATCGATACGATGTTGCTGCTCACCTCCGCCAACCAAGACTTTAACCTGGCGCGGCTGGAGCGGTTCTTGGCGCTGGCGGCGGAGGCGGGCGTGACACCGGTCGTGCTGATCACCAAGGCCGATCTGGCGGAGGACGTCGCACCGTTCATTGCTTCGGTCCGAAGCCTGAAGCCGGACATTGCGGTCACGGCTTTCGATGCGCGGAGCGCGGACGCGGCTGCGCAGCTGACGCCCTGGTTCGTGTCGGGAAAAACATTGGTACTGTTGGGCTCCTCCGGCGTCGGCAAGTCGACGCTGGTCAACAGCCTAATGGGCCGGCTGCTGCAAGAAACGCAAGACGTGCGCGGCGATGACGACAAAGGACGGCACACGACCTCCGCGCGCTCGTTGCATCGCCTGGCGAACGGAGCGTGGCTCATCGATACGCCCGGCATCCGCGAGCTACAGCTGATCGAGGCCGCGCAGGGCGTCGATGACGTCTTCGACGACATGGCCCAACTCGCCGCCACCTGCCGCTTCAGCAATTGCACGCATCTGAGCGAACCGGACTGTGCGGTTCAGGCGGCGGTCATTGCGGGGACGCTCGATGCGCCGCGACTCAGGCGGTTCCAGAAGCTGCGGGCGGAAGAGCGGCAGAACACGACAGCGATCGCCCACGCGAAGCGCCCGGGCCGGCTGGCCAAGCGCGTGCGCTAAAATCGCGCAATTGTGGCGGCTACGCTCGCTACACAATCGGGCGCCGGTCGGATAGCCTGCCCCGAAGAACACTTTGAACGGGGAGAATGCCATGGGCTCTTTCTTGCGCGGACTTGGTATCGGGGTCGTGGCAACGGCACTGGTGTTGGGCGGGTTCGCCTACATGTTCCGCGGTGTTTTGCCGTTGATCCTAGGGGCTCCCGCACCGAGCATTCCCAAAGACGTCGTCGCGGAGGCCACGACGTCCACAAAGGAGGCGCGCGAAAAAATTCTGAAAGAGCTTCCGTTTTCGAACAAACAGGACTTCGACTTCTCGGCGCGCGGGTTCGTGGCGACGCTGGACGATCCCAAGATCAAGGACGAGACCGGCAAGGTCGTGTTCGATCTGGCGTCGTACGACTTCCTGAAGGGCGATGCGCCGGAGAGCGCGAACCCAAGCCTGTGGCGGCAAGCGCAACTGATCACGAAGAGCGGCCTCTTCAAGGTGGCCGAACGCATCTATCAGGTGCGCGGGTTCGACGTATCGACAGTGTCGTTCATTCAGACGGACAACGGCTACATCGTGGTCGATCCGCTGACCACGGTTGAGGTCGCAAGAGCGGCCTTGGCGCTGGTCAAAAAACACGTGGCCGACAAGCCGGTCGTCGCCGTCGTCTACTCGCATAGCCATGCAGATCACTTTGGCGGCGTCGGCGGCGTCACGACCGAGGACGACGTCAAAGCCGGTCGCGTAAAGATTATCGCGCCGGAAGGCTTCATGGAGCACTCGATCTCGGAGAACGTGATCGCGGGACCGGCGATGACGCGCCGCGCGCGCTTCCAGTTCGGCACGACGCTGCCACGTGGCGTCGAAGGCGAGATGACGTCGGGGCTGGGGCCGGGCATTTCGACCGGCGCCATCTCCTTGATTGCGCCAACGGATATCATCTCGAAAACCGGCACCGAACTGACGGTCGATGGCGTGACGATGGTGTTT
Source organism: uncultured Flavobacteriaceae bacterium (assembly GCA_964547645.1). Taxonomy (GTDB): domain Bacteria; phylum Pseudomonadota; class Alphaproteobacteria; order Micropepsales; family Micropepsaceae; genus SZUA-430. Next base: position 25,032 of record CAZJOM010000042.1, read on the forward strand.
CAAGTGACGCCGGGCACCGAAGCGCCGGCCGAGATGAACTTCCATCTGCCGCAGATGCGGGCACTGTTCATGGCGGAGAACGCGAATGCGACGATGCACAATCTGCTTCCCGCGCGCGGCGCTTTGGTGCGCAACGCGAAGGATTGGGCCGACTATCTGACGCAGGCGATCCGGCTCTACGGCGACAAGAGCGACGTGATGTTTGCCGCGCACGGCATTCCGCGCTTCGGCACCGACGTGATCAACGATTTCCTCGCCAAGCATCGCGACGCGTACAAGTATCTGCACGATCAGACGGTACGGCTGATGAACAACGGGCTGACCGGCGTCGAGATCGCCGAGCAACTGCAACTGCCCGAGGTGCTGGCGCATGAATGGTACAATCGCGGCTACTACGGCACGATGAGCCATAACTCGAAGGCGGTGTATCAGCGTTATATGGGCTGGTACGACGCCAATCCGTCATCGCTGAATGCACTGCCGCCGGTCGCCGCGGGAACGCACTATGTGGAGGCGATGGGCGGCGCGGATGCCGCAATCGCGAAAGCCGATGCCGCGGTAAAGGCTGGTGAGTATCGCTGGGCGGCAATGCTGCTCAACCACGTCGTCTTTGCAGACGCGGCCAACACGAAGGCGAAAGAGATGCTGGCCGACGTGTACACACAGCTCGGTTATCGCGCAGAAGCAGGCACTTGGCGCAATATCTATCTCACCGGCGCGCAGGAGCTTCGGCACGGTGTGGTCGATGCCGGCATTCAGCGCTTCAGCGCCGCCCTGGTGCGCGCAACGCCGACGTCGATGATGCTCGATCTGGCGGCGGTCCGATTCAATTCGGAGCGCGCAACCGGCAAAGCGCTCAAAATCAACTTGGTGCTGAGCGATGTGAACGAGAAGCACTTGCTCACGATCGAGAACGGCGTTTTGATCCATGAGGAAGGCGTCGTCGACGGCAAGGCGGATGCAACAGCCACGATGAAGCGGTCGGATTTACTCGAGACACTCCTAGCAGGAGTGCCGCTGACGCTAAAGACGACAACCGGCGCAGTGAAAGTCACCGGCAAGAGCGACGCCTACGCGGAACTTGTGGGGCTGATTGATCCGACACAACCGAACTTCAATGTCGTAACACCGTAGGCCAACCATGAACCCTCTGTTGCGCCTGACTGCCGTTCTGACCCTCGTGGTTGGCACCGCGACCGGCTGCGGCGCATCCGACGCTTGGTATTTGGGGACCTACAAGATCGTGCGAGCGGATCGTGCGCCTTGGAACGACGCGGCATTTCAGCCGGACGCTGCGGAGGTCGCGACCTATGTCGGCAAGTCGGTCACGATCGCGAAGCGGATCGAGGGCCCGGGCCTGCTCGCCTGTCCCGCGCCCGTTTATGTTTTGAAGAGAGTGGAGCCTGGCTATCTGTTTCAAGGCGGCCTTGCCGTCGGTTCGAATCCGGAAGCGGCGGCCGATACCGAGGCAACGAAACTTGGGTTCAAGCGTGGCCAAATTGATGCGCTTGAGACGGGGTGCGAGGCAGAAATCGACTATGTATTCCGCGACCACGACCACGCGGCCTTCGCGCTCGACAACATGATCTATTGGCTAGAGCGGCAATAGCATGGTGAGTGTCGCGGCGTTCCGTGCCCTCGCGCTCACCATGCCGGATGCAACGGAGGCGCCGCATTTCGAGCTCGCCTCGTTCCGAGCCAGCGGCAAGATCTTCTCCACGCTGTCCGAGAAGGACGCACGCGCGATGGTAAAGCTGACGCCGGAGCAGCAGGAGATGATGACCGCCGCGGAGCCGAAAGTGTTCGAGCGGATTCCAAACGCTTGGGGCGACAAGGGCGCCACGTGGATGCATCTGAGAGCCGCGGACAAAGCGACAGTGCTGAGCGCGCTCAAGGCGGCGCACGCGAATGTCGCCGCTAAGAAGAAGCGCGCCAAGGCGTGAGGCGCGGCAGCCAACGCGGAACGTGATTGCTGAACTCGTCGTAGCTTGCGCCAAATTGGCGTGCGAGCGTCGGCTCTTCGTAGAAGGTGACGAAGAGGTGAAAGCCCAACCAAACGGCAGCCGCATAAACCAGCAGGGGCGCGCTCCCGAACAAGAAACTTTGGCCTAAGGCCGCCGACACGACGCCGACATACATCGGGTTGCGCACATGACGATAGAACCCGGTCACGATCAGATGTTGCGTCGGGGCGATCGGTGCGGGCGTCCCCAAGCCTTCCACCGCGAAGCGGCGAAATGAGTCGAT